>NZ_JBHRTR010000046.1:86242-136825 GCF_042646425.1 Marinibaculum pumilum
GTCACCGCAGCCGCGATCCGTGCCGCCGGCCGGGCGGAGGTGATCGGCGTCACCGGACCGCCCGGCGCCGGCAAGTCGACCCTGGTCTCCGCCCTTGCCGGCCATGTCCGCCGGTCCGGCCGCACGGTCGGCATCGTCGCGGTCGACCCCTCCAGCGCGGCCTCCGGCGGCGCCGTTCTGGGCGACCGCATCCGGATGTCCGCCCATGCCGGCGACGAAGGCGTGTTCGTGCGCAGCCTGGCCAGCCGCGGGCAGCTGGGCGGGCTGGCACTGGCCACCGCCCAGGTGGTCGACGTGATGGATGCCGCCGGTCGCGAGGTAGTGATCGTGGAGACGGTCGGCACCGGCCAGTCGGAGATCGCCGTCGCCGACCTGGCCGATTGCTGCCTGCTGGTGGCGCCGCCGGGACTGGGCGACGATGTCCAGGCGCTGAAAGCGGGGGTGCTGGAGATCGCCGACATCGTCGTGGTGAACAAGGCGGACCGTCCCGGCGCGGCGGAGACGGCGCGGGTGCTCGCCGCCCGCACCGGCCTGCCGGTGGTGCGCACGGTGGCGACCGACGGCAGCGGTATCGACGATCTGGCGCGGGCGATCGCGCGGCGGCAGCGCGCCGTGCCGCCGCATCGTGACGCCCCACCGCATCGTGCTGGCGGGCGCCTGCAGCGGGTCCTGCCCGCGCTGGCCGCCGATCATGCGCGCCGCGCCCTGCTGGCGGCGGACCCGGCCCTGGTGGAAGCGGCCGCCGCCCGCCTGGCCGCGGCGGAGGCCCCCCTGCCGGTCATCCTGGGCGACCTGGTGCGCCGGGCGCTGGCCGGCGCCGAGCCGCCGTCCTCCGGCGACGCGGGTTAGGCGGCGGCGCCTCCCGGCGGCGTCAGTTCCAGCCGTTGGCGATGGCCTGCGCTTCCTCCGCCGGCGACAGGTCGGGGCCCGACTGGGTCGGGTCGCCGGAATAGCCCGGCGCCCGGCCGCCCGGCGCACCCTGCGTCGCGGCACCCGCTGGGCCCTGTCCCTGAGCTGCCTGTCCCTGACCTGCCTGTCCCTGGCCGCCGGCCGGGCCGTTGTTCCCGCCAGGACCACCGGCACCGCCAGGGCCGCCGCCACCGCTCCCACCTGCGCCGCCCCCACCTGCGCCGCCGCCACCTCCACCGCCGCCACCGCCGCCACCGCCGCGGGCAGCGGCTGTTCCCGGGCCGAGGCCGGGCAGGCCGGGTGCTGTCGCCAGGGCGAGGCCCAGCATGGCGGCCAGGAAGCGACGGCGCCCACAGTCGGGCCGGGGACCGCGCCCATCGCTGCCAGGGGCGGCATTCGTCCGGTCAGTTTCTCGCGTTGGGCGCATGGTGCGGTGCGGTGGTTGCGGTTCCGTGTGGCGGGGGGCACAGTCCGCCGGCGGTGCCGGGCGGGGGGCCTGGCCCGCGGCGGTCCCGGGGGCGGTCCCGGGCCGGACCGTTCTCATGGTACCGACCCTGCTCCGTTCCTATCATGACCCATGCGATGACAACACGGCAGGGGCCTGCTTCCTTCCTGCCCCGGCGCTACGCCGGTGTGCGCGCCCGCGCCGCGCCGGGAAGGAATCCGCGCCGGGCGGGTTGTCCGGTCAGGAAGGAAGGGCCGGTATCGCCGCAGCCCGCGCGTTCGGGCATGCCTGTCCGGTCGCCCATGACGGAACCGGGCGCGATGGATGGGGGCGATGACTGACGAGGAGGCGCTGCGGCTGGAGATGGCGGCCCTGGTGCCGCGGCTCCGTCGGTTCGCGCTGGGCCTGACCCGTGCGGCGGACCAGGCCGACGACCTGGTCCAGGCGACCTGCGAGCGGGCGATCCGCGGCCTCGACGGCTTCACCCGGGGGACCCGGTTGGACAGCTGGATGTACCGGATCATGCAGAACCTTCACCGCAACGCGCTGCGCGACCATGCCGTCCGGGCCCGTCATGCCACGCAGGTCGGCCTGCAGGGCGAACCCAGCCTGGACGGCGCCGGCGCCGCCCAGGTGCGGGCGGACCTGCAGACCGTGGGCGCCGCGCTGGACCGCCTGGACCCGGAACAGCGCATGGCGCTGATCCTGATCGGGGTGGAGGGCTTCTCCTATCAGGAGGCGGCGGAGATCATGGAGGTGCCGGTCGGCACCGTGACCAGCCGTCTGGCACGGGCGCGGCTGCGCCTGCGCGCGGCGCTGGAGGATGACGGCACGGGCGGCGGTCCCGGTGCCGGTCCGGCGGACGGGAAGGAAGAGTGAGATGAGCGTCGACCGGCCGGACGAAGACCTGGCGGCGCGCCTCGGGGCCTATCTGGACGGGGAGCTGCCGCCGGACGAAGCCGCGGAGGTCGAGGGGCTGCTGTTCCGCGATGCCGCGGCGGGGCAGCTCTACCGCGGCATGAAGGCCGACCGGGCGCTGCTGTCGGCGGACCTGAACGCCGCCGCCAACCGGCCCGCCGGCGACCTGCTCGCCGTCATCGACAGGGAGTTCGCGGCGCGGAAGGACGCGCCTGCCGGCGGCGCGGCGGCCCCGCGCGGCCGCGCCTGGCGGCCGCAGGGCGCGGCGGCGGCGGACGTGCTGGTGGTGGTGATCGGCGGCGCCGGCTGGTGGACCGAATACCGCATCGGCAACGCGATGATCCGGCTGGAGGCAAGCCACGAAACTGTACGGGGCGAGATCCAGGCCGCGGTCAGCCGGGCGCTGGAAACCCAGGTCAGCGGCCAGACCGTGGCCTGGTCCGGCGACGGCATCAGCGGCGAAGTGACGCCGGTCCGCACCTATCGCAGCGCCAGCGGCGACTGGTGCCGGGAATATCTGCGCTCCACCCGCCTGCAGGGGCGCGAGCTCTCCGTCCGCGGCCTGGCCTGCCGCAATGCCGATGGCGTATGGGTCACGGTAAGGGCGGAACCGGTGGAAAAGGCCGGGGATGCGGCCTCCGGCGGAACGGACGGGCAGGAAAGTCTCTGATCCGGAACGGCCGGCGCGACCCGCCGGCCTGCAATCCTGTGCGCGGGGGGCGTCTCATCCCTTCCGGCGCTGCTGCCCGGCGGCCTCGCCGCCGCCATCCTTCCCCCCGGCCCCTTTCTTCCCCTCGGCCCCGGAGGCCGGATGCCGACTGCGCTCCCGCTTTTCTTCCTGCCGGGCGCCGGGCGGGCGGCGGGTGGCCCGCTGGGCGGCATCGTAGTCGCTATCCGCAAGGTCCAGGTCATAGGCGGTGCCGGTCCTGCGATGCTCCTTCGATTCGTCCTGCCGTCGCAGCGCACAGGGCTGCTCCAGAAGGCTGAAGGTCTTCGCATTGTCGTTGCTGGCCATTCCTACTCTCCCCCGAGCCTGCCATGTGCCGGCCGTGGCTCGCAGACGAAATCCGCATCCTGCCGCCGCGCGGGATCTGCGGTCCGCAACAGGATCGGCCATCCCGGACGGACACAGGGTCCCGAAACGGGACGGCTGGCCATCGACGATGCAAAAGAAAGGCCCGCCGCATCGCAATGACGCCGCGGGCCGAGTCAGAAGGGAGGAAGAACGAGGCTGATTAGACCATGGGGGATATTGCCAAACCGTTACGCTCTGGCGCGTTCTTCATGGCAGGTCGTCATCGCCGCCGGTTTCCGCCCGTCCGTCTTCTCCGGTCGTCGTGCGACTTCGGGACGGCTCCGTCGCGTCTGCAGAAACGTTGAGCGTCCGCACCGGCGGCCGGGGGAAGGGCGGACCCGACCGCCGCGCGGGCCAGGAAGCGTCGGCCGCTCCCGTCCTGCCGTTCCGACCGCCGATGTCGGACGCTCTGCCTCGACAACCCGGCTTCCGTCTTCTTCTTCCCGCCGGATCGTCTTTTTTTGCGATGACGGCAAAATAATTTTGCGGCGGCACTTTTTCGGGCGGCGCGCGAATCGGTTGCACGCATCTGCACGAAAGGTTACGAGGATTTCATCCGGTACAACCGGACAATGGTCTCCCCTGGGGTCTCCCCCGTTTCCTGTCCGTCGCGGATCGCATCCGCCGGTCAGCCGGCTCGCCCGAGGGGGAGATGTTCCTTTGGCACAAACAGAGATTCCGTCCCGTGAACATACAAGTCCCATCCCCGGCGCCCGCGACGGGCGCAAGCGGGTTGGGGTCCGGCACCCTGCCGGGTCTCCGCTCGCAGGTCACCAGCATCACCCGGTCGCATATCCGCGCGATCGCGGAGCTGGGGGCGGCGATGGAGGATGTCGTCCCGCTCTGGTTCGGTGAGGGCGACACCCCCACGCCGGAATTCATCCGAGCTGCGACCGCGGAATCCCTGGCGCGCGGCGAGACCTTCTACACCCCGAACCGGGGCATCGGTCCGCTGCGGCAGGCGATTGCCGACTATCTCACAGGGCTGCATGCCCGGCCCGTCGCGCTGAACCGGGTGACCGCCACCCTGTCCGGCATGAATGCCATCATGCTGGCGATGCAGACGATCGTGGATCCCGGCGACCGGGTGGTGATCGTGGCGCCGGTCTGGCCGAACGTGCGCGAAGCGGTCCGGGTCCTGGGCGGCGAGCCGGTGGAGGTGCCGCTGGCGCGCGATCCCGACAGCGGCCGCTTCAGCATGGACCTGGACCGGGTCCTGGATGCCTGCGATGCGCGGACCAAGGCGATCTTCGTCAATTCGCCGGGCAATCCGACCGGCTGGGTGATGCCCGACAGCCAGGTCGCGGCGCTGCTGGACGCGGCACGCGCGCGCGGCATCTGGGTGCTGTCGGACGAGGTCTATTCGCGCCTGGTCTATGACGGCAGTGCGCATGCCCCCAGCTTCCTGGACCATGCCGCGCCGGACGACCCGCTGATCGTGATCAACTCCTTCTCCAAGGCCTGGTCGATGACCGGCTGGCGCCTGGGCTGGCTGATCACGCCGCCCGGGCTGGGCGACCTGCTGGGCAAGCTGACGGAGTTCAACGTGTCCTGCGCCACCACCTTCGTGCAGCATGGCGGCATCGCCGCCCTGCGCGGGGGCGAGGGCTATGTCGCCGGACTGGTGGCCCGCTACGGCCGCGCCCGCCGCACCATCGTGGAAGGGCTGTTATCGATGCGCCGGGTCCGGGTGGCGGAGCCGGAGGGCGCCTTCTATGCCTTCTTCAGCGTCGACGGCGAGAGCGACAGCGTCGCCCTGGCCTATCGCCTGCTGCACGAGGCGCGGGTCGGCCTGGCGCCGGGCCTCGCCTTCGGCAATGGCGGCGAGGCGCATCTGCGGCTCTGCTTCGCGGCCTCCGACACCCTGCTGAACCGGGCCCTGGACCGCCTGCGTCCCGTTCTCGACGCCTGATCCCGTTCCGGGCCGGCCGGCCCCCCTTGCCAGCGCCGCGCCGAGCAGGCAAAGGTGCATGCGCACATTTGCGGCCGGCGCCGGCGCTGCAGGGGGCGCCGGGGCACGGGCATACCCGGCCTTCCGGCCGGCCAGGAGCCTGCGACCGGCAGGCCCGGAATTCTGTGAGGAGGAGAGAGCCATGAGAGAAGCGGTAATCGTTTCGACCGCGCGCACGCCGATCGGCAAGGCCTATCGCGGCGCCTTCAACAACACCCACGGCGCCACGATGGGCGGCCATGTGATCAAGAACGCCGTGGAGCGCGCGCATGTCGCCCCCGACGAGGTCGAGGACGTGATCCTCGGTGTCGCCAATCCCGAAGGCGCGACCGGCGGCAACATCGCCCGCCAGGCCGCGCTGCGCGCCGGCCTGCCGGTGACCACCAGCGGCACCACCATCAACCGCTTCTGCTCGTCGGGCATGCAGGCGATCTCGATGGCGGCGCAGCGGGTGATCGTCGACGGCGTGCAGGTCATGGTCGCCGGCGGCCTGGAATCGATCAGCCTGGTGCAGAACGAGCACATGAACATGTACCGCGCCCGCGAGGAATGGCTGGCGGAGCATGTCGAGGGCCTGTACTGGCCGATGATCCAGACCGCGGACAATGTCGCCCAGCGCTACAATGTCAGCCGCGAGACGCAGGACGAGTATTCGCTGCAGAGCCAGCAGCGCACCGCCGCGGCGCAGCAGGCCGGCCGCTTCGACGACGAAATCGTGCCGATGACCACGACCAAGATCGTCACCGACAAGGCGACCGGCGCGACCAGCGAGGAAGAGGTCACCCTCGCCAAGGACGAGGGCAACCGTCCCGAGACCAACCTGGAAGGGCTGTCCGGCCTGAAGCCGGTCGCCGGCGAGGACAAGTGGATCACCGCGGGCAATGCCTCGCAGCTGTCCGACGGCGCGTCGGCCTGCGTGGTGATGGACCGCAAGCTGGCGGAGCAGCGTGGCCGCGACATCCTGGGCGTCTATCGCGGCCTGGTGGTCGCCGGCTGCGAGCCCGACGAGATGGGCATCGGCCCGGTCTTCGCGGTGCCGAAGCTGCTGGAGCGGCACGGCCTGAAAATGGACGATATCGACCTGTGGGAGCTGAACGAGGCGTTCGCCGTTCAGGTGGTCTATTGCCGCGACCGTCTGGGTATCCCGAACGACAAGCTGAACGTCGACGGCGGCGCGATCTCCATCGGCCATCCCTACGGCATGAGCGGCGCCCGCATGGTCGGCCACGCCCTGATCGAGGGCAAGCGCCGCGGTGCCAAGTATGTCGTCTGCACCATGTGCATCGGCGGCGGCATGGGCGCGGCGGGCCTGTTCGAGGTCGGCTGAGCCTCGCGTTCCGCATCTTCGAAGGAAGGGGCCGGCGGATCGCCGGCCCCTTTTTTTGATCCCTCAGAGCAGCCCGGCCGGCGGAACCTGCAGGCCCGGCTCCGCGCTGCCGCTGATCGAGAGCTGAACCTCGCGGCCCAGCACGTCCTGCCAGGCCGTCATGCCGAAGCCGCTGCGGTCGATCGCGCCCGAGGCGCTGAACTTCAGGCGTGGCGCCGTCGCGCCGGGCGCCGTCTCGGTCCACAGCAGGATGGCGAAGTCCGCGGGCCGGGTGACGCCGCGGATCGTCAGGTCGCCATGCAGCCGGGCATGGCGGCCGTCCAGCCGCTCAAGCCGGCGGGAGACGAAGCGGATGCTGGGAAAGCGGTCCGCGTCGAAGAAGTCGACGCCGCGCAGCTCCTGCTCGCGCCAGGCCCGCTCCTCCTCCGCCCCGGCGACCTCGACGCTGCCCGCGTCGATCTCCAGTTCCACCCGGCCCGACAGCTGCGCCCCCTCGTCCAGCGCGATCAGGCCGCTGAACGTCGCGAAGCGTCCCTCGGTGGTCCGCAAACCGCCCCATTCCTCGACCGAGAAGGTGATGTCCGAATCGCCCGGGATCAGGTGATAGACCCGGTCGGTGGCCAGCTCTGCGGCGCTGGCGGAGGGCAGGGAGGCCGGCAGTACCGGCGCGGCGAGGATCCCTGCCGCCAGCAGCACCGCTCGCAGCATTCCTGGACCGGTCCACCCCCATACTCTCGTCTTGGGGCGGGCAGGATGCGGCATTGCTGCGCTCACTCGGCTGCCTCGCATCTTCACGCCCGACAGTATAAGAGGATTCGCAGAGAAAGCGCCCCCGCCGGCGCGCACAAATACAAGGGAGGAAGGTCATGCGCCCGGTCCTGCGCCACCCAGATCTGCATCCGTTTTCCGGCCTCGACATGGCGGCGCTGGTGGATGACCGTGCCGCACGCTGGGGCGACAAGCCGTTCCTGATCTGGGAACCGTTCTCGGGCCCGGCGGAGAGCGTCAGCTATGCCGCCTTCCGCGACCGCACCATGCGCCTGGCCGCCGGCCTGCACGGCCGCGGCCTCCGCGCCGGCGACTTCCTGCTGATCCATCTCGATAATTGCCTGGAGACGGTCCTGGCCTGGCATGCCTGCGCGCGGCTGGGCGTCGTGGCGGTCACCACCAATGCCCGCTCCGCCGGTGCGGAACTGGCCTATTTCGCCGAGCATTGCGGTGCCGTCGCCGGGATCACCCAGCCGCGCTTCGCCGGCCTGGTGGCACGGCATTGCCCGGCCCTGAAATGGCTGGCGGTGACCGCGACGGACAATGGCGAGGCGCCGGAGCCGGGCAGCGAACGCCCGGCCGACGCGACGATGCCGGTCCTGCCCTTCGGCGACCTGGACGGCGACCCGGCCGGCCTGCCGGCGCGGGCCGTGGACCCGATGGCGCCGATCTGCGTGCAGTACACCTCCGGCACCACCTCGCGGCCGAAAGGGGTGTTGTGGACCCATGCCAATGCGCTGTGGGGCGCGCGGATCAACGCCGCGCACCAGACCCTGCGCGCCGACGACGTGCACCTGACCTTCCTGCCGCTGTTCCACACCAACGCGCAGGCCTATTCGGTGCTGTCCAGCCTCTGGGCCGGTGCCACCGCGGTGCTGCAGCCGCGCTTCTCCGCCAGCCGGTTCTGGCCGGTGGCCCTGAAGCATGGCTGCACCTGGTGCTCGATGGTGCCGTTCGTGAACCGCGCCCTGGCGGCGCAGCCGGTGCCGCCCGACCACCGCTTCCGGCTGTGGGGCAATGCCGCCTGCCTGGACACCGCGCCCGCCTTCGGCGTGCCGACGATGGGCTGGTGGGGCATGACGGAGACCCTGACCCACGGCATCGTCAGCGATCCGGCGCATCGCTATGCACCGGAGGCGATCGGCCATCCGGCGCCGGAATACGAGATCGCGGTGCTGCGCGACGACGGCACCCCCTGCGGCCCGGGGGAGGCCGGCCATCTGCGGATCCGCGGCATTCCCGGCCTGTCGCTGTTCCAGGAATACCTGAACAACCCGCAGGCGACGGAGGAGAGCTTCGACGCCGACGGCTTCTTCATCACCGGCGACCGGGTAATCCGGATGCCCGACGGCGCGATCCGCTTCGCCGACCGGGACAAGGACATGCTGAAGGTCGGCGGCGAGAACGTCGCCTCCTCCGAGATCGAGCGGGTGATCCTGACCGTGCCCGGGGTGGAGGAGGTCGCGGTCGTGGCGCAGCCCGACCCGATGCGTGACGAGGTGCCGGTGGCCTTCATCCTGCCGGCGGCCGGCGCGGCGCGGGCGGAGATGGAGCAGGCGGTGCTGGCCACCTGCCGCGACGCCCTGGCCGATTTCAAGGTGCCGGTGGCGGTGCACCTGGTGGACGAGATGCCGCGTTCCACCCTGGAAAAGATCGCCAAGGCGGAACTGCGCAAGTGGCTGTCGGCGACCTCGTAGAGCATCTTGTTGAAATCGATCAAATTATTGCCGCTCGGATGATTCCATCCGAGCGCAAGTTGATCTAGCCGCCGCTGCCTGGCTATTGCCGAAAGGTCAGGGTCGGCGCGATCAGATAGACGGTGCCTTCCGGGCTGATCGGTGCATGGATGGTCAGGCGCAGCCAGAGTTCTACGGCGTTCGTCGAAGCAGCGGTACGCAACGTCACCGCATGGCGCACCGGTTCGGGATCGAGCGTCTTTACCGGCGAGTCGACGACGGTGACATTGTCGAAAGCGTAGAGGCTGGCGCCGCCGAATGTCATCTTCGGGACGGCCGCCAGCTGTGCGGAGAACTCCACCGTGCCGCCGGCTGTGCCGGCAGGCAGGGCCACGGAATGACCCAGCCGCCAGTCGACCTGCCGGAACGGTGCTTCCGGCAGCTTCTCGACCCGCAGCAGGCAGGCCGGGAGCCGCTGCCCGGAGACCTCGTAGGTGCCGGCTTCGAAGGCGATTCTCGGTCCTTCGCCCTCGGGGTCGGATATGAAGGCCCGCCACTGCACCTGTCGCGACGCGGCACCGGGTTCCTGCGGGTGCCGTATGGTCAACGGGCATGACGCTGCCGTCTGGATCGCGGCCTGCTCCTCCCGCAGCAGGACGCTGCCGCCCAGGAACAGGGCAAAGCCAAGGACGACCGCGGCGATCGTCGCAAGGGTGACCCGCAGCATCTACTGGGACAGTCCGGGCGGGGAGGCAGCCGCGTCGGGCAGCAGTCCGGCATCTGCCAGCGCCGTCTCTATCGCACGGGCATAGACCTCCATCCCGAACCGCGAGGGGTGATGGTTGGTCGGCGTGATGGACATGCGCAGCGGGTCCGGCAGGTTGCCGATCACCGGCTTGAGTTCGATCACGCGATCCGGTGCGAGGGTCCGCAGGTCCGACCAAAGGGCAGCCTGGCGCGGGCTGATCTGATACCCGGCCGGCAGTTCCGGCGCGATCGGCAGGTGGATGAACGCGAAGGGGATTCCGCTGGCCTTCAGCGCGGCGAAGTCGCGCGCGAACCGCGGGTCCTGGTCGTAGGCGGTCGCGTCGTAGCGGGGCACGGTCCAGGGTTGCGGCGTCAGGATCTGTCGGAACGGATCCTGATGGAGCAGCAGTGCGATGACGAAGGAATGATCGATGCTCAGCAGATCGAATTCCCGTCGGGCCGCCTGCTCGGCGATCTGGTCGAAGCGCCGTTCCAGTTCGGCCGCCAGAGGATCCTCTCCGCCCGCTTCCAGGGCGGTGCGGCACCAGTCTGCCGTGGCCCGCGGTTCGACGAGGGTGATGTCCTGTGCGCGCGACAATGGCGGGTCGGGATCCGGGCGGTCGGTCACCAGGATGCGTCGGAAGCCGGACTTCTCGGCAACCGTGCGCCAGATCCTGGCGCGGTCGAGGTCATCGCTGATGAAGGTGAAGAGGACCAGGTCGGGTTGCCATTCCGGCACGGTGGCCGCCGCCAGGTCCATCATCTGCAGGATGCCTGTGCCGTCCCGTCCGAAGTTCACGACATGGGCCGGCTTGCCCAGTGCCGCCGTCAGCCTGCGCTGAAGAAGGGCGGGAAAGGTGACGCCATCCACGATGAAGGCGGGGAAGCTGTCGCCGAACAGCAGGATCTTGAATGCCGCGCTCTGATAGTCGCCCGTGATCGGGCCGATATTGCCGCGGCTGTTGATCTCGCGTTGCAACGTGCAGTCGCTGACCCGTCCGTCCTTCAGGTTCGTGACGTGAATCGCGCGATCGGGCGGATAGACATAGCCCAGCTCGGAATCGTATTCCCAACGGGAGGCATCAAGAACACCGAATCGGGGCCCCTCCGCCAGCGCGGTCCCCGCCGGTGGCTCGACCGACAGATAGACCCGGTACATCGCTTCGACGGCCAAGAACCCGACGACCAATCCTACCAGGATCGACAGGGCGAGCTTCAATATCTTCATTTTTCAATATTTACGAGATGATGGAGCAGATATTCCTCCGATACCGTGTATCGGTTACATCATGTCGCCGGCCGTGTGCAACCGCGCCGACCGGTATTCCTGCGGTCCCTGCCGCAGCGCAGGGCGGCTGTGATGCCGCGCTCAGTCCGCCATCAGGTCCAGCCGCGGCTCGGCGACGGTCAGGATCACCGGCGCGCTGATGGCGCCCTGATAGGCCAGCCGGTACCAGATTTCGACGAAGCCGGTGCCGGGTGCGAGTTCGGTCTCGACCTCCACCGGCAGCCAGCTTCCGCTCAGAGTCTCCAGGCTCTGACCCCGCACCTTGCTGCCGTCGTAGAGATAGATGCTGCCGCCGTTCAGGGTCGCCGCATGGTCGGGCTGGACCAGGGCGCGGAAGACCGCTTTGCCGCGGGGCGCGTCGGGCAGGCGCGACAGGTCGAGCCGGAAGCCGACCCGCCAGTCCGTTTCCGCGAAGGGCGGTTCCGGCACCGCCTCGACGGCCAGGATGCAGGCCGGCACCTGGCGGCCGTCCGGCGCCGCCACCTCGACATTCCGCACGGCGACCTCGGGCGCCCTCCCCTGGCCGTCGTTGCGCACCACCTGCCAGCGCAGCTGCGGTGGGGCCAGCCCTTCGGTATCCGGTCCGGCGGCCGGCCGCACGGCGCCGCTGCCGGCGCTGATCGCCAGCGGGCAGACCGGCTGCGCGGCGAGCGCCGCCTGGGCCGCGCGGATCTGTTCCTCGGTCTGCAGGCGCAGCCGCGGCTGATGGACCATCCACCATGCCAGGGCCAGCAGGCCCGCGAACATCGCGACGAGGATAAGGGGACGGACTGCTTTCATGCCGGGACGGGCTCCAGGGCCGGATCGCGGAGTCGGATGCCGGCGGCGGGCGAAGGAGGAGGGCAGGCCGCGCGCCCACCTGTCCGGGCGGGCTGCGGCCGGGCGCGCCTGTCTAGCACGCCGGGCCGGGGCGGCAACATGGCCGGCCGGCCCTACTGCGCCCCTGCGGCCTGCGGTCGCGGCCCGAGCACGACTTCCGGCGCACGCATCTCGATCCGCCCGGCGGGCGTGACCGGGGCTTCGTGGCTCAGCTGCAGCCACAGCCGCAGGGTGGTGGTGCCGGGCGGCACGGTGACCGTCGTCTCCACCTCCCGCCAGCTACCGTCCAGTTCGGTGATCGGCGTGCGCCCCTCCACGCCCTGGCCGGTGACGACCAGCGCCGCATCGCCCAGCCGCATCGCCGGTTCGGCCCGCAGACCGGCGCGGAAGGTCAGGCTGCGGTCCCAGTGGTCGTCGCCGAAGAACAGGTTATGGCCGATCCGCCAGTCCAGCCCCGCCACCGCCTGGTCCGGCGCCTGGGTGATGTCGAGCAGGCAGACCGGGGTGCCGTCGGCGGTGGCCGCAGCGGAGACGGAGACCTGCAGCGGCGGCGGCGGGCGGTAGACCCGGAAGATCTGCCACAGCGGCGCCTCCCAGCCGGCCTCGGCGTCCGGCATGCGCTTGCGGAACGGGCAGCGGACATCGCTGCGGCCCAGGATCTCGCCCGGCGCGGCGACCGGCGGCGGCACCGGGCGCTCGAGCGCGTCCGGCACCGCCGGGAGAATGCCTTCCTGCGCCAGGATGCGGGTGATGCTGTTGGCATAGACCTGCATGCCGAAGGGCGAGGGATGGTGGTCCGTCGGCTGGTGCGACATCGCGAAGGGTTCGTCCAGCGGCGGCACGATGAAGTCGGCCAGGCGATAGGCCGGCCGGCCCAGCGCCTCCTCCAGCGAGGTCCAGAGCGCCGCCTGGTTGCCGACCAGCATCGCCTCGCCCTCCACCAGTTCCGGCGCGATCGGCAGGTGGATCAGGACGATCGGCACGCCGGCCTCGCGCAGCCGCGCCAGGTCGGCCGCAAAGCGCGGGTCGTCCCGGTAATCGTCCAGCGCCACCCGCGGCAGGCGCCAGACCCCCCCGGGGCTGGTGCGGGCGAAGGCATTGCCCTGCAGGATCCGGCTCGCCACGAAGGAATGGTTCAGGCTCAGATAGTTCGGCGTCGCGCGCTGGGCGTCGCGGCGCATCCGCAGGTAGCGGGCGTTGAGGGCGGTGAGCTCGGGCGCCGTGCCGCCCGCCGCCAGGGTCTTCTCACACCATTCCGGGCTGGCTTCGGGAAACAGCACGAAGGCATCCGTGGCATTGCTCAGCCCGGGGCTCGAATCCGGCCGGTCGGTCACCAGCAGCCGGGGTTCGCCGTCGATGCGGGTCGGCACCCGCCAGATCCGCACCCGGTCCAGGTCGTCGCTGATGAAGGTGAAGATCACCAGGTCCGGCTTCCAGCGCGGCACCATTTCGGCGGCCAGGTCGAACATCTGCAGGATGCCGGTGCCGTCGCGGCCGAAATTCACCACATGGGCGTCGATGCCGGCCTTCTCCTGCAGCACCTGCTGCAGCTTCGAGGGGAAGGTCTCGCCGTCCAGGATGAAGGCGGGAAAGCTGTCGCCGAACAGCAGGATCTTCAGCGCGGCGCGGTCATAGTCGCCGCGGATCGGGCCGATATTGCCGCGCGCGTTGATGGTGTCGATCTGGTCGCAGCTGGTCAGCCTGCCGTCGGTGACCGAGCCGATCAGCAGCTTCCGCCCCGGCGGGTAGGTATAGCCGAACGCCTCGTCATACTCCCAGTGGGACCGGTCGTAGAAGCTGAAGGTCGGCGGCGCGTCGCCGGTGGCGGTGACCTTCGGGACCGGCGAGGCGAGCCACAGGTAGGTCCGGTAGGCGGCCTCGACCAGGACCAGGCCGACGAGGACCGAGACGGTCAGCAGGAGAGTGTTGAGGAGGAAGGTTCGGGACATGATGCGTGGCAGAACGGTGCAATGATGGCGCGTGACCGGCAGGCCGGCGGTGCGGCCGGCGGCGGACTCGCGAAGCCGCGATATTGCCGGCACTGCCGCGTCTTGGTAAAGCAGCCGCCGGGACCGCGCGGCGAAGCGCCGCCGCGCGGAACCCGCACTGGTTGCATTTATGGCGCGCCAGCCTGCGTTAGTTGAAGCTCCCATACCTTTCGGCAGAGGAAGCGTCGAGCGTGAAACAGGAAAACCTGCACGAGGACCTGCGGCGGGAAGAAGAGGTCAAGGGATCCTCCAACCGCGGCTTCGGCCAGGTCTTCGCCGCGTTCTGCGCCATCGTCGCCGCCTTCAAGGGCTGGCACGAATCGATCTGGGCGCTGGCCTGGCTGGCGGCCGCGATCGGCTTTCTCGCCGCCGCCTATCTCGCCCCCGCCCTGCTCGCGCCGCTGAACCGGCTGTGGACGAAGTTCGGCCTGCTGCTGTTCCGCATCATCAATCCGGTCGTGATGTTCCTGGTCTACCTGATCTGCATCGTGCCGATGGGCGTCGTGATGCGGCTGTTCGGCTGGGATCCGATGCGCCGCCGCTTCGATCCGGAGGCCGGCAGCTATTGGATCCCCCGCGACCCGCCGGGACCGCCGGCGGACAGCATGAAGAACCAGTTCTGAGGCAGAAGGGCGGCGTCCGTCCGGACGGGCGGCCCGCGAACGGGTGCGCATGACCAAGAAACGCCTGCTGATCGCCCTGCCCGGCCTGGTGATCGTCCTGCTGTTCGCGCTGTTCCTGCTGCAGGACGACCGCGCCGACGGCCGCCAGGCGGCGTGCGGCCTGGGACTGGGGCCGAACCTGCGCGCCGCCCTGGGGGCGGAGGCGGGCGGGTCCGCCATGTGGCAGGTCTATGCCCAGGACGGGCGCGGCATCGCACCGGATATCAGGGTCGCCGCCCTGGACGACGCGCAGCCGCCGCCGGCGGGCGCCGGCCGTGGCTGCGCGCTGGAGGTCGTGGCCCTGTCCCCCGACGGCACCCGCGACACCGACTGGCGGATCGGCCACAGGATCGACCTGACCGCGCTGCAGGGCCGGACCCTGCGCGCGACCTTCTACCTGCGGGCGGCGCAGCCGGCACGGCTGCCGGAGGCGGAGGTCTACCTGCATGACGGCAGCACCGTGAGGGGGGAGCCCACGCATCGGATCGACACCGACTGGACGGCCCATACGGTCACCCTCGACACGGCGCCGGACGCGACGGAACTGGAACTCTGGTTCCGGCCCTTCCACGACACCGGCACCGCCCGGCCGGCCCGCAATACCCTGTTCCTTGCCGTCGCACTGAAGGAATACACCGCCGACGACCGTGCCGTGGAGGATGCCGCCGCCCTCTATTCCAGCGGCCAGTATCGCCAGGCGGAATGCGCCACCGGGCTGCCGCCGGGCATCGCCGCAACCGCAGGCACGGCTGCGGACGGGGCAGGCGGCGCCGCCGCGCCGGACCTCTGGGTGACCTATGCGACCGCCGGAACCGGGCCCGAACCGGGGATCGCCGTGACGGCAGCGGCTGCCGGCACGCCGGGCTGCCGCCTGATCCTGAGCGACGCCGGCCCGGCGCCGGGGGCGGCAGGTCGCGACCTTCGCATCGGCCGCGCGGTGCCGGTGGCGGACCTGCGCGGCCGCCGCGTGACCTTCGCGGCCGACCTGCGGGCCGACCGGCCGGCGCGCCTGGGCGACGCCTATCTCTATGTGCATGACGGCCGCACCACCTCCGCCACGCGGGTCCGGACGGTCGGCACCGACTGGAGCCGGGTCGCGGTCGAGCATCCGGTGCCACCGGATGCGCCTGTCCTGCAGGTCTGGCTGCGCCTGCTGTTCGGCGATGCCGCCGTCGAGCCGGGCGACCTGCAGCTGGACTTCGCGCCGCAGGTGACCCTTGCGCCCGCACCCTGACGGGTTTCCGCCGCGGACAACCTGCCACGACAGAGGATCGGCCGCCTGCGATGAGTGAGAAACGCCCGACCCGCGCCGGTGCCATCGCCGGCACCATCCTGCTGGCCGCGATCAGCGTCGTCCTCGGCCTGCTGCTCTGCGAGATCGGCTATCGCGCCTTCGTCTACGCGCAGCAGCCGGAGCGGTTCGAGGATCGCACCGAACTGCCCGACAGCATCAGCGTCTACGACCGCTCGCTGTGGCATTTCGACGAACGCCACGGATACATCTATCCGCCGGGGGTGGAGGTCGGCGTCACCACGGTGGAGGATGGCGTCGTCGCCAGCTGCGGCGTGATCTCCTACATCAACGCGCAAGGCAATGTCGGGCCGCCGATGGACCTTCATGCCGATCCCGACTTCACCATAGCGGTGTTCGGTGATTCCTGGACCGCCGCCTACGACCGGGGCAAGACCTGGCCGCACCTGCTGCAGGAGCGGCTGGAGGAGCGCACGGGCCGCAGCTTCAACGTCTACAATTTCGGCCGCGACGGCACCGGACTGATCCATATGATGCGCCAGGCGGAGGAGCAGCTGCCGAAGCTGAAACCCGACCTCGCCATCATCGCCTTCATCACCGACGACATCGACCGCCAGATGTTCTGGCGCACCGAGGCACAGATCGACGGCGAACTGCGGGCCCTCACCACCCTGGACCCGAAGCCGGTGCCCGACCCGGCCCGCTCCAGCGACACCGTGGTGGTCGTGGCCGATGCCAGCCATGACTGGTGCACGCGCACGATGGGCAAGCGCGACGAGACGGTGGAGAAGATCGAACGCGTCTACCGGCAGCGGAAGGCGAACGCGGCTTCCGGCCAGGTGACGGCGAGCCTGACCACCCTGGCCCATTCCTATATCTGGAACCAGGTCGTGGAGGGCGATCCGCTGGCCTTCGCCCGGCCGCGGTTCCGCGCCTCCCAGAACCCGCGCATCAGCGCCTGGGGCTTCGAGGAACTGGAGGGCTTTCCGGAGACCGTCGCCGCCGTGCTGGCGAGCGGCGTGCCGGTGCGCCTGGTGCATCTGGCGATCTACCCGGAGATCCTGGAGGGCAGGGAATACCTGATCTCCGCCCAGCAGCAGCGGCTGCTGGACAGCCTGCACGCAATGTTCGGGCAGGAGGCGGCGATGACCCTGCCCCATGCCGATCCACCGGACGACCTGATGAGCATCAACAAGTCGGAGACGGATTTTCACCCCTCCCTGCGCGGCATGGAGTTCTACGGCGATGCGGTGGCGGACATCCTGATCGACGAGGGCCTGGTGCCGACGCGCGAGAATCCCGCCCCGACCGCGCTTCCCGGCGGCGGCTGAACCTCCGGCTGTCGATTCCGGCCGGCAGCCGCCCTTGCCTGGCGGACGCGCATCCGCCACCTTCGGCACCGTGTTCGCGGGGCCCCCGCCGGCCGATCGCCGCCGACGGGCTTGTCCCCTGGCATGGGATCGGACATACAGACGCCAGAAACCGATACGCGCGGCGACCGGGGCCCTGCGGTTCCGGGCCGGCAGCGCGCCGTTCCCGAGGACGAAGATGAGTTTCATTGCCGAGTTGTGGGCGTTCATGCGGGCGCGCAAGAAGTTCTGGCTGCTGCCCATTCTGGTCGTGATGGCGATCTTTGGCGTGCTGATCGTGCTCACGAAGGGAACCGCCGTCGCGCCGTTCATCTATACCCTGTTCTGACCGGCTGTCGGCCTGCCCCCACCGGGGGGCGGGCCGGGCCGGGGAGTGATGCCAAGGTGATCATCCTCGGACTTTCCGCCTTCTACCATGACAGTGCGGCCGCCCTGGTCCGCGACGGCAGGATTGTCGCAGCGGCGCAGGAGGAGCGCTTCACCCGGAAGAAGCACGATGCCGGCTATCCAAAGAACGCCATCGCGTTCTGCCTGAAGGAGGCGGGAATCGCGCTGGGCGATGTCGATCATGTGGCGTTCTACGACAAGCCGTTCCTGAAGTTCGAGCGCCTGCTGGAGACCTACCTGGCCTTCGCGCCGCGCGGCTTCACCAGCTTCCGCATGGCGATCCCGCTCTGGCTGCGGGAGAAGCTGTTCCAGAAATCCCTCCTGAAGGACCAGCTGAAGGAAGTCGAGAAGGACTTCGACTGGGAAAAGAAGCTGCTGTTCGCGGAGCATCACCTGAGCCACGCGGCGTCGGCCTTCTTCCCCTCGCCGTTCGAGGACGCGCTGGTGCTGACCATGGACGGGGTCGGCGAATGGGCCACCACCTCCGTCGGCACCGGCCGCGGCAACAGCCTGCAGATGGAGCGGGAGATCCATTTCCCGCACAGCCTGGGCCTGCTCTATTCCGCCTTCACCTACTATACCGGCTTCAAGGTCAATTCCGGCGAGTACAAGCTGATGGGCCTGGCGCCCTATGGCGACCCGGTCTATCGCGACCTGATCCTGGACAACCTGGTCGACCTGAAGCCGGACGGCAGCTTCCGGCTGAACCTGGACTATTTCGACTATTGCACCGGCCTGCGCATGACCAACGCGAAGTTCGACGCGCTGTTCGGCCATGCCTACCGGTCGCCGGAAGGCCAGCTCGACCAGCGGCACATGGACCTGGCCGCGTCGATCCAGGCGGTGCTGGAGGAGATCGTGCTGCGCCTCGGCCGCTCCCTGGCGGCGGAGACCGGGATGCGCAACCTATGCCTGGCCGGCGGAGTTGCCCTGAACTGCGTCGCCAACGGCAAGCTCCTGCGCGACGGCGCCTTCGACCGGATCTGGATCCAGCCGGCCTCCGGGGATGCCGGCGGCGCGCTGGGCGCCGCCCTGGCCGGCTACCACATGCATGCGGGGCAGGCGCGTCGCCTGAACGGCGGCATGGACGCGATGGCGGGCAGCTATCTGGGTCCGCACTACGACACCGCGGAGATCCAGGAGCGGCTCTCTGCCGCGGGCGCCCGCTTCACCACCCTGGACGACGATGCGCTGGTGGCCGCCACCGCGGATGCCCTGGCGGACGAGAAGGCGGTGGGCTGGTTCCAGGGCCGCATGGAGTTCGGCCCGCGCGCCCTGGGCGGACGCTCGATCATCGCCGACCCGCGCAGCCCGTCGATGCAGAAGACCCTGAACCTCAAGGTGAAGTACCGGGAAAGCTTCCGCCCCTTTGCGCCGTCGGTGCTGCGCGAGGATGTCGCCGACTGGTTCGAACTGGACGACGACAGCCCCTACATGCTGCTGGTCGCCGACGTGGTGGAGAGGCGGCGCCGCCAGATGACGGCGGAGGAAAGCGCGCTGTTCGGCATCGACAAGCTGAACGTGCCGCGCTCCGACATCCCGGCCGTCACCCATGTCGACTATTCGGCGCGGATCCAGACCGTGCACCGGGAGACCAATCCCCGCTATCACGCGCTGATCACCGCCTTCAAGGAACGCACCGGCTGCCCGGTCCTGGTGAACACCAGCTTCAACGTGCGCGGCGAGCCGATCGTCTGCACGCCGGAGGATGCCTTCCGCTGCTTCATGGGCAGCGAGATCGAGCTGCTGGCCGTCGGCAATTGCGTGCTGCGCAAGGAGGACCAGGATCCCGCGCTGAAGCTGGACTACACGTCCGCCTTCGAGCTGGACTGAGCGGCGCGCGGGACGGAACGGGCGCCCGCCGTGAGCCGCCGCCGGACCGCCGCGCTCGCGGCGGCGACCATCGCCATCGCGGTCCTGTTCTCCGCCCTGGCGGCGGAAATCGCCTATCGCGGCTGGATCTACCTGTCGAACCAGCAGAACTTCGCCCGCCTGGCGCAGGGCGAGGGGCTGACGATCGGTGTCTACGACCGCTCCCACTGGGAATATGACGCCCGGCACGGCTTCCGCTACCCGCCGGGCCGGAAGATCGCCTACAGCCATATCCAGCATGGCCGCCTGACCGGCTGCGCGATGCTCGACACGATCAATGCGCGCGGCAATATCGGCCCGATCCGCGGCGACTATGACAGCGCCGACCTGAAGGTGCTGGTGTTCGGCGACAGTTTCCCCGCCTTCATCCGCGACGGCATGACCTTTCCGGCGAAGCTGCAGGACGAACTGGCCGCCCGCACGGGCGAGGATGTGCATGTCGTCAATTTCGGCCGCGACGGCACCGGGATCCTGCAGATCGTCGACCTGGCGGCGGACAGGATCGCGGAATGGCGGCCGGACCTGGCGGTGATCACCTTCACCACCGACGATCTCAGCCGGGTGCGGATCTGGCGCGCGGTGACGGAGATCGACGGCCAGCCGCGGGTCCTGACGACGACGGAACCCGATCCCTCGCCGACACCGGAGAGCGGTGCCGACACCTATCTGCTGGAGCCGCGGGCGGATGCCGCATGGTGCCAGGAGACCGTGGCGAAAGGCGGCGAGGGGCCGCTGGTCGACAGCCTGATCGAACGCTACGGCAAGCTGGCGCAGCAGGCCAACTACACCATGGGCGGCCTGACCGATCCGACCCGGTCGTTCCTGCTGTCGCGGCTGCTCTATGGCGACCCCTTTGCCGATGGCGCGCGCTTCCAGGTGCCGCGGCTGCGGATCGACGACTTCATGGAGGATCCGGGCTTCCGGGACTCGATCGCCCGGATCCGCGACAGCGGCGTGCCCTTCGTCCTGGTGCACCTGCCGATCTATCCGGAGGTTACCGACGGCATGGCGCCGCAGTTCCGCGGCCCCGACGCCGCATTGTGGGACAGCCTGGAGGCGGCGGCCGGCCAGAAGGTGCGCAGCCTGCTGTCGGTCTGGCCGGAGGACCTGGAGGATCCGGCCCGGATCAACAATGCGCCGACCGACTACCATCCCTCGCCTTTCGGCATGCAGGTGATCGCCACGGCCATCGCCGACATCCTGCAGCGCGACGGGCTGCTGCCGGCCGGCAACCCGGCTGTGTCCGGCGGGCGCGCGGAAGAACCTTGAACGCCGATCCCGCATTCACTATGGCTAGGCGCCCTCCCGCGGCCCGGCGGCGATGGCACCGCCCCATCACGGATTACAAGCAGTCTCCATGACCCATCAGGACAAAGGGCTTGCCGCCGTCGTGGAAAGCGGCCTGCGCTCCAACCATCGCGGCTTCCGCGACCAGTTCGCGACCGGAAACCTGTCCGAGGCGCTCTCTCTGCTGGGCCTCCAGGTCCCGGCGGGCACGGAGGCCGGCGTCTTCTGGCGCGACGTCGCGGAGGCGCTGACCGGCTTCGGCTGCGATGCGCTGGCCGTCCCGGCCTTCGAGCAGGCGCTCGGCCGGCTGCAGGGCGAGGACCTGGCGGTGGCGACGGCCGGCTACGGGCTCTGCCTGATGAGCGCCGGCCAGGCGGCGCAGGGCGAGGTCGCCTGCGGCCAGGCGCGCGGCAGGGCCCCGCACCTGCCGGTCACCCATATCGCCCTCGGCCGTGCCCGCCTGGTGCGCGGCAAGGTCGACGGGGCTGAGACCGTCATCCGGCATGCCTTGAAGCTGGCCCCCGGCGAGCCCGCGGCGCTGGCCGCCCTGTCGGCGGTGATGGCGCGGCGCGGCCAGGCCGCGGATGCGCTGCGCCTGATCGACGAGGCGCTGGCGGCCCGGCCGGGCCATCCGCGCTTCCGTCTGCAGAAGGCGCGGATCCTGGCGGCTACCGGCGACTGGCCCGCGGCGGAGCGGGAGGCGCGGCAGGTCGCCGCCGCATGGCCCTGGTCGGGCGGCGCGCAGCGGATCGTCGCGCAGGCGGCGCTGATGCGCGGCGATGCGGCGGCGGCGATCCCGCCGGCCGCACAATCGGCCGCCCTCTCGCCGGAGGATCCGGAGGCCTTCGCGCTGTGGAGCGAGGCGCTGCGCCTGACCGGCCAGGCCGGCCAGGCCGCGCAGGCAGCCCGGCGCGGCCTGCAGCGTCACGGCAATGCGGCGCGGCTGCACGCCGCCCTCGGCCTGGCGCTGATGGCGGCCGGCGCGCCGGCCGACGCGGCCACGGCGCTGCGCGAGGCATCGCGCCTGGCACCTTCCGACCAGGTGCTGGCCGGCAACCTGCTGGCCGCGCTGGCTGCAGCCGGCGACGACGGCGAGGCGGCGGAACGCGGACAGGCCCTGCTGGCACGGGACGACCTGCTGCCGGCGGTGGCACAGGAGGCACGCCTGCTGCTGGGCCGGGTCCTGCTGGGCCAGGGCCGGGCGGCGGAGGCGCGCGATGTGCTCGTGCCGCTGGTGGAGGGTGCGGAACGGACCGATCTGGAAGTGGCCCTGCTCTACGCGCGGGCGCTGCGCCATGCCGGCGAGCGCGCGAAGGCGCTGGCGGTGCTGCGTCGGATTCTCTCGGTGCAGCCGGGCAATGCGGCGGCCGCGTCGGAAGTGGCGGGGCTCGCCTCCGCGGTGCGCGACTGGGACGCGGCCGAGGCGGTGCTGCGGCGCGCCCTTGAGGCCAATCCGGGCAGTGCCGACATGTGCGGCCTGCTGGGCGAAGTGCTGCGCCGCTCCGGCCGCGCGGCAGAGGCCCTGACCTGGTACCTGAAGGCGCACCAGCTGGTGCCGCAGGACTGGCGTCACAAGCGCGCCTGCGGCGAGGCGCTGACCGTGGTGCATGCCAGCGAAGCGCGGGTGGAACTGGAATCCCTGACCTCGCGCGCGCTGGCGGAGGCCTGGGCCCGGCCGAAGGACCTGGCGCCGATGGCGGTCAGCCTGCTGCAGCGTTCGCCGAAGACCGCCTGGATCTTCGAGCCGGCGCACGCGCCGCAGCCGGACGATCTGCATGCCGCCGCCGGGGTGACCCTGCTGCAGCGGCTGCTGCGGGCGACCCCGGTGCCCGACTGGGCGTTCGAGCGGTCGATGGTGCGTCTGCGGCGGCACCTGCTGGACCGCGCTATGCAGGGCGGCACGGCCTTCGCGGACCATTGGCTGCCGCTGGCCGCCTGCCTGGCGGACTATTGCTGGCTCACCGACTACGCGCTGGAGGAGACGGCGGAGGAATCGTCGCGGCTGGAGGCGCTGGGCCAGGCCCTCGCGGAGGCGGTTGCCGCGGGCCGGCAGCCGCCGGCGGTGCAGGTCGCCCTTGCCGCGGCCTATCGCAATCTGGGGCGGCTGCCGCAGGGGGACCGCCTGCTGGCGGCCGACTGGCCGGACTGCATGCTGCCGCTGCTGCGCCGGCACCTGGCGGACCCGCCGCGGGAACGCCAGCTGGCGGCGGAGATCCCGGCCCTTTCCGAGATCGCCGACCCGGTGTCGCGGCAGGTCATGGCGCATTACGACCGCGCGCCCTATCCGCGCTGGTCGTCGGTGCCGGTGCCGCCGCCCGCGGCGCGCCAGCAGCGCAATGCGCCGCAACCTCTCCAGGCGGTGCTGCGCAGCCGCTTCCCGCTGCTGCCGGCCGCGCTATGGCCGGCGCCCGGTGCGGGGGAGATCCTGGATGCCGGCTGCGGCACCGGGCAGCTCACCCTGGAGCTGGCCGCCACCTATGCCCATACAGGCTATACCGCCATGGACCTGTCGCGGCGGGCGCTGGCCTATGCCCAGCGCAAATGCGCCGAGGCCGGGGTGGAGGGCATCCGCTTCCTGCAGGGCGACATCCTGCAGCTGGCGGGCACGGAGCAGCGCTTCGACCTGGTCAACGCGATCGGCCTGCTGCACCACCTGGCCGACCCGATGGCCGGCTGGCGGGCCCTGACCGGCGCCACCCGGCCCGGCGGGGTGCAGCGGATCGGCCTCTATTCGCGGCTGGGCCGCACGCCGGTCGCGACGGCGCGCCGGATCCTGGCCGACCTGGTGCCGGCGCAGCCCGACGACGCCGCGCTGCGGGCCGCCCGGCCGCGCCTGGTGGAGGCGGTGGATGCGGAGACCCGCGCCGTGATCACGCGGGCGCCGGACTTCTTCGCCCTGGGCACCCTGCGCGACATGCTGCTGCACGTGCAGGAGCATGTCTTCGACCTGACGTCGATCGCGACGATGCTGTCGGTGCAGGAGCTGGACTTCCTGGGCTTCGACCTGCCGGACCCGTCGCTCTATGCGGCCTATGCCGCGTTCGCGCCGCACGACCCGCAGATGCGCGACCTGGAAAGCTGGGCACGGTTCGAGGCGGAAAACCCCTCGACCTTCCGCGGCATGTACGTCTTCTGGGCGCGCAAGCGCGAGGCTTAGCGGCGCCACAGTCATGATCGTCATCCCCGCCCTCGAGGCGGGGATCCATTCCGCCAGCCTTCAAGCTGCCGCGCGGCAAGCGGAATGGCTTCTCGGGTCAAGCCCGAGAAGGACAACGTTTCTACCAAAGACTGGAAAGCTCTGGGCGCGCGGGGCAGGGCCCGTTCAGGCGGCGCTTTCGTCGCGGCTGCCGCGCACGTCCAGCACCATCTGCTCCAGCACGGTGCGGTTGTTGCCGATATGGGCCGGGTTCTCGGGCCGGAAATTGGCCAGCCGCAGCATGGCATGGGCTACCTGCATCGATCCCGCCGTCTCCGCGCCGTCCGGATCGCCGGGCGCCATGTCCAGGTCGATGACGTTGAGGCAGCCGGAATCCTGCTCCCAGCGGCCGATGCCGGCCAGTCCGGCGCCGCAGGCCCAGGCCAGGATATTGCGGTTGGTGCCGCCATGTGCCACCAGCAGCATGTGCGTCCAGCCCGGCGCCGTCGCGAGCGCCAGGAAGGCCGGCATCACCCGGTCCCAGAACTGGCGGTAGGTCTCGCCGCCCTCGGCGAAGGTGCGGTCGGGGTCGGTCGCATTGGCGAAGCTGCTGTTGAACTCCCGCTCCATCCGGTCCCGCGACCAGGCCCTGATGTTGCCGGTGCGCATTTCCTTCAGCCGCTCCACCGGCACCAGGTCGATCTCGCGGCTGCCCAGGACCAGCTCCGCCGTGTGCCGCGTGCGGTGCAGGCCGGTATGGGCCGCATGGTCGAACGGCACGTCGCGCAGCACCTCGCCCATCGCGCGGGCCTGCGCCTCGCCGCGGTTGGTCAGCGGCAGGGTGTCGATATGCGCCGAGGCGCTGGACGGCACCCGGTAGTCCACATCGCCGTGGCGCATCAGGTAGAGCCGCCGGCGCGCCCGGGTTCCGGGCAGCGGGGTGAAGGGCAGGTCTGTCATTCGGGCCTCTCTGCGGCCGGCAGCCAGCGGGGATTGTTGATCGCCAGGGCCTCCCGCAGGGTGCGGCCAAGATGGTCCAGCAGCCGCGGATCGTCCACCGCGATTTCGCCGGCGTCGATCCGTGCGCAGAGGATGCGGTTCAGCGCCACCAGATCCTCTTCCGCCCCGGCGCCGGTCAGCGCATGCAGGCGCGCGCGCTCCTCTGAATCCGCCTGCGGCTTGGTCTGCAGTTCGCGCTGCACCATGGCGAGCAGGCTCATCGCCACCCGGCACTGGAACTGCGGTTCGCCCTGCAGGTCCGGCAGGACTTGTTCCTTCAGCCAGTCGCGCACCACCGCGACCAGGTCCGCCGCCTCCGGCCGGCTGTCTGGCATGCCTCCCCCTCTCTTTCGTGTTCGCCGTGCCTATGCCGCCTGCCCGGTCAGGTCCCGGATCAGGTCGAACAGCGGCTCCTCCGTCCGCCGGCCGATAGCAAAGGCCTCCATCGTGCGCTCGCCGCCATGGCGGCTGGCATGGCTCTCCCCCTTCATCATGCACATGATCGCCCAGCGGACATGGCCGAACACCTCCCAGAAGCGGACGACCTCCGGATCGGCGGGGCGTCCGGCGCCGCGCTCGTAGCCGGCGAACAGGTCCTCCCGGGCGCCGAAGCCGCCCACCGGGCCGTCGCCGCCATAGCGCCAGCTGTTCACGCAGAGCCAGCCCAGATCCTCCATCGGGTCGCCGGTATGGGCCAGTTCCCAGTCCAGCACCGCGGTCACGCCGCCGGGATCGACCATCACGTTGCCGTTGCGATAGTCGCCATGCACCAGGACCGGCGGCTGCGGCGGCGGCAGATGCGCCTCCGCCCATTTCAGGCCGAGGGCGATCGCCGGATGCGGATGGTCGTAATAGTCATAGACGGCGCGGTAGCTGGCCAGGGTCTCGCGCGGGCCGAAGGGTTGCAGGAAGGCCAGCGCCGGGGCCGTGATGTCGACCTGCTGGATGCGGCCGACGATCTCTCCGTACTGGGCGGCCAGGCGCGGGCGCACCCCGGCGAAGTCCGGCGCCGCGACGATCTTGCGCCCCGACGCCTCGCCCGGCACCAGGTCGACCAGATAGCCGCGGCCCAGCCCGTCCTCCGGGGTCAGGGTCGCGCGCAGCGGCGGCACCGGCACGCCGGCGGAAGCCGCGGCCAGCATCACGGCGGCATCCTCGTCGCCGACCACCCGCGGCATGGCGGATTTCGGGTCGTCGGGCGCCCGTGGCGGGTCGACGCTTTGCTGCAGGATCAGCTTCCGCCAGCCCTCCGCGCCCTCGGCCTCCAGGCGCCAGGTCGCCTTCGTTGCGCCGCCGGTCAGGCGCGCCAGGCCGCGAACCTCTCCGCTGCCGCCCAGGGCGCGCCGGCACAGGGCCGGCAGCCGTGCGGCGACATGCGTCGGCGAGGTGATCGTGTCGTCCAGGATGCTCATGCCGCCATCATGCCCATTGTCAGGTGCCTGCTCCCCCTCCCGCCAAAGCCCGTTGGACTCTGGCCCATTGCCACGGCCCGTACTCTGGTCCAAAGGTACGGCCAGAAAAAGGGTCGCAAAGATGGACGAAGGGGAGCGGGAACGCCATGGACTTTACCGTGCCGCAGGAGATCGAGGCCAAGCTGGCCGAGCTGGACGCCTTCATCGCAGCCGAGATCAAGCCGCTGGAGGATGCCAACCCGCAATACTTCGATCACCGGCGCGAGCATGCCCGCACCGACTGGGACAATGACGGCCAGCCCCGCCATGAATGGGAGGAGCTGCTGGCGGAGATGAAGCGCCGCGCCGACAAGGCCGGCCATCTGCGCTTTGCCCTGCCGAAGGAGATCGGCGGCCAGGCGGGCTCCAACCTCGCCATGGCGATGATCCGCGAGCATCTGGCGGCCAAGGGGCTGGGCCTGCACAACGACCTGCAGAACGAAAGCTCCATCGTCGGCAATTTCCCGATCGTCCAGATGTTCTGGAGCTTCGGCACCCAGGCCCAGAAGGACCGCTATGTCGAGGGCATGATCACCGGCGGGGAGCGGATCGGCTTCGGCCTGACGGAGCCGGACCACGGCTCCGACGCCACCTGGATGGAGACGACCGCCCGCCGCGACGGCTCCGACTGGGTGATCAACGGCGCGAAGCGCTTCAACACCGGCCTGCACAACGCGACCGCCGACTTGGTCTTCGCCCGTACCGGCGGCAAGCCGGGCGAGGCGCGCGGCATCACCTGCTTCATCGTGCCCACCGACACGCCCGGCTTCGAGGTCGGCCATATGTGGTGGACCTTCAACATGCCGTCCGACCATCCGGAGGTCTATCTGAAGGATGTCCGGGTGCCGGCCGACGCGATCCTGCATGAGGAGGGCGAGGGGCTGGCCTGCGCGCAGGCCTTCGTGCACGAGAACCGCATCCGGCAGGCGGCATCCAGCCTCGGCGTGGCGCAGTACTGCGTGAACGAGGCGGCGGAATATGCCCGCCAGCGCCTGGTCTGGGGCAAGCCGCTGGCGTCCAACCAGGCGATCCAGTTCCCGCTGGCGGAGCTGCACACCGACTGCGAGATGGTGCGCAACCTGGTCTACAAGACCGCCTGGCACCTGGACCGCGACCATCACATGGCGGTCACCGACCAGGTCGCGATGGCCAACTATCGCGCCAACCGGCTGGCCTGCGAGGCCGCCGACCGCGCGATGCAGGTGCATGGCGGCATCGGCTATACCCGCCACAAGCCGTTCGAGCATATCTACCGCCACCACCGCCGCTACCGCATCACGGAAGGGTCGGAGGAGATCCAGATCCGCAAGGTGGCGGCCGACCTGCTGGGCTATACCGGGCGCAACAAGAAGCCGGGATGACAGGGCGGCCGGGATGACAGAACGGGCGGCCGCCGCGGCAGCCGCCCAGCCCGTTGCCGGAGGTCCCCTGGGCTAGAGCCTTCCCAGGTTTGATGGAAAATCTGTCGTTCTCGGGCTTGACCCGAGAACCCATTCCGCCAGCCGCTGAGAAGCTGCAAAGCTGGCGGAATGGATCCCGGATCAAGTCCGGGATGACGATCGGGGTCGCCCAACCGCTTCCGCCCGAGTTGGGAAAGCTCTAGGACCGTCCCGTCACCAGCACCACCTTGCCGGTGACCTTGCGCGCCTTCATGTCGTTCAGGGCGGTGGCCGCCTGCTCCAGCGGGTAGGTGGCGGAGATGTGCGGCTTCAGGGTGCCGTTGCGCACCATCTCCGCCATCTCGTCCAGGTTCTGGAAGTTCGTCGCCGGGTCGCGCTCGGTGAAGGAACCCCAGAACACGCCGACGATCTGGCAGCCCTTCAGCAGCACCAGGTTCAGCGGGATCTTCGGGATCTCGCCCGCGGCGAAGCCGATCACCAGGTAGCGGCCCTCCCAGGCGATGGAACGCAGCGCCGGCTCGGCATACTTGTCGCCCACGGGATCGTAGATCACGTCGAAGCCGGTCTTGCCGCCCAGTTCCTTGGCGCGGGCGCGCAGGTCCTCGGTCGTGTAGTTGATCACCTCGTCGGCGCCATGCGCCTTGCAGACCTCCAGCTTCTCGTCGGAGGAGGCGGCGGCCACGACCCGGGCGCCGAACGCCTTGCCGATCTCCACCGCCGACAGGCCGACCCCGCCGGAGGCGCCCAGCACCAGCATCGACTCGCCCTTCTTCAGGTCCGCCCGCTGCTTCAGTGCGTGGTAGGAGGTGCCGTAGGTCAGGGTGAAGGCGGCGGCGGTGGGGAAGTCGAAGCCGTCCGGCATCTTCACCACCTTGCGCGCCGGCATCACCAGCTCCTCGGCATAGCCGCCCCAGCCGCACATGCCGATCACCCGGTCGCCGGCCTTGACGTTGGTCACGTCGGAGGCCACCTCCATGACCTCGCCGGAGATCTCGCCGCCGGGCGAGAACGGCAGGTCGGGCTTGAACTGGTACTTGTTCTCGATGATCAGCGTGTCGGGGAAGTTCACGCCGCAGGCATGGACCGCGATGCGCACCTGGCCGGCCTCCAGCGGCGGCGAGGGCACCTCCTCGATCACCAGGCTGTCAGGGGGTCCAAAGCTCTTGCACAGCACTGCCTTCATGGCGCGGTTCCCTCCTCGATTGCGCGAAATACCATTGGATCTCTGATGCGGCTTCTGCAATATCCCATTCCATGACAGAACGCACCCTGCAGCCCGTCGTGATGCGGCCCCAGCAGCCGAAGCGGCTCACCACCGTCAATGTGGAGATGGACGACAAGTGCTTCCTGTTCCCGCAGGGAAAGGCGCTGTCGCATATCGTCTTCAGCTGGCTGCAGGACCGGATCCGGATCGCCGCCGCCTTCCATTACAACCATGCCCGCTCCGACGGCCATGTCGCCGACCTGGAGGTGGAGGAGGCGGTGGAACTGACCCGCTATCTGGTCGACGCCTTCTACCAGTCGCGCACCCAGACCGTGCTGTCGGACCGGGTGAAGGCGACGGTGATCCACCACCCGAACGGCTTCCAGCTCGTCTTCGAGCAGGAGGGCGAGACGCGGGAGATCTATTGCGGCCAGGCCAGCCCGGTGCGCCTCGCCCGCGGCCTGTCGCAGCTGCTGGACGCGAACATCCCGACTGCTGCGAACTAGGGCGCCGCGAACTGACCGGCCCTTGGGCCGGTCATGACGGTGAAGGGGGCAGTGCCACACCTCCCTCTTTCCGTCATCCTCGGGCCTGACCCGAGGATCGCGACGCGCCGTCGACACTGCGCGGCCCGACCGCCGCACCGCCCTGCCATGATCCTCGGGTCAGGCCCGAGGATGACGGAGACGAGCGGCGCGGCGGCAGGTCCGCATCAGGTTTCGCCGAGCCGGCTCAGCGCGGCGCCATGCGGATCGCGCCGTCCAGGCGGATCGTCTCGCCGTTCAGCATCGCGTTCTCCACGATGTGCCGCGCCAGGTCGGCATATTCCGACGGCTCGCCCAGGCGCGACGGGAACGGCACGGAGGCTGCCAGCGACTGCTTCGCCTCGTCCGACAGGGTGTCGAACAGCGGCGTCAGGAACAGGCCCGGCGCGATGGTGTTGACCCGGATGCCGCTTGCCGCCAGGTCGCGGGCGATCGGCAGGGTCATGCCGACCACGCCGCCCTTGGAGGCGGAATAGGCGGCCTGGCCGATCTGGCCGTCATAGGCCGCGACCGAGGCGGTGTTGACGATCACGCCGCGCTCGCCGCCGTCCAGCGGCTCCGCCGCCGACATGCCCGCCGCCGCCTTGGAGATGCAGCGGAAGGTGCCGATCAGGTTGATCTGGATGATCCGCTCGTACATGTCCATCGGGTGCGGCTGGCCGCGGGAGACGGTCTTCACCGCCACGCCGGTGCCGGCGCAGTTGACCAGGATCCGCTCCTGCCCGTGCGCGGCCCGCGCCTTCTCGAAGGCGGCGACGACGCTGTCCTCGTCGGTGACGTTGCAGTTGCAGAAGATGCCGCCGATCTCCTTGGCGACCGCCTCCCCCTTCTCTGCGTTCATGTCGAAGATCGCGACCTTCACGCCGGCCGAGGCCAGCTCCTTCGCGGTGGCCGCACCCAGGCCCGACGCGCCACCGGTGACGATGGCGGCGATGCTGCCGTCCAGCTTCATGCCCTTCTCCTCCAATTCGTGTGTGGATCTCCGGGCAAGACCTGCGGCCGGCAATGGCTGCCCTTCCCGGGATCGCGCCTTTTAGCAGACCTGCCGCGGCAACGGGAACGGGGTCGAAGAGCGGTGCGTTCTGCTGTATTGCGCAGGGTGAAGCCGGCCGGGGCGGCCGGGGGCGGCAGGGATGGAGGAAGCGATGCGGTGGTGCGCGACCTGGGCGGCGGCGCTGCTGCTTGCGGCCTTGCCGGCCGCGGCCGAGACGGCGCCTGAAACGGCAACCGGCATCGTCTTCGCCGATGCCGATGGCGACGGCGTGCAGGGCACCGGGGATGCCGGCCTGGAAGGGGTGCTGGTCTCCAACGGCCGGGATGTGGTGACGACCGGCGCCGACGGCCGCTACAGCCTGCCCGTGGCCGCGCCGGGCGTGGTGTTCGTGATCAAGCCGGCCGCCTTCGACCTGCCGATGGGGGCCGACGGCCTGCCGTCCTTCCACCGCCTGCACGTGCCGGACGGCACGCCGGAGGCGCTGGACCTGACCTATGCCGGCCAGCCGGCGACCGGGCCGCTGCCGGAGCGCATCGACTTCCCGCTGCTGCCGCGACCGGACGGCGCGCCGGAAACCGCCACCGGCATCGTCGCCGCCGACCCGCAGCCGCGCGACCATCGCGAGCTGGACTTCGTCCGCGACAGTTTCCTGCGCAGCGTCACCGGCCTGCCGGCGGACTTCGCCCTGGTCGCCGGCGACATCATGTACGACGACCTGTCGCTGCTGCCGCGCTACCTGTCGCTGCTGGGCGCAACCGGGCAGACCTGGTTCCACGTTCCCGGCAATCACGAACTGAACTTCGAAAGCCCCGACGATTCCCACTCGCTGGAGACCTACCGCGCCTTCTTCGGGCCGCCGGACCATGCCTTCTTCGCCGGCCCGGCGCTGGTGATCGCGCTCGACAATGTCGCCTATGAGGGCGGCGACCCGGCTCGGCCGAAGGGCGCCGGCCGCTATCACGGTGCCGTCGGGCCGGAGCAGCTGGCCTTCGTGACCAACCTGCTGGCCCATGTGCCGCCGGAGATGCCGGTCGTCGTCGCCACCCATATCCCGCTGAAGGCCGACCGGGAGGCGCCGCACCGCTCCACCGCCAACCGGGCGGAGCTGGTCGCCCTGCTCTGCGGGCGACCGCATGTCCTGACCCTGTCGGGGCATCTGCACATGGCGGAGCGCCACCTGCTGGGCGCGGAGGATGGCTGCGCCGAGGCGCCGGTCCCGCACTGGGTGCTGGGCACGGTGTCGGGCAACTGGTGGTCGGGGCCGGAGGATGCCGCAGGCATGCCGGTGGCGCTGCAGATGGACGGCACGCCGCGCGGCTTCTACCTGCTGGCGCTGGGGCCGGACGGCTTTGCGCTGACCTTCGCGCCGCTGGGGGCGATCCCCGGCGCGCCGACGGACGCATTCGGTGCGGTGCGGCTGTTCCTGGCGGAAGAAGGCGGCAATGCCGTGCTCTATGCCAATGTCGCCACCGGCGGGCCGCAGACGGAACTGCGCTACCGCATCGGCGACGGGCCGGAAGTGGCGATGGAGCGGGTGCGCTACCGAGACCCCCTGACGGTCGAGATCTTCTCCCGCCTGGACCTGCCGGACTGGAACCGGCCGCAGCCCAACACCCATCTGTGGCGGGCGGTGCTGCCCGGGGAGGGCTATGGCGAGCTGCCGTTCGGCGCGCATGCGGTCACCGTGACGGCGGCCGATCCGGACCGCCTGCTGGGCGAGGGCCGGCTGCTGCTGGAGAGCCGCAGCGGCCCCTAGCGAAGGCGGCGATTTCCGCGTAACCAGGGGTCCGGACCGGCCCGCAGGCCCGGCAGGACGGCCGGTGCGATACGGGCAGCGTGTTGGGGGAGGAAAGATGTCGGACAGCGTGCTCTACGCGGTCGATGGCGGGGTCGCCACGATCACCCTGAACCGGCCGGACAAGCTGAACAGCTTCAACGAGGAGATGCATGTCGCCCTCGCCGCGGCATTGGAGCGTGCGGAGAGCGACGATGCCGTCCGTGCGGTGCTGCTGACCGGCGCCGGCCGCGCCTTCTGTGCCGGCCAGGATCTGGCCGACAGCGCTGCGGCCGGGGCGGAGATGGATCTGGGCGCCACCATCGACCGGCACTACAACCCGCTGGTGCGGCGCATCCGCGGCCTGGGCAAGCCGGTGGTCTGCGCGGTGAACGGCGTCGCCGCCGGCGCCGGCGCGAATGTGGCCCTGGCCTGCGACATCGTGATCGCCGCGGCCTCCGCGCAGTTCATCCAGGCGTTCTGCCGGATCGGCCTGGTGCCCGACAGCGGCGGCACGTATTTCCTGCCGCATCTGGTGGGCGAGGCGCGGGCCAAGGGGCTGGCGCTGCTGGGCGAGCCGCTCAGCGCGAGCCAGGCGCTGGACTGGGGCCTGATCTGGGCGGTCGCCGCCGACGACGCGCTGGCGGGCGACGCCGCCGCCCTGGCCGGCCGCCTGGCGAAGGCGCCGACCCGCGGCCTGGGTCTGATCAAGCAGGCGCTGCACGCCGCGCCGTCGCAGAGCCTGGACGCGCAGCTGGACATGGAGCGCGACCTGCAGCGCGAGGCCGGCCGGACGGAGGATTTCCGGGAAGGCGTGACGGCCTTCCTGCAGAAGCGCAAGCCCGACTTCAAGGGCCGCTGACCGTGACGGATGTCGATCCGGAGGCACTGGACCCCGATGAGCTGGCGCGGGCCTGCGCCGCGAAGATGGCGGAGACCGATTCCTCGCAAGGGGGAATGGGGATCGAACTGGTGGAGGTCGGCGCCGGACGCTCGGTGCTGCGGATGAAGGTCGCGCCCTGGATGGTGAACGGCTACCTGCTCTGCCATGGCGGGCTGATCTTCACCCTGGCGGATTCCGCCTTCGCCTATGCCTGCAACACCTACAACCGTCAGACCGTGGCGCAGATGTGCAACATCACCTTCGTCGCACCGGCGAAGCAGGGCGACGTGCTGACCGCCCGCGCGCAGGAGAAGGCGCGCTTCGGCCGCTCCGGCGTCTACGACGTGACGGTCACCGACCAGGACGGGCGCACGATCGCGGAGTTCCGCGGCAATTCCCGCAACCTGCCCGGCCCGATCCTGGACGCGCCGGCGGCGGCCGGGACCTGAAGGGAGGGAGGAACGCAATGCTGGACCTGACACCCGACCGCGGCTCCCTGGACCCGATCGAGATCGCCAGCCGCGACGAGATCCAGGCGCTGCAGCTTTCCCGCCTGAAATGGTCGCTGGCCCATGCCTACGAGAATGTCGGCCATTACCGCCGCGCCTTCGATGAAGCCGGCGTGCATCCCGGCGACCTGAAGACCCTGGCCGACCTGGCGCGCTTTCCCTTCACCGCCAAGGACGACCTGCGCCAGAACTATCCCTTCGGCATGTTCGCGGTGCCGCGGGAGCAGGTCAGCCGCGTCCACGCCTCCTCCGGCACCACCGGCAAGCCGACCGTGGTCGGCTACACGGCGGAGGATATCGGCGTCTGGTCGGACCTGATGGCCCGCTCGATCCGCGCCTCCGGCGGCCGGCCCGGCCATATCGTCCATGTCGCCTACGGCTATGGCCTGTTCACCGGCGGCCTGGGCGCCCATTACGGGGCGGAGCGGCTTGGCTGCACCGTGGTGCCGGTCTCCGGCGGCATGACCGAGCGGCAGGTGCAGCTGATCCAGGACTTCCGGCCCGACATCATCATGGTGACGCCGAGCTATATGCTGGCGATCCTGGACGCCTTCCGCGCGCAGGGCGCGGATCCGGCGCAGACCTCGCTGAAGGTCGGCATCTTCGGCGCCGAGCCCTGGACCGAGAGCGTGCGCCAGGAGGTGCAGGCCGCCTTCGACATGCATGCCGTCGACATCTACGGCCTGTCGGAGGTGATGGGCCCCGGGGTCGCCAACGAATGCGTGGAGACCAAGGACGGGCTGCACATCTGGGAGGACCATTTCTACCCGGAGATCGTCGACCCGGCGACGGGAGAGGTGCTGCCCGACGGCGAGATGGGCGAGCTGGTCTTCACCTCGCTGACCAAGCAGGCGATGCCGGTGGTCCGCTACCGCACCCGCGACCTGACCCGGCTGCTGCCGGGCACGGCGCGGTCGCTGCGGCGGATGGAGAAGATCACCGGCCGCAGCGACGACATGATCATCCTGCGCGGGGTGAACGTGTTCCCGACCCAGATCGAGGAGCTGGTGCTGGCGATCGACGGCCTCAGCCCGCACTACCTGATCGAGCTGACCCGCGAGGGCCGGATGGATTCCATGAAGGTGGTGGTGGAGGCCCGCGCCGGCGCCGCCGGCTCCGACGCCCGCCGTGCCGCCGCCGAGCGCCTGTCGGCGCAGGTCAAGGACCGGATCGGCATCAGCGTCGCCGTCGCGGTGGAAGAGCCGGGTACGGTGGAACGCTCGATGGGCAAGGCGAAGCGGGTGGTGGACCTGCGTCCCAGGGGGTGACGGGCGGGGGGCAGAGCGCCTCCGGTTCGGCTGGAAACACGGCGGTCTCGGGCTCGACCCGTCCACGGGCTTCGCCCGTGAAACCCATTCCGGGTGGCCGGTTGAGCGGAGCCGGCAGAAGCAACAAGTCAGGGTGTGGCTGGGCTTGCGGGGCAGGTACAGAAGTTGGGCACGAGAGTCGTTGCCCGTCCCAACTCGTCACCACCGGGCTTGTCCCGGTGGTCTATGGCGCCGGCAGGCTCAATCAGGGCAGGCGTCTATTGAGAGGCGGCACCATGGACTCGCGGGACAAGCCCGCGAGTGACGCCGGTGGGTTACGCGGGCAATCCCTGCCGCGCCATCGCCGCGCTCGACCGGACAGTACTGGCCTATGGCCGGGATGACCAATCGGACGGCAAGACCGCTTCCACCTGTACAGGCAGTGCTCTGGGACCGCCCGTTCAGCCCGGCGCCGGGCCGTCGGCGATGCCGAGGCAGAGGATGTGCCCGTCCGGGTCCCGCAGGTAGAGCTCCCGCATCCCGTACCATTGCGTGACCGGGCCGGTGACCACCGCCTCCGGCGGCACGCGCTGCAGCACCGCGTCGGGATCGAAGCCCTGGAAATAGATCGCCGCGTCGGGGCTGCCCGGCGCCGCCGCATTGTCGGCCACCAGCGCGAAGACCGACAGCTCCGCCGCCAGGCTCTCCGCCGTCTGCAGCATCAGCCGGGCGCCGTTCCAGTCCAGGGTCGCGAAGACGGCGTCGCTGCCGTCGGTTTCCGCCAGCATGCTGCGGTCCGCCGCCACGGCGAAGGAAAGGGTCAGTCCCAGAAAATCCTGGTAGAAGGCCAGGGCACGGGCCATGTCGGCGACCCGCAGGTTCGGCACGATCATCGCGGCCTCCGGCATCGCTCAGTCCTCGACCTGAAGTTCGACGCCGCCCATCGAGCGGCCGTCATGGGCGGTCAGCTGGAAGGTGTAGTGCCGGCCGGCTTCCGCGAACTGGGTGCGGACCATGGAGCCGGTCATCACCAGGCTGCCGGCGGGCAGGGTCTCGCCGCGGCTGCCCAGATGGGCGGCCAGCCAGGACAGGGCCGCCAGCGGATGGCCCAGCACGTCGGCGCCGGCGCCCTGGTCGATCATCGTGCCGTCGATCGCCAGCCGGCCGGTGCAGGCGGCGAGGTCGGGCCAGGCCGCCAGCTCCTCGCCCAGCACGATGCCGGCGTTCCAGCCGTTGTCGGCGATGATGGAGAAGGCGTCGAGCCCGTCGTACGAGGCCGCGCGGTCGTCGATCAGCTCGAAGGCCGGGGCCACCGACGCCACGAGCTCCTCCGCCGCCGCATGCGCCAGGGGACCGGCTTGCGGCGGCAGGTCGCGGGCGGTGCGCAGGCAGATCTCGCATTCCAGCCCTAGGCGGCCATAGGCGCCGCGGGAGAGCCGCGCCGGGCTGTGCGCCACGCCGCCGTCCAGGATCACGCCGGCCAGCGGATGGTCGAGGTTGCAGAACGCCTGCATGCTGGCCGAGGTCAGGCCGATCTTCCAGCCCGCCGGCGCACCGCGGCCGGCGGCGCGGAAGGCGGCCACCACCCGGTCCTGCACCGCATAGGCGAGGTCCAGGTTGGCGCCCGCCTCTGGCGCGTAGCCGGGAAAGGGCCGCGCTGCCGCGTGGTCGGCCACGATCCGTGCCGCCAGGGCCACGGCGTCCGCCTGCTGCTCGGTCATGCATCCTCCTTGAGTCGGCTGCCGCACTCTAGCTCTGTCGCCCGCCGCGATGCCATCGGCCCTGGCGCCTGTCACCTCGCGCGCACCTGGTCCGGCGCCCGCCCGGGCGCGATGCCGCCGGCGCAGAAGATCGCCAGGAAGTGGTCGACGATCCGGTCGAGTTCCACCTCACCCGCATCCGAATACCATTGCGGCATCCAGTTGAAGGCGCCGAACAGGGCGAAGGTGAAGAGACGGGGGTCGGAGACCTGCACGGTGCCGTCCTGGCGCCCGGCCTCGATGATATGCCGGACCCGCAGCTCGAACTCCTTCTTGTAGCGGCGCAGCTTCGCCCTGGCCGGCGGCTTCAGGACATTGTCGGAGACGAAGGCCATGCAATAGCCGAAATCGTCGTTGATGATCCGGGCATAGATCCGGAAATACAGCTTCAGTTTCTGCAGGGCGGTCTCATTGCCCTGCTGCGCGGCGGCGATCCGTTCGTCCAGGTCGTCCAGGGCCGTCTGGGCGATCTGGAACAGGATCTCGTCCTTGTTCCGCACATAGTAGTAGATCGTCGGCTTCGTCACCTGCAGGCGTGCCGCGATCTGGTCGATCGAGGTCTGGTGGTAGCCGCTCTCGGCGAAGGCCCGGGCCGCCGCTTCCAGGATCAGCCGCCGTTTGCGGGCATGCATCTCTTCGCGGTCGTCCGCCTCCCGCCAGGCCTTGGCCGCCATGCGCTTCGGCGCGGCGCGCCTTTCCCCCGCCTGTTTCCCCCCCGCCTGCTTCTCTCCAGCCTGCTTTCCCCGCGCTTTCTTCTCTGCCGGACTGCGCTTCGCCGGCTGGTCCGGCCTGGAGGCGGGGGACAACGTCATGGTTGCACGGATCTCCACGGAAGATGGGGGCGGGCAAGTGGAACCGGACTCATCCGTAGCGCAGGCACTGTCGCATTGCCAGTTTGCCGCGCAGCCGCTTCCAGCCGCTCACCGGGGTAGTGTCTACCTGATAGTCAGTAAAAATATAAAGTCGTTAGACAGAACCTACCATTCGGTATAGATAACCGAACACGTCGGAAGGAGCGCGTAAGCGCCCCGGCAACCGCGACCTCGGGAGGAAGCATGAAACGCGTTCGCAGTGCCATCATCGGCGCCGCCTGTGCCGCCCTGGCGACAGCCGCCATCCACCAGCCGGTCCAGGCCGAAGAGGCCGATGCCTTCAAGATCGGTGCGGTGGTGTCGTTCTCCGGCCCCTACGGAATCATCGGCGAGAGCATGAAGCGGGGCGTGGAGCTGGCCATCGAGCAGCGTGGCGGGACCGTCCTCGGCAAGCCCATCGAAGTGACCTGGGAAGACAGCGAGACCAAGCCGCAGCCGGCGGTGCAGAAGGCCTCGCGCCTGCTGGCCGACGGTGCGCACATGATATTCGGCGCGGTCAGTTCGGCCTCCACCGTGGCGCTGCAGGGCCTGGTGGACCAGCGCAAGGTGCCGCTGCTGGTGACGATTTCTGCGGACGACAAGATCACCCGGTCGGACGGCTCGCGATACACCTTCCGCACCTCCAATACCCTGGGCATGGAACTGCGGATGGCGGTGGAGTTCACCAAGGCGCGCGGCCTGAAGAAGGTCTACGGCGTCGGCGCCGACTATGCGGTGACCCGCGCGGGCTGGGAGTACTACCGCGACCAGATGAAGGAGCTGGGGGTCGAGATCGTGGGCGAGGATTTCCCCGCGCTCGGCAACCGCGACTATTCCGTCATCATCGACAAGATCGCCAACAGCGATGCGGAAGCAGCGGTGCTGATCGTGACCGGCAGCGATGCCGTCACCTTCCTGAAGCAGGCCGCCCAGGCGGGACTGAACAAGGACAAGCTGCTGTTCGGCCCTGTGCTGCAGGACGAGTTGCTGGCCGCCGCGGTCGGGCCGGGCTCGGTCGGTGCGAACTCCGGTGTCCGCTACCATTTCTCCTACGACGTCCCCGCCAACAAGGCTTTCGTGGAGGCCTATCGCGCGAAGTACGGCGAATGGCCGAACAGCTTCGCCGGCGAAGCCTATGACGGCATGAGCTGGTTCCTGGACGTGATCGACGAGACCGGTTCCTGGGACAAGGAGGCCTGGATCGACGCCTTTGCCGGCTCGACGCGGGAGAATTCGCTGGAAGGCACCAAGGTGATGCGGGCCTGCGACCATCAGGCGATGCAGGTCGGCCTCTGGGGCGAGGTGGTGAAGGGAGAGCCGCCGTTGCCGGAGCTGACGATGAAGATCACCGACGTGTTCCAGCCCGATGTGCTGTTCCCGTCCTGCTGACCTGCCATAGCGACGACCGGGCGGCCGGCAATCCTGGCCGCCCGGTCCGCAGCTCCAACCTGATCAGACTGGCGATCCGTGTCCACCATCGTCATCGGCCTCTCCATGGGGCTCCTGCTCTTCCTCCTGGCGGCGGGGCTGACCCTGATCTTCGGCATGCTGCGGGTGATCAACTTCGCCCATGGCTCGCTGTACATGCTGGGCGCCTATCTCGCCTATCAGGCGACCGTCATGACGGGCAGCTTCTGGGTCGGCCTGCTGCTGGCGCCGCTGATCGCCGCCGGTGTCGGCGCGGCGATGGAGCGGGTCGCGCTGCGCCCGGTCTATGACCGCGACCATGTCTACCAGCTGCTGCTGACCTTCGGCTTCATCCTGGTGCTGGAAGAGGCGGTGCGCATCTTCTGGGGGCTGGATTACAAGCAGATGTCGCCGCCGGAGCTGTTCTCGGAGCCCGTCGCGCTGTTCGGTTCCTCCGTGCCGTCCTATCGCCTGTTCATCATCGGCTTCGGGGCACTTGTCTCCGCCGGGCTCTTCCTGCTGCTCGACCGCACCCGCTACGGCATCGTCATCCGCGCCGCCAGCAGCGATCCCGACATGGTGCGCACCCTGGGGATCAGCGTCTCGCGGATGCGGACCCTGGTCTTCGCCTTCGGCGCCGGGCTCGCCGCCCTGGGCGGCGTGGTGGCCGCGCCGCTGCTGCCGATCGAACTGGGCATGGGCTTCAGCGTGATCATCGACTGCTTCATCGTCGTGATCGTCGGCGGGCTGGGCAATATCCGCGGTGCGATCATGGCGGCGCTGCTGATCGGCATGACCCGGGCGATCGGCTATTCCTACGCGCCCGACTGGGTCGACTTCCTGACCTTCGTGCTGCTGATCGCCACCCTGGTCCTGCGGCCGGAAGGGCTTTTCAGCCGCAAGGGGCGCACGGCATGAACGCCTTTCGGCCAGGCCCGGGGGCGGATTCGGGGGCGGCGCCGAGGCGGGCCGCCCTGGTGCCCGCGACCCTCGCCGTCGTCGTCGCGGTGATCGTGCTGTCGCCGCTGTTCCTGCCGGGCAGTCAGGCCCTGCACTTGGTCAACCTGATCCTGATCTGGTCGATCTTCGCCATCGGCTACGACCTGGTGTTCGGCATGGCGGGCATGCTCTCCTTTGGCCATGCCGCCCTGTTCGGCACCGGCGCCTACGCGCTGACCCTGCTGACCACCCGCCTCGGCTGGGACTACCTGCCCGCACTTGGCGCCGCAGGCCTTGTCGGCGGCGCAATGGCACTGCTGTTCAGCTTCTTCGCGATGCGGGTGGCGGGGCTGTTCTTCGCCCTTCTGACCCTGGCCCTGGCGCAGCTGGTCTATATCCTCGCCAGCAGCAAGCTGCGCGACCTGACGGGCGGCGTGGACGGGCTGTCCGGGGTGCCGCGGCCCGACCTGTTCGGCGTCGATTTCTTCGACGACGGCAACTACTACTTCTTCCTGCTGGGAATGTTCCTCCTGGCCGTGGCGGTGGCCGGCATCCTGCGCATATCGCCTTTCGGCCAGGCCCTGCGCGCGATCAAGGCGAACGAGGTGCGGGCCGGGCAGATCGGCTTCAATGTCGGGCACCTGCGCAAGGCGGCGTTCATCGTCTCCGGCATCTATGCCGGAGTCAGTGGCGCGCTGCTGGCCTCCCTGATGTTCTATGTCAGCCCGCAGATGCTGCACTGGACCACCTCCGGCGACGTGGTGATCATGGTGCTGTTGGGCGGCATGGGCACCCTGTTGGGGCCGGTCCTGGGCGTCACCCTGTTCGAAGTGCTGCGGGAATGGCTGTCCACCGCGACCACGCACTGGTACGGCATCCTGGGCCTGGTCTTCATCCTCTGCACGATCTTCCTGCCGCAGGGCCTGGCCGGCCTGGTGCCGCAGCTGCGGCAGCTGGTCGCCAGAAAGGGCCGCCGATGAGCGTGCTGGACAGCGGCGCCGGCACCGCGGCCCTCGCCTGCCGCGATGTGGAGGTCGCCTACGGTGCCTTCAAGGCGATCAGCGGCGTCTCCTGCGACTTCATGCCCGGCCGCCTCTACAGCCTGATCGGCCCCAATGGTGCCGGCAAGACGACCCTGATGAATGCGCTGTCGGGGCGCGCCAGACTGAGCCGCGGACGGGTCGCCCTGGGGGGCCGCGACATCACGGCGCTGCCGCCGCACGCGCGGACCCGCGCCGGGCTGGGCCGCAGCTTCCAGATCACGCAGATCTTTCCCGGCATGACGGTGCTGGAGAACCTGCGACTGGCAGCGCAGGCGCACCGCTATCGCCTGCAGCCTTTCTGGCGGGGTGTCGGCGGTTTCCGCGGCATCGCACTGGAGGCGGAACGGGTGCTGGAGGATATCGGCATGGGGTCGCTCGGCCATGTCGACGCGGCGAACCTGTCGCATGGCGACCAGCGCGCATTGGAGGTCGGGCTGGCTCTGCTCAGTGACCCGAAGGTGCTGCTGCTTGACGAGCCGCTGGCCGGGGTGGGGCATGGCGATGCGGCCCGCGCCGTGGACCTGATACGCCGCGCCGCCAGGGGGCGCACCGTGCTGCTGATCGAGCATAACATGGATGTCGTCATGGATATCTCCGACGAGGTCGTCGTGATGCTCGGCGGGCAGATCCTGGCGGCCGGCCCGCCGGCGACGATCCGCGAGGACGCGCGTGTGCGCAGCGCCTATCTGGGAGACGGCGAATGAGCCTCCTGGAAATGCGGGACTGCGACGTCTTCTACGGCAAGGCGCAGGCGCTGCACGGGGTCACGGTGACCGTGGGTGAGGGCGAGATCGTCTCGCTGATCGGCCGCAACGGCGCCGGCAAGAGCACCCTGATCAAGGCCGCCATCGGCCTGCTGCCCCTGCGCGGCGGCACCCGGCTGTTCGAAGGGGCGGACGAGACCGGCCGCCCGCCGGAGGCGCTGGGCCGTATGGGCATCGCCTTCGTGCCGGAGAACCGACGGATCTTCGCCAGCCTGAGCGTGGAGGAGAATCTGCGGATCGCCACCGTGATGGGCCGCAGGGGGGCCTGGGACCTGAAGCGGATCTACGGCCTGTTTCCGCGCCTGCAGGAGCGGGCGGCCTCTCGTGGTGACACCCTGTCCGGCGGCGAGCAGCAGATGCTGGCGGTCGGCCGCGGTCTCCTCACCAACCCGCGACTGCTGCTGCTGGACGAGCCGACGGAGGGGCTGGCCCCGCTGATCGTGCGCGACCTGGTGGCGGCCATGGCGGAGATCAACCGCGAAGGCGTGGCGATCCTGCTGGTGGAGCAGAACCTGAAGGTGCCGCTGCAGTTGGCGCAGCGCCAGTACGTCATCGACAACGGCCGGATCCAGTGGGAGGGCGGCACCGAGGCGCTGCTGGCGGACCGGACCCGGGTCGAGGCGATGATCAGCCTGTGAGCATCGGAGAAAGCATGACCGAGGTCTATGTCGTGGGCGTGGGGATCACGCCGTTCGGGAAGTTCGCCGACCGGTCCGTCAAGGATCTGACGCGGGACGCGGTCTCGGCGGCACTCGAGGATGCCGGGCTGCGGCGCGACGATATCGAGGCCGCCTATTTCGCCAATGCCGCGCAGGCCGCCGTCGAGGGGCAGTACCTGGTGCCCGGGCAGATCGCCCTCGCCTCGGCCGGGTTCGCCGGCCTGCCGGTGACCAATGTGGAAAATGCCTGCGCCAGCGCCAGCACGGCGCTGAACGCCGCATGCACCTTCGTGGCATCCGGCCAGGGCGAGGTCGCGCTGGCGGTGGGGGTGGACAAGATGAATTCCGCGGACCGCGCACGCTCCTTCGCCGTTTTCGACGGCGGTTGGGACGTTCACGAAGCGGAACAGACGATCGCCCGCCTGACGGCGCTGGGCCGCGATCTGCCGCTGCCGCCCGGCGCCGGCGGGACAGACGGCCAGCGCAGCGTCTTCATGGACGTCTATGCGGCACTTGCCCGCCATCACATGAAGCATTTCGGGCTGAGCCAGGAAGAGATCGCCATCGCCTCCGCCAAGAACCATACCCATTCCCAGCATAATCCGAATGCCCAGTACCGCCGGCCGATGACGGCGGCGGAGGTTCTGGCGGATCGCGAGATCTGCTGGCCGCTGACCCTGGCGATGTGCGCGCCGATCAGCGACGGCGGTGCGGCGGCGATCGTCTGCTCCGCGGCGAAGGCCAGGGCGCTGGGACTCGACCGCGCGGTGCGGGTGGCCGCGTCCGTCCTGCGCTCCGGCAGCGGCCGCGGGCCGGAGGAATTCGACCGCCACATCACCCGTCTGGCTGCCCACACCGCCTACGACAAGGCGGGGCTGGGGCCGGAGGACATGGATGTGGCGGAGGTGCACGACGCCAGCGCCTTCGCGGAAATCCTGCAGCTGGAATCGCTCGGCTTCTGCGGCATCGGCGAGGGCGGCCGGCTGACCGCCGAAGGCGCCACCGCCATCGGCGGCCGGATCCCGGTGAACCCTTCCGGCGGACTGGAGTGCCGCGGCCACCCGATCGGCGCCACCGGACTGGCGCAGGTACACGAGCTGGTGACCCAGCTGCGCGGCGAAGCCGGCCCCCGCCAGGTCGAAGGCGCCCGAACCGCGATCGCGGAAAATGGCGGCGGCTTTGCCGGCTACGAGGAGGCCGCCGCCTGCATCACCATCCTGCAACGGGGCTGAGGCGGAGGGATCACCATGCGTCTGATCGACTTCTTCGACCGTGGCGTGTCGCTGGACCCGGGCCGGGTCTGCCTGAAGGACAGCCAGGTCAGCCGCAGCTATGCCGAGGTGCAGCGCCAGAGCTGCCGCATCGGCAATGCGCTGATCCGCGACGGGCTGCGGCCGCAGGCCAAGGCGGCGGTCTACAGCGGCAACGGCGCGGCCGCCTTCGAATGCGTGCTGGGGATCCTCCGTGCCGGCGGAGTCTGGGCGCCGACCAATGCCCGCAACGCGGTGCCGGAGAACGCCTATATCCTCGACAATTGCGATGTCGAGATCCTGTTCTACCACAGCGACTTCGAGGCGGATGTCGAGGAGCTGGCGGCCCGCTGCCCGAAGATCCGCCTCTATGTCTGTATCGACGCGGGCAGCGGCCGCGGTCCGGCGCTGGCGGACTGGATCGGCGATGCGGCCGATACCGATCCGGACATTCCCGGCGACCGCGACACCCTGGCCTCGATCTTCTCCTCCGGCGGGACCACGGGTCGGCCGAAAGGGGTGATGTGGACCAACCAGGTCTGGGAGGTGATGCTGGCGAGCTTCTTCACCTGCATGCCCGTGCGCAAGCCGCCGGTGCATCTGGTGGCGGCGCCGATGACCCATGCCGCCGGCGGACTGGCGCTGCTGCTGATGGCCGTGGGCGCGACCCAGGTGATCCTGCCGCGCTTCGATCCGGAGCCGGTCGCCCGCGCGATCCAGGAGGAAGGGGTCACCCACCTGTTCCTGCCGCCGACGGCGATCTACGGCCTGCTCTCCCATCCCGGCATTGCCGACTACGACTTCGGCAGCCTGGAATATTTCATCTATGCCGCCGCGCCGATGTCGGTGGAAAAGCTGAAGCAGTGCCTGGAGGTGTTCGGGCCGGTGATGTGCCAGACCTTCGGCCAGGCGGAAGCGCCGATGCTCTGCACCTACCTGTCGCCGGAGGAGCATCTGGTGGCGGGCGATGCGGAGCGGGAGGGGCGCCTGGCGAGCTGCGGCCGGCCCACCCTCTTTACCCGGGTGGCCATCATGGACGATGACGGGCAACTGCTGCCGCCGGGCGAGCGCGGCGAGATCGTGGTGCGCGGCAACCTGGTGATGCCCGGCTATTACCGGAATCCGGAAGCCACGGCCGAGGTCTCCACCCATGGCTGGCACCATACCGGCGATATCGGCCGGATGGACGAAGACGGTTACCTCTACATCGTCGACCGCAAGAAGGACATGATCATCTCCGGCGGTTTCAACGTCTATCCCAGCGAGATCGAGCAGGTGATCTGGGGCCATGCCGCCGTGCAGGACTGCGCCGTGATCGGCGTGCCCGACGAGAAATGGGGCGAGGCGGTCAAGGCAGTGGTGGAACTGAAGCCGGGCGAGAGCCTGGACGAGGCGGAGGTGATCGCGCTCTGCAAGGCCGCGCTGGGCAGCGTCAAGGCGCCGAAGTCGGTCGAGTTCTGGCCGACCCTGCCGCGCAGCCCCGTCGGCAAGGTGCGCAAGAAGGATATCCGCGAAACCTTCTGGGCTGGGCGCGAGCGGGCGATCTGAGGCTCAGGCACCTGGAGTCACGGCCGGCAGTGCCGCCGGGTCGAGGAAATCGATCCCCTTCACCGTGGCCCAGACAGTGGCCCCGACGAAGGCGAATGTCGCCAGGGCGGCAACCAGGGCGATGCACAGCGCGACCCCATCCTCCTCCAGATAGGCGAAGGACATCAGGACGATGACCAGCGCCGGGACGACATGGCTGAACGGCAGCGGGGAGAGCAGCAGCAGCCCGAGCAGCAGCAGCACGCCGCCGATGATGCGCTTCGTGGCCTCGAACGGCGTGCTCCAGCGCGGACGGATCAGCCGCTCCAGCCAGCGCAGGACCGGCCCGATGCGGGCGATAAGCCAGGCCAGCCGCGCCGTCGACACCGTGCGGCGCGCGATGAAGGCGGGGAAGACCGGCCCGCGGCGCGCCAGGATCATCTGGATCGCCGGGATCGCCAGCAGCAGGCCGATGAAGGTGGAGGCGCCGGGCACCAGGGCCACCAGGCCCATCAGCAGCATGACGATGCCGAAGGAACGGTCCTTCAGGCTGGCAATCAGCCAGCCGACGCTGACCCGCTCCGCCGGCGCGCCGTCCAGCAGCGCGAACAGCACCTCGGAGGTGGGCCGGTGACCCGGTATGTCGGACGCCGCATCCATGCCGGCCAGTCTGGGCCGGCGCCGAAGCGGCGGGCAAGGGTCGCGAGGTCGCGGCTCAGACCTTGTCGAAGTCGACGACGACCGTCTTCGACAGGGCACGGGCCTGGCAGGTCAGGATGAAGCCCTCCTCGACCTCGTGCGGTTCCAGCGAATAGTTCGCCGCCATCTCCACCTCGCCTTCGCGCAGGTGCGCCCGGCAGGTGCAGCAGACGCCGCCCTTGCAGGCGAAGGGCAGGTCCATGCCTTCCGCCAGCGCGGCGTCCAGCAGGGTCGCGTCCGGGTCGGACAGGTCAAAGCGGGTGGCGCGGCCGTCCAGCCAGACGGTGACGTCGGTGCCGCCTGCGGGCGCCGGGCGTTCGGTGCGGCGCGGCGGCGGCGCGGCGGGGCCGGTCAGGAACAGCTCGGCATGGATCCGTTCGTCGGGCACGCCGGCCTCGGCCAGCACGGTCTTCACCTCCTCGATCATGCCGCCGGGGCCGCAGAGGAAGAAGGCGTCGACCGCCTGCGGGTTGATCAGGCCGCGGCAGAAGGCGCGGGCCTTGCCGGCGTCCAGCCGGCCGTTGAACAGCTCGGTGTCCTGCGGCTCGCGGCTGAACAGGTAGAACAGGCTGAGCCGGCCCATGAAGCGGTTCTTCAGGTCCTCCAGCGCCTCGCGGAACATTACCCCGGCGGTGGTGCGGTTGCCGTAGAACAGGGTGAAGCGGCTGTGCGGCTCGGTCGCCAGGGTGGAGCGGATGATCGACAGGATCGGCGTGATGCCGCTGCCGGCGGCGAAGGCGACATAGGTGCGCTGCGCCTCGGGCTCCAGCACGGTGTGGAAACGGCCCGTCGGCTCCAGCACCTGCAGCACGTCGCCCGGCTTCAGCGCCGCGTTCGCCCAGGTCGAAAAGCGGCCGCCGTCCACCTTCTTGATCGCCACCTGCAGCCGGCCCTCGTCGGTGCCGGCGCAGATCGAATAGGTGCGCCGCACATCCTCGCCGTCCAGGTCCGTGCGCAGGGTCAGGTGCTGGCCCTGCACGAAGCGGTAGGCGTCGGCCAGGTCGGCCGGCACGTCGAAGGTGACCCGCACGGCCTCCTCGGTCTCCGGCTCCACCGCGGCGATCGTCAGGGGATGGAACTGCAGCATAAGCGGGCCCCTCGGCTCAGATGCACTTGAAATATTCGAACGGCTCGCGGCAGCCGAGGCAGCGGTACAGCGCCTTGCAGGCGGTGGCGCCGAACTCGCTCAGCTTCTCGGTCTCCGCATGGCCGCAATGGGGGCAGGCGATCTCCGGGTCCAGGCCCAGAAGAGCCGCCTTGCCGGCGGCCTTCTGCGGCGGCGCGATGCCGGCTTCCGTCAGCTTCCGCCGGCCTTCCTCGGTGATCCAGTCGGTGGTCCAGGCCGGCGACAGCACGGTGCGCACCTGCGCGTCCGGCAGGCCGGCGCGGGCGAGCGCGGTCTGCGCCTCGATCTCGATCGCCGCGGTGGCGGGACAGCCGGAATAGGTCGGGGTCAGGGTCACGACGATGCCGCCGTCGCGCTCCGCCACCTCGCGCAGGATGCCCAGTTCGGCGATGGTCAGGGCCGGAATCTCGGGGTCGCGCACCTGCGCCATCGCCGCCTGCGCCCGTTCCAGGGCGCCCGCGCCGGCTGTGGTGGCGGTGGCCATCGGCTTCTACCAGCGGGCGTCCGGATGGGCGCGTGCCAGCACCTGCATCTCCGCCAGGATATAGTCCAGATGCTCGCTGTGGTGGCCGTCGCGGCCGCCCGCCTGCATATAGGCGCCCTGCGGCTTGGCCAGGGTGGCCTCCGCCAGGGCGGCATCCATGAAGCCCTGCCAGGGCGTTTCCAGCGAAGCCGGGTCGGGGGCGATGCCGGCCGCCGCCAGCGCGGCGTCGGTCGCATCGCTGACGAACAGCTCGCCGGTATAGATCCACAGGTCGTCCAGCGCCGCCTGCACCCGGTCGTGGCTCTCCGCCGTGCCGTCGCCCAGCCGGATCATCCAGTCGGTGGAGAACTTCCGGTGGTAGCGGGCCTCCTTCACCGTCTTGGCGGCGATTTCCGCCAGCCGCGGATCGGCGGACCCCGTCAGGGCCGTCGCCAGCTCCAGGTGCCAGGCGTCGAACAGGAACTGGCGCACGATGGTGACGGCGAAATCCTCGTTCGGCTGTTCCACCAGCAGGACGTTGCGGAACTCCGGGGTGTTGCGGAAATAGGCCAGCCGGTCCTCGTCGCGGCCCTTGCCCTCCAGCTCGCCGGCATAGGTCAGCAGCATCCGCGCCTCGCCCAGCAAATCGAGCGCGACGTTGGACAGCGCCAGGTCCAGCTCCAGCTCCGGCGCATGGCCGCACCAGGCGCTGAGCCGCTGCGCCAGGATCAGGCTGGTGTCGCCCAGCCGAAGGGCGAGGGCGATGCGTTCCGCCTTCAGGCGGTCGGCAAGGTCGGTATCGGCCATGTCGAAGGTCCTTTCCGCACCCGCCAGGGGCTCAGATGTTCTTCACCTCGTCGGGGATCCGGTAGAAGGTCGGATGCCGGTAGATCTTGTCCGCCGTCGGCTCGAACAGGGTTTCCTTGTCGCCGGGGTCGGAGGCGGTGATCGACGCCGACGGCACCACCCAGATCGAGACGCCTTCGCCGCGGCGGGTATAGACGTCGCGCGCATTCTCGACCGCCATCTCGGCATCGGCGGCATGCAGGCTGCCGACATGCTTGTGGCTCAACCCGTTGCGGGAGCGGATGAAGACCTCGAACAGCGGCCATTCCTGTGCGGACATGATGGACCTCCCTCAGCCGGCGATCTTCTCGGCGCGGCGGGCGCGCTTCTTCTCGGCATGGGCCAGGGCCGCCTCGCGCACCCAGGCACCGTCGTCATAGGCCCTGCGGCGGGCCTTCATGCGGTCGCGGGCGACCGGGCCGCCGCCCTTCACCACCCGCTTGAATTCGTCCCAGTCGATCGCGCCGAAGCGGTAATGGCCCGCCGCCTCGTCGAAGCGCAGGTCGGGATCCGGCATGGTCAGGCCCAGATACTCGGCCTGCGGCACGGTCACGTCGACGAACTTCTGGCGCAGCTCGTCATTGCCGAACAGCTTGATCTTCCAGGCCATGCCCTGGGCGCCGTGCTGGCTCTCCCCGTCCGGCGGGCCGAACATCATCAGGGACGGCCACCACCAGCGGTCCAGCGCGTCCTGCGCCATCTGCTTCTGCTCGGGCGTGCCGCGGCTGAGCTGCAGCATGATCTCGTAGCCCTGGCGCTGGTGGAAGCTCTCCTCCTTGCAGATGCGCTGCATGGCGCGCGCATAGGGCCCGAAGGAGCAGCGGCAGATCGGCACCTGGTTCATGATCGCCGCACCGTCGACCAGCCAGCCGATCGCGCCGATATCCGCCCAGCTCAGGGTGGGGTAGTTGAAGATCGAGGAATATTTCGCAGCACCCGAGAGCAGCTGCTCGACCATCTCCTGCCGGCTGACCCCAAGGGTCTCCGCCGCGGCATAGAGATAGAGGCCGTGCCCGCCCTCGTCCTGCACCTTGGCCAGCAGCACCGCCTTGCGGCGCAGGCTGGGGGCGCGGCCGATCCAGTTGCCCTCCGGCAGCATGCCGACCACTTCGGAATGGGCGTGCTGGGAGATCTGGCGGACCAGGGTCTTGCGATAGGCCTCCGGCATCCAGTCCACCGGCTCGATCTTCTCGTCGGCATCGATGCGGGCCTGGAACCGCGCCGTGCGCCGTTCCTCCAGGGTCGGGTCCGCCGCTTCGCCGTGAAGCTCGTGGATCTGCGCAGGGGTCATCGATCTTCCTCCCGTTATGCTTCTGATTATGTCACAGAATGAAAGATTTTCAAGACTGAGCGCGTGACATATTGGCGATCGGGCGGAGGTTTATCCGGCCAGCCCGCCGAAGCGTTGACGGAACGCAGCCGAAGGCGCGGGAAGGGGGCCGTCCGGACCGGTCAGCAGCGCATCGATGCCGGCCTCCGCCGCGGGGGCGAGGGCGCGGTAGATCGCCATCGCCCGCTGCCGTGCGGCATGGCCGGGCCAGTCCGCCGGCAGGAAGTCGCTGGGCAGCAGCGGGTCGCGCAGCAGCGCCCGGCGATAATCGTGGATCAGCAGCACCCGGGCCTGCAGGGCGGCGGCGGGATGCGGCAGGCTGGCCGGCGGCTGCGACGGCCCGTCTCCGGCCAGGCTTGCGGCAAGTGCGGCGAAGCGCTCCGCGAAGGCGGCATAGGCCTCCGCCACCCCGTCCAGCGCCCAGCAGCCCTGCGCGGTCAGGTGCAGGGTCTCCGGCAGGGCGTCCTGGCCGCGCCTTCCGTCGATCACCACCGCCCGGCCGGTCAGGTCCAGCACTTCCAGGGCCGCCTGCACGGCACCCTCCGGCGGGTTCGGGTGGAGGAACAGGCCCGGCGCCAGGGCGCCGAAGCCGGCCCAGCCCAGCTCCCGCCGCAGGGCATCGCGGGCCGGGCCGCCATCGGGATAGATCACCACCTGCCAGCGGCCTTCCCATTCCAGTTCGCCGGCATCGTAGATCCGGCGGGTCGCGGCGGCGAAGCGGCGGGCGCCGGGCTCCGTCAGGCCGTAGAAGCTGTTGCGGCCGCGGCGCTGGCCCTGCAGCCAGCCGTCCGCGGCCAGCCGGGAGACCGCCGTGCGGACCTGGCTGTCGTTGATCCCGAACGGCTGCAGGAAACGGATCAGGCTGGCCAGGGAGACGGTGCCGCCGCGGGGCGCCACAACGTCGCCGAAGGTGGTGATGATGAAGGAACCGGCGCGCAGCCGCCCAGAACGCCGCGCGTCCTGCAGCATCACGTCGATCTGTGCGTCGGGCAGCGTGTCGGGCGGCGCTGCCGGCGGCGGCGGGGGGGGGCGGGGG
>NZ_JBHRTR010000046.1:136927-144182 GCF_042646425.1 Marinibaculum pumilum
CTCCCCGTTGCCTGGACGGCGGACTGTGCGGATTGCTCATCCGTCCTGTATCCCGCAGCCATGGCCGTCAGGGCAAGCGGGTTCCGGGGGCAGGGGTGGCGGCCGGGCGGCGAAGGCGGTATCAGACCTGCCGGGCGCGGTCGCGCCCCGTGGATCAGCAAGCCGGGAGGGCAAGGCCATTTCCGATCCGAATGACGCTGCCAAGCCAGGCGCCGCCGCATTGCAGGCCGATGGGACCGGGCATGTCCCGCAACAGCTGCTGAAGGGCTATCGGCGGTTCCGCACGAACCGCTATCCGGAACAGGCCGCGCTGCTGGAGGAACTGGCCGACGGGCAGGCGCCGCGGATCATGATCATCGCCTGCGCCGACAGCCGGGTGGATCCGGCCACGATCTTCGGTGCGGCACCGGGCGAACTGTTCGTGGCGCGGAACGTGGCCAACCTGGTGCCGCCGTTCGACGCCTCGGGCGGCTATCACGGCACCTCGGCCGCGATCGAGTTCGCGGTGATGGGCCTGCAGGTCGAGCATCTCGTCGTCATGGGCCATGCCCGCTGCGGCGGCATCGCCGCCTGCCTGGCCGCTGCGGACCACGGCCCGGACGGGCGGGAGAGCGCGCCGCGGGCGGTCGGCCGCTTCATCGATCCCTGGGTCAAGATCGCCGCGCCGGCGCGCAGCGCGGTCCTGGCGCGGGGCGAGAGCGACCCGGACGCGGTGCAGCAGGCCCTGGAATACGAATCGATCGGCCTGTCCCTGGACAATCTGCGCACCTTCCCGTTCATCGCCGAGGCGGAGCAGGCGGGACGGCTGCGGCTGCACGGGGCCTGGTTCGCGATCCGGGGCGGCCTGCTGCACTGGCGGGATCCTGAGAGCGGCCGCTTTGCCCCCGTGGCGCCCGCCGCCTGAAAGGGGGCGCCGCGGTCAGAGCACCATCTGCGTCTGGGTGACCAGGGCGATCAGCTTGCCGGCCTCACTCTCGATCCGAGTCTGCCAGACCATCGTCCGCTGACCCCGGTGCAGCGGCGTGCAGACCGCGCGGACCCTGCTGCCCAGGGGCGCCGGGCGGAAGAAGTTGGTCTTGCTCTCGATGGTCGTGGTGCCCTTGCCCTCCGGCAGGTTGAGCACCGTCGCGACGGCGCCCACGGTATCCGCCAGGGCCATCACGGCGCCGCCATGCAGGATTTCAGGCCGGGTGCAGAGCTCGTCGCGGACAGCCAGCTCGGCCACCACCTCGTCCCTGCTGGCCGCGACATATTCGACGCCGAGCAGTTCGGCGAAAGGCAGCTTGTTGGTCTGTGCGAAGTGCAGCGGATCCATCCGGCATCCCCTCCGTTGCGGTCAGCCGGCCCGGCGCCGGCTGCATCCATTGGCGGGGATTTGAGCCCGCCGTCCGCTGCAGGACAATGACCTGTCGGGTAATCGCCGGGATGTCGGCGGCAGGGCCCTGCGAGCGGGCCGCGAAAGAGATGAGGGCGTGACGATGCAGGCACAGATCATCCGCGGCTTCGGCGGACCGGAGCGGTTCGAGGCGGCGGCGCTGCCGGACCCGGTTCCGGGTCCCGGCCAGGTCCTGGTGCGGCAGGCGGCCAGCAGCGTGAACCCGGTGGACACGAAGCTGCGCGCCAATGGCGGGCCGATGGCGCCGGACCTGCCGGCGGTGCTGGGCTGCGACGTGGCCGGAGTCGTCGAGGCACTGGGCCCGGGGGTTACGGGGCTTGCGGCCGGCGATGCCGTGTTCGGTTGCGGCGGCGGCGTCCGCGGCCAGGGTGGCGCCTATGCGGAGCGGATCGCCGTGGATGCCCGCTTCCTGGCGCGGATGCCGGCCGGCATGGGCTTCGCGGAAGCGGCGGCCCTGCCGCTGGTGACGATCACCGCCTGGGAAGGGCTGTTCGACCGGGCCGGCGTGGCGGCCGGCGATACCGTCCTGGTCCAGGGCGGCGCCGGCGGAGTAGGCCATGTCGTCATCCAGCTGGCCGCGCATCGGGGCGCGCGGGTCTTCGCCACCGTCTCCGGGCCGGAAAAGGCGGAGATCGTGCGACGCCTGGGGGCGGAGGAGGCGATCTTCTACCGCGACGAGCCGGTGGCCGATTATGTCGGCCGGCTGACCGGCGGTCGCGGCTTCGACCTGGTCTTCGATGCCACCGGCGGGCGCGACCTGCCCTCCTCCTTCGCGGCGGCGCGACTCTACGGTCAGGTGGTGGCGATCGTCTCCCGCTTCGATGCGGACCTTGCCCTGATGCAGTCCCGCAGCCTGTCCCTGCACGTCATCTTCATGCTGCTGCCGATGCTGCACAAGATCGGCGGCGACAGCCATGGCCGCATCATGGCCGCGGCCGCGCGGCTGGCGGAAGACGGCCATCTGAAGCCGCTGCTCGATCCCCTGCGCTTCCCCCTGGAGCGGCTGGCGGATGCCCACCGGCATCTGGAAAGCGGCCGGGCGGTCGGCAAGGTCGTGGTGGAGATCGACCCGTCCATACCGCGATAGCGGTAGGCGATTCCCGGGAATCGCCACTGACCCCGATGCTGCAGCGCATTATCCTGGGCTTGTGGGGCGTTGCCAGTTCGGCGGCGCAAGGGAAGCAATGCGTAGCAGTGTCATGGATTGGCGTGTGCAGGGGACCTTGTCTCCGACGGATTTCATCGTTCAGGCCTACAGGGGAAGCCGGGACGTCGCGAGCAGCGCGAACCTGGGATGGCTGGACAGGATCATTCAGGCCGCGCGCAGCGAGGGGCGGATGGTGTCGCGGGCCGATGTGCGGCCGCGCCTGATCGGCCCCCGGGCGATGCCCACCGTGGTCATCATCGATGTGGAGGAGGCACCGCGCCGCTACCGGCTGCGCCTGGTCGGCACGGCCCTGGTGCGTCTTTCCGGCCGCGACAATACCGGCCGCACCTTCGACGAACTGGCGGATGAACATCGGGAGGCGAATGCCTTCTTCATCGAGACATTGGACCGTCTGACCGACCGCCGCCACCCGCTGATCTTCACCGGCAACCTGTTCTACCGGGACATGGAATGGGTCCGCTATCGCTGCCTGGCCTGCCCGGTCTCCGACGATGGCGAGCGGGTCGACCGGATCGTCGCGGCAGTCGAGCTTCTGCCCGGCAAGTCCTGAGGCGGCCCGTCCACCGACGACGGTGGCGCGGGTCCCCGGTCGCGGCGCTGCCTATGTCCTCGACATCGCCACAAACGAATGTGGCGCCGGGCGGCGGGAGCCGCGGCGCCACATGCCGCCCCTGCCGGCCGGGTCCCGGGGAAACCGGCGGGCGACGACGGCAATCGTCCGCGCGGCGGGGCACGACGGCCCCGCCGCGACTTCCTTCGGCCTTACCGGGCCGGCTGCGCCGTGCCGCCGGCGGGGGCCTGCTGCTGCTTCATCAGCTCTTCCCGCTGGCTTTCCTGGGCGGCCGCCGCGTCGCGCGACGCCTTGGTCTCCAGGTCGACGAACTCCGGCGCCTGCTCCAGCTCCTCGCGCGACAGCATGGTCACCAGCTGGATCTCGCCATCCTCGTCCTGCCGCGGCTGCAGTGCCTCGATCGGCACGCCGACCGACTTCTCGCCGATGCCGAGGAAGCCGCCGACGCCGATCACCGCCGCGGTGACCCTGCCGGAACGGTCCATCACGAGGTCGTCGATATCGCCGACCTTCTCGTCCTGCGGGTTCACCACCGGGCGGCCCAGCATGTTGCTGGCCAGGGTGTCGGTCCCGGCCTGGGTGGAAATGAAGCCCCCGGCCGGGGCGGCCGTCGACATCGTGGAGACACTGCCGGAACTCTCGACCTCGGCCGTGGTGCCGGTGCTATCAGGGGTCGACATCTCCCCCGTCTTCATATCGCCGGTCTTCATGTCGCCGGTCTTCATGTCGCCCGCCGGCATGGTTTCAGCCTTCATGCCGCTGTCGGTCTTGCCGTCCGTCTTCGGGGCGACGGAGTCGGTAACCGCGGCCGACGGCGTCTCGGTCGTCGGGGTCGTGCTGGTGTCGGATTGCGCCAGTGCACCACCGGCCAGAAGGGCGGCGGCAGTCGTACCGGCCAGAAGAACACGCATCATGACATTTCTCCAATCTTTCCGGGCGGGCGGACGACTCTCCGCCGCCTGCACAACCCAAGAACAGATTGGCTTTTGACTGGTTCCGGTCGGGACGAAACAAAACGACCGCTTCGCTTGGACTTGTCAGCATTTATCTGAATTTGAACAGATCGCTCGGCAACGGCCACTGGCCGGCCGTCAGTCGGACAGCTTTTTCAGGCCCCTGGCATAGCGCTGCCAGTTCGCCACGTAGTGGCGGGCGGACATTTCCAGCGCCGCGGCGGCATCCGGGTCGAGTTCCCGGACCACCTTCGCCGGCGCACCCATCACCAGGCTGTTGTCGGGGATTTCCTTGCGCTCCGGAATCAGGGCATGGGCGCCGATCAGGCAGTTCCGCCCGATCCGCGCCCCGTTGAGGATCGTCGCGCTCATCCCGATCAGGCTGTTGTCGCCGATCGTGCAGCCGTGCAGCATCACCTTGTGGCCGATCGTGACATTGCGGCCGATGGTCAGCGGCATGCCCGGATCGGTGTGCAGGATGCTGCCGTCCTGCACGTTGCTGCCTTCGCCGATCTCGATCCATTCGTTGTCGCCGCGCAGCACCGCGCCGAACCAGACGCTGGCATCGCGCAGCAGCCGCACGCGGCCCAGGACCGTTGCGTCGGGGGCGACCCAGGCCTCGCCCTCGGGGATCTCCGGTCGCTCACCATCCAGGCTGTAGATCGGCACCTTGTCGTCTCCCTCTCGATGATCCGTACGGGCCGCCACCATAGGCCGGGCCGCAACCAATTCTAAACCCCTGCCGGACAGACTGGCGGCAGTGCGGTCGCGCGACCGCGGCAACCCACGGGATGACCTGGCACCGAATGGCCACCTTCGCTGCAACGCCGGGCATTGCGGTCCTGGACGCCGACGGACGGCTGCTTGAATGGAACGCCGAGTTCGAGCGCGAACTGGCGGCTTCGGCCTGCCGGCCGGGGCGCGGCCTGCGCCTTGCGGCACTGGACCCGGCCGCCGATGGTGCCGCGGAGGCGCCGTGCGCCGCCGCCGGCCACCGGGCCTGCACCCTGGACCGCAACGGACGGCGCTTCCGGATCGAGGAGGTCGAGCTGCCCTCCGGCACCGTGGTGCGGACCAGCCGGGAAATCCTCGGCGAGACCGGCAGCGGGGATGCGGGTCGGATCCTTCAATCGCTGGCCCTGCAGACCTCGGGCTCGGTGTCGCGCCTGCGCCGTGCCGCGCAGGAGGAACCGCGCTGTGCGCGGGCGGAGGCGGAGCGCGCGAACGAGGCGAAGAACAGCTTCCTGGCGACCATGAGCCATGAGATGCGGACGCCGCTGAACGGCCTGCTCGGCATGCTGGAACTGCTGCATGGCTCCGACCTGTCGCCCGAGCAGAGCGCCTGGGCCGAGGCCGCCAGCCTGTCGGGCGAGAGCCTGCGGGCCCTGATTGACGACGTGATGGACCTGACACGCGCGGAGGGCGGACAGGTCGACCTGCGCCCCGCGCCGTTCGACCTGGTGGAACTGCTCGAAGAGGCCGCCACCCTCGTTGCCGCCCGCGCCGCACGGAAGGGGCTGCTGCTTTCCGTCTTTGTCGCACCGGAGCTGCGCGGCAGCGCGCTGGGCGATGCCCGGCGCCTGCGCCAGATCCTGTTCAACCTGGCCGGCAATGCGGTGAAGTTCACCGATGCGGGCAGCGTCTCGGTCGAGGCATTGCCTGCAGCCGCACCTCAGGATGCTGCTGCGGACCGGCGGAGGGTCAGGTTCCAGGTGCTCGACAGCGGGAGCGGCCTGCGGGATCGGGACACCGACCGCCTGTGCGAGCGGTTCGTGCAGGCCGACCCGTCGATCACGCAGCGCTTCGGCGGCTTCGATCTGGGCCTGGCGATCTGCCGGGAGTTCGTTTCTCTGATGGGCGGGCGGATCGGCCTCGAGCGCCGGCCCTGCGGCGGCACCCTGGCCTGGTTCGAGGTCGACCTGCCGCCGGTGGGCACGCCGCGGCGCTGGGACCTGTCTGACGAGGATGAGCCTGTGCGCGTTCTGCTTGCCGGACGGACGGGCAATGCGGATACCGACCTCCTGCGGCACCTCCGGGCCCTGGATGCGGAGGTCGCGGAGGCGCCCGACATCCGGATGGCCGTCAGGGAACTGGCGGAGGCGCGCACCGTCGGTGCCCCCTGCCGGGTCGTCTTTGTGGATGCGGCGCTGGCGGCCCGGGCCGCGGCGCACGGGGCGGCGCTGTCCGTGACCCTGCGGGCGGCGGTTCCCGGCGAGACGCGGTTGGTGTTGCTGGCGGATCCCGCCACGACGCTCCAGGCACCCTGTCCGGACTGGGCCGACGGTGTGCTGGCCCGGCCGATACGCCTGCAGCCCCTGCTGGACTGCCTGCGTCGGACATCCGATTCCTGCGCCATGCCGGGGATCGGCCTGCGGCCGACCCTGTCCGCCGCCGCGGCGGACGGGTAGGTCGGCATGCCGGCGAAGGGCGGCCCTGGCACGCCGCTGCGAATCCTTCTGGCCGAGGACAACGAGATGAACCTGAAGGTGATGCAGGCTTTCCTCTCCAGGCCCGGCTTCTCCACCGCCGTGGCGATGGACGGTGCCGCCGCGGTCGAGGCGGTGGCCGGCGGCGCCTTCGACGTGGTGCTGATGGACCTGCGGATGCCGGGGGTCGACGGCTTTGAGGCGGCACGGCGGATCCGCGCCCTCTCCGGCCCTCAGCGGGGGGTCCGCATCATCGCGCTGAGCGCCGATGTCACCGGCGACGTAGTGCGCCGCTGCCGCGAGGCCGGCATGGACGACTATCTCGCCAAGCCGGTGCGCCTGGCTGTGCTGGACGACAGGCTGGCGGCGATTCCGCGGCGCGCGGCTGCCGGCGGGCCCGACCTGGAGGCGCAGCGGGCATGAGCACCCGGCCGAGGGTGCCGATCGGCAGCCTGCCGCGCAGGCCATATCCCGCCTGACCAGCTGGCACCCACGGACGATTGCCGCTTCTGCACTTCGCGTCCGACCCTTCCACCAGCCTGGAGACCGCGTTCGCGAAGCCCCCCGCCCCGGTCCAGGGCAACCGCCCTGGCCGCATCCTCGCCGGCGGCTGAGCCGCGGGCCGGTCTTAGTGCCTTCCCGGGTTTGATAGAAAGTCTGTCGTTCTCGGGCTTATATGAGGCGGCTTGTGTCAAGGCGTTGCCGGTAGATTTGCAGCAGCTTTTTCTGTCGGGCGGGACG
>NZ_JBHRTR010000047.1:0-548 GCF_042646425.1 Marinibaculum pumilum
GCCAGGCTGTCTGCGCCCTCGCCACCGCCGATATCGTCGTCGCCCTCGCCGCCATCGATCGTGTCGTCGCCGGCGTCACCCGCCAGAACATCGTCACCGGCGCCGCCGGCGATCAGGTCAGCGTCGTCACCGCCCGAGACGGTATCGGCATCGTCGCCGCCATCGATGGTGTCATCGCCCGCACCGCCAAGGATCGAATCGCTGCCCGCGCCGCCGGCCAGGCTGTCTGCGCCCTCGCCACCGTCGATATCGTCGGCGCCTTCGCCGCCATCGATCGTGTCGTCGCCCGCATCACCGGCCAGCACGTCATCGCCGTCGCCGCCGGTGATCAGGTCAGCGTCGTCGCCACCGGAGACCGTGTCGGCACCCGTGCCGCCCTGGATCGAGTCACTGCCGGCGCCACCGGACAGGCTGTCCGCGCCTTCACCGCCGGTGATGGCATCGGCACCTTCACCGCCATCGATCACGTCGTCGCCGGCGTCACCCGCCAGAACATCGTCGCCGGCACCGCCGGCGATCAGATCAGCGTCGTCACCGCCCGAGACGGT
>NZ_JBHRTR010000048.1:0-30617 GCF_042646425.1 Marinibaculum pumilum
AACTCGGCCGTGAAATCCCTCTGCGCCGATGGTACTTCGTCTTAAGACGCGGAAGAGTAGGTCGCCGCCAGGTCCGCTCATGACAGGGAATGGCCCGGAAACGGGCATGGGGAAAGGCTGCAAGGCCAGATAATGGGAAGGTTCCCTCACACGATCCAACGCACACAACACCTCGACGCGGGGTGGAGCAGCCCGGTAGCTCGTCAGGCTCATAACCTGAAGGTCGCAGGTTCAAATCCTGCCCCCGCAACCAGCCATCAAGCCCCTCGGCTACCACGCCGCAGGGGCTTTTTGCTGTCTGCCGTTCCCCTGCCTTCGATCCGGCTCGACCTCCGGTCCGGGGTAAGCGTCCGGTGACGACCGCCTTGCTCGGAGCAGCGTGACCGACTGTCCTGTCGCGGTGGTGTAAGCCACGTTGTTGGCGACGAGGATAGCCACGTGACTGTCGAGCGTCTGGAGATCCTGAGCGGTGTTGTTCGCCGGCGGCGCTGGTCTCGTGCGGACAAGGAGCGGCTTGTCGTCGAGACGCTGGAGCCCGGCGTGACGGTGACCGAGGTTGCCCGCCGGCACGATCTGGATCGCGGACTGCTGTATCGCTGGCGGCAGGAACTGGGCGTGGTCCGGAACACGGAGCCGGTTGGCTTCCTGCCTGTGGAAGGTAAGCCTCCGGTGAGGGCCGCCTTCCGCTGAGGCCGCCTTTGGCGTGATCCTCTGCGGCATGATCGAGCATGATGCACAGGTGTCCACCTCGACCGAAGTGGACGCCAGGGAAGCGGGAGCGCCGCCGGTGCGGCGGCGCTGGCCGGAGGATGTGAAGCGCCGCATCGTCTCGCCTTGCCAAGGCGATCCACGAAGCGCAGCCGGCACTGGAGGACCGCCTGGAACAGGGGCGCGATACCCTGCCGTCGAACACGTGGCGGGCCGCCGGCGACCCGGATCGCATCCATCCGGGTGTGCGGCGCTATCTGGCGGAGCTTGGCTTCAAATAGAGGCTGTCCGCCCGTCTGAAGGAGACCTCAAGCCGGACCATCGCGGCTTCCGGTCTATGCTGGCGGCGCATTGCCTTCCGGCACCCGGCAGGCGGCCGGGAACCACACCGTCACCGTCGTTCCCTCGCCCTCCCGGCTGTCGAACCGCAGTTCGCCCTGCAGGTTGTCGACATGCGATTTCACGATCGCCAAGCCCAGGCCGACCCCGGAATGGGCACGGACCAGCGCCCCCTGGCGCTGCCAGAAGGGCTGCGTCAGCTGGTCGATGAGGTCGGCGGGAATGCCGATACCCTCGTCGCTGACGGACAGGCCGGGCCTGCCGTCGCGGTCGACGAAGCTGCGGGTGACCACCGCCGTGCCCGGCCGGGCGAACTTGATCGCATTGGAGACCAGGTTTTGCAGGACCTGGTAGAGCACCGAGGCATCGACCCCGAGGGTGGCCGGTCCGTCGTGCAGTTCGGCCTTCAGCTCGATCGCCTGTTCCAGGGCCGCGGTATGAAGATCGCGGCGCACCGCGTCGACCACGTCGGCGGTCCGGCATTGCGCGCCCGGGGTGGCGACGGGCTTTTGCTCGGCACGGGAGAATTCCAGGATCGACTCGATCATGCCCAGGAGTTTCGTGCCGCTGCCGACGATATCGCCGACATAGCTGCGGTACTGCTCGCTGCCCAGTGGCCCGAACAGCTCCTGCTTCATGATGTCGGCGAAGCCGATCACCGCGTTGAGCGGCGTGCGCAGCTCGTGGCTCATATTGGCCAGGAAGGCGGATTTCGCGGCGCTCGCCGTTTCCGCCCGGCGCATCGCCTCCAGCATCTCCATCTCGTGCAGCTTCAGTTCGGTGATGTCGGAATAGATCGTCACCAGGCCGCCCTCGGCGGTCGGACGCTCGTCGACCCGGAACCAGCGGCCGTCGAGATGTTCCTGGATTCGCGGCGGCCCGCCGGCGCTGAAGGCGGCCATGCGGTCCGCCAGCCAGGCGTCCGGCCGCCCGCCGGCATCGACCGGTGCCACCGCGGAGCGCGCATAGCGGCTCATCAGCGCGTCATAGCCGATGCCGGGATTGGCCAGGCTGCCGGCCGGGCCGAGCAGGGCGGCGAAACGACTGTTGCAGATCACCAGGCGACGGTCCGGCCCGAACAGGGCGAAGCCGTCGGTGATCCGGCCGACCCCGTCGCGCAGGCGCTCGGCGGCGCGACGGGCCGCCTCTTCCGCACCGATCCGCGCGCTGATGTCGCGCAGCACGATGACGAAGACCGGCTGCGCCATCTCCGCCCGGGCGATGGTCATCTCGGCCGGCACGGTATGGCCGTTCGCATGGGCCGCCTCGATCGACAGCACCTGTTCGCCGCGCACCGTCGCGTCCAGCTGCCGGCCGGAATGACCATCGTCCGGGCGGTGCCCCATCGCCGCCTGCCAGAAGCCCGGCAGCAGGTCGCCGAGCTGTCGTCCGGGCAGGGCCCGGGCTGCGATGCCGAACAGGCGTTCCGCGCCGGCATTGGCGGTGAGGACCATTGCTTCGGCGTCGACGGTCACGATCGCGTCGAAGCTGGCATCCACCACCCGGCGCATATAGGCGTCCTGCCGGGCCAGGGCGGCGGCCTGCCGGCGCCGGATCAGGACCTGCTCCCGCATCCGCACCAGCGCGACCTGGCCGGCCAGCACCAGCCCGGCCAGGATCGGGAAGCTGGCGTCGACCAGCAGGCCGGCCCCCAGCGTCAGCCCGCCCGCGATGGCGGCCAGGGCCAGGGTCAGGGCCGCGGCGAGCAGGCCCAGCAGCGGCAGGGTCAGCCAGGGCGAGGCCAGGATGATGGCCAGGCCGACGGCCATCGCCACGCCGGCCTCGGCGAGCCGCAGGGCAGGGGGGCGGGCCATCACCCGCCCGGACAGGATGGAATCGATCGCCATCGCCTGGAACAGGGTGCCGGAGACGACATGGCCGGACGCGGTCTTCAGCGCCGCGGCGACACCGGCGGCGGAGACCCCCAGCACGACCACCCGACCCGCCAGGGCCGGCAGTGCCGCATCGCCGGCCAGTAGCCGATGGGCGGGCAGGACGGGGATCCGCTCCGGGCTGCGCGGGTCGATCCAGATCCGGCCATGCGAGTCCGTGGGGATCAGATGGCCGGCGATCGCGATGCCCTCCGCTCCCAGCCCGCTGGGGACCTCCAGCATCAGGTTCGGCGCGCCTGCGGCGACCCGCACCCCCTCTACCGCAAGGCCCGGGAACAGCCGCCCGCCGACGACGATGGCGCCGGGCACCGTGCGCACCGCGCCGTCGAAATCGGGATAGAGGTTCAGCAGGCCGATGCCGTCGGCTGCCGCCTCCAGCACCGGCAGGGCGGGGACCAGGGCATCCGCATGCGGCAGGCCGTCGAGTTCCGGCACCCCGCGGGTGGCGAAGCGCCCGATCAGCGGTTCCGAGGGTGCCGCAGGCGAACGGCTCGCGGGCACGGCGGCACCGGCCACCGTCGGCAGGGATGCCAGGGCGGAGGCCAGAGCCATGTCGTGCCGGTCCAGCCGGTCGGGCTCAGCCAGCAGGAGGTCGAGGATCACGACCGCGGCCCCCTGCTCCGCCAGCCGTGCCACGGCACGCGCCAGCAGGTCGCGGGGCCAGGGCCATTGGCCGATGCGGGCCAGGCTCTCGTCGTCGATATCGACCACGACCACCGCCGATGGACCGGCGGCGTCCGGCCGCAGCGACCCGGCGAGGTCGAAGCCCCAGAGCCGCAGCGCGTTGATCGGCGTGAGGTCCGCGAACCAGCCCAGCAGCAGCAGCGCCAGGAGGGCTGCGCCGATCAGCGGCGTCCGTCGCGGCGCGATCTCTGTCGGCGGCCCTGGACCGAACGCCGCAGGGCCTGCGTCCGTCGCGGCTGGCGCTCCGTCGGTCCGGACAGGCCGTTGCGGCTGTCCCGCCACGTCAGCCCGTCACCGCACGGTGATCTCGACCCGCCGGTTGCGCGGCTCGTCGACACCATCCGCTGTGGGTACCACCGGGTCGTTCTCGCCGAACGAGTCGACCCGGATCAGGCGCGGCGGGACACCCAGCTCCAGCAGCATCTGCTCGATCACCTGGGCCCGCTGCAACGCCAGGCGGGCATTGACCGGCGCCGCACCGACCCGGTCGGTATGGCCGGCAATCTCGACACCCGGTACGACCCGGTTCTCGATAAGTTCGCGGACCGAGGGCAGCGCCGCCTCCGATTCCGGCGTCAGCTGGTTGGTGCCGGCCTGGAAATAGAGCCGGATGGTGGTCGGCGGCTGGGGCTGTGCCGCCAGTGCGGTCCCGAAGATCTCCTGCACGTCCTGTTCGGGCAGCCGGCCGGTGGCATCGGGCGCCGCATCGTCCTCTGGCACCACCGCGCTCTCGCGCAGGGCGGAGAGGGTGACCGAGCCCTTGTCATTGCTCAGCTCCACAGCACCCACCTCGCCGTCGGGATCGGCCAGCAGGACGACGACCGCCCCCTTCAGGGCGCGCTCGACCTCGACCATCGCCGTCTCGAAGCGGTCGCGGCAGGCGGCAATGTCGTCGGGCTGCAGATCCTCCTCCTGCTCCTGCAGCCAGCAGTCGAAACCGGCCTGGGCCCGGGCCGCCGCCTCCGGCGTGAGGGCGCGGGCACCGGCGGCGAGGGCGTCCACCAGGCGCTTGCGCGCCGCGGCGAGGGTGGGCACCGCCGCTTCCGGCAGCTTGCGCAGGTCGAGCGCTTCCGGCTCCACCCGCTCGCCCGCCGCGACCATGTCGGCGCGGCGGTAGAAGCCGGCTGCATCGCGCCAGTCGTATTCCGCCCGCTCCGCATCGCCCAGCGCCACATAGGCGTCGAACAGGGCGGCATCGAATGGTGCCGTTGGCCGCGGGCCGGCCGGCGGATCGGTGTCGAACGGCGCGACCGCGCAGCCGGCGAGCGCCAGGCCAAGGGCTGCGGTGCAGATGAGCTTTCCGATGGGGCCGGCCATGGCTCAGTCCTCCACCGCTTCGGGCAGGCGCAGTGCGAAGCGCGTGCCGCGGACCGCGATGACGGAAAGCGGCGTGCGGATCCGGGTATTGGCCGGTGCCAGCTTGCCGACCTTGCCCGAGGTATAGACCATGGTGCCGCCCAGGGCCGAGCCCATGAAGCCGAAGGCGCCGCGGCGCGGCGCATATTCGAAGGCACTGAACTCGAACAGGGAGTTCGGGCCGAGCGAGATCAGGGTGCCGTCCTCCAGAGTCACGCCGACGGCACCGTCCGCCCCCGTGCGCAGCCGGTCCAGGACGAGGACGTCGCTGCCGACCTTTGCCGTCACCGGGCCGTCGGCGCGTACCAGTTCCACCCTGCCCTCCAGCGACTTGACCACGCCGATGGCCTGCCCATCGGCCCGACCGTCAGCCTGGGCGCCGGCCGGACCGGCGGTCCAGAGCAGGCAGGCGAGTGCAAGAAGCACCACCAGGGCGGTGCAGGACTGTCCGGGAGAATTCTGCATGGCGACACATCTGCACGGCTTTGTTGCGGGGCAGTCGCAAGCTGCCATCGACCGCTCCGCTTGCCAAGCCGGTTCCGCGGGACGACCTCCGGTGGCAATGTCGCAGGCACCCCCTTGCAGGCCGGCCCTGCAGGCCGGTGCCGACTGTCGAACGGAGAGAAGCGATGAGCGAAAGCCGCATGACCGCTGCGATTCCGGTCCTCCCCGTACGCGAGACGGAAGCCGCCGCCGCCTTCTATGCCGAGAAGCTGGGGTTCCGGGTGGGTCATATCGACCCCGGCTACGCGATCCTTGTCCGCGACGGTGTGCAGGTCCATCTCTGGGCGGCGACGGACGAGGACTGGCGGCGACGCGACGGCGGGCGACCGGTGCAGAGCGGCGCCGAGAGCTTTCTTGCCGGCACGGCGAGCTGCCGGATCGCCACCGAAGGCATCGCCGCGCTTCACGATGCCTGCCGGCAGTCGGGCATCGTCCATCCCAACGGCGCGCTTGCCGACAAGCCCCATGGCCTGCGGGAATTCGCCGTGCTCGACCCCGACGGCAACCTGGTCACCTTCTTCCAGCCCCTGCCGGCCGCCTGAAATCGGGGCCGGACTGGCGGCGCCCGCGCGCCTCCGCCAGACTTTGCCGCCGCCCTGCAGGAGATCGCCGCATGGCCCGTGACTTCCGGAACCGCCCACCGCCGCCGCCGGACGCGGCCGCGCGCCGCGCGGCGCCGCCCGTCGTCTGCTATCCGGTGGCGGGCCTGCCGCCCGTCGATCCGGGATTCTGCGCCGCGGTCGCCGACGGTGCGGCGGTGGTGGAGACGGTAATCGTCCCGCCGCGCGACGGCCGCGCGTTCCGCGTACCGGCCGGCCATCTGTTCCGGATCCGCTGCGTGCAGGGCCCGCAGGTCGGCGACCTGAACCTGTGGCACGCGCAGGACCTGACGGAACGCTTCTACAGCGGGAAGACGCGGCAGCTGCAAGCCAGCCACCTGACCACCGGCGACCGGCTGTGGAGCAGCCTGCCGCACTTGCGCCCCTTGGCGACGATCGTCGCCGACAGCCTGGGCTGGTACGGCTGGGACGATGACGGGGCGGGGGTGCATGACGTGATCGGCACCCGCTGCGATCCGCATACCAACCGCCTGCTGACCGGTGCCGATTATCACCATTGCTGCCATGCCAACCTGACCCGGGCGCTGGCGGCGGCGACCGGCCTGCCACTGGCGGAGGCGGAGGCGCATGTGCACGACGTGATGAACGTCTTCATGTGCACTGGCTTTACCCGCGACAGCCACCAGTACTTCATGAAGGCGAGCCCGGTGCGGCCGGGCGATGCCATCACCTTCCTGGCCGAGATCGACCTGCTGGGCGCGCTCTCCGCCTGCCCGGGCGGCGATTGCGGCTCCGGCCATTCGGACGATCGCGCCGCCTGCTTCCCGCTGCAGGTCGAGATCCTGCGGCCCCGGCCGGAGGCGCTGCAGGGCTGGGTGCCGGCGGAGCCCAGCACCTACTCGGCGCCGGCGCGGCTGGAGGTGTGAGACCCGGATCGGCAACACGGCGCTCTATCTCGGTACCATGTTCGTACCATCGCAGGACCGCGCCGAGACCGGCGGCGGCTTCGCCCACCGGCTCGGCGACCGGGTGTCGATTGCATCTGCCGCGCTCGGCACCCGGGCGAATGTCGTTCGGCTGTCATCCGACTGCCCGCCCTGGAGCTACGGCAGCGGGCGGCTGATGCACGACCTGGCCGGGGCGGGGCTGATCTGAGACGCCGGCATTGCGGGGTGAAGGTATCATGCCGCACCGCGGGCCTGGTCGCCCGGCAAGGCTCGCGCACCGGCGATCCTGCCCTGTTGAAGGCTGTCCAGACGCCGCGCCTCGAACCGGATCGCCGTCAATGCCTCGGCAAGAGCCGTCGGGTCGGATCCCTCGCGCGCCCGGTCGTGCAGCGCGGAGATCGCATGGGCCAGCGGACCCGCCCCGATCGTCAGGCAGGCGCCCTTGCTTTTATGGGCCGCCGCGCGGCATGCGGGAAGGTCTGCCGCCGCGACGGCATGTTCAAGCTCCTCGAGACCGGCCTGGAATGTTGCCAGGAAGTCCTCGAGGATCTCGGTCACCACCTGAGGGTCGCCGCCGCTGATGAGGGCAAGATGATCCATGTCCAGCGGGCTTGTCGCGGTCAATGCCTCCGGCTCCGCCTCGGCACGCGCGTCGGCAGGGTGCGGCAGGGCACCGACCGGCCACCAGCGCTGCAAGGTGCCGGCGAGTCCTGCCAGATCGACCGGCTTGGTCAGGACCACATCGATTCCGGCAGCGTAGCAGCGTTCGGCTACCTCCGGCAGGGCATGCGCGGTACAGGCGACGATGCCGGTGCCGGCCATGTCCGGCATCTCGGTGCGGATGGCCTGCGCCAGCGCATAGCCGTCCATCTGCGGCATTTCGCAGTCCGTGATCACCAGTGAGAAGCGGCCGTTGCGGAGCCGCTCCATCGCCTCAACACCGTTGGCGACGGCTAAAGCCTCGATCCCGAGCTGGTTGAGCTGGCGGACAATCACGTCCCGGTTCACCGGGTGATCGTCCACCACCAGGACCGGTGCCTTCGTACCGGGGGCCCTGCGGGCGACGAATTCCTCGACGATGTCGCCTTCCCAGGCGGGTCCGGGATCGTGGGCATGCCAGTCGGCGCCGCACTCGTTCGCCTCCAGGAACAGGGTCGCGGTCGTGCCTGCTCCCGGGGTGCTTTCCAGGGTCACGCTGCCGTTCATCCGTTCCGCGAGCCCGCGCGAAATGGCCAGGCCGAGACCGGTGCCGCCAGACCTGCGGGCGAACTCGGCCGTGCCCTGTTCGAACGGGCGGAAAAGAACTGCAAGGGACCGGGAATCGATGCCGGTGCCGGTATCGCGCACCGTAAACCGCAGCCGGTGACGGGATCCCTGCAACACTTCGCTGTCGACGTCGACATCGATCCGGCCACTGGCGGTGAACTTCACCGCGTTGCTCAGGAAATTGTTGAGGATCTGCTTGAGGCGCAGATCGTCGACCGAAAGCCAGTCGGGCACGGCAGCGCCGATTTCGCTGCGGATAGCGACGCCCTTTTCCCCGGCATTGGGACGATGGATCGTCACCACCTCGGCCACGACTTCCGCCATGGATGTCGGCACGGGCGTGAGCTGGATCCGGCCTGCCTCGATCTTGGCCATGTCCAAGAGATCGTTCAGTAGGGCGAGCAGCGAACGCGAGCAGCTGCCAGCGGTGCGCAGCAGCTTGGCCTGCGAAGGCTCCAACCCGCTGCGTTCCAGCAGCTCGATCGCCCCCATGACGCCGTTCATCGGCGTGCGGATCTCGTGGCTGACCGTCGCAAGGAAGGTGCTCTTGGCTCGGGAGGCCGCCTCTGCGGCTTCCTTCGCGCGTACCAGTTCGGCGTTGGTGGTGGTGAGTTCGGTCGTGCGCTCCGCCACCCGCGTGGCCAATGAGGTCCGCTCATGCTCGACCGTTGCATTCGCCGCCTTCAGTTCCTCGGCGGCCTTCTGCAGCTGCAGCATGGCGGCGCGCTGTTCGGTGACATCGTGCATCACGACCACGGCGCCGCGTTTCTCGCCCTCGGCGTTGTAGAGGGGGGCGCCGGATGCCAGCACCTGGCGGGCGGGAAAGCCGCGGCGGGCGATGCTCATCTCCGCATTGGCAAAGGTCTGGCCCTGGAACGCCCGCATCAGCGGAATGCGGTCCACGGCAAGACGCGTGCGGCCATCGGCCTCGTACAGATCATAGTATTCGGACCATTGTTCCTTCGGAATCCGCAGCGGATCCGTGCCATGCCAATCGCGTGCGGCCCTGTTGAACAGCATCAGTTCGCCGTCCCCGTCGCAGGCAACCACGCCTTCGGCCAGGTTCTCCAGCAGGAGCCGGTTCACTTCCTCCTGCTGGTGGAGCTTTTCCTTCGCCGCCCTGCGGCGCGTCACATCCTCCACGATTCCCAGCAGATAGGCCTGACCCGGATCCTCGCCATGCACAAGCGAGATCGTCGCGTTGGTCCAGATCGGCGCCCCGTCCCTGCGCCTGTAGCGCCGCTCGACCGAGAAGCTGGCGAGTGTGCCCTCCTGGAGCGCCGCGACCTGCGCCGGGTCGAGCAGGGGTTCGCCATCGAAGGCGAGATCGTCCGGCGCCATGGCAAGCAGCTCCGCCTCGTCGTATCCCGTCATCTGGCACAGATGGGGGTTGACGGTGGCAAAGCCGTTGGCCCCGATATGCCAGATGCCGAGGCCGGCGAGCTGGAAAGTGGTGCGGTAGCGCTCCTCGCTTTCGCGCAGGGCGCGTTCGTTGTTGATCCGGTCCGTGATGTCCTTGATCATGCGGACGGCATAGCGGGGATTGCCGTCGGGGTCGCGGACCACCGATCCGCTGACACTGACCCACAGTCCGGTCCCGTCCTTCCGCAAGGCCTGCTTTTCGATCGCATAGCTGGAGAGTTCGCCGGCGGCAACCTGCTCGAAATGTGCCATGTCGCGGTCGATATCGTCGGGATGCGTATAGTCGCGGAGGCCGTAAGTGCCGACGAACTCGTCCTCCCGGACGCCGAGCATATCGCACTGGCGGGGATTCGCGGCCAGGATCATGCCATCGGGGGCGGCCAGGACGATGCCGATCGGACTGCTTTCGAAAATCGCCCGGAAACGCGCCTCGCTCTCCATGCGGGCTTCGCGCTCCTGCTGCTTGGTGATCGCGATTGCCGCGGTGTGGATCAAGGTCCGCGCGATGTCGAGGCTGCCTTCGGCGACTTCGCCGGGGGCGCGGCAATAGCCGTCGAATGTGCCCAGGACCTCGCCGTCCGGATCGCGGATCGGTAGCGAGAACGCGCCATGAAACCCATGCCGTATACCCGCTTCGCCACCTGGAGGCGGGGCATCGACGGCGGTACGGACGATATCGGCGTTGCGCCAGGCCGCCGTACCGCAGAGGGCTATGCCCTCGGCGACCGGTGTGCCGCGCAGACCGCCGACCATCCGGGCCGGCAGGCTCGGCGCAGAGACCGGGTCCAGACAGGCGCTCCGCCTATCGTGCAGCATCACCGCGCATTGCAGGCCCGGGGTCCATCGCTCAAGGATCCGCACCAGATAGTCCAGCGTGTCGCGGAGCGAGGCGCCCCTGACGACGGCCTCCAGCGCTTCCCGCTGTCCGGCCACTAGCGCGTCGGCCCGCCGGCGCTCGGTCACGTCATTGGCCAGAACCAGACGCTGCCCTTTCAGGCTCTCCCCCACGTCGTGCGAGGTGATGTCGACGTCGATCACCCGGCCGGATCGCAGGATGTGCCGCATGTTCCGCACGGAATGGAAGCCGGGCTCGAGTTCCTGCAACGCCCCTTGCAGACGCGGCAGGTCCTCCGGCGGGCGGATATCCTTCAACGTCATGCGCAGGAACGCCTCGCGCGAATAGCCGTAATGGTCGATTGCGGCCTGATTCACCGAGGTGAAGGCGAGGGTGGTCACATCGTAGGTCCACATCGGCATCGGGTTGCCGTCGAACAATTGCCTGTAGCGCCGTTCGCTCGCGTCCAGCCGTTCCCTGTCGCGCTTCGCGTCGGCGATATCCTCGACCATGGCAAGGCGGTAAAGGACTTCGCCATCCGCCCCGCGTATGACCGAGCCGTTCACGCGGACCCAGGTGGTCTCGCCGTCCTTGCGGATGAAACGCTCCTCCTGCGTGTAGCTCTGGATTTCCCCCCTGGTCACGCGCTCGATCTGGCGCTCATGGATCGCCAGGTCGTCGGGGTGGATGGCCGTATCCGGCATCGCTCCGGCCAGTTCGGTCCTGGCATAGCCCAGAATCTCGTAGAACTTCGGGTTCGCCCGCAGCAGTTGTCCCCGAGGATCGGCAAAGATGATGCCGACTGCCGCGCTGTCGAAGATCGCCCGGAGCTGGTGTTCGCTATCGGCCAGTTCTCGTGTGCGCTCCTCGACTTCCCGTTCGAGTTTGCTGTTCAGCTCCTGGATCGATGCCCGGGCCTCATGCTCGGCGGTCACATCCCGCGAAACGCCGAGGATGCGCGCCACGCGGCCGTCCGCGCCGAGGACCGGACTGACGATGACATCCCAGACCTTCGGGGTACCGGCGAATGTCGGCGTTTGTCCGTTGAACCGGGTGCTGCGACCTTGGCGCGCCTCCTCCAGCGCGAACCGTACCTGGGCGCGATCCTCCTCGTGCAGCCAGAGACTGACCCACTCGGCGTGCCGGATGTTCTCAAAATCCCTGACTTCCATCACCTCGCGGCCTTGCGGATTCATGTCCACAAGCCTGCCGTCCAGGTCCAGAACCTTGATGCATTCCTTGCTGCTTTCGAAAATGCTGCGGTTGAACTCGTCGCTCTCGCGCCGGGCTCGCTCCGCCCGGCGCAGCGCGCTGATGTCCTGCGCGGTTCCGATCACCCGCACCACCTGTCCATCGCCGTCGCGCCGCATCTCGAAACGTGCGGCGATGTCGCAAACCGAACCGTCGATGCGCAGCTGGCGGAATTCGCACTGGTCGATGGCGAGGTCTTTGGTGTCATGCCGGGGGATATTGAACAGCGCGGCGATCCGGTCGCGATCCTCCGGATGCGCGAACATCCGCAGCCAGTCGCGGATCGCGAGGCGATAGCCGCCAACCTGCTCGACCTTGGTGCCCATCATGGCGTAGTAGCGATCGTTCAGAACGAATTCACCGCTCCCAACGTCCAGTTCCCAATCGACGACCTGCGCCAGGTTCATCGCCCGCTCGAGCCGGCGATGCGCGTCGGCGAGTTCCGAGGTGCGGCGCTGAACGGCAAGGCCGTCAGCCCGGCGGTTGCCGGCTGAGTTCAGGACGTAGATCGCGATGAGCAAGGCTGTCGCGATGCAGAGGGTCAGGAAGATCCGCGACACCAGGCTCTCGCCGAACATGTGGGCGCCATCTGCGGTCAAGGCGCGAAGGCGCCAGATGCGGCCCGGCAGATTGATGTCATGTTCCCAGATCGCCGGCCTGTTGCCGGCGGGTGCGGCGGATCCACCCTGTGCGAGTGCCGTCGTCACGCCTGCGGGCGATACGTCGTTGACCTGGATGACGAGGCGGTGGCGGGCCGCCAGGCCCGCGGTTGCTTCGGCGAACTGGGCAGGATCGAGCACCGCGGCCACGAAGCCGCGCAGGCCGGTGCCGAGCCGCGCCTCGACAGAGGGCGTCAATCCATCGCTATAGACCGGCGCAAGGACAAGCACGTAGGGCGGAGCGCCGGCGGTGGCGTCGCCTGCCGCCGTCGCGACCGGCCGACCGCTGCGGCGGGCCCGCGCCAGCGCGGCAGCCCAGTGCGGCCAGGCCGAGATGTCCAGGCCCACCATGCCCTCCAGCTCCCGCTGTGCCACCAGTTCGGTGACCGGGAATGTTTCCTGCGGTAGTGACCCGGCGGGCGCTCCGGGCGCCTGTGCGTTTTGGGTGGTCCGCGGCACCCAGGCCAGGGCAGACAGGCGAGGCGGCAGCACGCGCGACGCAAATTGGCGAAACTCCGCGTCCGCTTCGCCTTCGCTGAAGGCGAGATGATGGGCCGTCGCGGCGGCGGTATCGACCGCGGTCAGCAGTTCCGCATTCGCGCTGTCGAACGCGCCGGCTGCATTGAGGGCGCGCTCTTCATGTGCCAGGCGCCAATCCACGTGCACTGCCCATGACATCGCGACGGCAACCAGGGCACACGTGCCGGCAAGCGGCAGCACGATCTGAAGCCGGCGGCCGTGCCAGGCATTGCGGGCCGGCGGCAGCAGCAGCATGGCAAGGGGCGCTCCCAGAACCACGCCCAGGCTGTCGCCGCTCCACCACAACAGCCATGTGGTGATGGCATCGTCTCCGGGGATCTGCCCGTTCCAGACGAGAAGCGGCACGCTCAGGCTCGGTGCGACGATACAGGCCAGGGGGCCGCCACGGAGGAGGAAGCCCGGTGCGGCCCTGTGGTCGCCCGCTGACAGGCGTTGCCAGTGCTGACGCGCCAGTGCCGCGGCCAGCACGGCCTGCAGTACGGGCGCCGCCACATGTCCGGCAATCGTGGTAAGCTCCGCGAGTGAGAAATCGCCGATGCCGTAGTGGATCGCGAAGAACAGCAGGCCGCCCCCGGCCAGACCCGGCCAGAGCGCCATACCGCCGGCAAGCAGCCCGACCAGTGCCACCGCGGCAGCCGGCCAGATCGGGACCACGTCGGTGGGCGGAATGGCAAGATTGGTGACAGCGAGTTGTGCCGCCATGGCATAGGACAGACCCAGCGCCAGCATTGCGAGCGCTCGCTGCAGCGCAAATCGTGCCGGCTGTCGCTTCGCCGGTGCCGCATTTTCCGGTGTCGTGCGGTCCGTCATCACAGCCGCTCCAGGCAGAAGGCCAGCAGGGCATCCTCCGCCAGCGGACGGGCCATGTAATAGCCCTGGGCGACGTCGCAGCCCGCCTCGCGCAAGGCCTCCCACTCCTGCGCCGTCTCGATTCCTTCGGCCACGCAGGTCATTCCCATCCGGCGGGCGATGCCGATACTGGCATCCACGATAGCCCGAGCGTCCCGCCGGCAATGCATCCCGGAGACATAGCCGCGGTCGATCTTCAGTTCGCTGAAGGGAACCCGTCCGAGCTGTTGCATGCCTGCATAGCCGGTCCCGAAATCGTCGATGGAGAGGCCGAAGCCGCGCATGCGCAGACGGGTGAGGTTCTCCAGCGACAGGCCGACTTCCGTCATCGCGGCGGTCTCGGTGATCTCCAGGATAACGTCCTGTGGGCGGCTACCCGCAGTGCAGATGATATCCGTGACCCGGTCGGCGAGACCGACGGATGCCAAGGAGATCTGCGAGAGATTCACCGAGACGGTCAGCTCGATGCCGGCATCCTGCCACCGCCGCCGCGCCGCTGCCGCCTGGTGCAGCATGGTTGCGGTCAACGCGCCGATGCGGCCCGCCTCTTCCATCTGGGCAATGAAAGCGCCCGGTCCGATCGTGCCGCGCTGCGGATGCTGCCAGCGTGCCAGCGCTTCCACACCGACCACCTGCCCATCTTCCAGCGCCACCTTCGGCTGGAAAAATGGCACGAACTGATGCTCCGCCAGTCCCTCCAGGATCTCCTCGATGGCAATAGGCTCCGGTCCGGATGCTGTGGCGGGGGTGCTGCAGGCACAGTGCGCGCGGCCACCGCATCCGGTGGTGCAGGGAGTGCCGTGGCGCGCCGCATTCTTGCGCACCAGATCCTCGACATGCCGCGGCAGGATCGGCTTCCGAAGAATACCGAGTGGCTCGATCCCGTAGGCCAGGCACATTGTTTCCGCCGAGCTCAGAACCTGAGGATCCTGCGCGCTGGTGATCGCGAGGCCCGTCCTGCCGCCGCTCCGGTCCAGGTGGCGCACCAGCTCCAGGCCATCCATGTTCGGCATGTCGAGGTCGCACAGGATCAGGCCGATCCCGTGCGGCTTGTCCTCGAGGAACCGTAACGCCTCGACCCCGTCGCGGGCCTCCAAAACCGGCCCGTTGTCGAGTCTGCGGACCATGCGCACTAGGGTCCGCCGCTGGAAGTCGTCATCCTCGACGATCAGGGTCGCCGGCCTCTGGATCCGTTCGATGTCACGCATTGTTCCGGTCCGTCCCGCTGTTCGAGAGGGAGGCGGTCTCGTGCGCTGCGATCCAGCCTGAGGTCCCGGTCTCGTCTTGCGCCGCAACGGTGCGCAGGAAGTCGAGTAGCGCAGGGAAGTCGTCGACCTTGTCGAAGATCCGCTCCGCGCCTGCTGCGCGGCAAAGGTCCTGGGGGATGCCCTCAGGATCGGCGGAGAAGACGAGCAGCCGGGGACAGGGGCTCGGCAGGACGATGCCGTGCAGAACGTCCAGCGCCGTTTCGAGGCCGATGAAATAGTCGAGAAGAACGACCGAGGGACACGAGGCATCGATTGCCGCGCGCGCGCCGGCGACGTCAGCAGCCTCCACCACCTCGCTGACGAAGGGGAGGCGGCGAATCTGGCGCACATAACATGCGCGCACCAACGCCGAGTCGTCGCAGATCAGTACCTTCATGGCGCGGCCACCTGTCCGATTGCTCATGTCGGACAAAGTAGGCGGCGAGGCGCTAGGCCACTATCGCAGGGACAGCGATCCTGCTGTCGCGGATGCGGCGAACATCCTGTCGCGAAAGTCGTGACAGAAGGTCCTCAATCTATCAGCCTGTACTGGATGGCATGGCGGATGATGTCGGCGTCGTTCTTCAGTCCCAGTTTCTCCAGGACCCGCCGCCGATAGGTCGCTATGGTATTGACGCTCAGCGACAGTTCGTCGGCGATCTGCCTGGTCCCGTGACCGGAGGCGATCATCCGCATGATCTGGAACTCGCGGTTGGAGAGCGCTTCGTGGGGCTGTTGGGACTCCGGTGCGGCGATCCCGACTGCCAGGAGTTCGGCAACCGCCGCGCTGACATACTTTGCGCCGGACGCGACGGTACGGACAGCTTCGACGATTTCTTCCGCGGCGCTGTCCTTGGACACGAAGCCATCGGCGCCACCCCTGAAGGCGCGCAGCGCGAGGTCCCGCTCGGGCATCATGCTGAGGATGATCACGGGCAGCTTCGGTCGCAGCGCACGGATATGGCTCAGGGCATCCAGCCCGCTGCGCCCGGGCATGTTGAAGTCCAGGATCGCGACGTCCACGTCGTCGCTGCCGGCCTTTCTCGCCGCCTCGGTGCCGTTGCTTGCTTCGGCCACCAGCCGGATATCGGACTGGCGGGCGAGGACCTTGGCGAGTCCTTCCCGGATCAGGCTGTGGTCATCGGCGATCAACACGCGGATCATCGGGCTCACCGTCGCATCAGGGCTGTGCGGTGGGCAAGGTGACGACGACAGCGGTGCCGTTGCCGGGGGCACCCTGAAGATCCAGCCTTGCGCCGATATCGGCGGCGCGCTCGCGCATGCCGAGGATGCCCAGCGATGTCGGTGCGGTGTCCAGACGGGCGAAGCCGACGCCATCGTCGCGCACAGAGAGCACCAGGCTGCCTTTGTCCCGCGCGATGCGAATTTCGACCCGGTTCGCCTGGGCGTGGCGTGCCACGTTGGTCAGTGCTTCCTGCGTGATGCGGAACAGGGCGGTTCGAACGTCTTCGTCGAGCTGCGACAGGTCGGCATCGATTCGAATGTCGCAGACCGTTCCGGAGCGGGACCGGAATTCGCTTGCCTGCAACTGCAGGGCGGACTCCAGGCCGATGCTGTCCAGGACCTCCGGCCGAAGCGTCTTGGCGATACGCTTCACCGATTGCAATGTGTCGCCCACCAGCCCGGCCATGCCCTCCAGCTCCGCGGCGACCTGATCGGGTGGGGGACCGTCGCCGTCGGCGAGAAGGTCGCTGCGCAGCACCGCCAGGTCGATCTTTAGGACGGTGAGCAACTGTCCGAGCTCGTCGTGGATCTCGCGCGAGATAAGCTTGCGCTCCTCTTCGCGGATCCGCCGCAGGCGGGCGGCCAGGGCGCGCAGCTGCGCCTCGCTCTCGCGCAGTTGGCTGTTGGCCTGCGACAGTTCGCCGGTACGGGCAGCCACGCGATCCTCCAGGTTGCGGTTCAGCGCCCAGAGTTCCTCCTCGGCCTGCCTTCGCTGCGTGATGTCGTGGTGGGAGATTACGGCATAGGCCTTGCTGCCTTCGGAAAATCCGGCGACGCGCGCGATATACCAGCGCTTCCGGCGGTCGCTGTGGCAGGGATATTCAAGATTCCAGCCTGCCTCGATTGTGCCCTGGAGAGCGGCGCGGATCGCACCGGCCACCTCCGCCGCCTCCATGCAGCCACGGGCAGAGCCTGCGTCGCACACCTGCAGGTAGTTGGCGCCCGGGCCCAGCCGCGGCAGGGCCGATGGCGGTGCGTTTCGCCTGGCAAATCGCATCCACGCCCGGTTCACCTGCAGGATCACCCCTTCGCGGTCCAGGATGGCGATGTGATCCGGCAGGGCGTCGCCTGTTTCCCGCAGGAAGCCCTCCGCGCGGCGATATTGCTGCTCTAGGGCGGTACGTCTGGCGACTTCCTTTTCCAGCCTGCGGCGCATCAATTCCGTCGTGCGGAATGCGGACCGAAGCTCGAGCTGGGACACTACCTGTCGCGCCAAAGCTTCCAAGGCGCGCCGTTGCGGCAGGCTGATGCGGCGTGGCTGCCGGTCGATCACACATAGCGTTCCCAGCCGGTGACCGTCTGGGGTTTCCAGCGGGGCGCCGGCGTAGTAGCGAATACCCGGCGCACCGGTGACCAGCGGATTGGAACGGAACCGCGGATCCTCCAGCGCATCTTCCACCTCCAGGATGCCCGGCCGCTGGATGGCATGGTGGCAGAATGCGACGTCGCGCGGGGTTTCCCTGACCTCCAATCCGACACAGCTCTTGAACCACTGCCGGTCGCGGTCAACGAGACTGACAATTGCGATCGGCGTTTCGCAGATGCCGGCGGCAATAGCGGTGACCTCGTCGTAGGCTTGCTCCGGTTCGGTATCGAGAATCCCGTAACGCTCCAGAGCCTCCAGCCGGGCGCTTTCCGAATCTGTCCCGCATTCGACCATGGATCGCTGCTCTCGCCGAACCTGCTTGCCGTACAACTCTAACGCGCCTTCTGGCACGGATACCGGTCACCATGGTCGTGGAATGTGATGCTTCGGGTCAAGCGATCCGTCTGGGCCAGAGCGTTGCCGGCTGAAGGGGCACGCCCACCGGCGGCTTGCGGCTCTGCGGTGCGGAGCCCATGCATTCATTCCGCGGTGCAGTCTACCTCCAGTACCAGGGCCGCGGCGATGCCTGCGCCATATGCGGGATCGGCCTGGCTGCAGTTGGCGATGTGATGCAGCTGGATCCGCCGCTCCGCCAGGCCGAGGCTGTGAGCCGTGTTCGCGAACCGGGCCTGCCGTGCCGCCGGCGAAATCAGCCGGAACAGGTTGCCGGGCTGTTCGTAGTGGTCCTCATCCACCCGATGGTCCCAGTGCGCCGCTTCGCCCTCAACCGGCAAGGGCAGCTCATGACCCCCCGGAGCCATCTCCCAAGCCCCGGCCGAGATCGGATAATAGTGCTGCCCTGAAGGAAGGACGGGCCGCGCGGACCGGCGGTCTGGATGTCCAGTTTGTCGGCGACGGGCGGGCCGTCCGCATGGGTGCATATCCGCCTTTCCCTGGCTTCGTCCATTGGAGGTGCCGCAAGCTGCGCGGCGATCCCGGGCCGACGGCCGCTGCGCAGCTTGCATGCGGCCGTCGGCGTGCCGGGATCGTCGTCCGCCGCTAGCCCTGGATGAAGGCCAGCAGGTCGGCATTGACCAGATCCGGGTGGGTGGTGCACAGGCCGTGCGACAGTCCGGCATAGGTCTGCAGGGAGCCGGTCTTCAGCAGGTCGACCGACCGCACCGCGGATTGGGCATAGGGCACGAGCTGATCGTCGTCTCCGTGCATCACCAGGGTGGGCACCGCGATCGTCTTCAGGTCCTCCGTGAAGTCGGTCTCCGAGAAGGCCTTGATGCAGTCGTATTGCGGCTTCGCGCCGCCCATCATGCCCTGCCGCCACCAGTTCTGGATGACGCCCTGGCTGACCTCCGCCCCCGGGCGGTTGTAGCCATAGAAGGGACCGGACGGGATATCGAGGAAGAACTGCGCCCGGTTGGCGACGAAGGCGGCGCGGAAGCCGTCGAACACCTCGATCGGCAGCCCGCCCGGATTGGCCGGCGTCTTCAACATGATCGGCGGCACCGCGCCGATCAGCACCGCCTTCGACACCCGCCCCGGCTTCGCCCGCGCCACGTAGTGGGCGACCTCGCCGCCGCCGGTGGAATGGCCGACATGGACTGCGCCCCTCAGGTCGAGCGCTTCGGCCAGCGCCGCGACATCGGCCGCATAGGTGTCCATGTCGTTGCCGTTCGAGGTCTGGGAGGACCGGCCATGTCCCCGGCGGTCATGGGCGATGACCCGGTAGCCCTTGGCCAGGAAGAACAGCATCTGCGCGTCCCAGTCGTCGGCGCTCAGCGGCCAGCCGTGATGGAAGACGATCGCCTGCGCGTCGCGCGGACCCCAGTCCTTGTAGAAAATCCTGGTCCCGTCCCTGGTCTCGACGAATGACATGATCCTGTCTCCTTTCGGGTTCTGAGAGGTGCTGGTGGCGGCGGCAAGGGCTCCGATCGGCAGCGTCGCCGCTGCGATCGCGAAGCCACCGGCTACAAGCACGTCGCGCCGTGTGGCGCCTGGGGCTGGTGTGAAAGTGCGTTCGTTCATGGCGACCCTCATTGCGCTCGGTTCGCTGCGGTTCGACACGGGCAGGGTGTGCCGGCAGGCCGGCGGAAGGCGAGTGAAGCGTCGCAAATCGATGCAAAGCGATCCGCGGGAGGTCAGGCGCCCGCCGGTTCGATCCGGCGCTGCATCTCGACGATCGTGAGAAGGGCATGGGCAGCGAGGCGCGCGGCCTGCGGATGGTCGGCGACAAGCAGCAGGCTCTCTGCCGCATCGCCGGCAGCGAGCTGCAGGCCGCGTCCCGGGACCACCGCGGCCGGTCTGCCCAGATCGAGCATTGCTGCCAGGAGCGGAGCGACCCCCAGCGCGTCGGGCCGCCGGATTGCTCCGGAGAAGCCGACGAACAGGGCGGCATCGAACTCCTCCGCCACGATCTGGCCGATGCACAGCATGTCCGCCAGGTCGTCGCGGGCATGCCTGTCGGCCAGGAAGCGGATTGTGTCCGGATCGCTGCCGCCGCCATCGCCGGGGGCGATAGCAAGCGACGCATCGCCGCCGCAGGGCGAGGCAAGCACGGTATCGGCGCCGGCATCCTTGAACAGGTAGTAGGCCGGGGCGAAATGCTCGATCCGGGCCGGGCCGGCGGACCTTGCGCAATTTTCCTGCATGGACAGGACGATCAGGAACCGCACCGGCGGGCTGGCTTGCATGGAGTCCCCCCTGTTCCGCCTGATCGTCGCGACCCGGGACCGTGCCGGCGAGTTGCGAGATGTAAATCCATGCAAATGGCGGGTCGCGGTCCGTGGCGCCGGGATCCGGTCCGGCAGGCCGGCGGTCAGAACCTGGCGGACAGGCCGGTCCGCCGGATGTCCTCATGCAGGCGCCGGCCGAAGGCGGCCGCGCCGGCCTCTTCCGCGGCGCGGATTGCGGCGGTGAAGCTGGCCAGCGCTGCCGCTTCGTCCGCGAAATCCGCTGCAATCGTGCCCCTGGCGCGCTGCAGCAGGGGCAGGCACCACAACTGTTGCGTGGACGTGGCGGCCGCAAGCGCGGCGTCAAGGAGCCGGATCGCCGCTTCATGCTGCCCGAGTGCGGCCATCGCGCGTGCCTCGACGGCTGTGAACTGCGATTCCAGCAGCACGAAACCGGCCGCGCGGAGTCGCTGCATGTTCGGGTGCAGCTGCCGGAGGCAGCCCCGGCTGTCGCCTGACCGGTAGATCAGTTCCGCCTCGAAGCAGTCCGCATAGGCGTTCCACACGTCCAGTGCGGCCGCCTTCGTATGCTCCTTCAGCATGCCGACATAGCGCGCCGCCCGAGCGTCATCCTCCGCCAATAGAGCGAGCGGGCAGCCCGCCTCCGCAAGCAGGTTGCAGACGGACGCCTGATTCCGGATCTCCATGGCGTATCGCAGGGCGTCCTCGACCTCGCGCATCGCCTCCGCCTCCTCGCCCAGGAACCACCTGCACCGCGCAAGGACGATATGCGCCGTGACGCGCTGGTCGAACTGGAAGCGGAAGGAGTGGCTCTGCGAGGCGACGGCCTCATAGTCGGCGAGCATGGCGGCGAGAATGGCGCGGGATTCCGCGTGACGCGCCATCCAATGGAGCGTGGCGCCCTGCATGCGCCGCCCGACCAGGGTATCGGTCGGGTCCGACGACGTGGCCGCCAGGTCGGTGAAGGTATCCGCCAGTTCCAGTCCGTGGGCCGGCTCCCCCCGGTTGACGGCATCGACCCAGAGCCCCCAGAGCGCCCGCAGCTGGTGGTCGACATCGCCGATCCGCCGCGCGATCCTGCCCGCCCTGCTGCTGGCGGTCGCGCCGTGCCCGGCCGAATAGATCGTCTGCATCCGCTGCCAGCCGAGCGCGGCGTAGAGCTTCATCCGGCTGGCCTCGTCCCGCCCCTGATCGGCATCGAGGTAGGTGAGGGAGGTCGTGATCGCAGCGAAACATTCGTCGAAGAGGGAAAGCTTGAAGAACAGGGGAAGCGACGCCACGGTCGCCCGCGTGCCCAGGAGGCGGTCGCCGCCATCGCCGAACGCCCAGTCCAGGCCGACCCGCAGGCTGGGAAGCAGATATCCGAAACGTCCGGCGATCTCGTCCGCCGATCCGGCCTGCACGACCGTCCCGGATGCCTCCAGCAGGCTGCACATATATGCCAAGGTCCTGGCCCTTGCGGCATCCTCCGCGCCCGACTCCGCCAGCTTCTCCGCCGCATAGATGCGGGTGGTGTCGAGAAGCCGGTAACTCTCCCCCGCCGAGGCCGGCTCCGCCAGGACAAGCGACTTCGCGACCAGGCCCGCCATCGCCTCGGCACCATCGCCGGACACCACTGCCTCCGCGCCATCCAGGGTGAAGCGGCCCCGGAATACCGAGATCTCTGCCAGCGCCTGCTGCTCCGCCCGGGTCAGCAAGTGATAGCTCCAGTCCAGGGTCGCCCGCAGTGTCTGGTGCCGCGGCAGTGCCGTCCGCCGGCCCCGGGTCAGCAGCTTGAACCCGTCGGCAAGGGATCCGGCCAGGGCCGCGACACCCATCGATTCCAGCCGGCCGGCCGCCAGTTCGATCGCCAGCGCGATGCCGTCCAGCCGGGTGCAGATTTCGGCAACGGCCGGGGCATCCGCGTCGCTCAGTTCGTAGCCGCCGAGGCAGGCATCGGCCCGCTCCACGAACAGCTGCACGGCCGGCGACCGGGCCGCCACTTCCGCCGATACGCCGGAGAGCGGAAGGTCCAGCGGCTTCAGCCTGTGGACCCGTTCGCCGGTGACCCGGAGCGGCTCCCGGCTGGTCGCCAGGAAGCAGACGCTCTGCGTCAGGTCGAGGATCGCTTCGACCAGCAGGGCGACCGCTTCGACGACATGCTCGCAGCTGTCCAGCACCACCAGCGCCTGGCGGGCGTCGAGCGCTCTCGCCATCTCGGCGATCGCATCGGCGGAGCGTGAGGGGAGGCCCAGCGCGGAGGCGAACAGGGTCTGGACCAGGTCCGCGTCGCCGACTTCGGAAAGATCGATGGAAACCGCGCCGGGTGCCGGCGCGAGGGCGGCAAGGACGGCCCGCGCGACCGTGGTCTTGCCGATGCCGCCCGGGCCGGTGATCGTGACAAGCCGGCCCTTGGACAGCTGGGCGATGATCGCGGCAATGTTCTGGTCGCGGCCCAGGATGCGCAGGCGGTCCGCCGCATCCTGCGGCGGTCTGCCCGCCGGCATCCGGGCGAATGCGGCGACCCGTTCGACCGCCGCCACGAAGGCATAGCCCCGGCCCGGCACGTTCGCGATGAAGCGCGGTTCGCCCCTTGTGTCGCCCAGGGCTTTCCTGAGAGCGGAGATATGCACCCGCAGGTTCGCTTCCTGGACGAAGGTGCTGGGCCAGACCCGGTCGACGATCTCCTGATTGCTCTTCACCTCGCCGGGATGGGCGGCCAGGAACAGCAGGATATCGATGGCCCGGCTGCCGAGTGGCACCGCGACACCGTCCCGCAGGAGGCTGCGCCTGCCGGGATGTATCGAGAACGACCCGAAGCGCAGTTCCTCATCCACGCGGGCTCTCCGCAAGGCGCGGGTGCGAAAGCGGTGCGGCGAAGACGGCGGCAAGGTCCGTCGCAGGGTCGTCCACCGTCGTCCGGTCCGATCCGCTGACTGACTGCATCGTCCCTCCGCCATACGGCCCTTCTGGCCGCCGCGATGATACGCCGGGCCGCACCCGTGGCAACCAAGGTCGGATGCAATACTTCCGTCATGAAAGGCAGGGCAGTCATGGATCGCACCGATACAGGAACAGCTTCCCTAGATGGGGCTGCGATGGTGCCCTTTCGGTCGGCCGATAGGCCTGCCGGCTGACGCGGCAGGTCGCGACAGGGCTTCGTTGCCCCGTGAAGGGGCGATCGCGTCTTCAGGAGCCGGTGCCGTGCGCCGCCTTGGTACGGCGGGCATCGGCGGCATGATGCTCCGCGGCCTGCGCCTCGATGAATATTCGCGTGACCGTGGGGAAGCGCGCCTTCATCTCGCGTTCAAGCCGGGCGACGGTGGCCTCGATATCGGCCAGGGTGGAACGGTCGTGGAAGTCCAGGCTGATCGTCGCCAGGATGTCGTTCGGGCCGAAATGCAGGGTACGCAGCTCGTTCACCGCCCGCACCGCGGGCTCCGCCAATGCCATCCGCGTCAGCCCCGCAACGGTGGAGCCGCGCGCCGCCTCGCCGGTCAGCAGGCTCTTGGTCTCGTACGCCAGCGCCACCGCGGTGCAGGCCAGGATGGCGGCGATCGCAAGGGAGGCCGCGGCATCGGCCCAGGCCAGGCCCAGGAACTGCGACGCCAGCAGGCCGGCGAAGGCGGCGACGAGGCCCAGCATGGCGGCGCTGTCCTCGAACAGCACGGTGAAGACGGTCGGGTCCTTCGACTGCCGGACCTCGTCCAGCAGGCTGCGCTTTCCGCGGATCCGGTTGAACTCGCGGAACGCCAGGAACCAGGCGACGCCTTCGAACAGCATCGCCGCGCCCAGCACGGCATAGTTGATCCCGTAGTCAGTGACCGGGTGCGGGTCGGAGATCTTCGCCAGTCCCTCGTAGAAGGAGATCCCGGCGCCCAGGCCGAAGATCAGGATCGCCACCACGAAGGCCCAGAAGTAAAGCTCCATGCCATAGCCGAAGGGATGTTCGTCGTCGGCCGGCCGGCGCGACCGGGCGATGCCGAACAGCAGCAGGCCCTGGTTGCCGGTGTCCACCAGGGAATGGATCGCCTCCGACAGCATGGCGGAAGAGCCGGTATAGGCACCGGCGGCGAACTTGGTCGCCGCGATCAGGGCATTGCCCGCCAGCGCGGCATAGATGACGGTCTTCGAGGCGCTCTGTGCGGCCATGGGGCCTCCTTGCTTCGCTTTGCCCTGGCGCCCTAATCCATCGCGCTGCGGATGGCCTGTGCCAGCTCGAAATCGCGGTAGGGCTTGCGCAGGAAGGCGGCGTCGACCGGCGCTTCCGACCCCGCCGTGACCTCCCCCCCATAGGCGGAGGTGAACAGCACCTTCAGTTCGGGGCGCCGGCGCTGCGCCTCCCGGGCGAGCTGATAGCCGTTGGCGGAGCCCGGCATGATGATGTCGGTGAACAGCAGGCAGACACGCTTCGATGCGTCCAGCGCCGCCAGTGCGGCATCCGCATTGCCGGCTTCCTTCACCGTGTAGCCGAGTTCGCGCAGGGTGCTGACCGCGCTCTGGCGGACCGCCTCTTCGTCCTCCACCACCAGGATGCATTCGCGCTTCCGGGCGCGCGGCAGTTCGCCGCGTGCTTCGCCTTCTGCCGCGACGCCGCGCGCGTCGGTTGCGGTCGTGTCGCGCGGGAAGTAGAGCCGGACCCTGGTGCCCTCGCCCGCGCGACTGCTGATCGTCAGGTCGCCCTCGGCACGCCGCACGAAGCCGTGGATCGTACTCAGGCCGAGGCCGGTGCCATGGCCCGCCGCCTTCGTGGTGAAGAAGGCCTCGGTCGCCCGCGCCAGCACTTCGGGGGCCATGCCGACGCCGCTGTCGGCGACCTCGATCATGACGAAGGGGCCGTTGCGCAGGTCCGGTGCCGGTTCCACCCGGTCCCGTCCGATGGTGACGTTGCCGGTGCGGATCGTCACCGCGCCGCCATCGGGCATGGCGTCGCGCGCATTGACCAGCAGGTTGAGCAGGGCGGATTCGATCTGGCCCGGATCGCTGCGGACCGGCCAGAGCCCTTCGGCCAGTTCGGTCTCGATCTCCACCCGTTCCCCCAGGGTCCGGGCCACCAGGTCGGAAAGACCACGGATCTGCGCATTCAGGTCCAGCACCTGGGGGGCCAGGTTCTGCGCCCGTGCGAAGCCGAGCAGCCGCTGGGTGAAGTCGCGGCAGTGCAGCGCGCCCTGCAGGGCGCGGTCGACCCGGCGGGCCGCCCTGCCGCCCAGTTCCTCGTTGCGTTGCAGGGCGTCCAGATTGCCGATCACCACCGTAAGCATGTTGTTGAAGTCGTGCGCGATCCCGCCGGTCAGCTTGCCGATCGTGTCGATCTTCTGGGCGTGCATCAGCTGCTGCTCCAGCAGGTGCCGCTCGTGCACGTCCAGCAGGGTGCCGTAGATCCGCGCCGGACCGTCGCTGTCCGGCGCCTCCGCCATGACGCCCTGGTCCAGGAATGTGCGATAGCCGCCGTCGGCGCAGCGCCAGCGATACTCCACGGAATAGCTGTCGCCGGGGGCAAGCCCGCGCATCGCCCCGACAGCACGCTCGCGGTCCTCGTCATGCATGCGGTCCGGCCAGAAGCCTGGATCGGGGGACAGGTCCAGGGCGCTGAAGCCCAGCAGACGCTCCGCGCTCTCGCTGTGCAGGAAGGTGCGCACCGGCCCGTCGGCGGCCGGCGCCGCCTCGTAGACGGCGATCGGCAACAGCCGCAGGATCGTCGCCTCGCGTGCCTCGGTGGTGCGGAGCTGTCGTTCCGCGGCGACCTGCTCGCTCCGGATCCGCATGTTCTCGCGCAGCAGGCGGCGCTCCTGCTCCGCCTTGGCGCGGATCTCCGCGGATTGCCGGAACAGCTCGACGAAGACCGAGACCTTGGCCCGCAGGACGACCGGTTCCACCGGCTTGAAGACATAGTCTACCGCGCCCTCGGAATAGCCGCGATAGACCTGGGCATTGTCGCGGTCATAGGCGGTCAGGAAGATCACCGGGATGCGCCGCGACCGCTCGCGCTGTCGGATGAAGCCGACGGTCTCGTAGCCGTCCATCTCCGGCATGCGCACATCCATCAGGATCGCGCAGAATTCCCGCCGCAAGACCTGGCGCAGGGCCTCCTGTCCGGAGCCCACGGTCACGATGTCGGCGTCCAGGCTGGCCAGAATCTCGCGAAACGCCGTCAGGTTGGAGGGTTCGTCATCGACCACCAGCACGGCCGGTCGTTCGACCGCCGGCGGCGTGACCAGGGCCATCGGGTCCGCGCTCATTCCTCGACGGACCCGTCTTCGTCCTGTCCTCCCCTGCTTTCGTGACCTGACCGGGGGACCCCGTCCCCGCGGCGCGTTCCGCCGGCGGAACGGGCGGCCTCCGCTTTGTAAAGCCAGGTGCGCACGGTCGAGATCAGCTGCTCCGGATCGACCGGCTTGGCGAGATAGTCGGAGGCACCGGCGTCCAGGCATTTCTGCCGATCCTCCGCCATCGCCTTCGCCGTCACCGCGATCAGCGGCAGCGATCCCAGCGGTTCGCCCAGCCGGCGCAGGCGGCGCAATGTCTCGTAGCCGTCCATCTCCGGCATCATGATATCCACCAGCACCATGTCCAGGCCCGCCGTGTCATGCACCAGTGCGATGCCGCCTTCGCCGTCCTCCGCATGGAAGACCTCCACCCCGTGCTGTTCCAGAACGCTGGTCAGCGAGAAGATGTTGCGGATGTCGTCGTCGATGATCGCGATGCGCGCCCCGTTCAAGGCGGCGTCGGTACGGGAGACCCGGTCGATCGCTTCCTGTGCCTCGGCCCCCAGCTCCGCCACCGGCAGGTGCAGGTTCTTCGCAACTTCGTCGATCAAGGTGTCCCGATGGGCGGTGATCCGCCTCACGATCCAGGGCATTGGTGCGCGCAGCGCCTCCGCCGTCCTGGCGGAAAGGCTGGTTCCGGTATGGACGATCACCGGCAGTTCTCCTTCCAGCTTCCCGGACGGATCCCCGGGCAGGTCCGCATCGCGCAGCGCAGTCAGGAACTTCAGGCCCTGAGCCGGCGCCGCGGTCAGGTCGAGGACGACACAGTCCACCGGTTCCGCCTGCATCGCCTGCATCGCCTCTGTCCGCGGCACCACCTGGACCTGCAGCCTGTCGCCGGCGTCCAGGACGCCCGCCAGTCCCATATCCCCGCTGCCGACCACCAGAAGCCGTCGCGCCGGGCGGCTGACGAAGTCGCGCAGGCGGGTGAAGGAGGCGGCCAGAAGCTCCCGCTCCGCTGGCTTGCCGGTGAAGCCGAAGGCGCCCATCTCAAGCCCGCGCATCTTCTGTTCCTGCACGGAGATGATGTGGATCGGGATGTGGCGGGTGCCGATGTCATGCTTCAGCCGGTCGAACAGGGCCCAGCCGTGCATGTCCGGCAGGCCGATGTCGAAGGAGATCGCGTCGATGCGCTGCTCGCGCGCCATCGACAGCACCTCGCGGCCGCGGCCGATCACCACCCCTTTCATTTCGGTCTCGCGCACGATGTCCAGCAGTATGTTGGCGAAACCGACATCGTCCTCGACGATCAGCACGGCGGGGGTGCTGCCGTCGAGCTTGCGGCGGTCGTCAATGGCGGCGCTGGGAGCCGGCAGTGCGACCGCCTCCGGCGGCGGCGTCTCTGCGGTTGGAAGATTATGGGGCGGCAGACTGCGGGGCGGCAGGGTGCGGGTGGGGGCCGGCTCGCTGCCCGACAGGCTGTCGGCCGGGTCCAGGTCGATCGGCATGTACAGGGTGAAGGTGCTGCCCTTGCCCGCCTCGCTGCGCAGGGTGATCTCCGCGCCCAGCAGCTTGGCGATCTCGCGGCTGATCGACAGGCCGAGCCCGGTGCCGCCGTACTTCCGGCTGGTCGAGCCGTCGCCCTGCTGGAACGCCTCGAAGATGATCTTCTGGTGATCCTCGGAAATGCCGATCCCGGTATCGGAGATGGTGAAGGCGATCACCTGGGCGGAGGTCGACAGGACCGGATGGTCCGGGCTCCAGCCGTCCTTCGCCACCTGGGCGGTCAGCGCGACCTCGCCGTCATGGGTGAACTTGAAGGCGTTGGACAGTAGGTTGAACAGCACCTGCTGCAGGCGCATCGCATCGGTGTAGATCTGCTTCGGCAGACCCTTGTCGAAGTCGATCCTGAAGTCCAGGCCGCGCTCGGCGGCGACCTGGTCGAAGGTCCGACGCAGATGCTCCTCCAGCCCCTCGAAGCGCAGCTCCCGGACATCGACCTGCATCGCGCCGGATTCGATCTTGGACAGGTCCAGGATCTCGTTGATCAAGGACAACAGGTCGTTGCCGGAGGAATAAATCGTCCGCGCGAACTCGATCTGCTTGTCGTTCAGGTTGCGGTTGGCATTGTCGGCCAGCAGCTTCGACAGCACCAGCATGGAGTTCAGCGGCGTGCGCAGCTCGTGGCTCATGTTCGCCAGGAATTCCGACTTGTAGCGGGACGTCAGGGCCAGCTGCTCCGCCTTTTCCTCCACCGACTGCTTGGCGCGCTCCACTTCCATGTTGGTGGCCTCCACCTGGCGCTTCTCCGCCGCCAGCAGCTGTGCCTTCTCCTGCAGTTCGTCGTTCTTGCGGCGCAGTTCCTCCTGCTGCGACTTCAGCAGGTCCTCCGACTGGCGCAGCGTGGCGGCCTGCTGTTCCAGCCGGTCGTTGGTGGTGCGCAGCTCCTCCTGCTGGCTCTGCAGTTCCGCCGTCAGGCGCTGCGACTGCTTCAGCAGGTCCTCGGTGCGCATGTTGGTGGCGATCGTGTTCAGCACGATGCCGATGCTCTCCATCAGCTGGTCCAGGAAGGACAGGTGCGCCTCGTTGAAGCGGTTGAAGGAGGCCAGCTCCAGCACCGCCTGGACCTCGCCCTCGAACAGCACCGGCAGGACGACGATGTTCAGCGGCTTGGCCTCGCCCAGCCCGGAGTTGATCTGCACATAGTCGTGCGGCACTTCGGTCAGCAGGATGCGGCTCTTCTCGAAGGCGCATTGCCCGACCAGGCCCTCGCGCAGGTGGTATCGGTTGGAGAGCGACTTGCGCTGCCGGAAGGCATAGCTGGCCAGCAGGTCCAGCACCGTGCCTTCCTCGCGGCTCCGCTCCTCGTCCTCCTCCGACCGCGCCATGTAGAAGACGCCGTGCTGGGCATTGACCAGCGGCGCCAGTTCCGACAGCACCAGGTTGGAGACGGTGACCAGGTCGCGCTCGCCCTGCAGCCGCCGGGTGAAGCGCGCCAGGTTGGTCTTGAGCCAGTCCTGCTCGGTGTTCTTGAGGGTCGTATCCTCAAGGTTGCGGATCATCTCGTTGATATTGTCCTTCAGCGCCGCGACCTCGCCGGAGGCCTCGACGGTGATGGACCGGGTCAGGTCGCCGGTGGTCACCGCGGTGGCGACCTCGGCGATGGCGCGCACCTGGGTGGTCAGGTTCGCCGCCAGCTGGTTCACGTTGTCGGTCAGGTCGCGCCACAGGCCGGCGGCGCCCGGCACCCGTGCCTGGCCGCCCAGCTTGCCCTCGATCCCCACCTCGCGCGCCACGTTGGTCACCTGGTCGCCGAAGGTGGCCAGGGTGATGATCATGCCGTTGATGGTGTCGGCGAGCGCGGCGATCTCGCCCTTGGCGTCCACCGTCAGCTTGCGGGTCAGGTCGCCCTTGGCGACCGCGGTGACCACGTCGGCGATGCCGCGCACCTGGTTGGTCAGGTTGGTCGCCATCATGTTCACGTTGTCGGTCAGGTCCTTCCAGGTGCCGGCGACCCCCTTCACGTCGGCCTGGCCGCCCAGCTTGCCCTCCGTGCCCACCTCCCGCGCGACGCGGGTCACCTCGGAGGCGAAGGAGTTCAGCTGGTCCACCATCGTGTTGATGGTGTCCTTCAGCTCCAGGATCTCGCCCTGGACATCCACCGTGATCTTCTTCGACAGGTCGCCGTTGGCGACCGCCGTCGTGACGTCGGCGATGTTGCGGACCTGGCTGGTCAGGTTGGTCGCCATCGCGTTCACATTGTCGGTCAGGTCCTTCCAGGTGCCGGCGACCCCCTTCACGTCGGCCTGGCCGCCCAGCTTGCCTTCGGTGCCCACCTCGCGCGCGACCCGGCTGACTTCCGAGGCGAAGGAGGAGAGCTGGTCCACCATGGTGTTGATGGTGTTCTTCAGCTCCAGGATCTCGCCCTTCACGTCGACGGTGATCTTCTTCGACAGGTCGCCGCGGGCCACCGCGGTCGTCACCTCGGCGATGTTGCGCACCTGGCCGGTCAGGTTGGTCGCCATCGCGTTCACGTTGTCGGTCAGGTCCTTCCAGGTGCCGGCGACCCCCTTCACGTCGGCCTGGCCGCCCAGCTTGCCTTCGGTGCCCACCTCGC
>NZ_JBHRTR010000048.1:30627-49860 GCF_042646425.1 Marinibaculum pumilum
CGCGAAGGAGGAGAGCTGGTCCACCATGGTGTTGATGGTGTCCTTCAGCTCCAGGATCTCGCCCTTCACGTCGACGGTGATCTTCTTCGACAGGTCGCCGCGGGCCACGGCGGTGGTCACCTCCGCGATGTTGCGCACCTGGCCGGTCAGGTTGGTCGCCATCGCGTTCACATTGTCGGTCAGGTCCTTCCAGGTGCCGGCGACCCCCTGCACGTCGGCCTGGCCGCCCAGCTTGCCCTCGGTGCCCACCTCGCGCGCGACCCGGCTCACCTCGGAGGCGAAGGAGGAGAGCTGGTCCACCATGGTGTTGATGGTGTTCTTCAGCTCCAGGATCTCGCCCTGGACATCCACCGTGATCTTCTTCGACAGGTCGCCGTTGGCGACCGCCGTCGTCACCTCGGCGATGTTGCGGACCTGTCCGGTCAGGTTGGTCGCCATCGCGTTCACATTGTCGGTCAGGTCCTTCCAGGTGCCGGCGACACCTTTCACGTCGGCCTGGCCGCCCAGCTTGCCCTCGGTGCCCACCTCGCGGGCGACGCGACTGACTTCGGATGCGAAGGAGGAGAGCTGGTCCACCATGGTGTTGATGGTGTCCTTCAGCTCCAGGATCTCGCCCTTCACGTCGACGGTGATCTTCTTCGACAGGTCGCCCCGGGCCACCGCGGTCGTCACCTCGGCGATGTTGCGGACCTGCCCGGTCAGGTTGGTCGCCATCGCGTTCACATTGTCGGTCAGGTCCTTCCAGGTGCCGGCGACACCTTTCACGTCCGCCTGACCGCCCAGTTTGCCTTCGGTACCGACCTCGCGCGCGACCCGGCTGACTTCGGAGGCGAAGGAGGAGAGCTGGTCCACCATGGTGTTGATGGTGTCCTTCAGTTCCAGGATCTCGCCCTTCACGTCGACGGTGATCTTCTTCGACAGGTCGCCGTTGGCGACGGCGGTGGTGACCTCGGCGATGTTGCGGACCTGCCCGGTCAGGTTGGTCGCCATCAGGTTCACGTTGTCGGTCAGGTCCTTCCAGGTGCCGGCGACCCCGCGCACATTCGCCTGGCCGCCCAGCTTGCCCTCGGTACCCACCTCGCGCGCCACCCGGGTCACCTCGGATGCGAAGGAGGAGAGCTGGTCCACCATGGTGTTGATGGTGTCCTTCAGCTCCAGGATCTCGCCCTTCACGTCGACGGTGATCTTCTTCGACAGGTCGCCGTTGGCCACGGCGGTTGTGACCTCGGCGATGTTGCGGACCTGCCCGGTCAGGTTGGTCGCCATCAGGTTCACGTTGTCGGTCAGGTCCTTCCAGGTGCCGGCGACCCCCTTCACGTCGGCCTGGCCGCCCAGCTTGCCTTCGGTGCCGACCTCGCGCGCCACGCGCGTCACCTCGGAGGCGAAGGAGGAAAGCTGCCCGACCATGGTGTTGACGATCTTGCCGATGCGCAGGAACTCGCCGCGCAGCGGCCGGCCGTCGATGTTCAGCTCCACCGTCTGCGACAGGTCGCCCTTCGCCACCGCGCCGATTACCCGTGCCACCTCGGCGGTGGGATAGGCCATGTCGCTGACCAGGCTGTTCACGGAATCGATGCTGGTCTGCCAGCCGCCGCGGGCATCGGTCAGCTCCGCCCGCTGGCTGGTCTTGCCCTCCTTGCCGACCGAGGTGCTGAGCCGGCTCAGCTCCTTCATCAGCCGCTGGTTCAGTTCCACGACGTCGTTGAAGGTCTCCGCGATCTCGCCGTCGATGCCGTCATAGCCGGTGGGCAGCCGGGCGGAGAAGTCGCCCTTGCGGAAGGCGCGCAGCGCCTTGAGGACCTGCCGATCGGTGAGGGGCTGGGCGACGGCGGCTTCCATGGCGGTTCTCCTGCTGGAATCGGTGCGCGGCTGCGGGGTCTTGCGGTGCGGCGGCGGAAGGGATGAGAGGCGGAATCTCGGTGGCGGCGGGATACCGGTTCAGGCGGTGCCCGGGCGATCCCCGGCCGTGGCGGCGTCGAGGGCGGAACGGACGATCTCCGCGATCTCCGGTTCCGTGCAGGGCTTGCCGAGGAAGCCGTGCGCGCCGGTGGCCCTGGCGCGCTCCAGGGTCGCGTCGTCGGTGGCGCCGGTGAGGAAGACGACGGTAATGCCGAGGCGGCCGGTCAGTTCTTCGGCGAGCGCGATGCCGTCGCGGTTCCCGCGCAGGCCGATATCGACCAATGCCGCGCTGGGCCGGTGCCTCTCGGCCAGGTCCAGCGCCTCTGCAGCGGTCGCAGCGGTCCCGCAGCAGGGCAGCCCGAGATCCTCCAGGATATCCTCGATGAACATGGCGACCAGTCCTTCGTCCTCCACGACGAGGACGCCGCCACTGCCTTCGCGGGCAGCCAGCCCGACCGGATCGGTCATGATCCCCTCCCTCCCTACCAGGGCGACACCCGGGAACCGGCCAGGAGGCAGAGCAGCGAAGGGCTGCCCCGGCTCACTAGGTTCCGGTCATTTTCCTGGGTGTGCTGTCCCTTTCGATGCCCCCCCCCGCTCTGGCAATGCCAGCATCTGCGCGGACGGGCAGATGCCAGCCGGCATGTCCGAAAGGACGCTGGTCGCCGGGTCGGCGGCGTCACCGACCCAATCGAGCGCAATAAGCCATTTCCAGGAACAAAGATTCCGCGCAAAGGTTCCAAGCGAAGCGGAGCGATTTCTGTGTACGGCGGCGCCGCCTGTCGCTCGCGGCTTGTTTTCCGATCGCGACCTGTCGGAAAATGCCCCTGTTCTCAGGGCGGGGTGGAAGTCCCCACCGGCGGTATGCAGCCATGGCTGCGAGCCCGCGAGCGCCCCGCCGCCTTCCGCAATGCGGGTCCGGCTGCGGGGGTCAGCAGACCAGGTGAGAGGCCTGGGCCGACGGTCACAGTCCGGATGGAAGAGAACGCGCAGAGGTGCCGTGCGCCGGGACTCCGTCCTGCGCCTGCGGTCCTGTGCCCGTGATCGCCTTGGGTGACGTGTCCGTTGCGAAAGGAGAGATCACGATGACACACACCCGCTATGCCTTCGCCAAGGCCAACTGGCATGCCGATATCGTTTCCCGCGCGCTGGACGGCTTCCTGGAGCTGATCCCGCCGGAGCAGGTCGACGTCTTCGACGTGCCCGGCGCCTTCGAGCTGCCGCTGCTGGCCCGCGACCTGGCGGCCAGCGGCCGCTATGCCGCGGTGGCGGCTGCCGCCTTCGTCGTCGACGGCGGCATCTACCGGCACGATTTCGTGGCCCAGGCCGTCGTCGACGGGCTGATGCGTGCCGGCATGGACACCGGCGTGCCGGTGCTCTCCGTCTCGCTGACCCCGCACCAGTACCAGGAGACGGCGCATCACGACGCGATCTTCAAGGCGCATTTCGTCGAGAAGGGGCGGGAAGCCGCGCGTGCGGCGCTGATGATCGGCCGCACCCGGGCGCAGCTCGCCGCCTGATGCCGGCCCCGTCCCGGCCAGGTGTCGGGGCGGCCAAGTCTTGTTGCGACCCGGCCGGCCTGTGTCGGCCGGGTCGCGTTCCTTCCTGCGGATTGCAGGTTAAGATCGGTGCAGGCAAAGGGGGAACCGGGGACGGGCCATGCTGCCTGCGGAACTTGTCGAAGCTTGCCGGGACCGGCCGCTGCTGCTCGGTTTCCTGGACGCGGTGGAAAGGGCCTGCGACCCCGCGACCTGTCTCCCGGCGAAATCGCGTCTGGATGTGATCCGGATGGGCCGGCAGGGCGTCCTGCCGAACATCTGGATCCTGGAGCGGTGCCCCGATGGCCAGTTCCGCTTTCGCCTGGCCGGCGAGGAGGTGGTCTACAGCCTGGGCGCCAGCCCCCGCGGCAAGACCCTGGAAGAGGTGTTGGGCGGGGACGCCATGACGCGGTTCGCGCCGGTCTTCTGCCGCATCCTGGACGATCGGACGGTCATGTATCAGCGCGGCCCGGCCCATCGCGGCAGCCGCCTGTTCGACTACGGCTATCGTGTCTTCCTGCCATTATGCGGGTCCTCTGCTGCCATGACCGGGAAAGGCCGGGAAGCGGGCCGTGCTGGAAGCGGGATTGACCTTCCGCGACGACCAGGTGCGCTTCTTCCCGTTGCGCCCCGACGGCGGGGCGGGTTCCTGAACTTCGGGCCGGCGGTCGCGCCCATGCCGCGATGCGGTTACAATCGTACGATTGGTGGCCGGGCCGGAGGATGGGATGCTGCCGAACGGGCTCGACGCTGTCTGCGCGGACAGGCCTTTGCTGCTGGCCTTCCTGGAAGCGATCGACGGGGCGCTGGATCCTGTCACGGGCCTGCCGGTGAGGCCCCGGATCGACATTGTGCGCCTGGGCCGCAAGGGCGTCTTGCCGAATATCTGGATGATCGAGCGTGGCGCGGACGGCCAGTTCCGCTATCGGCTGGCCGGCGAGGAGGTGGTCCGGAACTTCGGCGGCAGCCCGCGGGGCAAGACATTGGACGAGGCTGTGGGTCCGGGCGCGGCAGCCCGTTACGGCCCCACCTACGAGACGGTCCTGGCCGACCGCGTGATCGTCTTCCATCGCGGCGCGGTGCGTCGTGGCGGCCGCAGGTTCTATGACGGCTTCCGGCTATTCGTTCCTGTCGTGGAAGCGTGCGGCGGGGACGCGCCGTGGCTGGTGCTCTGCTGCTTCGACAGGGACGATGTCGAACCGCAGGCGCTGCTGGAGACAGGGCTGTCGTACGACAGCGACGTGGTGCGCAGTTTTCCCCTGCGCCCGCCGGGCGGGGGCGAAGCGCGGACCGCCTGATCCCCGGCCAGCCCTCAGAATACGATACTGGGATTGCGCAGGCTCTGGTCGCAGTCGATCAGGTTGACCTGCTTCGCCTGGATGCGCAGGCCGACAGGTCCGTCGACCAGCAGGTGGCCGGCATGGCCGTCCAGGCGGCGCAGATCGCCGTCGCGGAACTCGGTGATCTGGAAGACGGAGCGGGCCAGCAGCCGGTCGTCGCCCGGATCGGCTTTGGCCGGCAGCGCGAACAGGGCGATGTTCGTCACCTGCCGCACCGTGCGGCTGGCCGGCGATTGCGACCAGGCATAGCCGGTGCGGATGCGGAAGATGCGGTCCTCGAGCTGGCGGCGGTCGTGGAAGGCCACGGTGATTTCCCGCCGCGGATCGCCCGGCGGCCGGGTGGCCGGCACCCAATAGGCGCATTCGGGCACGAACAGGTCGAGCCAGGCGTCGTAGCGTTCCTGCTCCAGCAGCCGCGCCTCGCGGTTCAGCAGCAGCGCGACCCGGTCGCGCAGGTCGCGGTCGGCGATCTCCGGCAGGTCGGCCTCCAGATGGGCGAAGGCATCGACCAGGTCCTGGTAGAAGGCGTCGCCGACATAGTAGGAGGCGGTGGCGGGGCTTTCGGCTGCGGGCTTCGTCATGCCTCCGCCCCCCGCAGCACGGTCAGCTCCGGTTCGACCGACATCAGGTCCCGGTAGTGCGACATGGCGCGGCGCATGAACACCTCGTCGGTGGCCGGGCCGCTGACCGTCTCGCCGTCCGTCTCGAACCGGTCGGGCAGGCCCATGCCGCGATGCATCCAGACCCATTCGTCCTCCTCCGCGGCGAGGCCGGCCTGGATCTCCTCGAAATTGGTCAGGTCGTCGACCTCGCCGAAGGTCGGGAACTGCTCCTGCGTGCGCATCCGCAGCGCATTGATCGGTCCCAGCGCCTCGCCCAGGCTGCCCTCGGGGTCGACCAATGCGGTGCCGTACCAGACGCTCGCCGTCTCGGTCGCCGAGATGGGGTCCAGCACCTGGATGTGGTTGCCCAGGATCAGCAGGTTCGGGAAGACGTTGATGTTGACCGGTTCCGAGCAGGCCAGGTCCAGATAGCGGTCGGCATCGGCGCCGAAGCGGTCCCGCAACAGCCGCTCGTAATGCTCCATGCCGGGATGCAGCCCCTCGGTCCGCCACAACCCGCCGGGGCGCTGGTCGATCGCCATCCGCTTGTCCTTGAAATGGTGGCCGTTCGGATAGGCATGGACCCGCACCGGCCCGCTGTCGGGGCGCTGCTTGTAGAACGACATGCCCTTCTGATCCTCGGCGGCAAAGCGGTTCTCCATCATCAGCAGCGAGCGGTGGGAGAAGATCACGTGATAGCCGTCTGCGGCATTGTCGTAGGCCAGCTTCCAGTTGCCGCGGAACTTCAGGCGGTTCGCCTCCCGCACCTCCAGCGCCGCGCCGGGATGGCGGTCCAGCCATTCGTCGATCGGCCGGCGTACCGGGCCCAGATGCGCCTGCAGCGGCGCGGCCGCCATGTTCAGGGTGCCGAAGATGAAACCGCGATAGCTCTCCAGCCGCGGGATCCGCGCCAGGTCGAAGGCGCCGCCCTGCAGGTTGCCGGCATAGCCGTCCGGCCAGGGCACGCCGGTCAGTTCGCCGGTATTGCGGAAGGTCCAGCCGTGATAGGGGCACTGGAACGTCTTCGCGGTGCCGGCGGTCTGCCGGCAGATGGTGGCGCCGCGGTGGGTGCAGCGGTTGTAGAGCCCGTGCAGCCGGCCGTCGCCGTCGCGGGTGACGATGATCGGCCGCCGCCCCAGGCGGGTGCGGAAGAAGCTGTTGGGCTGGGCGACCTGGCTCTCATGCGCCAGGTAGACCCAGGTGCCGCCGAAGATGCGGCGCATCTCCAGGTCGAAGATCGCCGGGTCGGTGTAGAGGCTGCGATGCACGCGGTCCTCCTGCACCAGATGGCCGAAATCGTAGGCACTGGCGGTCATGGCTTCCCCCGCACGGTCAGAACGCATCGAGATATTCGCGGCGCTCCCATTCGGTCACGCCATCCTCGGGCCGGACGCCGGTCGCCGCCAGCCAGTCGTCGTAGCGCGCCAGCTCGGCCCGCTTCAGCTTCAGGAAATAGTCCAGATAGACCTCGCCGAAGCCGTCGCGGAACAGGCTGCTGCGCTCCAGCGCCGCCAGCGCATCGTGCAGGCTGGTCGGCAAAGCGGGGGCGGGGTCCTGATAGGGGTTCTCGCTGGGTGGCGGCGGTTCCGTCTCCCGCCGCAGGCCGTCCAGGCCGCAGAGGATCTGCGCGGCGATGAACAGATAGGGGTTGGCTGCCGGCTCGCCGACCCGGTTTTCCAGCCGGGTGGCCGGGTCGCCGGGACCACCCAGCACACGCAGCATGGTGCCGCGATTGTCATGGCCCCAATGGGCCCGGTCCGGCGCGAGCGAATTGACCCGGAAACGGCGATAGCCGTTCACCGTCGGGGTGGCGAAGACCAGGGCGGGTGCCGCCTGCGCCAGCAGCCCGCCGACGAAGGCGCGGCCCAGCGGCGACAGCAGCCTGTCGCATTGCGCCGGCGTGAACAGGTTGGCCCCGCCGGCCGCCTGCACCAGCGACAGGTGCAGGTGCCAGCCGCTCGGATACTGGCTCGGCGCGCCGGGGCTGCACATGAAGCTGGCGAGATGGCCGTGCCGGCGGCAGACCTGCCGGGTGGCGCTGCGGAACAGGATGAAGTCGTCGGCGGCCTGCAGCGCCTCGCGGGCGTCGAAGGTGCATTCCACCTGGCCCGCGCCCCATTCGTTCTCCACCGACCGCAGGGGCAGGCCGGTGGCGGCATAGGCGTCCGCCAGCGCGCTCAGGACCGGCTGCATCAGGTCCATGTTCGCTTCGGAGTGGTAGGAGAAGCCGGGCTCCGGCGCGACGGTGGCCGGGGGCAGGGGGCGCTGGCCGGGGCGGGCCAGGTTCTCATCGTCCAGGCCCTCCTGTGCCAGCCGCAGCAGGTACCATTCGACCTCCAGCCCCACGATTGCCTGCAGCCCCTGTTCAGCGAGCGCCGCGACCTGTCGGCGCAGGACATGGCGGGCGCCGAAATGGAACGGCCGGCCGTCGCGGAAATAGGGGTCGCAGAGCATCCAGCCGATGCCCGGCGCCCAGGGCAGGGTGCGGAAGCTGGCCGGGTCGGGCACCGCGACGATGTTGGGCGAGCCGGTCATTTCCGCCAGGCCCATGCCGCCGCCGCTGGTGAAGGAGGCGAAGACCCGGCCGCCGGAGGCGTCCAGGGTCCAGGTCGCGACATTGATGTTGTAGCCGTCGGTCAGCGCGGACCGCAGCGCCGCCGGCGTCACCGCCTTGGCCCGGGTCTGGCCGTGGGTGTCGGTCCAGGCCAGGCGGACCAGGCGGATCCCCTCCACCTCAACCCGGCGCTGCACCTCCGCCGCCATCGCTTCCTGCGCGTCGCTCCACAGGCCGTGGCGGCGGATGAAATGCTCTGGCTGGTCCGGTGCGGTCATGGCGTCTCTACGGTGCCGGCCCGGGACGGGCCGTAAGGTGGCGATGTACAGGACGGTATGCTAGCGGCAGCGCGCCGCGTCGGCTGTGCCGATCGGCTGGCGATTTATCATCGCGTCTGATTTTTCCCTCCGCCGGCCCTTGCCTGGCGGTTCCGGCGCGCCCTCAACTGCGCTAGCGTCGCGCGGCCCTGACCCTTATCGAGGAGCCGGCGCCCGTCGTGTCGCAACCCCTTGCCTATATCGCCGGCCGGTTCGGCCGCATCGGCCTGGTCCGGATGGATACCAGCCTGGCGGTGCATGTGCATCGCCACATCCACCTGATCGTCGGGGTCGACGGGGCCGTCACCCAGTTCCAGGTCCGCGGCCGCGCTTTGCCCGTCGGCCCGGACCACGCCGTGCTGGTGGAGGCCTGGGCCCCGCATGGCTGGCGGCACCGCCGCGGCGCGCCGCCGACCACCTTCCTGACCTTCTACCTGGAACCCGACTGGGTGCGCGACCGGCTGGGCTTTGCCGCAACGGGCGATGCGGCGCTGCTGTCCGATCCGCTGGTGGTGTTGAACGATGCCGCGCGGCGCAGCATCGCCGCGCTGGCGCAGCTGCTGTCGTCTGCGGCCGGCGGCGCCGGGACCGCCGGGGCGGAGGGCGGCGTCGACGACCTGATCGCGGCCCTCTTGTCCGCGGTGCTGGCCGGCCGCGCTGGCCGGCACCTGCCGCTGCCGGTCGCGGTGCGCCTGCAGGACCACCGGATCCGGCGCGCCTTCGGCCTCCTGCATGACGGCGCGCGGGTGGAGATCGAGGCGGTGGCGCGCGAGGTGGGCCTGTCGCGGCCACGCTTCTTCGAGCTGTTCCGCGACTGCACCGGCCTGACGCCGGGCTGCGTCGCCAATGCCGGCCGCATGGAGCGGGCGATCCAGGGCCTGACCCAGTCGCGGCAGCCGCTAAGCGACCTGGCGCTGGATCTCGGCTATGCGGCGCAGGGCAATTTCACGCGCTTCTTCAAGCAGCAGATCGGCATCAGCCCGGCGAGCTACCGCCGTGCCGCGATGCCGGTGGGATTGACCGGCGGGGCCACATGGTGCGGATCGGCATAGCCGCTGCGGCCGCGCTGCTGCTGCTGGTCGGCACCGGCATCGCCCCTGCCGCCGACAGCCGGGTAGATATTGCGGTCGAGGCGATGGCGGACGGGAACGGCCTGGCGGTCAGCGGCAGCGCGACGGTGCCGGACGGCGCCTGGATCGTCTTCGCGGCGCGCCGGCTGGCGCCGCCGCTGCGAAGGGTGCGTGGCGCGGCCCGGGCCTCGGGCGGCCACTATGCCGGCAGCCTCGACATCTCGGGCTGGCCGGCCGGCACGGTGGCGGTGGACGCGCATTTCCAGGTCCTGCTGCCCGGCGATCTGCGACAGCCACCTGAAGTCATTGCCCGCTATGGCGCCAACGGGGAGCGGATGACCGGGCCGTCGGTGGTGGAGGGCGGCGGCGGCTTCCGCGCCGCCATCGCCTCCACCGGCGCGGAGCTGCGCTGAGGCCGGCTCCGGGGATCGCGGACCGGGAGAACGCGGTCCTGTCGCCGGTCAGTCCTCGACGGCCTCTTCCATCTTCCGGTCCACCAGGCCGACCTCCTGCGCCTTGCGGCTGCGGAAGGCATGGCCGAGGCGCCCGTCGGAATCGGCCCCGATCTGCTCCCGGGCGGAAGCGAACAGTTCCTCTTCCTCTTCGTCGATATGGTGCTTGTATTCGTCCTGCAGCGTCTTGAATCGCAGCAGCCAGCCCGGGCTGGACATGTCCATGTCGTTCAGCTCGTCCATGATTTCGTCCAGGCTCTGATGCTCGTGCACCGAATGGCGGGCATCCGGCTGCCCGTGCGTCGTTGCCATCAGCCGCGCATAGAAGGTTTCTTCCTCTGCAGCGGCATGGGCCTTCACGTCGTAGAAGAAGGTCGACCATGCGGCCCGCCGCTCGTCGCTGTCGCCGGAGGTCGAGGCCAGCGCGTCCAGCAGCTGGCGGTGATGGTCGTGGTCACGCTTGATCGCGTCGTAGATCTTCATGGATTGCTCCCCTGAAGTGCTTCCGGGCCACGTGGCCGCGCAGATTGTCGTCTGCACTAAAAGGCACCGTGGGGCAGGGGGTTCCACGCTCAGTCGTCGGTCCGCATGATCTGGGCATCCGCCGCGCTGCGGTCGCGGGGCGGCCAATGTCCGGATTCCACCGCGGCGATGAATTCGCGCAGCAGGTGGTTGAACAGTTCCGGCTCCTCCAGGTTCAGGACATGCCCGGTCCTGGGCAGGACGGCGAGGCCGGCCGCCGGCAGGGTGCGCTTCAGGAACAGGCCGGGCTGCAGGCAATGGTCGTCCTCGTCGCCGACCACGACCAGGGTCGGCACCTGCATGCCCGAGATCTCCGCCTCCAGGTCGTAGAGCGAGGGGCGGCCGCCCTGCACGCCGCGCATGGTATGGGCGGCACCGGCGTCGGAATGGCGTGCCAGACGTTCCGCCATCTCCTGCCAGCCGCGCGGATTCTTGGTCCGGAACGGCAGGCGGGAAGCCGCCAGGGCATAGGTTTCGGCGAAGGCGGCGGCGCCGACCGTCTCGAAGCGCCGGGCGACCTCCTGCGCGGTGGCGCGGAATTCCGCCTCAAAGGCCTTCTCGGCGCCATAGCCGGCGCCGGCCACGGTCAGCGAATGCGCCCGCTGCGGCGCGGTCAGGCCCAGATGCAAGGTCGCGAAGCCGCCCATCGACAGGCCCACGACATGGGCGCGGTCGATCTCCAGCCCGTCCAGCACCGCCAGGATGTCGGTCACCGCGATCGCCTGGCTGTAGGCGGCCGGATCCTGCGGCACGTCGGATGGCGGATAGCCGCGGGCGGCAAAGGTGATGCAGCGATGCCGGCGGGAGAAATAGCGCATCTGCGGCTCCCATGCGTCGTGGTTGCCGGCGAATTCGTGGACGAAAAGGATGGCGGAACCGGTGCCGGCCTCCTCGACATGGAGGCGGGTGCCGTCCGCAGCGATCGCATATGTCATGGCCGGGCCCTTCGCTTGGTCGATGCCGGACCGCGGGGCCCGCCGCGGCCGGTCCCTCAGCCCGGGCCCGCGGGTCCTTCCGCGGGCTCCGTCACGGTTTCCGTCTGCGCCTCCGCCTCCTCCTCGAAGCGGAAGATGTTCAGTTCCACCACGCCGAAGCAGAGGATCCAGAGGACCGCGTCATAGGTGTCGAGCAGGTCGCCCCTGATGCCCCAGGCAACCGCACAGGCGACCAGGATGCCATAAAGCAGCGCCTTCACGGCATTCCGGATCCGCCATTCGCCGGAGCCGTATTCGCCGGGGACATAGACATCGTATTCCAGGACCGCGCAGACCAGCAGCCAGGTCACGGCATTGGTCAGGTCCAGCCACTTCGCGCCAAGATAATATTCGACCGCGGCATCGAGGATCAGCGCATAGGCGATCAGCCGCAGCGTGTGGATGCCCCACCTCTGCCAGCGGCTGGAATAAGCCTCGTCCAGGGTGGAGGTCTCGTATTCGAAGGTGGCGATCAGCAGCAGCCAGCCGACCTGGTCGATGACGGCGGCGGTGCCGCCATAGATCCAGAACAGGACGACATCGACGCCCAGCAGGCCGTAGACACTCCACTTGAAGGCGCGGAACAGGCGGGCTTTGTCGAAGGTCGCCGTCGTGATCATGGCATCCCGCCCCCGCCCCCGGCCGCTGCCGCATGTCCAGGCCTTGCCAAGGTGCCGCTCCCCCATCCGCTGCAGGCATGGCCAGGGATAGGACCTCAGGATGTCGGCCTGATGACAGAAGGGGCCGCGGCGGCACTCAGTTCGCCGGCAGGGCGACCCTGCGCCGCTCGGCCCGCAGGCGCAGGCTGTCCCAGTTGCCGCCGCTGCCCATCGGCGCGTCGCAATAGGCCCATTCGCCAGCCATCCGTGCGCCCAGGTCCTGCACCGAGAAGGCGATCCGCCCCCAGTGATGGCCGTCGCCGGCCATGCCGCCCATGCGCAGCGCCTCCCGCTGTTCCCCGCTCAGGCCCGGCGCGGGTTCGGCGCAGCGCTGGTTCGACTTGGGCTGGATCCAGACCAGGTCGGCCCGCGCCCCGTCGCCCGAAAGCCGCCCCACGATGACCCCGTCGAAGTCCGGATAGCGGCCGACCAATGTGCGCTCGAAGACCGCCAGTTCCATCGGCCCGTAGGGGCTCTGCCAGTGGGAATGGTCGACGGCAAGTTCGGTGGCGCCGGCCTGGAAGGCGGCCGCCAGCGCAGGCAGAAGCGCGGCGAAGCCGGTGCAGATCCAGGCCAGGGTTTCCATGCATTCCATCGCTCGCCTCCATTGCCGCATGCCGTGCCGATGCCGGCGATGATAGCCGGTCGGCGGCCGGGCGAGGAACCGGCCTCCGCTGCGCCTTCATGTCGCATTTCTTATCAGTATAGATGTTTGAAATATCATAAAGCATGTTCTGAACAGCAAAACCACGGGGTGCAGGCGAGATGATCACCGGCGGCCAGATGCGGGCGGCGCGCGCCCTGCTGGGCATCGACCAGAGGCAGCTGGCCGGTCTGGCCGGCCTGTCGGTGCCAACGATCCAGCGCATGGAAGCCAGCCCGGGCACGGTCCGCGGCGTGGTGGAATCGCTGACCCGGGTGGTGGCGGCCCTGGATGCGGCGGGGATCGAGCTGATCGGCGAGCATGCGCCCAGCACCGCCAGCGGCCGCGGCGTGCGGCTGAAGGCGCCGGCAGTCGCACCCGCTTCCGGGCCCGAAGCCGGGCCACGGCCGTGAGCACCCGTCCGGCGGCGATGCTGCCACCGCCCGAGCCGGGTTTCCTGGAACTCTACACGCCGAAGCTCGTGACCATCCTGCGCGAGGGTTATGGCCTGCGGCAGCTGCGGGCCGATGCCGTGGCCGGGCTGACCGTGGCGATCGTCGCGCTGCCGCTGTCGATGGCGATCGCCATCGCGTCGGGGGCCAGTCCCGCGCAGGGCCTGTATACCGCGATCGTCGGCGGCTTCCTGGTCTCGGCGCTGAGTGGCAGCCGCTTCCAGATCGGCGGGCCGGCCGGCGCCTTCATCGTCCTGGTCGCCGCCACCGTGCAGGCGCATGGCATGGACGGGCTGATCCTGGCCGTCATCCTGTCGGGACTGATGCTGGTTGCCGTCGGCCTGCTGCGGCTGGGCAGCTATGTGAAGCTGATCCCCTATCCGGTGACAATCGGCTTCACCGCCGGCATCGCCGTGATCATTTTCGCCAGCCAGGTCAAGCCGCTGCTCGGCCTGACCCTGCCCGCGGCGGAGCCCGGCCCGCTGCTGCAGAAGCTGCCGGTGCTCTGGGCAGCACTGCCCGGCCTGGAGCCGGCGGCGCTGGCGCTTTCGGCGGGAACGATCGTGCTGATCGTCGGCCTGAAGCGATTGCGACCCGGCTGGCCCGGCATGCTGCTGGCCGTCGCCGCCGCCGGTGCGGCCACGGCGCTGCTCGACCTGCCGGTGGCCACCATCGGCAGCGCCTTCGGCGGCATCCCCGACAGCCTGCCCCTGCCGTCCTGGCCGCAGTTCGACCTGGAGAAGATGGGCGACGTGCTGCCGAATGCGGTGGCGTTCTGCCTGCTGGGGGCGATCGAATCGCTGCTGTCGGCGGTGGTCGCCGACGGCATGACCGGCCGGCGGCATCGCTCGAACTGCGAACTGGTGGCGCAGGGAGTGGCCAATATCGGTTCCGGCCTGTTCGGGGGCATCTGCGTCACCGGCACGATCGCGCGGACGGCCACCAATGTCCGCGCCGGTGCCCACGGTCCCGTCGCCGGCATGCTGCATGCGCTGTTCCTGCTGGCCTTCATCCTGGTCGCCGCGCCGCTGGCGCGCTTCATCCCGCTTGCCGGCCTGGCCGGGGTGCTGGCTGTGGTCGCCTGGAACATGGTGGAGCGCCACGCCATCGCCGGCCTGCTGCGCAGTTCCCGGGGCGATGCCGCCGTCCTGGCGGTGACCTTCGGCCTGACGATCTTCCGCGACCTGACGGAGGCGATCGTGGTCGGCTTCGCCCTGGGCTCGGTGCTGTTCATCCACCGCATGTCGAAGATGGCGGCGGTGGAGCGCCACTCCCCCTTCGTGCAGGAAGACCGTGCCGACGGTGCACCGGACGACCGGCAGCCCTATGAGGGCGCCGCCGCCGATCCCGATGCCCTGGTGTACCGGATCAGCGGCCCGCTGTTCTTCGGCGCGGCGGGCTCGATCGCGTCGATCCTGGACCGCATCGCCGACAGCCATCGGGCGCTGGTGCTCGACCTCTCCGCGGTGCCGTTCCTGGATTCCACCGCCGCCAAGGTGATCGAAGGGCTGGCCCGGAAGGCCGGCCGCGGCAACGGCCGGCTGTTCCTGGCGGGCGCCTCGCCGGAGGTCGCCCGAATGCTGGCGGCGCAGGGCCTGGGACCGCCCGATATCGGCTTCGCGCCGTCGACCGAAGCGGCGCTGGAGGCGGTGCGCGCAATGCGGGCAGGACAGGAGCCGAAGGTCGCTCCTGACGCGGTCAGAACCGGGCCTTGGCACTCACCATGAAGGAGCGTCCGGGCTCCATCAGCGGGCGCACGGTGCTGAACTCCTGGCCATAGGTGGCGCGGTCGGCATAGGCCTCGTCGAAGACGTTCTTGACGTCGAGCCGCAGGGTGAGGAAGTCGAGCTGCGCTGGCCGGTATTCGCCGAACAGGTTCAGCACCTTGTAGGGGTCCTGCGGCTGGAAGCCGGCATCGGCGGTCTCGCTGTTCTTCAGCGCGGCCTGGGCGGTGCCGCCGACGGTCACGCCGATGCTGTCGAAGCGCTGCGCGGCCTCCAACGCGAAGACGCGGCCGATCGGCGTGCCGAGATACTGGGTGGCATCGGAATCCGTTACCGCACCGTTCAGGCTGATGCGGCTGTCGATGAAGGTCAGCCGTGCGAAGCCGCTCTGCCAGGCATAGCCGGCGCCCAGGTTGTAGCCGCGCGTCTTGAAGTCGGCGGTGAGGTCGGGACCGCCGCGGAAGCTCTCGTCCCGCGCATTGCTGAAGCGGCTCTCGAACAGGCCGGCTCGGAAGGTGAAGCCCATGTAGCGGACCTCCGCATCCACCACGCCGTTCTGCGACCGTACCGGCTTGATGCCGCTGGCATAGGTCCACGCCGGATTGAGGATGTAGTTCTCCGCCAGCGCGATGCCGCCCCAGACATTGGAATAGCCGGCGGACAGGGTCAGGAAGTCCGCGACGTCATAGGCGGCGGAGATGTTCCCGCTGGCGCCCGAATTGGTCAGCTTCGTGCCGTCGACCCCCTTGAACCATTGCCGGTCGCCACGCAGGCCGAAGGACAGCCGCAGGGGATCCACCGGCACCAGGCGTGCCTGGGCATAGATGCCGACATTGGTGGCGGTCTCCTGGACGTTGGTGGTCGGGTCCTTGTACTGCGCCTTGCTGCTGTAGAAGTCCGTCCCCACCGTGATGCGGTCGCGGGGCGACAGGTTGAAGTCGTTCTCCAGCTTGCCGTTCCAGCCGCCGGTGATGCCGATGCTGCCGAACGGGTCCAGCACCTCGGTCCGCTGTTCGCTGTAGCCGACCACCAGGCTGGGATCGAACAGCCCCGTCGCGTGCGGCGTGCTGTAGTTCAGGCTGTAGGTGCTGTTGCGCAGGTTGTAGTTGCGGACGATCGGGCCGGGCCGGTTGGTCAGCTGGCCGATATTGGCGCGGAACGGACGGTCCGCATCGTCGCGCACCTGCTGGCCGGACAGTTCGATCCGGTGCCCGCCCGCGCCCTCGTAGGCGGTCTTCGCCAGGAAGCTGCGCAGACTGGTTTCGGTGCCCTCGACCTTCAGCCCGTTGCCGTCGCTGTAATTGCCGCCTTCGCCATACTTGAAATAGCCCAGCGCCTCGAACCCCTGGGCGCGGCCATAGGCGGCCAGGTCGGCGATATAGGTGCCGCCGTTGGTGCCGTAGCTGCCGTTCGCGAAGCCGCCCAGGTTGCGGCCCGGCAGCAGCATGTCGCCGGCATCGACGGTCTCGTAGACGATGGCGCCGCCCAGCGCGCCCGGCCCGGCATCGGCGGGCGCGACGCCGGGATCGACCCGCACCGATTTCAGCATCGACGGATCGATCAGGTTGGTGCCGGTATGGTGGAAGACCTTGTTGTTCTGTCGCGCGCCGTCGACCGTGACGGCGAGGTTGGTTTCCTCGACGCCGTTCACATAGACCTTCTGCGACACCGGGATGCCGCCACCGACGGAGACGGCGGCCTGTCCGGCATAGACCTCCTTCAGGTTGGTCGGGTCCAGCAGCTCCAGTTCGTCCTGGCCGATCTCGATCGCGTTGGCATCGTCCGCGCTGCCGGCGCCAGCCCCCTCGATCATGATCGGGTCCAGTACCGTCGCACCGGATGCGCCCTGCGCGGCCGCTTCCAGGATCACCGTCCCGTCGGCGGCGCGCCGCCAGGTCAGGCCGGAGCCGGACAGCAGCCGCTGCAGGGCCGCATCCGCGTCCATCCGGCCGCGCACACCGGGGCTGCTCTTGCCGCGGGCCAGGTCGCCATGGACGGAAACCTGGACGCCGGCCTGACGGCCGAAGGCTGCCAGAGCGTCGCCCAGCGGTTGCGGCGCGATATCGAACTGCGCCTGCGCCGTGCTGGCGGGGCCGGTCTGCGACTGCGCCAGGGCCGGCAGCGGCAGGGTGGCGACCGTCAGGCCCAGCGCGGCCAGGCCGGCCGCGACCGGCGTGATCGCAAGTGGCGCGAGCCTGCGCAGGGCAGGCCGCGTCCGGCGGCCCTGCGCCGCGCCAGTTTCGCCGCTTGCGGACCTCTTTGTCTTGCTGACGGTTCCCCCGGTCATGCCGTTCCCCTTCCCTGGCCTGGCAGCGGCGCAATCATGTGGATGCGTCGCATTTGCATATCATGCCAAGGTGACGAAACCGGCGTGTCGGCTGTTCAGAAGAAATCCGGCAGGCCGGCCATCGACAGGGACGGTTCCTCCGACAGCACCAGCAGCCAGGGGGTGAGGCGATGGACCACGGCACCCTGTGCCGCCGCCATGGCCTCCAGTGCCGCGGCGGGATCGGACAGCGTATAGAGGCCGGTCAGCGGCTGCCGGGCGAGGCGGCTGCCGAGCAGCAGGATCCTGCCGCCATGGAAGGGGCGCAGGCGGTCGACCGCCTGCGCGACCGCGAGGTCGCGGGCGATGAGCAGCCCGTGCCGCCAGGCGGCCACCTGTTCCGACGGGTGCCGCCCACGGTCTGTCCGGCCATCCGCATCGCGGCGGAGCCAGTCGCCCGCTCCCAGGTCCGGCCCGATGGCCCGCCCGCCAACAGGGGTTTCCGCCCGCACCCGGCCCTCGGCGACTGCCAGGGCGGTGCTGCCCGGTCCGGTCCGCATCTCGAATGCCGTGCCCAGCACCACCGCGTCCAGGTCGTCGGTGCGGACACGGAACGGCCGGCCGGGGTCGGGCGCGACCTCGAAATAGGCCATGCCCTGCCGCAGGGTGACCTGTCGCGCGGTTCCGCCCAGGTCGATGGCGATTGCCGTCCGGGGGCCGAGGGTGATGCGGCTGCCATCGCCAAGGGTGAGCTGCCGCACCTCGGCGATGCCGGTCTGCAGGCCGCCGTCATCGCGCAGAATCCCGGTTAGCACGCCGGGCGGCAGCGCCAGGACCAGGCAGGCGGCAAGAGCGACCGCGATCGCGGCAAGCCGGTGGCACGGCCGCCGAGGCCCGGTGTGACGCCCCGGCCGCATGGCGACGGCCGCGACGGGGGCCGGGACCGCGCGGTGCGTCGGACGGTCACGCGATCCTTCCGCGGGCGACAGCAGGCCCAGCCGGTCGTAGGTATCGGCCATCTCGGTCCAGTCCCGGCGATGCGACTCGTCCGCCTCCAGCCAGCTCTCGAACCGCCGTTCCATGCCGTCTCCGGCTGCAGCCTCGCGCAAGGCGATCAGCCATTCGGCGGCGGTCCGGGGATCCTCGCGTTCATGCATGCCGGAACGACACTCCACTCTGGCAATCCGAATCGACGGTCCGAGAACGGCGCCGCGGTCGCGACACTGTCGCGAAGCGGGACTGTCCGCATGCCTGCCCGCCCTGCTTGATAGTGACGATGCGAGCGTCTGCCATGTTCACGACCATTGTCGCGGTCACCGCCGGTGCAGGCGGGCGCGGCAATGTTCGAGCCCCTGGATCACCAGGGCATGCGCCTGGCCGACGGAGACGTCCAGCTGTGCCGCAATCTGGCGGATCGTGCAGCCTTCGAAGCGGTGCAGCCGGACCGCCGCCTGCACCTTGGGCGGCAGCTCCTCCAGTGCCGCCGCCAGGGCGCGCAGTTCCTGCCGTGCAGCCACTTCCTGCTCCACCGCCGGCCGGTCTTCCTGCACGGCGGCGAACAGTCGCTCTGCATCCGGATGCTGGCGCGCGCGATCCCGGTGCAGTCGCCGCTGAACGTCCACCGAAAGGTTGCGGACGATGCGGTAGAGATAGGCGAGCGGCTCCGCCGGATCGGCATCCGGCGCAGCATTGTCGAAACGCAGGAACGCCTCCTGCACGACATCCTCGGCATGGCCGCGATCGCCGAGGATTCGATGGGCATAGCTGACCAGCGCGCTGCGATGCGCGACGAAGAGGTGCAGTCTGTTGCGATCGCTGGGCAGCTCTGGATATCCCGGCCTTGCATCGGCCCGCCGACCGGACCGTCCGTCGCCGGAATAACGCAAATAACAATTATTCGCAAAATATGCCTGCACTGGCGTGCGAAAACCGGCGCCTGGGGGATGCAGGGGGGGGGCGGGGTCGGTGTTCAGCCGGATCCGAGACAGGCCAGCGACCGGCGAGTGGATGCCGACCAATCAGGCGTCGCGTCCGGTCCGGCGGCCAGGATGGCGCGCAGGACGGATCGGGCGGCCTGCATGTCTTCGTCGGCGGTGCCGTCGGCGCAGGGACGGGCGGCGGGCAGCAGGTGCTGTTCGATGATCGCGATGGGCCAGGCGGCCGCCGGGTCGCCGCCTGCCTCCCGGCGCCGGGCCGTCACCAGGCCGGCGGCTGCCCCATC
>NZ_JBHRTR010000048.1:49946-53594 GCF_042646425.1 Marinibaculum pumilum
AAGCGGAACAGCAGGCGGTCGTCGGGCGGCAGTCCTTTCTCCAGCAGCGCTGCCAGGACCGCAAGGCGCTCGGCGGGATCGGTGCCGCCGGTGCCTGGCGCCAGCGGCGCGCCGGCACCGAAGTGGAACGACAGCTGCTCCGCCGCGCAGGGCGAGGGCCGCCGCAGCTGGCCCGCCGCCGCCTCCAGGATGCCATCGCGCTGTGCCGGCGGCCGGGCTGCGATGACCGCATAGAGGCGCGCATCCGCCGCGCAGGAGAGCGTCTCGTTGTAGCTGCTGGCGTCCCACCGGGCGCCGGTGGTCGCGGCGGCCGCCAGCAGCACCACGCCGGGCAGGGTGTAGAGGCGGACCCCGTCCCGCAGGATGATCCAGGCCAGGAAGCCGGCGACCGCGATGGCCCATGCCGCCAGGACAAAGAACGCATAGAGGGTCAGGTCCGCCGCCCGCCAAAAGTCCGCGGTCTCGCTTTCCGCCATGATCGCAAGGACCGCAGCGGGCAGGGCGAAGGGCAGGCTGAGCAGGAGAAGGGCGCGCCCGTCCCTGCGCCATCGGGGCGCAGCGGGGGCCGGCGGCCCCAAGTGAACCATGACGTTCGAAGCCTCGTACAGTTACTGCCTGTCTGTCTGCCCGGCGATGGATCGGGGCCGTCTTTCGCGCGCGATGGACGGCGTTTAATCATTTCACAAGGTTCCCGTGACAAAAACTGTCGACAACAATGCCTGACCGCCATCCGGCCCGGATCGCGCAGGCGTGCCGCGGCGACCGGGCTGTCGCTGCCGCAACATTGGCGGAGTCGCAGCGATGAAGGACCTCTGGCCGGCGATGACCCTGGCCGCCTTGGCCATTGTCGGCCTGGGCGTCATGACCATCAGCCCCGCCGCCGATGCGCGCCAGGTGGCGGCCGTGTTCCCGCCCTGGTTCGGCATGTCGGACCGGATGCAGCGTCTGGCCGCCGTCGAGGCGGTCGCCCTGGACGAGGGAGCCTGGGGCAATATCGTCCTGGTCTCCACCGCTACGACCGAAGACCGTGCCGACCTTCTTGCGGCCGGGGCCTGGTTCCTGCTCGATCCGCGCGCCCTGCGCGGCTGCTTCACTTCGGCCAGCGCATTGGCGTCTGGCCGCTCCTGACAGAAAAGGTCGCGACGATGGAAGGTCTCAACAGCATCCGGGATACAGCCGCGCGCTGGTTCCTGGCCTATCTGTGGCTGCATGTTCCGGTGGTTGCGATCACGGCCTGGGCCGTCGGCACCGGCATCCTCTGGCCGACGGTGCTGGCGGCACTGCTCTGCGTCGCGTCGACCCTGGTCTTCATGCTGCAGCGCGACGGCGCCGCGGCACGCAACACGATCTCCGTCGCCCTCGCCCTGATGCCCGCGGTGCTGGTCTATACCCTGACCGGCCATCCCTGGCAGATCGACATGCACATGTACTTCTTCGCGGCGATCGCCATGGTCACCGTGTTCTGCGACTGGCGCTGCATCCTGCTGGCCGCCGGCACGATCGCGGTGCACCACCTGCTGCTGAACTACCTGCTGCCGGCGGCCGTGTTCCCGGACGGCACGTCGCTGGCGCGTGTGGTGCTGCACGCGGTGATCGTCGTGCTCGAGACGGCCGCCCTGATGTGGCTGGCGGAACGCCTGGTGCGCCTGTTCGCGACCTCCGAAGCGGCGGTGGCCCAGGCGCAGGAGGCGCAGCGCAAGGTCGAGGAGGCTGCCGCTGCACAGCTGCGCGCCGACGAGAAGGCGCAGGCCGAGAAGGCGGAGCTGCTGAGCAAGCTCGCCGACGAGTTCGACCGCACCATCGGCCAGGTCATCGCCACCCTGTCGCAGCAGGTGGAGAACCTGGACCGCACCGCGGCCGCGATGCTGGAGATCGCGGGCGAGACCAGCAGCGGCGCCACACGGCTGACCGGATCCGCGCAGGCCGCGTCCAGCGACGTGGAGGCGGTGGCCTCCGCCGCGGAGGAACTGCGCGCCTCGATCCGGGAGATCAGCAGCCAGGCGACGAATTCCGAAGCCACCACCCGCAAGGTGTTGGACGGCGCGCAGGGCGCCAGCGACACCGTGCGCGAACTGGCCAATGCCCTGTCCGATATCGGTTCCGTCGTCACCCTGATCCAGGATATCGCCGAGCAGACCAACCTGCTGGCGCTGAACGCCACCATCGAGGCGGCACGGGCCGGCGAGGCGGGCAAGGGCTTCGCGGTGGTCGCCAACGAGGTCAAGAACCTGGCCAGCCAGACCGCGAAGGCGACCGACGACATCACCCGCCGCATCAGCCATATCCAGTCGCAGAGCGACCTGGCCGTCGGCTCCATCGACCATGTCGGCAAGTCGATGAGCGGCCTGTCTGAGGCCGCCGCCTCGATCTGCGCGGCGATCGAGGAGCAGACGGCGGCGACGGCGGAAATCGCGCGCAGCGCGGAACTGGCGTCCGGCAACGTGGCCAGCGCCACCGAGGAGGCGGCGCGGGTCGACCAGTCGTCCGGCCGGGCGCGCAGTTCCGCGCAGGACCTGGCCAATTCCGCCGAAGGGCTGCGCACCGAGAACGGCAACCTGCGCAGCATGGTGGAAAGCTTCCTGGCCCAGGTCCGCGCCGCCTAAAGCATCTTGTTGAGATCGATCAACGCATTGCCGCTCAGAGGAGCCGGTCCGAGCGCAAGTCGATCTAGAGCAGCAGCGCAGCCAGGACCGACAGCAGCAGAAGCAGGGCGAAGGCCAGGTTCACGGCGCGGTTGGCGGCGGGCTGCCGGAAGATCCCGGTCAGCGCCCCGCCGGCCAGCAGCCAGGCGGTGTTGACCAGGCAGATCAGGACGGTCAGCAGCGCGATCTTGGCCATCAGGTCGGCCAGCGGCTGTCCGGGCAGCAGGACGAAGCCCGAGAACAGGGCCGCCATCGCGGCATAGCCCTTCGGGTTGATCAGGGACAGGGCCAGGCCGGCCGCCAGGGATGGCGGCCGGCCTGCACCCGCATCCGCCGCCAGTGGCGGCGCCGTGGCGATGCGCCAGGCCAGGTACAGGAAGTAGGCGGCGGCCAGCAGGGTTACCGCCGGCCGCACGCCGGGCAGGGCCAGCATCAGTCCGACCATGCCGCTGCCGGTCAGCGCCATCACCGCGACCATCCCCAGCACGATGCCCGCCATGTAGGCCAGCCCCCGGCCGGGTCCGAAGGCGGCGCCCGCCGCGGCAATGCTGAGGGTCGCCGGCCCCGGGCTGCCGGCCAGCGCCAGGCCTGCCAGCAGGAAGCCCGGCAGCACCTCGATCATCGCCATGCTCTCCCGTCTGCCGGTCCCGCCGGGTCTCTGCTAGAAGAAGTCATGTCCCAGATGCTGCCGGAGCCGGCCGCCGCCGGTCTTGAACGTTCGTGCGCGGGCCTGCCCGGCAGCGGTTCCGTGGCCATGGGCGACTGGCTGCGCGCCGCCCCGGCGGCACCGGGGCTGCAGCGGGCGGAAGCGCGCTTCGCCGGCCATGCCTTCGCGCCGCATCGCCACGACAGCTACGCCATCGGCACCACCCTGCAGGGGGTGCAGTGCTTCAGCTATCGCGGCAGTAGCACCCACAGCCTGCCCGGACAGGCCTTCGTCCTGCATCCGGACGAGCGCCATGACGGCCGCGCCGGCACCGGCGCGGGCTTCCGGTACCGCATCCTC
>NZ_JBHRTR010000048.1:53644-80639 GCF_042646425.1 Marinibaculum pumilum
GCATCCTCTATCTGGATCCCTGGGCGGTGGCCGAGGCTTTGGGGCAGGGGGCGCTGCCCTTCGTGGCGGATGCCGTGGCCTGCCACCCTGCGCTGCAGGCCGCGGTCGCGGTGGCGTTCGAGGATCCCGACCTGCCGCTGGAGCCGCTGGCCCGCGACCGGGTGGTGCTGGCCGTGGCGGACGGGCTGGCCGCCGCCGCAAGCATCCGCGCGCCGCTGCCCCGGGTGCCGGACCGGCCGGCGGTGCAGCGGGCCCGCGACTGCCTGGATGCGAATCTGGCCGCCGGCATCGACAGCCGGACCCTGGAGCGGGCCAGCGGCCTCAGCCGCTTCGCCCTGGCCCGGCATTTCCGCGCCTGCCTGGGCACCAGCCCGCACCGCTACCTGGTGCAGCGCCGGCTGGAGCTCGTCCGCCGCCTGGCGGCCGAGGGCATGGGCCTGGCCGCGGCGGCGGTGGAGGCGGGCTTTGCGGACCAGAGCCACATGACCCGGCATTTCCGCCGCAGCTATGGCATCGCGCCGGGCCGCTGGCTGGCGCTGGCCCGCGCCTCCGCCGCGTCCGGGACGGTGCGGATCTAGGACGCCGCCGCCACGGCCAGGCGCTGCGGACTCTCGACGGCCGGGTCCTGCACCGCCGGCAGGCAGCCGAGTGCCGCCAGGGTGCTGCCGACCGCCTCGTCCAGCGGCGTATGCGGCTCGCCGCCGAGGGTGCAGACCAGGCGGGTATTGTTCAGCCGCACCGGCCGTTCCCACAGATAGCGCACCTCGCTCAGCTCCCGCGCCAGCGGCATCACCGGCGCGGCCAGGGCGATCGCCCGCCAGGGCAGGCAGCGCACCGGCAGGTCGGGTTGCGCCGCGGCCCGGCGCACCGCCTCGACCATCTGCCGGCCGTCCGCATCCCAGTGCCCGTGCATGTGGAACCGGGCGAAGCGGGGCAGGACGTCCGGCAGGTCGAGCAGGCGGGCGGCCGTCTCCGCGACGTCCGGCAGATAGGCCCATTGATGGCCGATGCCCTCGCAGCCCGGCTGGACCACCCGCCGCAGCGGGCGGCCGGGCCGGACCATCGCCTGCGAGAACCAGCTGCTGCCGGCGCCCGGGCCGAAATAGTCGCCGGCGCGGAGCACCAGCGCGGTAATCGCGCCGTCGGCACTGGCCGCGGCCAGGCGTGCCTCCATCGCGGCACGGATGCGGCCCTTCCGGGTCACCGGGTTCTGCGGCGACTCCTCCGTCGGGGCGGGAAGGACATCGGGCCCGTAGTTGTAGACGGTGCCGGGCAGCAGGATGCGGGCACCGCTGCCGGAAGCCGCGCCGATGCTGTTCTCCAGCATCGGCAGCACCAGCCGGCCCCAGTTGCGGTAGCCGGGCGGGTTCACCGCATGGACGATCAGCTCTGCGCCAGCGGCGGCCGCCGCTACGTCGCCGGCCGACATGGCGTCGCCGTGCCGCCAGTCGTAGTGTCGCGCGACGCCGGTCCGCGCCGTCGCCGGGCGCGCCGGATTGCGGTACAGCGCCCGGATCGTCCAGCCCCTTCCCGCCAGCGCGGCGGCGATCGCACCGCCGACGCCCCCTGTCGCCCCCAGGACCAGTGCAGTCCGCTGCTCCGACATGACAGCCTCCATCGCTTGTCTCGACAGGATCGAGAATGGGGCTGTCCCGGCCTGAACGGAATTGAGGATATTCGTGCATCTGCTCAACGGAAATGTTGGTACCCTGCTGTACCGGCGATGACGACGGAACGGTAGATGGGATGAACAGGCGCGACCTGGACTGGGATCTCTATCGCACCTTCCTGGCCGTCCTGCGGGCGGGCTCGCTGTCCGCCGCGGCACGCGACCTGGATATCGCCCAGCCCACTGTAGCCCGCCACATCGAGAGCCTGGAGGCAGCCCTGGGCCTGCAGCTTTTCGTGCGCTCGCCGCGCGGCCTGCTGCCGTCGGAAACGGCACTGGAGCTGCGCCCCTACGCCGAGGGCCTGGCCGCCACCGCGGCGGCGCTGTTGCGGACGGCATCGGGACAGGGCGGGGAGGTGCGCGGCACGGTGCGGGTCAGTGCCAGCGAGATCGTCGGGGTGGAGGTGCTGCCGCCGATCCTGGCCGACCTGCACCGCCGCCATCCGGCGCTGGTGATCGAGCTGGCGCTTTCCAACACGGTGGAGGACCTGCTGCGCAGGGAGGCCGACATCGCCGTCCGCATGGTGGAGCCGGCGCAAGGTGCGCTGGTCGCGCGCAAGGTCGGCCGCATCCCGCTGGGCCTGCATGCCCGGGAGGATTATCTGCAGCGGCGCGGCATGCCGGCCAGTCTGGACGATCTGGCGCAGCACAGCCTGATCGGCTTCGACCGGCCGACCCCGGCGATCCGCAGCCTGGTGCGCGAGGTACCCGGCTTTGACCGGGTGCGCTTCGCGCTGCGGGCCGACAGCGACCTGGCGCAGCTGGCGGCGATCCGGGCCGGCTTCGGCATCGGCGCCTGCCAGTTGCCGCTGGCGGCCCGCGACCCGCAGTTGCGGCCGGTCCTGCCGGATGTCTTCGCCCTGGAGCTGGGGGTCTGGGTCGTCTGCCATGAGAATCTGCGGGCGACGCCGCGCTGCGCCGCCGTTTTCGACGGGCTGGTCGCGGGCCTGGCCACCTACGTCCGGAACAGGGGGGACCTTTAACCGGCCGTTTAATACCTTGTTAACCGAAGCGGTCCGAAATGTCGGGGGTCGGCATGACGGTCAGCGGGACATGCGATGAACCACGACGCGGTGGAGCAGTTCGCCAGGGATCTGCGGACAGACGGCGCCCTGGCGGCCGAGGTCAAGCGACAGGCGAGCCTCGATGCGGTGCTGGAAGTGGCGCGGCGGCATGGTTTCGACATCACCACCGCTTCGGTGGTCGAGTATATCTGCCGTCTGGCCGGCGGCCCGGTCCCGACCGGCATGCCGGAGGAAAGCGACCTCCTGCTCCACCACTGAAGGCCGGATCTTCAACCGCTGCGGGACCACCAGCAGGCCTGCGACCAGGACTGCCGGCGGAGATCTTTGCCGGCGGCCAATGGCAGGCGAAGCCAGGCTGCGGCGCGGCGGCCTGGCGCGGTTCGTCGTCTTCCTGATCCTGGCGCTGATGCTCTGGTTCGGCTTCCTGCGTCATGTCTTCTGAACCGGCAGGCCCGGTATGCCGCATGCAATGCAGACAACCGGAGCCGGCTGCTTCGCCCGTCTGTCCCGGACTGGCACGGCCGGCGCGGCTGGGGCAGGCAGGAATGAGCCAGAACGACATGCAGCGCTTCGCACGGGACCTTCGGTCCTGTGAGGCACTGGCGGCGGAAGTCCGGCGCCAGGCCGATCTCGAGACGGTGGTCGGGACCGCGCAGGCGCGGGGCTACAGGATCACCGTGGAAGACATCGTGGACTTCATCTACGCGAAGCTGGGCGAGACGGCACCCTGCGACCGCCCGGCCTGAGGATGGCCCGAGGCGTGCGACGCCGGCATCAGCCGGACGAGGCGCTGGCCCCCTGCGGCTGCGCAGCGGCGGGGGCCGGGCGCGGCCCGGCGATCTCCGCCAGCAGGTGCTGCAGGGCAATGGCCGCAGGCGACAGCGCCTGAGCGCGCAGGCTGGCCAGGACCCAGCTGACCTGGAAGCCGGCGATGCGGGCGGCCGCGACGCCGGTGCCGGCGAATTCACCGGTCAGTGCCGCGCGGCTCAGCACCGTGTAGCCCATGCCCCGGCAGACCAGGGGCACCACCAGCCGGGTATTGGTCTCGATCACCACGTTGGGGCGCACGCCATGGGCGCGGGCGACCTGGTCGACCAGCGCGCGCAGGGAGTTCGGCCGGGCGGTCAGGATCAGCGGCAGGTCGGCCAGCCGCTCCGGCGTCACATGGCCGTCCGCCAGGGCTGTCGCCCCGGGCGGGCCGATCAGATAGACATCCTCCGTCAGCAGCGGCTGGCGGCGCAGCTCCCGGCCCGGTTCGATAGCGGAGATCGCGGCGAACTCGATGCGCCGGGCCAGCAGGTCGTCGCGCAGCGCCCGGCTGGTGCCCTCCATCACCTCCGGCACCACGGCGGGATAGTCGTCGCGGAAGCGCTGCAGGGCGGGGACGGTGAGGGCCATGCCCAGGGAGGGGGGCATGCCGAAGGCCAGCCGGCCCTCCGGCCGGTCGCTGCGGGCCGAGACCGCCTCGCGCAGGTCGCGGGCATCGTCCAGGATCCGTTCCGCACGCTCCTTGAAGAGTTCCCCCGCCGGGGTCAGGGAGACCCCGCGTGAATGCCGCTCCAGCAGGCGGCTGCCCAGCGCCGCCTCCAGGTCGCCGATCTTCCGGCTGAGTGCCGGCTGCGCGATGCCCAGCTCCATGGCCGCGCGGCTCATGCTGCCGGCATCCGCCACGGCCAGGAACTGCCGCCAGAGCCTGAGATCGTCGACTGCCATAACAAAATCAATATAGCAGCGATAGCTGAACTGCCTCTACAGGCATGGCCAAGCCTACGCTAGGCTTCATCCCAACGAGAACGAAGTTGGGAGGAATGCCGGTCCATGTCGGGCTACCTGGTCGGAATCGATATCGGCGGCACGTTCACCGACTGTGCCGTCGTCGCCGCGGATGGCACGGTCATCACCGCCAAGGCGGCCTCCACGCCGCCGGACTTTTCCCAGGGCGTGGTCGCCGTGCTGGGTGCCGCGGCGCAGCGCCTGGGCCTCTCGGTGGAGGATTTCTGCGCGCGGATCCGGCTGATCAGCCATGGCACCACCACCGGCACCAATACCCTGATCCAGCGCCGCGGGGCGAAGGTCGGCCTGCTGACCACCCGCGGCCACGAGGATGTCATCCACATCATGCGCGGCAGCCGCGGCTATTCGGGGCGCGACATCCGCAAGGTGGTGCATTTCCCGGAAGGGGCGAAGCCGCAGCCGATCGTGCCGAAGCGCCTGATCGAAGGGGTGCCGGAGCGCATCGACAGCCTGGGCAACGTGGTGGTGCCGTTCAACGAGGCGGAGGCGAAGGCCGCGCTGGAACGGCTGCTGGCACAGGGTGTGGAGGCGGTCGCGATCTGCTTCCTCTGGTCGTTCAAGAATGCCGAACATGAGCGCCGCATGAAGGCGATCGTGCAGGCGCGCGCGCCGGAGCTGTTCGTCACCGCCTCCTCCGACCTGGTGCCGAAATGGGGCGAGTACGAGCGCACCACCGCCTCGGTCCTGAACGCCTATATCGGCCCGCTGACCAGCGCCTATCTGGCGAATATCGACCAGAGCCTGACCGGCATGGGCTATGCCCATCCACTGCAGATTACCTCCTGTGCCGGCGGCGCGGTGTCGGTGGCCACGGGCATCGAGGCGCCGCTGCTGACCCTGGATTCCGGGCCCGTGGCCGGTGTCACCGGCTCCGCCTTCCTGGGCGGACTGATGGGGCACAGCAACATCATCACCACCGACATGGGCGGCACCTCGTTCGACGTCGGCATCATCCATGACGGCGAGGCGGCGACCAGCCACATCTCCACGGTCAACCAGTACCAGTACTTCCTGCCCAAGGTGGACATCCAGACCGTCGGCGCCGGCGGCGGCAGCCTGGCGGTGCATGACCCGGTCACCGGCACCCTGCGCGTCGGGCCGGAGAGCGCAGGCGCGAAGCCGGGCCCGGTCTGCTATGGCCGCGGCGGCACGCAGCCGACGGTGACCGACGCCGACCTGCTGCTGGGCTATTTCGATGCCGAGAACTTCGCCGGCGGCGCGATGAGCCTGGACCGCGACGGCGCGGAGAAGGCGGTCGCCGACCTGGCCGGCAAGCTGGGCCTGTCCACCATCGAATGCGCCGCCGGGATCGCGCGCATCGTGGAATTCAACATGGCCGACCTGATCCGCCGCGCCACCATCGAGAAGGGGCACGACCCGCGCGACTTTGTGCTCTACGCCTTCGGCGGCGCCGGGCCGGTGCATGCCGGCGTCTTCGCCGCTGAGCTGGGGGTGGAGCGGGTGATCGTGCCGCAGAAGAAGACCGCCTCGGTCTGGTGCGCCTTCGGCGCGGCGGCCGCCGATATCCTGCATGTCTACGAGCAGGTCGAGGTGATGGAGAGCCCGTTCGACCCCGCCGCCATGTCGAAGGTGCTGGCGGCGCTGGGCGAACGCGGCATGGCGCAGCTGCAGGCGGAGGGCGCGACCGAGCCGGCGCTGGCCTTCTCCATCGACCTGCGGCATCGCGGCCAGATCAATGAGGTGGAGGTGCCGGTCGCCGGCGCCAGCCTGACCGGGGGCGACCTGCAGCCGCTGGCGGAGGCATTCTACGAGAAGTACGAGCGGCTCTACGGCCGCGGCTCCTCCTTCCGGGGCGCGAAGCTGGAGGCGGTGACCTTCCGGGTGCGGGCGACCGCGCCGCTGCCGCGGCCGGTCCTGCCGCGGACCGAGGCGGCGCCGCCGGAACCGCCGGAGGCGGCGCGGCGCCGCCCCCGCAAGGTCTACTGGAGCGCGAGCAAGGATTTCGTCGAGACGCCGGTCTTCGACGGCGAGCAGCTGCTGCACGGCCACAGGGTCGCCGGCCCGGCGATCGTGGAGACCACCGACACCACGGTGGTCATCCATCCCGGCCAGAGCCTGGGGGTCGACGCCCTGGGCAATTTCGATCTCACCCTGCGCTGAGCGGCGGAACTGGGAGGATATGGCGATGAAGGTCCTGGACGCACTGGCCAACGGCGTGGTGTTCGACGGGGTGGCCAAGCCCTATGTGCCGCCGGCGCAGCTGAACGTATCGCCGAAGCTGAAACTGCAGTCGGCGCATGACGAGGAGATCGATCCCGTCACCTACGAGGTGATCCGCCATTCGCTGTGGAGCATCAACGAGGAGCATGGCTCCACGATCATGCGGATCTCCGGTTCGCCGGTTGCGATCTACGCGATCGACCTGAACCCCTCGATCCTCACCGAGGATGCGGAGTTCGTCTATTTCGGCCCCTACATGCAGTACATGTCCGGGGTCACCGACACCCAGGTGAAATGGATCCTGGAGAACCGCTCCGACAATCCGGGCATTGCCGACGGCGACATGTTCCTGGCCAACGATCCCTGGGTCGGCGCGGCGCACCAGATGGACGTGATGCTGATCTGCCCGGTCTTCGTCGAGGGCGAGCTGTTCTGCTGGGTGACCAACTGCCTGCACCAGTACGATGTCGGCGGTATCACGCCGTCATCCTTCTGTCCGTCGGCCCGCGACGCCTATGACGAGGGCATCCTGATCCCGCCGGTGAAGATCGTCGAGGGCGGCGAGATCCGCAAGGATATCGAGGCGATGTACCTGCGCGCCTCCCGCAAGCCGGACGTGGTGGCGCTGGACTTCCGCGCGCAGCTGGCGGGCAATACCACGGCGAAGGCGCGGGTGCTGAAGCTGGTGGAGCGCTATGGCGCCCGCACCGTGAAGTCGGTGATGAAGAGGGTAATCGCCAATGGCGAAAAGGCCTTTCTGTCCAAGATGGACAAGATCCCGGACGGCACCTGGACCGAGCGCGCCTATGTGGAATGCGCGCATGAGGGCGACCGCAAGCACTACCCGGTGCGGATCACCCTGCACAAGGAAGGCCGCCACCTGACCTTCGAGAACGAGGGGACGGCACCGCAGATCGGCGCCATGAACTGCACCTATTCCGGCTGGCGCGGTTCCATCATGGTGGTGCTGAACCAGATCATGTGCTGGGAGCAGTACTTCGCGATCGGCGGCGCGCTGCGGCATGTCACCTTCAATCCCACCATGGGGACGATGAACTGCGCCGACTTCCCGGCCTCGGTCTCCACCGCGCCGATCCAGGCGATGGAGATGTCGCTCTACCCGGTCTACAACGTGCTGTCGAAGATGATCTATCCGGTGCCGGAGCTGCGCGGCGACATCGTCTGCATGAGCGGCACCAGCCAGTGGCCGGGCACCCTGTTCCAGGGCACCGACCTGCGGGGGGAGAAGTTCGGCTATGGCCTGATCGACCCGATCGGCGGCGCGATCGGCGCCTTCGCCGTCGGCGACGGGGTGTCGACCGGCGGCCAGTCGCGCACGCCGATCTCCAAGCTGCCGAACGTGGAACATACCGAGCAGCAGTTCCCGATCCTCTACCTCTACCGCAAGGAGCTGCCGGATTCCGGAGGCGCCGGCCGCTTCCGCGGCGGCCAGGGGGCGGAAAGCTGCTTCACCGTGCACAACACCGACCGGATCATGCATGACTCCATCTGCTCCGGTGCGGCGATCCCGTCCTCCCTGGGGCTGATGGGCGGCCATCCGGCCGGCCCCAATGGCTACCGCTACCGGGTGGAGACCAATGTCCGCCAGCTGTTCGCCGAGGGGCGGATCCCCCGCGACGTGGCAGAGGTGACCGGGACGGAACGGCCGATCGGCCTGCGCGAGCACGGCTTCCCGCAGACCGGCAACGACGTCTATGCCGTGTCCTGGTGCGGCGGCGGCGGCTTCGGCGATCCGCTGGACCGGGACGTGGAGCGGGTGCAGTCCGACCTGGACGGGGCCTTCATCAGCATCGAGGGCGCGGAACGGATCTACGGCGCCGTCGTGGATCCGGCCAGCGGGCAGGTCGACGCGGCCGCCACCGAAGCGCGTCGGACGGAGCTGAAGGCACGGCGCCTGGACGCCTTCCCCGACCGCAAGCCGGTGCGCCGCGACGGCAGCCCGGTGATGGAGATCAGCCCCTACCTGGCGGTGCATCGCGATGCGGACGGCAGCTACCATGCCTGCGCCGGCTGCGGCACGGCGCTGGGTCCGGTGGGGGAGAACTGGAAGCTGCATGCCCTGGCCGAGGACCGGCCGGTGCAGGACAGCAACCCGCTGATCGGCGACCCGCATCGCTATATCGATGCCGCGGTCACCTTCCGCCGCTTCCTCTGCCCCGGCTGCGGCGCGCAGCTGGATGCAGAGATCGCGGTGGGCGAGGATCCGCCGCTGCATGACATCGATCTGGCGATCAGGGAGGCCGCCGAGTAGTCTTCTTGCCAAGAACCTGTGGCCGAAAACGATAATCCGAGGGAGGAAGGCCGATGATCCAGTATGCAAAGAGGTTCGTTCTGCCCGCCACCATGGCGGCGGGCATCCTGGCCGGGGCGATGGCGCCGGCCGCCGCGCAGGACGTGGAGCGGTTCACCGTGACGGCGGGCCATCCGCCGGTCTTTTCCTGGGTGCGGCTGATCGACGAATATGTGATCCCGGAAACCGACAAGCGGCTGGAAGCCGCCGGCAATCCGGTGAAGATCGACTGGACCACCGCCTATGGCGGCACCCTGGCCAAGATCGGCGCCGAGAGCGATGCGATCCGCTCCGGCGTGTCCGACATGGGCATCGTCGCCTTCATCTTCGAGGCGGCGAAGTTCCCGCTGGAGCAGGTCACCCTGTTCGCCCCCTTCGCGACCGACGATATCCGCAAGATCGGCACGGCGATCGAACAGGTGCGTGGGCAGACCCCGGCGATGCAGGAGGCCTGGAAGCAGGCCAATGCGGAATGCCTGGGCGCGGCGGCGATCGACACCTACCAGCTGGTGACGAAGTTCCCCGTCTCCTCCATCGACGACCTGGAGGGCAAGAAGATCCTGGCGCCCGGACCGGCCGCGAACTGGATCAAGGGCACCGGCGCGATCGGCGTCGCCGGCAACCTGACCACCTACTACAACGATCTGAAGACGGGCGTGGCCGATGGCGTGATCGTTTCCGCCGCGCCGGCCTTCGCGATCAAGCTGCACGAGGTCGCGCCCCACGTCACCAAGGTGAATATCGGCGCCCAGTCGACCGGCTGCCTGGCGATCAGCGCAGACCGGCTGGCCGCGCTGCCGCCGGAGGCACAGAAGATCATCCGCGAGGTCGGTGCCGGCTATACCGAGAAGTTCGCCGAGGTGCAGATGGCGACCGCCGAGGCCGCCATGGAGGGGATGAAGGCCGGTGGCGCCACGATCTCCGAACTGTCGCCGGAGGAACGTGCCCGCTGGGCCAACGCCCTGCCGCCGATCGGCAAGGAATGGGCGGAGGAGATGGCTTCCCGCGGCCTGCCGGGCCAGGAGGTGATGGCGGCCTATATCGACGCCCTGGAGGCCCAGGGGGTGGAGATGCCGCGCGACTGGTCGAAGTGAGGCCGGCCCCAGGGCCGGTCGCGGCGACCGCCGCGCCTTGACCGCCGATCCGCAGTCGGCTGACCGGCGGCCACCAGGCGGCGCCCCGGGTGTCGGGGCCGCCGCCTACGGCCGGCCGCAGCCGTTCCGCTTCGACCGCATCGGCGCAGGCCTGAACGCGCTGGGCACGGTCTGGATCTTCGGGCTGCTGGTGCTGGTCGACGCGGATATCGTCGGCCGCGAACTGTTCGGCGCGCCGGTGCGGGGCGCGATCGAGATCGTCGGCCTGTCGATCGTCGGCATCGTCTTCCTGCAGCTGCCGAACGCCCTCTGGGCCGGCCGCTTCACCAAGGCGGAGCTGCTGATCGACGCCCTGGGCCTGCGCCGGCCGCGACTGGGGGCGGCCGTGCAGGGCATCCTGCATCTGTTCGGCGCGCTGGCCCTGACCCTGGTCACCGTCGCGGTCTGGCCGGAATTCCTCCGCGCCTGGCAGATCGGCGACTATGTCGGCGCCATCGCCGATTTCACAGCGCCGACCTGGCCGGTGCGCCTGGTCATGGTCATCGGCTCCGCCCTGACCGCGATCACCTTCCTGCTTCTGGCCTACAGCGATTTCCGCGCCGCCATCGGCGCGCGCCGGAGTGACCGATGAGTCCGGTCGAGATCGGCGCCTGGTCGCTGCTGGTGATGGTGCTGCTGGTGGTGTCCGGCCTGCACATCGCAGTGGCGCTGATCCTGCTGTCGCTGGTCGGGATCTGGCTGATGCGCGGCAATTTCGACATCGGCCTCAGCCTGCTGGGCCAGGCGATGAACGATTCCATAGCCGGGCAGGAATTCGGCGTGGTGCCGCTGTTCGTGCTGATGGGCCTGCTGGTCGGCGTGGCGGGCCTGGGCAAGGACATGTTCGACCTGGCCGACCGCGGCCTGCGGCGGGTGCGGGGCGGGGTCGGTATCGCCACCGTCTTCGCCAATGCCGGCTTTGCCGCGACCACCGGCATCTCCATCGCTTCGGCCGCGGTGTTCGCCCGCATCTCTGTGCCCGAGATGCTGCGCTTCGGCTATAACCCGCGTTTCGCCGTCGGCGTGGTCGCCGGGTCCTCCGTCCTGGGCATGCTGATCCCGCCCAGCCTGCTGATGATCCTCTACGCCTTCCTGGCGGAGCAGTCGGTCGGTGCCATGTTCCTGTCCGGCGTCCTGCCCGGCATCCTGCTGACCCTGGTGTTCTGCGCCGGCATCGTCACCATGGCGCGGCTGCGGCCCGCCAGCATCGGCGGCATGGACCGCGATGCGCCCGGCGGCCTGCGGCGCAGCGATGCCGGCCGGATGGTGCCGATCGTGGCCCTGGTGGCGCTGGTGCTGGGCGGCATCTATGGCGGGCTGTTCACCGCGACGGAGGCCGGTGCGGTCGGCGCCACCGGCGCGCTGGCGATCGCCCTGCAGCGCCGGCAGCTGGACCTGGCCGGCTTCTGGCGGGTGCTGATCGAGACCGGGCATATCACCGTGTCGGTGCTGTTCCTGATCATCTCCGCCAATTTCTATTCGCGCATGCTGGCGCTGTCGGGCCTGCCGCAGTCGATCGTGCAGGCGATCACGGAAGCCGACCTGGGCATCGCCGGCTTTGTCGCCCTGTTCATCCTGCTGGTGCTGGTGCTGGGCTTCATCATCGACTCTGCCTCGATACTGCTGATCACCGTGCCGCTGATGCTGCCGGTGGCGCAGGCGCTGGGCATCGACCTGGTCTGGCTGGGCGTCATCACCATAATCGCGGTGGAAATCGGCCTGCTGACCCCGCCCTTCGGCCTGGCCGCCTATGTGGTGAAGTCCAGCGTCGACGATTCCCGCATCACCCTGGTCGACGTCTTCGCCGGCGCGGCGCCCTTCGCGCTGATGATGCTGGTCACCCTGCTGATCATCATCGCCTTCCCCTGGCTGGCGACGGCTTTGGTGTACTGAGGTGGTGATCAGCCGGCGATCGCCAGGACTGCGAGGCAGAGGCTGGCGGTGACGGCCCCGCTCAGCGGCCAGCGCAGTCGCGGATACCAGTCCGGCGCGGCGCCCGCTCGTGCGGCGCGGTGGTCGGCCAGCGCCATGGCGATGAAGCCGGCGGCCAGCAGCAAGAGGCCGGGCACCGGCGCCAGCAGCAGCGCGGCCCAGCCGAGCAGAGACGGCAGGACGGCAGGGCCAAGGCGGGACCAGAGCGGGCGACCGGCCTGCAGCGCCAGGCCCCAGTGGATGCCACCCAGGAAGGACAGGATCACGGCGCCATAGCCGGCGATCGCCTGCTGCGCGACCGGCCGCAGGTCCGGCGGCGCCAGGAACAGGGCGGCGGCCAGGGCCAGGAAGGGCAGGGCACCGGCCAGTCCCAGCCACAGCGCTGCGGCGGGGACCCGCGCCGTGCCGGAGGCCGCGTTGCCCGCCGTCGTCCCGGCCGGTGCCGTCTCGCTGATTGCCATCCGTCGGTCCTTCCGCAATCCGATCCGCTTCTGCCCGGTCTACGTATCCCCGGCATGCGCGGATCAGGCTTCAGGAAGGGCGGACGGCATGGGCGATACCGTTCTCGGCAGTTTCGGCGAAGGTCTGAACGTCGCCGTCGTCGGCGCGACCGGCGGCATCGGCGGCGCCTTTCTGGCGCGGCTGCGCGACCTGCCGGCCGTCGCGCAGCTGCATGCCCTGTCGCGACGGCCGGTGCCGGATGGTGCAGCCGATGCCTGGCACCGGCTGGACCTGGAGCGGGAGGACAGCATCGAGGCGGCCGCGCAGGCGCTGCGGGCATCGGCGGGCGAGCTGCATCTGGTGATCGTCGCCACCGGCGTCCTGCATGACGCGGCGGGCCTGCATCCAGAGAAGAGCTGGCGCCATCTGACCGCAGAGGGACTGGCGCAGGCCTTCCGGATCAACGCGATCGGCCCGGCGCTGCTGGCCCGTCACCTGCTGCCCCTGCTGGCGCGTGACCGCAAGGCGGCCTTTGCCGCCCTGTCCGCCCGGGTCGGCAGCATCGCCGACAACCGTCTGGGCGGCTGGTACGGCTATCGCGCCTCCAAGGCGGCCCTGAACCAGACAATCCGCTGCCTGGCGATCGAGCTGGCCCGCCGCAGCGACCGGGCACTCTGCGTCGCCCTGCATCCGGGCACCGTCGACACCCCGCTTTCCGCCCCTTTCCAGCGCAATGTGCCGGCGGCGCAGCTGTCCGCACCGGCCGAGGCGGCGGGGCGGCTGCTGGCCGTGCTGGACGGGCTGCAGCCGGCCGACAGCGGCGGCCTGTTCGCCTGGGACGCATCGCGCATCCCCTATTGAAAAGGCACTTGCGCGGATCGCGGAAGCGGCCAAATATCTGCCCCGTGACGGCGGCGCAGATGCCGCCCGTCTCTCTTCGACAACCGCACGCGGACGCCCCCGGCGCCTGCGTCGCCGACTACCCGCGCGGTGCCTGCATGGCGGCCGACGGGTTTCTGTTGTCGCTTTTTAACCTCCTGAAAAATATAGCGAAATTCGGTTCCCGCGGATCTTGATCGCGGGCCCGGCTGCGCCTATCTCCGCTGCGGTTGGCACTCCCGACCTGAGAGTGCCAAGGATCGGAAATTCGCTTCACAGCAAGGGATTTCGGAGGAACAGAGATGACGTTCCGACCACTGCATGACCGCGTTCTCGTCCGTCGCATCGAAGAGGATGAGCGTTCCGCCGGCGGGATCATCATCCCCGACACGGCGAAGGAGAAGCCCAGCCAGGGTGAGGTGATCGCCACCGGCCCCGGTGCCCGCAACGAGGCCGGGGAACTGGTCGCGCCCGACGTGAAGCCGGGCGACCGGGTGCTGTTCGGCAAATGGTCCGGCACCGAGGTGAAGATCGACGGCGAGGAACTCCTGATCATGAAGGAGTCCGACATCATGGGCGTCATCGTTGACGCCCCGGCGGTCGCCAGGGCCGCCTGACGGGAGGAAGAGACACCATGTCCGCCAAGGAAATCCGCTTTTCCGGCGATGCCCGCGCCCGCATGCTGCGCGGCGTCGACATCCTCGCCGATGCGGTGAAGGTCACCCTGGGCCCGAAGGGCCGCAATGTGGTGATCGAGAAGAGCTTCGGCGCGCCGCGCACCACCAAGGACGGCGTCAGCGTCGCCAAGGAGATCGAGCTCGCCGACCGGTTCGAGAACATGGGCGCGCAGATGGTGCGCGAGGTGGCCTCGAAGACCAACGACAGCGCCGGCGACGGCACCACCACCGCCACCGTGCTGGCGCAGGCCATCGTCCGCGAGGGCTGCAAGGCCGATGCCGCCGGCATGAACCCGATGGACCTGAAGCGCGGCATCGACATTGCCGTCTCGGCCGTGGTCGAGGAGCTGAAGAAGCGGTCGAAGAAGGTCACCACCAATGCCGAGATCGCGCAGGTGGGCACCATCTCCGCCAATGGCGACCGCACGATCGGCGACATGCTGGCCAAGGCCATGGACAAGGTCGGCCATGAAGGCGTGATCACGATCGAGGAGGCGAAGAGCCTGGAGACCGAGCTGGATGTCGTGGAAGGCATGCAGTTCGACCGTGGCTACCTGTCGCCGTACTTCATCACCGACGCCGAGAAGCTGAAGGTCGAGTTCGAGGACCCCTACATCCTGCTGCACGAGAAGAAGCTGTCGGGCCTGCAGGCCCTGCTGCCGCTGCTGGAAAAGGTGGTGCAGTCGGGCCGGCCGCTGCTGATCGTGGCGGAGGATGTCGAGGGCGAGGCGCTGGCCACCCTGGTGGTCAACAAGCTGCGCGGCGGCCTGAAGGTCGCGGCGGTGAAGGCGCCGGGCTTCGGCGACCGCCGCAAGGCGATGCTGGAGGATATGGCGATCCTGACCGGCGGCCAGGTCGTCTCCGAAGACCTGGGCATCAAGCTGGAGAATGTCGGCATCGACATGCTGGGCCGCGCCAAGAAGGTGGTGATCGAGAAGGAGAACACCACCATCGTCAGCGGCGCCGGCAAGAAGGCCGATATCGAGGCGCGCTGCAGCCAGATCCGCCGCCAGATCGAGGAGACCACCTCCGACTATGACCGGGAGAAGCTGCAGGAGCGGCTGGCGAAGCTGGCCGGCGGCGTGGCGGTGATCAAGGTCGGCGGCGCCACCGAGGTCGAGGTGAAGGAGCGCAAGGACCGGGTCGACGACGCCATGCATGCCACCCGCGCCGCGGTGGAGGAAGGCGTGCTGCCCGGCGGCGGTGCCGCTCTGCTGCATGCCTCCCGGGTGCTGGACGGGCTGAAGCCCGCGAACCACGACCAGAAGGCGGGCATCGACATCGTCCGCCGGGCGCTGCAGGTGCCGGTGCGTCAGATTGCCCAGAACGCCGGCGTGGATGGCGCCGTGGTGGCCGGCAAGCTGGCAGAGAGCAGCGACCCGAACTGGGGCTACAACGCCCAGGACGGCGTCTATGGCGACATGGTGAAGGCCGGCATCATCGACCCGACCAAGGTCGTGCGCACCGCCCTGCAGGACGCGGCCTCAGTCGCCGGCCTGCTGATCACCACCGAGGCGATGGTGGCGGACAAGCCGCAGAAGAAGGCCGCGCCGTCGATGCCGTCGGGCATGGACGACATGGACTTCTGAGGCGGCGATCCCCGGAAGTTGGGCGAGGGGCGCGGCCGACGGCCGCGCCCCTTTTCCTTGTGCTCAGGCGTCGGGCAGCGGCGGCAGCGGGAAGGGATGCGCCGCCTCGAAGGCGCGGGCGGTGCGCAGCACGAGCCCGTCGGCATAGCGGTCGCCGACGATCTGCAGGCCGATCGGCATGCCGTCCCCGTCGCGGCCGCAGGGGATGCTGGCGGCCGGGTTGCCGGTCAGGTTGAAGGGCGGGGTGAAGGGGTTCCAGTCGGTCCAGCGCTGCATCCCGCTGCCCGGCGGCACGTCATGGCCGGCGGCGAAGGCGGTGAGCGGCATGGTCGGGGTCAGCAGGATGTCGATCTCCTGGAACAGCGCATTGATCCGCTGGCCCATCGCTATCCGGTCCTGCATCGCCGCGAGATAGGCCGGCAGGTCGACCGCAAGGCCGCGTTCCGCCATCGCGATATAGCCGGGATCGGCCAGGCGCTTCTGCTCTTCGGTCAGGGTCCGGTAGCGCTGCGTCTTGCCGGCGCCGGCCAGGGTTTCGTAGAGCGGCCGGGCCTCCAGGTGCAGGTCGACGGGGCGCATCTCCGCGCCCAGTTCGGCGAAGGCGGCGACCGCCTGGGCGAAGGCGGTGGCGACGGCGGAGGCGACAGGGCCGCAGCCCAGGTCGGGGCTGAAGCCGATCCGCATGCCCTCGACGCCGCCATTCAGGCCGTCCAGCAGGTCGGCGGGATCGGTGTCCGGCAAAGCGAGCCAGTCCCGCGGGTCGCGCCGGGCCATCGCCGCCAGCATCAGCGCGGCATCCTCCACGCAGCGGGCCATCGGTCCGACATGGCTCAGGGTGCCGATCGCGCTCGGCGGATAGTAGGGCACGCGGCCATGGCTGGGCTTGAGGCCGAAGATTCCGGTGAAGCTGGCAGGGATCCGGATCGAGCCGCCGCCATCGCCGCCCAGCGCCAGGGTGCCCATGCCCAGTGCCACCGACGCGGCGGCACCGCCGGAGGAGCCACCGGGTGTGCGGGCCGGGTCCCAGGGATTGCGGGTCACGCCGCAGAGCGGACTGTCGGTGACCCCCTTCCAGCCGAACTCGCAGGTCGTCGTCTTGCCGACGAAGACCGCTCCCGCGTCACGCAGGGCGGATACGGCGGGCGCATCCTCGTCCCAGGGGCCCGCCGGGTCGGTGATGCGCGAGCCCATCAGGGTCGGATGGCCGCGCATCAGGGTCAGGTCCTTGATCGTAGCCGGCACGCCGTCGATCGGGCTGAGCGGGCGGCCCTGGCGCCAGCGCGCCTCCGCTGCGCGTGCCCGGTCGAGTGCCTCGTCCGGCAACAGCAGGGCAAAGGCGTTGACCGTAGTGTCGCAGCGGTCGATCCGGTCGAGCACCGCCCGTACCGCCTCGACCGGCGACAGGGCGCCGCCGGCATAGAGCCGGGCCAGGCTGGCGGCCGGGAGCAGGCAGGAATCCGTGCTGTCGGCGCCGGTATCGTCTGGTTCGGGGCCCTGCGCGTAGGGGGACTTTGCAGACATGCCTCATCCTGCGTGCAGTCCGGACGTCATGGCAACAGCCGGTCCCGAGAGCCGGTTTCCGGCGCCCAATTCCTGGTGGCGGTGTCCGGCATGCCGGTGCGGCCACAGCCTTGTCCCCCTAGCCCTGGTCGAGGAGGTCGCGGATCGCGGTTGCCAGTTCGTCGAAGCGGTAGGGCTTCCGGAGCAGGCGCAGGGGGGGCGCGCCCGGCAGCCGGATCGGTGCCGCGGTCCGCGCCTGGCCGGAGGTGAAGAGAACGGGCAGTCCGGGACGCAGCTGCCGGGCTGCCTTCGCCATCTGGCGGCCGTCCAGCCCGCCCGGTATCACAAGGTCGGTGAACAGCAGCGCAATCCCGTCATCCGCCTGCAGGACGGCCAGCGCCTCTGAGCCTGTGGCCACTGCGGTGACGGCATAGCCGAGTTCCTGCAGCCGGCCGGCGGCATAGTCGCGCACCATGCCGTCATCCTCCACCAGCAGGATGGTTCCCGAGCCTGCGGGGATCGGCTCCGGCCGGTGCGGCAGGGCGGGCGCGTCCGCCGTCTCTGCGGAGCGGGGCAGGCAGAGGGTCACCGTGGTGCCCGCGCCCGGCGCGGAGTCGATGCTGGCATGACCGCCGGACTGCTTGGCGAAGCCGAACACCATGCTCAGGCCCAGGCCGCTGCCCTGACCGACCGGCTTGGTGGTGAAGAAGGGATCGAAGGCGCGCGCCAGCGTCTCCGCGTTCATGCCGGTGCCGGAATCGGCGACGGCGATCGTCACATAGTCGCCCAGGCGCTGGTCGGGCAGCCCGCCATTGCCGTCCGGGCCGCGTTCCAGGTGCAGGTTCCGGCAGGTGATCTGCAGCTTTCCGCCGTCGGGCATGGCGTCGCGGGCGTTGATGCACAGGTTCAGGATCGCGCTTTCCAGCTGCGCCGGGTCGACCAGCACGGGCCAGAGATCCGCCGCCATCACCATCTCCACTTCGACGCCGGCGCCCAGGGTCCGCTGCAGCAGGCCCTCCATCTCGCGCAGCAGCGCCGTAACGTCCGTCGGCCGCGGCAGCAGCGCCTGGCGGCGGGCGATGGCCAGCAGCCGGGCGGTCAGGTCGGCGCCGCGCTGGGCGGCATGCAGGATCATCTCCGTCAGGCGCCGTGTGCGGTCGTCGCCAGTGCGCCGGGCCAGCAGGGCCTCGGCATTGCCGATCACCACCGTCAGCAGGTTGTTGAAGTCATGCGCGATCCCGCCGGTGAGCTGGCCGATCGTCTCCATCTTCTGCGCCTGCTGCAGCTTCAGTTCGGCGGCATGCATCGCCTGCGCCGATCGCCGCCGCTCCTCCAGCATCCGCAGGGAGAGAAGGACGACCAGGAAGAGGACGAAGCTGATGGCGAAGCCGGCGCCGGCGACCGCCGGTGCTTCGGAACCGGCGGCGGCCCGGCGCTCGAATTCGGGGGTCGCAGCGAACAGCACGGTCCAGTGGCGGCCGGCTATGTCAAGGTCGCGGCGCGCGTTGCGCCCGGCCAGGGTACCCGGCCCGTGGTCCCGGTACAGCAGGTTGCCGGCTGTTGGATCCGGCCCGTCATGCAGCTCGAAGGCAACCAGGGCGCCGCCCTCCTGGATGATGCCCTGCATCAGTTCCGAGGCCCGGAACGGCGCATAGACATAGCCGACAAGGGTGCGCCGCCTTTCCTCCAGGGTGCCGGGGTCGCGGCCGCCGGAATAGACCGGCAGGTACATCAGGAAGCCGGGCTGGCTGTCGTTGTCGATCTCCTGGACAAGCTGGACGATGCCGGAGAGCGCGGCATCGCCGCTGTCGCGTGCATGCTCCATCGCGGCCCGGCGAACCGGTTCGGAGAACATGTCGAAGCCGAGGGCGGTGCGGTTCCGCTCGTCCATGGGTTCCAGATAGACGATCGCCGCATAGGTGTCCCGCCGGCCTTCGGGATGCAGCCTGTAGCCGGCGACGCCGGTGGCACGCATCTGCGCCTCATGGGCGGGAAGATCGGCTGCCGCCAGCACCTGGGCATAGCCGAGCCCCTGGACGCCGGGAAAGTCGTTCTGCACCTGCAGGATGTCCAGATAGGTCCGGAATTCGTCGCGCGAGACATGATCGGAGGCGAAGAACAGCCCGGCCGCGCCGCGCAGCATCAGCTCGTAGGCGCGAAGCCTGCCGACGATCGCCGCCGCCTTCGTGTCGACCGCCAGGCGGAATTCCAGCCCGGCGCGATCCTCGACTGCGCCGTCGGCGATCCGCCAGGCCAGCCATGTGGCCAGCAAGCCCAGGAGGAGGATCGCAACGGGCAGCAGCTTCAGATATTGCCCCTCCGCTTTCACACCTCCCCCTCCTTCCGGCGCTTCTCCGGCTGCTTCGCCAGCGGCGTCGCCGAACCCTGTCTTTTTGAATGCCGCCTGACCGGCAGGACGATACTCGGCAAGGTTGAGCCGGGCGGATTGCCAACCGGTTAACCGTCCGGCCGGGGCCGGCGGCGCCGTCTCCGGTCAGCGGCCGGAGGGATCGGGATCGCGGCGGACCCAGACCTCCGTCGCCTGCCGGCGGCCGCGGATGGACACTTCGGTCAGGCGGGTGAAATGCGGTGGCGTCACGCCGTCGGCCAGGGCGGCGGCGTCGATCGCCTGGCGGGTGGCGACGAAGGCTTCGCCGTGCTGCTTCGCCACTTCCTGCAGCCGCGCGGCGACATTGACGGTATCGCCGGTGACGGTGAAATGACCGTGCCGGCGGCCCCCCAGCACCGCCATGCCGACGGGGCCGTAGTGGACGCTGACCCGCAGCGGCGAAGGACGGCCGTCGTCCGTGACCGGATAGGACGGCGCATGATCGTCCAGCAGCGCCGCGCCGCAGACCAGGGCCGCAGCCGCATCGGCGGGGGCGGGGGCAGGCAGGCCGAAGACCGCCAGCACGCCATCGCCCAGGAACTCCACGATCGCCCCGCCATGGGCGGCGACCGCGGCTTCCGCATGGGCATGGAGCCGGCCGAGGAAGATGGAGACCTGCCCCGGCGTCATGGTCTCCGCAAGCGCGGTATAGCCCGCCACGTCCAGGAACAGCACGGCGGCGTCCTGCGTGCGATCATCCATTTCGCCCGCCGGCCGGCTGGCCAGCTGGCGGGCCATCACCGGCGACAGGTAGTGCGACAGGTTGGCATGCTCGCGGCTCAGCCGGTGTGTCGTCTGAAGGTCGCTGAGATGGCGCGTGAACCCGGAGATCGCGGTTGCGAACAGGGTGGCGGCCAGGACGGCGCTGCCGTCCAGCCAGAGCAGGCCCGGCGCGAAGGCCAGCTGCATCAGGACGGCGCCGCCGAACCAGACCAGGAGGGTGGCCGCCAGCGCCGCCCAGGGGCGGCGCAGCCAGGCCGCCCGCCAGGCCAGAAGCGCCAGCAGCAGGCCCAGCAGGATCGACCAGGCGGAAGCGGCGGTGTCCCGCTGCACCAGGTTGTCGTCGATCAGGTTCCCGGCCAGGGTGGCCAGGATCTCGACACCCGGCACATCGGGCGCGAAGGGGGTCGCATAGAGGTCGCGCAGGCTTTCTGCCGTGGCGCCGACGAAGACCAGTCGGCCGGCAAAGGCCGATGGCGCCACCGCGCCGGCGAGCAGGTCGCCCAGGCTGACGGTACGGATGCTGCCCGGCGGGCCGTAATGGTTGAGGGTGACCTGGCCGTCGGCATCGGTGTCGATGCGGCGGTCGCCCAGCCGGACCGCGCTGCCGGGCAGCAGGGCCAGGGCGCTTTCGCTTTCCGCCAGGCGGACAGCGGCCAGCGACAGCGCCGGCAGGTGGCCCTCATCCGGCGCGATCGGCAAGGCGAGCGGAATCTGGCGGGCGACCCGGTCGGCGGAACGGGCGATATTGACATGCCCCAGCTCTGCCGCGCCGGCCAGTCCGGCATGGGGCAGGAAGGGATGCAGGTCCGGCCGCCGCGCGGGTCGGGCGCCGGCCACCACCGGGAAGGCGCTGCGGGCGAGGGATTGCAGCACCTCCGGCAGGGAGGTGGTACGCGCCGCCTCCGCCTCGTCGGTGGTGGCGACCGCAAGCAGGGCGCGGTCGGAGGCCGCCAGTACCCGCGCCAGCCGGGCATCGGCGGCCGTCCGGTCCAGCAGCAGCAGGTTGATCGCCACTGCCGCCGGCGCGGCCGCCTCGATCCGTTCGAGCGCCTCCGCCAGCGCCGTGCGCAGCGGCGCCATCGTGCCGATGCGGGACACGGCGGCCTCGTCGATGGCCACGATCGTTATCGCCGCCGGCGGCGCGATCGCGCCGCGGACGCGGAAGCGAAGGTCCAGAAGGCTGTTCTCGAATGCGTCGCCGACCGGGTCGAAGCTCGCCTGCCGCCAGAGGCCGAAGCCCAGCGCGAAAGCCAGGGCCAGGACCAGCGTCGCCAGGCGCGCCCGGCTCATGGCGCCCGCCGGCCGGCAGGACCCGGACCGGTCACCGCCAGGCGAATCCCAGCCGCGCGACCGCCTCGTCGATGCGCTTCGGTCCCCAGGCCTTCACCTCGCCCGGACCGCCCTCCGGGGTGATGGTCAGGCCCTCACCGGGCGACAGGCGGAACGCCTTGCCGTCGGCGGTGACGGCCACCTCTCCCTCGCGCACGAAGAAGGCGGAATCTGCGCCCGCCGCATGTTCGGCGAACCATGTGGTGGAGCGGATCGAGGCGATGGCCAGCGGCGTACGGACCCGGAACGAGGTCCAGCTGCGCTCCGGCGCGACGATGCCGATGATCCCGTCCACCAGGTCCAGGAGGACATTGCCGTCCGACCTCGGCGCGGCGGTCAGCGCGGCCAGATCGACGGTGGTGGCATAGCCGACGGTGACGACGATGCCGTCCGAGCAGGCGATCTCGATCCGGGTGTCCTGACCGGTGGAAACCTTGACGGCACCGGCCGGCAGTTCGTTCACGGTCAGCGCAACCCAGTCCGGACCCTTCGAATACCGGACGGTCGCGCCTTCGACGCGGTCGACCGTGCAGCTGCGCCCCTCGCCGGCCTGCGACGGGCCGGCGGGACAGGCAAGAAGGGCCGCGGCAATGGCGGTCGCGGTGGCGATGGCGCGGAGGCTGGTCTTGCACATGGCGGTGGCCCCGGGTCTCTCAGTCTGGTTGCAGCTTGCCCGTCGGTTCGGGCGGGACACTAGCAGCCCGGCCGATCCGGTGCATTGGCACAGTTTGGCCGATGCAGCGGATAAGACATTCCTTGATCACCCGCGGGCAGAATCGCGCCGTTCCTCAGGGGAATGGCGCGGACGGGAACCGCGCTCGCTGACTTTCCATGCGTCGCCGCGACAAGGCGGCACAATTGCGGTGACTGGCCATGTCGATCCTTGCTGCCATCCGGAATCTTTCCGTCGCGACCCGCCTGTACGCCATCGTCGGCGTCTGCCTGGCGGGCCTTTTTTTGGTCGTCGGGTTCGGGGTCGGCGATCTCTACGACACCGTCTTCGACGGGCGCAGGGCGCAGGCGCGCACCGCGGTGCTTGGCGCTGAGAGCCTCGTCGCGGCCTATGCGGAACGCGCGGCCAGGGGCGAGATGAGCAGGGAGGAGGCGCAGGAGGGGGCAAAGGCCGTGGTGCGCGCGCTTCGCTTCGGCAGCGAATATGTCTGGATCAACGACGCCCGCCGGGTGATCGTCATGCACCCGATCAAGCCGGAACTGGACGGTCGGGACATGACCGACTTCAAGGATCCCGCCGGCACCTTCATGTTCCGGGAGTGCGTGACGAAAGCCGGAGCCGGGCCAGAGGGCGGGTTCGTGAACTAAATGTGGCCGAAGCCGGGCGAGGAGGAGCCGGTCGGCAAGGTCTCCTTCGTCAAGACCTTTCCGGCGTGGGGCTGGATCATCGGCTCGGGCGTCTACACCAACGATGTGTCGGCCATGGCCTGGTCGAAGTCCATCTCCACGATCGTCAAGGCGCTGGTGGTTGTCGTGATCGCCGTCGGCCTGGCGATGCTCGTCGCGCGCGACGGGCTGGCGGAGCGGGCGCAACTGGCCCGCGAGCAGGCCGGCGAGCAGGAAGCGAAACTGCGCAAACAGGCCGAGCTTGAGCAGTTGGCGCGGGACTTCAACACGGCGGTCAGCGGCCAGCTCCGCTCCGTCGCCGCTGCCTCGACGGAGCTGGAGGCGACGGCCTCTTCCCTGCTGCAGCAAGCCGACCAGACCGGCGACCTGTCGGACCAGGTGGCCGCCTCCGCCGCCCGCGCGCGCGAGAACACCCAGACCGTCGCCTCCGCAGCGGAGGAAATGCCGGCCTCCACCGGCGAGACCGGCGCCCAGGTCGAGCGCACCACCGGCCCCACCCGGAATGCGGTGGCAGAGGCCGGCAAGGCCGAAGGGCTGGTGGCGGACCTCGCCTCCGTCGTGGTCGACGTGAACACCGTGGTCGGCTTCATCCAGGACATCGCCGAGCAGACCAACCTGCTGGCGCTGAACGCCACCATCGAGGCGGCGCGCGCCGGCGAAGCCGGCAAGGGCTTCGCCGTGGTCGCTTCCGAGGTGAAGAGCCTCGCCAACCAGACCGCCCGTGCCACCGAGGACATCCAGGCGAAGGTGGAGGCAGTGCGCAATGCCTCCGACCAGGCCGCCCGGGCGCTGTCGGCGATCGCGAAATCGGTTGCGAAGGTGGACGAGAGCTCCGGCGCCATCGCCTCCGCCGTCACGGAGCAGGGGGCGGCCACCAACGAGATCACACGCAACGTCCCGAGGCGGCCCAGATGACCGCGGAGGTGGCGGAGAGCATCGCCCAGGTGCGGGAGAGTGCCAGCACCACGAAATCCTCGTCCGGCCAGCTTCTCTCCTCCGCAGGCGAACGGTCGCAGAAGGCGGAGGAACTGCGGACCGAGGTCGCGGACTTCCTGATGGCGATGGCCCGTGCCGGCGATCGCCGCCTGCACCCCCGCTTCGATGTCGACCTGCCGGCCTCGATCCATTTGCCGGGCAGCTTCGGCGGCGCCGACATCCATGCCGAGGGCCGCACCATAAACCTCTCCCAGGGCGGACTGGCCCTGCGGATGGACGTGAAGACGGATATCGGCGCAGAAGCCGAGGTGTCGATCCGCGGCGAACGGTTGCGTGGCCGCGTGATCGAGGCCTCACGCGGCGTACTGCGCCTGCAGTTCCGCCACGACCAGGCGACCGCGGACCTGGTGGACCGCCTGATCGCGCGCCTGGCGGCCTGAGCGGCCAGCCGCCGCCGGAGGCCGCAGGGAGACGGGCTTGACAGCCTGACGCAATGCAGGCGGAGGTCAGTCGAGCGTGCCGCCGGCCACCTCCAGCGCATCCGCAATGAATCGGGGCAGGGCGAAGGCCGCCCGGTGGACCGCGGGCGTGTAGTACCGGGTATGCAAGTTCCCGGCCCGTCGCGCCAGGACCGCCGCCGGAGGCTGCAGCGCCTTGGCATCGCCGTCATGCGCCCAGCCCAGTGCCATCTGCCCGCCGAAATAGGTCGGCACCGTCACCAGGTAGCAGCCTGCGGTGGCGAACACCGACGCCAGGTTGCCCATGGCGGACCGGAACTCGGCCATCTGCAGAAAGGGCACACCGCTCTGGGTGACGACGACCCCGCCCGGCTTCAGACAGCGTTTCAGGCCGCGATAGAAATCGGCCGTGAACAGCACCGCGCCCGGCCCCTGCGGGTCGGTGGAATCCACCAGGATCACGTCGAAGCGCTGCGATGTCCGGGCCACGAAGGCGGCGCCGTCGGCGATCTCGACCTTGAACCGCGGGTCGTCGAAGATCCCTGCATTGAAATCGCCGAAATGGCTGCGCGCGAAATCGACCACCGAAGCGTCGATCTCCACCTGCAGCAGGCGTTCGACTGCGGGATGCTTCAACACTTCCTCCGCCAGCCCGCCATCGCCGCCGCCGACGATCATCACGTCCCGGACCGCGCCATGCGCCAGGATCGGCACATGGGCCATCATCTCGTGATAGGCGAACTCGTCGGCGGAGGTGACCTGTATCGCCCCGTCGAGGACCAGCACCTTGCCGAACACCCGGTTCTCGAACAGGGCGAGATGGTGGTGGCCGGTGCCGTCCTCGTACAGGATGCGGTCGGCTTTCAGCGACAGTCGGATATCGGGATGCAGAGTCTCGTCGATCCAGCGGCCGCCGCTCATGCCCCTCTCCCGCGCAGGAGTTCCTGCACGGCGATCCGTTCCGGCCGGAAGGCGCGGCGCAGCACCTCGACGCAGCGCTCCGGCTGCGCGTCGCCGCACATGAACACGTCGAGCGCGGCATAGCTGCGCTCCGGCCAGGAATGGATGGAGATATGGCTTTCCGCCAGCACCGCCACGCCGCTGACCCCGCCATTCGGCTCGAACGGGTGCAGGTGGATGTGCAGCAGGGTCGCCCCGGCCACCTCGACGCAGCTGCGCAGGGTATCCGAGATATAGTCGATATCGTCGAGGCGTTCGGCGCCGAACAGGTCGATGATCAGATGCGCGCCCGCGCAGGTGATCCCGTCCTTCTCGATGAAGTGATCGGCCGGCTCTTGGGATGGAGTCCCTCGGGACCCCGCAGAGGCATCGGCAGTCGTTTGGTCTTCCGCTTGGGCGGCATTCAGCGATACTGAGCCCATCCCCAATTGGAAGAGGGCGTCGTGAGACATCGCGTCCTCCCCAACCAGTAGATGCAGCCTGTTCAGCACAGGAACCGCCGAACCTACTGTGCGCATGCGAAAAGTCAAAGAAAGAACGTCACCGCCTTTCGTATCGCGTGTCGTTCAGGCGGTCGGCAGCCCGGTCGCGATCCGCGCCGCGCCCAGCAGGCCGGCCCGCGGCTCCAGCGCCACCCGCACGGGTATCCGCGACATCAGCCCGCGAAAGCGCCCCTTCTCCCGGAAGCCGGACAGGAAGGCACCGTCCTGCAGGGCCGGCAGGATCTGCGGCGGAATGCCGCCACCGATATAGACGCCGCCGACCGCCAGGCATTTCAGCGCCAGGTTGCCGGCCTCGGCCCCCATCAGGCGGCAGAACAGGGTCACCGCGGCGCGGCAGAGCGGGTCGCCGCCCTGAAGCGCGGCGGCGCTGATCGCGGCCGCGGGATCGTCACCGCCTGCCGCGGCGACGGGGGCGCCGGGCCCGTCGGCGGCGCCGTCGCGCAGGAAGGCATGGATGTCGACCAGCCCGGGGCCGGAGACCACGCGCTCCCAGCTGACATGGGTGCCGTGGCGGGCCTGCATGTAGCGGAGCAGCGCGATCTCCTGTTCGCTTTGGGCAGCGAAGTCGGCATGGCTGCCCTCGCAGGCGATCGGCCGGAAGCGATCCTCGTCCCAGTGCAGGATCGCCTGCCCCAGCCCGGTGCCGACGGACAGGACCGCGGCATTGCCGGATGCCGCCGCATCGGCGCCTGGATTGAGGGCCATGAATGCCGTCTCCGGCAGGAGCAACATGCCGCGTGCCGCGGCCACCAGGTCGTTGACCACCTGCACCCGCGCGGTCCCCAGCTGCGCGGCGAGGTCCCGCCTGTCCACCGCCCAGGCGATGTTCGTCCCCTGCGCACGGCCATCATCCACCGGCCCGGGAAAGGCAATGCACGCGGCATCCACGTCAGCCGCGCCATGCCGCTGCAGGAAGTCGGACAGCAGGTCGCCGAAATCCGGATGGGCGGCGTTCTCCAGCCGCTCGGCGACGACCTCCTGCGGGCTGCCCGGGGGCCCCTCGAAGATGCCGATCAGGGTCTTGGTGGCGCCGATATCCGCCGCGATGATCCGTTCCGTCACGCGCTCCGCCTTTGCCTCCGTCCGCTGACTCAAGTGCCGGCTGCCGGGCGAAGCCTAGCACGGCGCGGCGGAGCCAATCGCGCCTTCATGTGTTAGCGAAGCGGTGGGCGGCGCCGGGATCGGACCCTAGCTATAGGCGGAAGGG
>NZ_JBHRTR010000048.1:80771-88997 GCF_042646425.1 Marinibaculum pumilum
CGCGCAGCGGCCGCACCGGCGTGGAACTGGCGCCGGCGGCCACGCGACGCAACCTGGAGATCCGCACCGCGCAGGACGCCGACATCCCGGCGATCGTCGACCTGGCGCGGCGGGTCTATCCCGGCCAGCTGCCCTATTCCACAGGCCAGATCCGTGGCCAGATCAATGCCTTTCCGGAGGGGCAGTTCGTCGTCACCTATGACGGCCGGATCGTCGGCTATGCCGCCACCTTCATCATTGCCGAGAAACTCGCCCTTTCCGACCACAGCTGGGAGGCGATCACCGGCGGCGGCTTCGCCGCCCGCCACGATGCGGATGGCGACTGGCTGTACGGCATGGAGGTCTGCGTCGACAGCTCCCGCCGCCGCCTGCGCATCGGCCAGCGGCTTTACGATGCGCGCAAGCGGCTGTGCCAGGACCTGGGGCTGAAGGGCATCGCCTTCGGCGGGCGGATCCCCGGCTATGCCCGACGGAAGCGCCGCTATCCGGATCCGGCCGCCTATCTCGATGCCGTGATCGCCAAGGAGGTGCGCGACCCCGTCGTCTCATTCCAGGTGCGTGCCGGGTTCGAGCCGGTGCGGGTGCTGGAGGCCTACCTGCCGGAAGACCGGGAATCCGACGGCCATGCGGCGCTGATGGTCTGGCGCAATCCCTACTACCAGCCCGACGCCGCGCGCCAGCCGCCCAGCCGCCGCGACCCGAAGGTGGCACGGATCACGACGGTACAGTTCCAGGCGCGCCCCGTGGCGAGCGTCGACGAGTTCTTCCGCAATGTGGAGTATTTCGTCGACGTCGCCTCCGACTACGAGTCCGACTTCGTGGTCTTTCCGGAGATGTTCACCCTGCAGCTGTTGGCCTGCGAGCAGGAGCGGCTGCGGCCGGAAGCGGCGATCGAGCGCCTGACCGACCATACCAACGTGCTGATCGAGCGGCTGAACAGGATGGCGATCGGCTACAACATCAACATCATCGGCGGCTCCCACCCCACCCGGACCGAGGATGGCGAGATCCAGAACGTCGCCTATGTCTTCCTGCGCGACGGCTCCGTCCATGCGCAGGAGAAGCTGCATCCCACCCCGGACGAGCGCTACTGGTGGAACATCCAGGGCGGCGACGAGATCAACGCGATCCAGACCGACTGCGGCCCGATCGGCGTGCTGATCTGCTACGACAGCGAATTCCCTGAGCTGGCCCGCCGCCTGGTGGACCAGGGCGCGCGGATCCTGTTCGTGCCGTTCTGCACCGACACCAGGCAGGGCTATCTGCGGGTGCGCTACTGCTGTCAGGCGCGGGCGGTGGAGAACCAGTGCTACGTTGTCACGTCCGGCAATATCGGTAACCTGCCGAACGTCGAGAACATGGACATCCAGTACGCCCAGAGCGCGATCTTCACGCCCTGCGACTTCCCCTTCGCCCGCGACGGCATCGCGGCGGAGGCCAGCGAGAATGTCGAGATGGTGGCGGTCGCCGACCTGAACCTGGCGAGCCTGTCCTGGGCGCGCGGCCATGGCACGGTGCGCAACCTGGGCGACCGCCGCTTCGACCTTTACCGCACGGTCTGGCGCGAACGCGGCTGACCCCCGTTGCCGCCGTCCCGCCCCTGGCCGCGGCCGAAGGTGGCGACCCGGTAAAGGTACCAGGCGATCATCAGGCCGATCACCACGTCGGAAACCGGGTTCAGCCATGTCTCTATGGCCTGGTACTCGCTGCCCATGAAATAGCCGAGCAGCGCAAGGAAGGCGGTCCAGGCCGCGGAGCCGGCGGTGGTGGCCAGCAGGAACGGCAGCAGCCGCATGCCGCTGAGTCCGGCGGGGACCGAGATCAGGGTGCGGATCGCCGGCAGGAGGCGGCCGAACAGCACCGCCCAGATGCCGAACCTGTCGAACCATCTGTCCGCCCGCACGACCTCCTTCGGGGACAGGGTGAGCCAGCGGCCGTGGCGGTCGGCAAACCGCTGCAGCCGTTCCAGCCCGAGCCAGCGGCCGACATAGTACCAGAACAGCGCGCCCGCGACCGTCCCCAGGGTGCCGGCCAGGATCACCGGCACGATCTGCAGGTCGCCGCGGCTCGCCGCATAGCCCGCGAACGGCATGATCAGTTCGGACGGGATGGGCGGAAACACGTTCTCCAGCAGCATCAGGACGGCGATCCCGCCATAGCCGGACTGCTCCAGGAAGCCGGTCACCCAGTCGAACATTGCCTAATCGGCCCGCTGTCGTGTGGCTCGCGTCGCGGCCGCGCCGGCGGCGCTGTTGAAGCGGGCCACGTCGTAGTTTCCGGACACCTCTGGCATCGCATCTTCCGGCTGGGGCTGCCCCTCGAAATAGCGCCAGCACCGCTTCAGCCCGGCGCCCAGCGCGCCTATCAGCATGAAGCTCGAGCCGAAGATGAACAGCCAGACGGCAACCGGCTTCAGATCCTTGAACGCCTCCAGGAACAAGACCGAACCGCCGACGAACATGAAGTTGCCGAGAATGCCGAGGACGGTGTGGATCGCCTCGTACTTGTGCACCAGCCGGTGAAGGAACTCCATCGCTGTGCTCCCCATTCGTGATGTCTTCGATCCCTGTGGCAACACGTGGCAGCGAAAAGGTTCCGACGGCGATGGACCGGGCTCAGCGCGCCGGGTCGGCCAGCACCAGCTCCGCCTCGATCTCCACCGCCAGGTTGAACGGCAGGCCGGCCATGCCCACCGCTGAGCGGGCATGACGGCCCGCATCCTGTCCGAACAGGTCGAGGATCATTTCGGAAAAGCCGTTGATCACGGCCGGCTGCTGCGCGAAGCCGGGGGCGGAATTCACCATGCCGAAGACCCGTACCCAGCCGGCGATGCGGTCCAGGTCGCCGAGCTCCCTGTGCAGGCTGCCGAGCATGGCGAGCGCCGTCTTCCGCGCCAGCACCTTCGCCGTGTCCGGATCGACCTCGGCACCGACCTGGCCGAACGGGCCGGACAGGCTGCCATCCGGCTCCTGCGGGCCATGGCCGGAGACCAGGATCCGCTCGCCGCGGACATGCACCCAGGGAAATGGCAGCACCACGCCGGGTGGCATCTTCAGCGGCTCCGGCAGGGTCAGGCCGGCATCCGCCAGCCGCTTCAGCACCTTGGACATGCTCTCCTCCTTCGTCCTGCGGGGAGGGGCCAGCCTAGTGACGGTCGCCGCCCGACGCGACGCCCTGCCGCAGCTGCGGGCATGGACCGGGGGCCGGCGCCGCCCCACCTGACGGTCGACGAGAGACGTTGCGGAGGGTGTCATGTCCGAACTGAAGGTGCGCGGCGACCCGGAGGGCGGGCCGGAGCGGCGCGCGCAGCTCTCGGCGCGGGTGGCGGCGGAGACCGGCATCGACGAGGCGATGATCGACCGCCTGGTGCGGCACTTTTACGGCAAGGTCCGCGGCGATCCCCTGCTGGGGCCGGTCTTCGCCGCCCGTATCGCCGACTGGGAGCCGCATCTGCGCCGCATGGTCGATTTCTGGTCGTCGGTGGCGCTCTATACCGGGCGCTATCACGGCCAGCCGATGCCGGTGCATCAGGCGCTGCCGGTCGACGCGGTGCATTTCGACCGCTGGCTGCACCTGTTCGAGGCCGCCGCCGGCGAGGTCTGCCCGCCCGCCGCGGCGGCCCATTTCCTGGAACGCGCCCGGCGCATCGCGGCCAGCCTGGAGCTGGGCAGGGCGATGGCGGACGGCGTCATGCTGCGCCCCGGCGAACGCTACCGGCTGCCGGAACCCGGCGGCGCCTGATCCCGCGGCCCGGCCCGGCGGAACCAATCGGTCGCCTGCGTCTTCCTTCGGGCGTGGAGAGCGAAAGCCGGAGGGGCCGGGCATGGGCGACAGCACGACGATGAGCCTGACGGAGGTGATGGACCGGCTGCGGTCGGCCACCGACGGCAGCCGCATGACCGTCGGCGACATCTTCCAGGCGTTCGGCAGCCGTGCCTATGGCCCGCTGATCTTCGTCCTTGGCGTGATCGCCCTGTCGCCGATCGGCTCGATCCCGGGCGCCTCCCTGGTGACCGGCACCCTGATCATGCTGCTGGCCGCCCAGATGCAGCTGCGCGCGGGCAGCCCCTGGATTCCCGGCGTGCTGCGACGGATCGGTACCGGCAGCGACCGGGCGCGACGGTCCATCGACTGGGCGGACCGCCATCTGGCGAAGGTCGACAGGGTCGTCGGCCCGCGCTGGCAATGGGCGGAGACCGGCTGGACGATCCGCCTCGCCGGCCTGGCGATCCTGGCCCTGGCGGCGACCTTCTATCCGCTGGCCTTCGTGCCCTGGGGCGTGGTTCCGCCGGCCCTGGCGGTGACCCTTCTGTCGCTGGGCCTGTTCACCCGCGACGGCCTGATCCTGCTGATCGGGTTGGGCACGGCCCTGGCAGCGGGATTTGCCTGCTTCTGGCTGCTGGGCTGAGCGGCCGCTCAGCCCTTTCCGGCGAAGCGGTCGGTGGCCCGCACCAGGCAGTCGATCGTGCCCGGTTCGCGGGAGGCATGGCCGGCGTCCGCCACGATGTGCAATTCGCTGCCCGGCCAGGCCGCATGCAGGTCGACCGCGTTGCGGACCGGGCAGACCATGTCGTAGCGGCCATGCACGATGACACCGGGGATCGATGCGATCCGCCCGGCCTGCAGCAGCAGCTCGCCGTCGCGCGGGAAGAAGCCGCCATTGGCGAAGTAGTGCAGCTCGATGCCGGCGAAGGCCTCGGCGAACTCTGCGCCGCTGAACCGCTCGACCCGCTTCGGGTCGGTGTAGAGCGACGAGGTCTCCGCTTCCCAGCGGGACCAGGCCTCCAGCGCCCTGCGGCGCAGGCCTTCGTCCTTGCCCGTGACCATGCGGTGATAGGCGCCGACGATGTCGCCGCGCTCCCCCTCCGGCACCAGGCCGTGCAGGCGGTCGGCCGCCTCGGGAAAGACGCCCTGCGTGCCATGGCCGTAGTACCAGTCCAGTTCCCAGCGGCGCAGCAGGAAGATGCCGCGCAGCACCATCGCGGTGACCCGCTCGGGATGCGCCTGGGCATAGGCCAGCGACAGGGTGCTGCCCCAGGAGCCGCCGAACAGCATCCAGCGCTCGATCCCCAGATGGCTGCGCAGCGCCTCCATGTCGGCGATCAGGTGCTGCGTGGTGTTCTCCTCCAGGCAGGCATGCGGCCGGCTGCGACCCGCGCCGCGCTGGTCGAACAGCACCACCCGCCAGGCATCGGGGTCGAAGAACCGCCGGTCCTCCGCATCGAAACCGCCGCCCGGCCCGCCATGCACGAACAGGGCTGCCGGCCGTTCCGGATTGCCGCACTGCTCGTAATGAATCTCGTGCAGGTCGGAGACCCGCAGCCAGCCCTGGTCATAGGGCGCGATCTCCGGATAGAGACCGCGCCGCTGCCCGTCGCCGCCAGCGTCGCTCATGCCGCTTCTCCCCCCTTGCTCTCGGCCTCGTCCGGTTCCTTCATGAAGCGCCGGACCACCGTGCCGATGGTCAGACCCTGCACCACCACGGAGAAGATCACCACCATGTAGGTGGCGCCCAGCACGATGTCGCGCTCGGGTCCCGCAGGCAGGGACAGGGCCAGCGCGATCGAGATGCCGCCGCGCAGGCCGCCCCAGACCAGGAACGGGAAGACGCCGCCGCGGAACGGCGCCATGCGTCCCAGGGCGACCACCGGCAGGCCCAGGGACAGGGCGCGGGCCGCCAGCACCAGGGGAATCGCGGCCAGGCCGCCGATCAGGTCGCGCGGATGGCCCAGGATCAGCAGCGCCTCCAGCCCGATCAGCAGGAACAGCACGGAGTTCAGCAGCTCGTCCACCAGCGACCAGAAGTCCGTCTGCCGCTGCGCCGTATGCTCGCTCATGGCATGCGTGACACCGTGATTGCCGACCAGCAGGCCGGCCACGGCCATGGCGACCGGCCCGCTGACATGCAGCGCGCTGGCCAGGGCATAGCCGCCCATCACCACGGCCAGGGTGATCAGGATCTCGATATTGTGCTCGTCGATGCCCCGCATCAGCCGGTTGCCGGCGATGCCCAGCACCAGGCCGAGCGCGACCCCGCCGCCGGCCTCCAGCACGAACAGCTCCGCGGCCTTGACGGCGGAGAAGCTCTCGCTGCCGGTGGCGACCGACAGCAGGATGGCGAAGACGACGACCCCGACCCCGTCGTTGAACAGGCTCTCGCCCGTCATCCGTGCTTCCAGGTACTTGTTGACCCCTGCGGCGCGGACCAGGCCCAGCACCGCCACCGGGTCGGTCGGGCTGATCAGGGCGCCGAACACCAGGCACCAGATCAGCGCCAGGTCCAGGCCCATCGCGCCCAGGATCAACCAGAAGCCGACGCCGACGATCAGGGTGGAGAGAATGACGCCGACGGTGGCGGAGACCAGGATCGTCCAGCGGCTGCGCTTCAGATGTTCCAGGTCGACGGTCATCGCGCCGGCGAACAGCAGGAAGGACAGCATGCCTTCCAGCAGGGTGTCGGAGAAGTCGACATTCTCCAGAAAGCCGGAGGCGGCGGTGCTGAGCCCGATGCCGACGAACCGGTCGGCGACGACGATCACGACGGAGGCGATCGCCCCCATCACCGTCAGGCCGATGGTGTGCGGCAGGCGCAGGAAGCGGTGGTTGAGGTAGCCGAGCGCGGCGGCCAGGACCACCAGGATCGCGGCGGTGTCGAAGACGTCGAGAGCGGTTTGTGGCTGCATGGTTCCGGACCGGCGCGCGATGGACGACGGGTGCGGCAACGGCCGGAGCCGGCGTCGCGACCGTTCAGCGGCTCATGTAGCCGGACCTTAGCACCTTGGCCAGATCGGGGCGTCCCAGCAGATAGTCGACCGGATCGGTCCCGGGTTCGGGTGCCGGCGTCTGCCCGCGGCCGGCGGCATCCCGATACAGGCCGACAAGCTCCTGCACCGCCGCGACCGGCAGGTCATGCAGAAAGCGGGGCAGGGCCTCCGCCCAGTCCTCCGCCGGCTGCGGCCGCAGGGGCGGATTGCTCGACCCGCCGCGCGGCGACGTCCGGGCGGCGGCGTCCCGGTGCGGGACCGCCTGCGCCCGTTCTGCCAGGCGGACCACCTCTTCGATCTTGTCGTGCGTGATGCGGTTGAACATCGCGGCTTCCGGTCGTCCTGGTCAGGCCAGCACGGCGAGCAGCAGCAGGAGCAGAACCAGACCGGCAAGGCCGCCGACAAAGAGCCGGCGGCGGGCCCGGCTGCGCAGCACGATATAGCCCTGCCGCGCCGATTCCGCCGGATAGCCTTCGGCCGCGGGCCGGCCGTTGCGGCCTGCAACCCTGTCTGTCGCGTTCTGCCTGCCGGTCGTTTCCTGCCTGTCTGTCGCGTCCTGGTGCATGGCCATGTCTGGCCGGCCTTTCCGTTTCCCTTCCGTGGCGCCGATCCGGCGCCGGGTTCCGGAACAGAACGGCCGGCGGCCGCCGCAGGTTCCTGCGGCGTGCGGCGGCGGCCTCCCGCAGCGGCCGAACGCAGCGGAACCTTTTGCAGCGGCAGCGCGTTCCCCAGCCTGTCGCCCGCATGCCGGCGACCGCGGGAATGCGCATGGCCAACATCTTTCCGCCGGGCGCAGACCATCTGCTGCGCACTGCCCTCATCCTGGGATCCGGCCTTCTTGCGGCCGGAATCGTGATCCTGGTTGCTTTCGCCCACTCGCCCTATGTCACCGGCCAGGGGCGGATCCTGGTTCAGCCGGTCCCCTTCTCCCACCGCCACCATGTCGGCGAGGCCGGCCTGGACTGCCGCTACTGCCATGGCGCGGTGGAGACCTCGGCGCAGGCCGGCATGCCCGACAGCGCCACCTGCATGACCTGCCACGCGCAGCTCTTCACGGACGCACCGATGCTGGCGCCGGTCCGCCGCAGCCTGGCCGATGGGCAGCCGCTGCGCTGGCGGCGGGTCTACCGGCTGCCCGACCATGTCTATTTCAGCCACGCGCCGCATGTCCGGAACGGCATCGGCTGCACCACCTGCCACGGTGCCGTGGGCGAGATGCCGCTGACCGCTCAGGCGGTGCCCATGACGATGGAATGGTGCCTGGACTGCCATCGCGACCCGGCGCCGCATCTGCGGCCGCCGGACGCGGTCTTCGCGCCGGTCGCCGCGGCCATGGACCTGTCCGGCGACCGGCTGGACGCGCTGATGCAGCGCTACGGCCTTCGCAGCGAGGGCCTCACCGACTGCACGGTCTGCCACCGATGAGCGGCAGCGGGCAGGGGGCGCTCTCCTCCGGCGGGGG
>NZ_JBHRTR010000048.1:89124-179339 GCF_042646425.1 Marinibaculum pumilum
CGCCGGAGGAGATCGTCCCCTATGCCGAGATGCCGGAAGGCGCGGTGCCCGGCCGGCCGCGTTTCTATGCCACGGCGCTCGCCCTGACCGACTATGCGACGCCTGCGGTGGTCGAGGCCCATCAGGGCAGGCCGACGAAGGTGGAGGGCAATGCCCGGCATCCGGCCAGCGGCGGTGCCAGCGACGCCTTCGCCCAGGCGGCCGTGCTGTCGCTCTACGATCCCGACCGGGCGCGGGCGCCGCTGCGCCGCGACGCGCCGGGCCAGGCGGGCGCGATCGCCTCCTGGGACCGGCTGCTGGGGGAGCTGCAGCAGCGGCGGCAGGACTGGGCGCGCGACGGTGGCGCCGGCCTGCGCCTGCTCACCCCGCCGGTCTGTTCGCCCACCCTGGCGGCGCAGATCGGTGCCCTGCTGGCGGCCTATCCGGCCGCGCGCTGGCATGCCTGGGCGCCGCTGAACGAGGACAATGCCCGGCGCGGCGCGATCCTGGCCTTCGGGCGGCCGCTGCAGCTGCTGCCCGACCTGGCGCGGGCGCGCGCGGTGCTGACCCTGGATGCCGATCCGCTGGGGCCCGGGCCCGCCCAGGCCATGCTGGCCCGCGGCTGGGCCGCCGCCCGCACGGCCCCCTGTACGGCCGGCGCCGCCGACCGGCCCTTTTCCCGCCTCTATGCCGTGGAGCCGGCGGTGAGCCTGACCGGCGCGGCCGCCGATCACCGCCTGGCGCTGCCGCCGGACGATCTCACCCTGTTCGCCGGGGCGCTGGCGCAGCGTCTCGGCAGCGGCAGGCATGGCGGCGATGACGATGCGGCGGCGGTGCGGCGCCTGCCGGCCGCCGCGCGGGCCTTCCTGGATGCCGTCGCAGCGGACCTGGCGGCGGCGGGCTCGGCCGCCCTGGTGCTGGCCGGTCCGGCGCAGCCGCCGGAAGTGCATGCCCTGGCCCTTGCCATCAACCGGTCGCTCGGTGCCCTGGGCCGCACCCTGTCGCTGCTGGAACCGGTGCAGGCGGGACCGCCGCTGCTGCAGCCGTCGCTCGCCGCCCTGGCCGACGACATGGCGCGGGGCGATGTGACGGACCTTGTCGTGCTTGGCGGCAACCCTGCCCATGACGCGCCGGCCGACCTGGACTTCGCCGCCCGCCTGTCGGCGCTGCCCTTCACCCTGCGGCTGTCCGTCTGGCCCGACGAGACGGCTTCCCTGTGCCGCTGGCATCTGCCCGAACATCACCCGCTGGAGACCTGGTCGGACGCGCGCAGCGTCGACGGCCGGGCGAGCCTGGTGCAGCCGCTGATCCGGCCGCTGTTCGACAGCCGCTCCGCGCACGAGGTGCTGGCGATGCTGCAGGGGGAGCCGGGGCGACAGGGCCATGCGATCCTGCAGGCGCATTGGCGGGACCGGCTCGCTGCCGGCGGGCGCGCCGATGCCGGCGCCTTCGACAGCTGGTGGAAAGCGGCGCTGCGCGACGGCGTGGTGCCGGGCAGTGCCGCGCCGCCGGTGGATCCGGAGAGCCTGCCTGCACCGCCGCCGGTGGCGCTGCCGCGGCCTGCGATGGCGGCCTCGGCCCGTCCCGGCCTGACCCTGCTGCTGCGGCCGGACCCCGCCCTGTGGGACGGCCGCTTTGCCGGCAATGCCTGGCTGCAGGAACTGCCGCAGCCCTTCACCAAGCTGGCCTGGGGCAATGCCCTGCAGCTGGCGCCGCAGGAGATGGCGGCGCGCGGCCTGGCGGAGGGCGACCTGGTGCGGCTGGCGCATGACGGCGCCGTGCTGGAACTGCCGGTCTCCGCCCTGCCCGGACTGGCGACCGGCACCGCCGTCTTGCATCTGGGCCATGGCCGCCGCCGGGCCGGCGCGGTGGGCTCCGGGCATGGCACCGATGCCTATCCGCTGCGCCGCAGCGGTGCCATGTGGCAGCTGGACGGCATCGCCCTGCGCCGCACCGGCGGCCGTGCCCGCCTGCCGCGGACGCAGAGCCATTTCGGGGAAGCCGGCCGCGACATCGTGCGCGAAATCGATCTGGCCGCCCTGGCCGGAGGGACTGCGGAGCCGCAGGCGGACCCGCCCAGCCTCTATGCCGCCCCGCCGGTGCCGCAGGGCCCGCAGGCCTGGGGCATGGCGGTCGACCAGGCCGCCTGCATCGGCTGCAACGCCTGCGTGATCGCCTGCCAGGCGGAGAACAATGTGCCGGTGGTCGGGCCGGAGGAGATGGAGGCGGGGCGCGACATGCACTGGCTCCGGATCGACACCTATTTCGCAGCCGACACTGCGTCGGGGTCGGGGGCGGCCCGTGCGCGGTTCCAGCCGGTGCCCTGCATGCATTGCGAAAAGGCGCCCTGCGAGCCGGTCTGCCCGGTGGCGGCATCGGTGCATGACCGGTCGGGCCTGAACGCCCAGGTCTACAACCGCTGCATCGGTACCCGCGACTGCCAGTCGACCTGCCCCTACCAGGTGCGGCGCTTCAACTTCCGGGACTATGCCGGCGCGGATGCCTACGCCAATCTGGGCGATCCGCTCTATCGCCTGCAGCGCAATCCGGACGTCAGCGTGCGCAGCCGCGGCGTGATGGAGAAATGCACCTACTGCGTGCAGCGCATCGCCGGCGCCCGCCAGGATGCCGAGGCGTCGGGCCGGCCGATGCGCGACGGCGACGTCGTGACCGCCTGCCAGGCAGCCTGCCCGACCCGCGCGATCGCCTTCGGCGACCTGAACGACGACGGGGCGGAGGTGGTGCGCCGCAAGGCGCAGCCGCGCAACTACGCGCTGCTGGGGCATCTGGGGGTCCGGCCGCGGACGACCTATCTGGCGCGGCTGCGCAATCCCCACCCCGATCTGTCCGGTGGAGCGGGGGATGCGGAAGGCGGTGCGGAGTGAGCATGGCCGCGCCCCTGCTGCGGCTGCCCGAGGACCTGCCGGCGGCGCAGCGGCTGTCCTGGCTGACCGCTACGGTCGCCGGGCCGGTGCTGCGGCGGCCGCTGGGCGCTGGCTGGTGGCTGGCGCTGGCGGCCGCCGGCGCCGGCACGCTGGTCATGTTCGGCGCCATCCTCTGGCTGCTGCTGCACGGCACCGGTGTCTGGGGGCTGAACAGCGCCAACATCTGGGGCTTTGCGGTCGCCAACTATGTCTGGTGGATCGGCATCGGCAATGCGGGGACCCTGATCTCCTGCCTGCTGCTGCTGACCCGGCAGCACTGGCGGGCGGCGATCAACCGCTATGCGGAGACGATGACCCTGGTCGCCGCGGCGATCGCCGGCCTGTTCCCGATCCTGCATCTGGGCCGGCCCTGGCTGTTCTACTGGCTCCTGCCCTATCCGAACACCATGGACCTCTGGCCGCAATGGCGCAGCGCCCTGGTCTGGGACCTGTTCGCCATCGCCGGCTACCTGATCTTTTCCCTGCTGTTCTGGTATGCCGGGCTGATCCCGGACCTGGCCGCCCTGCGCGACCGGGCGCAGGGCCGCTTCGGCCGCCGCGCCTACGGTCTGCTGGCGCTGGGCTGGCGGGGCGCGGCGCGGCACTGGCAGGCGCATCACAGCTTCTACGGCGCGATGGCGGCGCTGGGCGTGCCGCTGGTGATCTCCGTCCACAGCGTGGTGGGGCTGGACTTCGCCATCGGCATCGCGCCGGGCTGGAACGAATCCCTGTTCCCGCCCTATTTCGTGGTCGGGGCGATGTATTCGGGCTTTGCCATGGTCGCCACCCTGGCGGTGCCGGTGCGCCATTTCCTGGGCCTGCAGGCGCTGATCACCCGCCGCCACTTCGATGCCATCGGCAGGATCCTGCTGCTCGGCAGCCTGGTGATGGCGGCATCCTACGCCACCGAATGGTTCATCGGCTGGTATGGCGGCGACCCGGCCGCGCGGACCCTGCTGCATTACCGCCTGGCCGGCGATGCGGCGCCGATGTACTGGGCGATGCTGGCCTGCAATGTCGGGCTGGCACAGGCGCTGTGGTGGCCGCGCCTGCGCCGCAGCCCGGCGGTCCTGTTCGTCCTGGCGGCCGGCATCAATGTCGGCATGTGGCTGGAACGCGTGCTGATCGTCACCGACAGCCTGTCGCGCAGCCACCTGCCGTCGCAATGGCGCAGCTTCAGCGCCACCATCTGGGACTGGGCGCTGCTGGGCGGCAGCCTCTGCCTGTTCGCCTTCCTGTTCCTGCTGCTGCTGCGCTTCCTGCCCGCCGTCTCCATGCACGAGACCCGCAGCCTGCTGCCGCCGGCGGATCCGGCGGAGCGGAGGCGGCCGTGACAGTGATGCTGGAATTCGCCGCGGCGCCGGCGCTGTTGCAGGCAATACCCCGCCTGCGCACGGCGGGCCACAGGCCGCTGGAAGCCTTTACGCCCTGCCCGGTGCCGGAACTGGCGGCCGCGCTGGAGCATCCGCCGTCCCGGGTCCGCCCGGTGATGCTGGCCGCCGCGCTGGCCGGCGCCGTCATCGCCTTCGGCACCCAGACCTGGAGCGCGGTGGTCGACCTGCCGCTCAACGCCGGCGGCCGCCCGCTCTTTTCCTGGCCGGCCTTCCTGCCAGTGACCTTCGAACTGGCGGTGCTGTTCGCCGCGATCGCCGGCTTCCTGGCCTTCCTGGCGGCCTGCGGCCTGCCGCGGCTGCACCATCCGCTGTTCGACCTGCCGGCCATGGGCCGGGCGAGCGCGGACCGCTTTCTGCTGGCGGTGGAGCCGGCGGCCGGGGAGGGGGCCGCACTGCGCCGCCTGGCCGCGGAAGCCGGTGCCATCGCGGTGCATGAGGTGCCGGCGTGAGGGGGGCGTCGCTGCCGCCGGCGCTGCTGCTGCCGACGCTGCTGCTGCCGGCGCTGCTGCTGGTGGCCGCGTGCCGCGATGACGGCCTGGCCCGGCAGCCCAAGGCTACCGCCTACGAGGCGGCGGAGGCCCTGCCCCGGCAGGCGGCGGCGCAACCGCCGCCCGCCCATACGGTCGCCCGGCCGGCCCCCGCCGGGCTGCGGCCGGCATCGCCTGCCGCCGCGCCGCGATCCGGCGCCGAGCTGCTGGCCCGCGGCCGGGAGCGTTTCGCGATCTTCTGCCTGCCCTGCCACGGCGCCGATGGCGGTGGCGGCGGCGAGGTCGTGCGCCGCGGCTTCCCGGCGCCGCCCAGCCTGCACAGCGCGCGGCTGCGTGCGGCGCCGGCGGCGCATATCCTGCGCGTCATCGCGGAAGGGCAGGGCGCCATGTATCCCTATGGCGCAAGGGTGCCGCCGGCCGACCGGCGCGCGATCCTGGCCTATATCCGCGCCCTGCAGCTTGCCGGTCCGGCAGCCGCAGGCGGGGAGGAGGCGCGATGAACGCCCTTGCCCCCGCCTGGCTCGCCGCCTGGTGCCTGCTGGCCGCCGTGCCGGCGGGCGCGACGGCCCTGCTGCTGCTCCATGCCCTGACCGGCGGGCGCTGGGGCGATGCGCTGGCAGAGGCCCTGCGGCCCGCCGCACGGGCCATGCCGCTGGTGGCGCTGCTGTTCCTGCCGCTGCTGTTCGATCTGGCAGCGCTCTATCCCTGGGCGGCCGGGGAGGCGCGGCCCGACCTGCCGCCCGATGTGGCCGCCGCCTGGCTGAACCCTGCCGGCTTCACGCTCCGTGCCGTTGCCATCCTGCTGCTGTGGAGCCTGCTGGGCTGGCTGGCGGCATCGCCGCGCCTGCGGCCGGCACTGGCAGCCCCCGCGCTGGCCGTCCATTCGGTCGCCGCCTGCATCGCCGGCTTCGACTGGCTGATGAGCCGCGACCCGGACTTCCATGCCACCGCCTTCGGCGCCGCCTTCGCGGTGTCGCAGCTTCTGGCCGCGCTTGCCTGGTGCGCCTTTGCCGCCGCGCCGAAGCTGCGGCCGGACGAGCGGTCCGACCTGGGGAAGCTGCTGCTCGGCGTCCTGGCCGGTTTCGCCTATCTCTGGTTCATGATCTTCCTGGTGGCCTGGTCCGGCAACCTGCCGGCGAAGGCGGCCTGGTTCCTCGCCCGCATCGAGGGGCCCTGGCTCGGCATCCTGCTGGCGCTGCTGGCGGGCGGCCTGCTGCTGCCGCTGGGCCTGCTGTTCACGGATGCGGGCCGGCGTGCGGCCGGCGCCCTGCGCCCGGCCGGTGTGCTGGTGCTGGCGGGGCTCGGCCTGCTGCAGCTCTGGCTGGTGCGGCCGGAGCCGGCGATCGCCGCGCTGCCATGGCTCGTCCTGCCCCTCGCCGCGTTCTGTGCCGTGGCCATGATCCGGCAGCGGCTTGGGCGGGCGCCGGCGCGGGGGGCGGTATGAGCGGGCACTGGCAGGACAGAGCGGACGCATGGCCCGAGCCCGAGGTGGCATCGCGGCCCGTCCTGTGGCTCGCGCTCGGCGTCCTGCTGCTGCTGGCCGGCAGCCTTGCGGTGACGGCGGCGGTCTTCGAACTCTCGCCCACCGGTACCGGCCCCGACAGGATCGCGCCGCTGCCGGACCTGCCGCTGCGGGGCGTGGACCTGCAGGCGCAGCCGGCGCCGCCGGCCGCCGCACCGCCGCCGCCCGCGCTGCGGCGTGCGATGGCTGCGGTGGCGGCACGGCCGCAGCCGCTCGCCCCGCTGACACCGGCAGAGATGGAGCGCTTCCGCGGCGGCGGGGAGGCCGGGAGATGAGCCGCCGGCTGCGCATGGCTGTCCTGCCGCCGGCCGCCCTGCTGGCGCTCTGCCTCTGCCTCGCCGCACCGGCGACCGCCGGATTGACCCGGGCGGAGCTGGACGATGTTGGCGTGACCCTGCCGCCCCAGGCGCGGCTGCCGCTGGCGGCGCCGTTCCGCGATGCGCAGGGGCAGGCCCTGACCCTGGGCGAAGCCGCCGGCGGCCGGCCGGTGGCGCTGTTCCCGGTCGACTATGGCTGCCGCATGGTCTGCGGCGTCGCGCTGCAGGCGCTGGCCGGGCTGGTCGCCGAGCTGCCGCCGGAAGCGGCGCGCGGCTGGCGCCTGCTGGTGGTCGGCCTGGACCCGGCCGACGGCCCGCAGGAGGCCGCCGCGGCCCGCACCCGGTTCCTGGCCGACCTGCCCGCCGTGGCGCCGGAGCTGCGCTTCCTGACCGGCGATGCGGCGGCGATCGGCGCGGTGACCGGCGCGGTCGGCTATCGCTATGCCTATGACGCGGAACGTGGCGAATTCGCGCATCCGGTAGCCATGGCGCTGGCCGGCCGCGACGGCCGGCTGGCCCGGGTGCTCTCGCCGCTGGCGGCGCGGGGAACGGACCTGCGCCTAGCGCTTCAGGAATCCGGCCGCGCGCCGGACGGCCTGGTCCAGGCGGTGCGCGCGCTGTGCTATCGCTTCGACCCGGCGACCGGCCGCTATACCGTGCTGGTTGACCGGGTGATGACCGGCCTGGCGCTGCTCAGCGCCGGGCTGCTGGCAGCCGGCGTGCTGTGGCTGCTGAGGCGGGAGCGCCGGCGGCGGCGCGACGGCGCGACGGAGGCCGGCCATGGCTGACCTGGCGCTGGTGCCGGAGACCGCCTCCGCCGCCGCGGCGCGCACCGACCTGCTGTTCCTGGTGCTGCTGGCCTTCTCCGCCGCGATCACCCTGCTGGTGGCGGTGCTGATCACCCTGTTCGCGATCCGCTATCGCGCCGGGACGCAGCGCGACCGCGGCCCGCTGCCGGGGCCGCTGCGGCGGGAGGTGGAGCTGGGCTGGACCCTGGCGACCCTGTTCCTGGCGGTGATCATCTTCGTCTGGGCGGTGGTGCAGGACCTGGGCTATCTGCGCCCGCCGGCGGAGGCGCTGGAGATCGACGTGCTGGCCAAGCAGTGGATGTGGCGGGTGCGCCACCCGGCCGGCCCGCGGGAGATCAACCGCCTGCACCTGCCGCGCGGGCGCGACGTCGTGCTGCGCATGAATTCCAGCGACGTGATCCATTCCTTCTATCTGCCCGCCTTCCGGGTGAAGCAGGACGTGGTGCCGGGCCGCACCACAAGCCTCTGGTTCCGGCCGGAGAAGACCGGCCGCTTCCGCCTGTTCTGCGCCGAGTATTGCGGCACCGACCACAGCCGCATGACCGGCGAGGTGGTGGTGATGGAGCCGGAGGACTATGCCCGCTGGCTCGATGCCCGGCCGGCGGGCGACGGGCTGGCCGCCCGGGGGGAGGCGTTGTTCACGGGATTGGGCTGCGCGGGCTGCCACCTGTCGGACAGCGGCCGCCGGGCACCGGTCCTGGCGGGGCTGGCCGGGCGGCCGGTGCTGCTGGCCGACGGCAGCCGGGTGATCGCGGACCGGCGCTACCTGATGGACGCGATCCTGCGGCCGCGGCAGGAGGTGGCGGCCGGCTACGCGCCGGTCATGCCGGGCTATGACGGCATCCTGTCGGAGGGCGAGCTGGCGGCGCTGATCGCCTATCTGCAGCGCCTGGACGGCCCGGAAGCGGTGCAGGCGGGAGACGGGGAATGAGCGGCGCGGACGGCACGGCGAGCTACCTGACGGCGGGCACCAGCCTGCGCTCCTGGCTGCTGACCCGGGACCATAAGCGGATCGCGCTTCTGTACATGGTCACCCTGACCTTCTTCTTCCTGCTGGGCGGGGTCTCCGCGGGGCTGGTGCGGCTGGAACTGGTGACCCCGGACGGCGATCTGATGAGCGCCGACGGCTACAACCAGGCCTTTACCCTGCACGGCATCGTCATGGTCTGGTTCTTCCTGGTGCCGCTGATCCCGGCCTCCCTGGGCAATTTCCTGCTGCCGCTGATGATCGGTGCGCGGGACCTGGCCTTTCCGCGCCTCAACCTGCTCAGCTGGTACCTGAATGTCGGCGCCGGCCTGCTGGTGGTCTATGCGCTGGTGGCTGGCGGGGTCGATACCGGCTGGACCTTCTACACGCCGTTCTCGACGGTCTATTCCAACAGCCATGTCTTCCTGGCCGCGGCCGCCGTCTTCGTCGCCGGCTTTTCAACCATCGCCACGGCGCTGAACTTCGTCGTCACCATCCACCTGCTGCGCGCGCCGGGCCTGACCTGGTTCCGCCTGCCGCTGTTCGTCTGGGCGCTCTACGCCACCAGCCTGATGATGCTGCTGGCGACCCCGGTCCTGGCGATGGTGCTGGTGCTGATCGTCGTGGAGCGGGTGCTGGGGGTCCCGGTCTTCGACCCGGCGCAGGGCGGCGACCCGCTGCTGTTCCAGCACCTGTTCTGGTTCTACTCCCACCCGGCGGTCTACATCATGATCCTGCCGGCGATGGGGGTGGTGACGGAGCTGATCACCTGCTTCGCGCGGCGGCGGGTGTTCGGCTACCGCTTCATGGTCTATGCCCTGCTGGGCATCGCCGCGGTCGGCTTCCTGGTCTGGGGCCACCACATGTTCACCTCCGGCCAGTCCGCCTATGCCAGCGTGGTCTTCTCGCTGCTGTCCTTCCTGGTCGCGGTGCCCTCGGCGATCAAGGTGTTCAACTGGACCGCCACCTTCTATCGCGGCACGATCCGCCTGACCTCGGGCATGCTCTACGGCCTGGGCTTCGTCGGGCTGTTCACCATGGGCGGCCTGACCGGGCTGTTCCTGGCGGCGATCCCGGTCGACATCCATGTCCACGACACCGCCTTCATCGTCGCGCATTTCCACTACATCATGGTCGGCGCGGTGGTGACCGCCTTCTATGGCGGGCTGCATTTCTGGTGGCCGAAAATCACCGGCCGCCTCTATCCGGAGGGCTGGGCGCGGTTCGCCGCGATCCTGATGTTCTTTGGCTTCAACCTGACCTTCTTCCCGCAGTTCATCCTCGGCTATCTGGGCATGCCGCGGCGCTACCACAGCTATCCGGCGGACTTCCAGGTCTGGCATGTCCTGTCCTCCGCCGGCAGCGTGGTGCTGGCGGCGGCCTATCTGCTGCCGATGGCCTATCTGGCCTGGTCGCTGGTGCGGGGCCGGCGGGCAGGTGCCAATCCCTGGGACGCGACCGGGCTGGAATGGCGCACCGCCTCGCCGCCGCCGGTGCACAACTTCGCTGAGACGCCGATCGTCGACGGGCCGCCCTATGCCTACCATCCGCCGACCGACGGGCAGGGGCCGACATGACGCAGCGCAGCCTGCCGGCCGACCATTTCCCCTCCCTGCCGCGCCAGCGGCTGGCGGGCGAGCTGGGGATGTGGATCTTCCTGGCCACCGAGATCCTGTTCTTCGGCGGCCTGTTCGCTGGCTACATGGTCTACCGCCTGCAATACCCGGAGGCGGTGCTGGCGGCGGCCCGCCATACCGACGTCCTGCTGGGCACCGTCAACACCTTCATCCTGCTGACCTCCAGCCTGCTGGTGGCGTTGGCGGTCACCTGCCAGGCGCGACCGACCCTGCGGCTCAGCCGGCTGTTCCTGGGCGGCGCGATCGTCCTGGGCATCGCCTTCATGGCGGTGAAGGCGCGCGAATATCAGATCGACCTGAAGGAGGGGCTGACCGCCTGGCCGGGCTCCAGCCTGCCGCCCGGGCCGCAGCGCCTGTTCTTTGCCTTCTACTGGGTGATGACGGGTGTGCATGCGCTGCACGTGATCATCGGCATCTTCCTGCTGGGCTATATGCTGCGCGACCTCCGGGCGCGGCCGCGCCTGATGCGCGCCACCGGCCGGCTGGAAGTGGCGGGCTTGTACTGGCATTTCGTCGATGCAATCTGGATCTTCCTCTACCCGCTGCTCTACCTGGTGGGGCGGGCATGAACAGCGGCACGGAAGACAAGACGCTCGGGCGCCGGATCCGGCTGGAGGTCGGCGTCTGGCTGGCGCTGATCGTCCTGCTGGCGGCGACCCTGGGCCTGGCCTATCTGCCCCTGGGGGCGGGCCATGCGGCGCTGGCGATCGGCATCTCCAGCGCCAAGCTGCTGCTGGTCGCGGCCTTCTACATGCATCTGCGCAGCGCCCGGCCGCTGGTCCGCCTCGCCGCCCTGGCGGGGCTGGTCTTCCTCGCCGTGATGTTCGCGCTGACCCTGGCGGACGTGCTGTTCCGGCTGCCGCCGGCGTGGCCATGACGGCGCCTGCTGCGCTATCTTTCCGGCCCCGTCCGCAGCCGCGGCCCCCATTCCTGGCGAGCGTCCAGTCCGAACCATGAGCTTCCGATCCCTCTACCGGCACGGTTTCGCCCGGGTCGCCGCCGGCACCATCGCCGTCAGCCTCGCCGACCCGGAGGCCAATGCCGCCGCGATCCTGCGCAGCCTGCAGGACTGCCACGCCCGCGGCGTGGCGGTGGCGGTGTTCCCGGAACTGTCGCTGTCGGCCTATTCGATCGAGGACCTGCTGCTGCAGGACCCGCTGCTGGACGCGGTGGAGACGGCGCTGGCCGGCCTGGCGGAGGCCAGCCGCGAGCTGCTGCCGCTGGTCTTCGTCGGCGCGCCGCTGCGCCACGGCGCGCGGCTCTACAACTGCGCGGTGGCGCTGCATCGCGGCCATATCCTGGGGGTGGCGCCGAAGCTCTACCTGCCGAACTACCGCGAATTCTACGAACATCGCCATTTCGCCGCCGGCCATGCGCCGGAAGCCGACACGATCCGCCTCTGCGGCCGGGAGGTGCCCTTCGGACCCGACCTGCTGTTCGCGGCCGAGGACCTGCCCGGGCTGATTGTGCATGCTGAGATCTGCGAGGATTTCTGGGTGCCGGTGCCGCCGTCCAGCACCGCCGCCCTGGCCGGCGCCACGGTGCTGGTGAACCTGTCGGCCAGCAACATCACCATCGGCAAGGCAGAGGAACGGCGTCTGCTGTGCAGTTCGCAATCGGCGCGCTGCCTGGCGGCCTATCTCTATTCCGCCGCCGGCACCGGCGAATCCACCACCGACCTGGCCTGGGACGGCCAGTGCGAGATCTTCGAATGCGGCCGCGCCCTGGCGGCGACGGAGCGCTTCCCGGATACCGGCAGCCTGGCGGTCGCCGATATCGACCTGGACCTCTTGCGCCAGGAGCGGGCGCGGATGGGTTCCTTCGACGACAATCGCCGGGTCCTCGGCCTGGACGGCGGCGATTTCCGCCGCATCGGCTTCCGCCTCGACCCGCCGCAGGACGATCTGGGCCTGGCGCGCGAGGTCAGCCGCTATCCCTTCGTGCCCGCGGACGCCGACCGGCTCGCCCAGGACTGCTACGAGGCCTACAACATCCAGGTCGCCGGCCTGATGCAGCGGCTGCGCGCGACGGGCATGAAGAAGATCGTGATCGGCGTCTCCGGCGGGCTGGACAGCACGCAGGCGCTGATCGTCGCCGCCCGCGCGTTCGACCGGCTGGGCCTGCCGCGCGCCAACATCCTCGCCTATACCATGCCGGGCTTCGCCACCAGCGACCACACGAAGGGCAATGCGCATCGCCTGATGGCGGCGCTGCAGGTAACGGCGGCGGAGCTGGACATCCGCCCGGCCGCCCGCCAGATGCTGGCCGATATGGGCCATCCCTTCTCCGGCGGCGAGCCGGTCTACGACACCACCTTCGAGAACGTGCAGGCCGGCCTGCGCACCGACTACCTGTTCCGGCTGGCCAACCATAGCGGCGGGCTGGTACTGGGCACCGGCGACCTGTCGGAGCTGGCGCTGGGCTGGTGCACCTATGGCGTTGGCGACCAGATGTCCCACTACAACGTCAATGCCGGGGTGCCGAAGACCCTGATCCAGCACCTGATCCGCTGGGTGATCGCCGCCCGCCAGCTGGAACGCGAGGCCGATCCGGTGCTGGAATCGATCCTGTCGACGGAGATCACGCCGGAGCTGGTGCCGGTGGGGGAGGGCGAGACGCCGCAGAGCACCGAGGCGAAGATCGGCCCCTACGACCTGCAGGACTTCACCCTGTACCATGTCCTGCGCTACGGCTTCCGGCCGTCGAAGATCGCCTTCCTGGCCTGGCATGCCTGGCGCGACGCGGCCGAGGGCGCCTGGCCGCCGCACTACCCGGCGGAGCGCCGCCGCCAGTTCGAGCTGGCGGAGATCCGCCACTGGCTGCAGGTCTTCCTGCAGCGCTATTTCGGCTTCAGCCAGTTCAAGCGCTCCGCTTTGCCGAACGGCCCGAAGGTCAGCGCCGGCGGCGCCCTGTCGCCGCGCGGCGACTGGCGCGCGCCATCGGACGGCAATGCGCGGATCTGGCTGGAGGAACTGGAGCGCGAGGTGCCGGAGAAGTAGGACCGGCGTGCCGTCCGCCGCGCCGGTGCTACGCCCGCACCTCGTCGCGATAGGCCTGCGGGGTCAGGGCGGTGAAGCGCTTGAACGACCGGCCGAAATGGGCCTGGTCGGCAAAGCCGCAGAGGAAGCCGATTTCCGCCAGGCTGTGCCCGGACCCGGCCAGAAGTTCGGCGCTGGCCTCCATCCGCGCCTCCGTCACGACCTGGGCGGCGCTGGTGCCGCGGGCCTGCAGGTGCCGCTGCAGGCTGCGCGGGCTGCGCCCTGTCTGCGCCGCCAGCTCGGCCAGCCGCCAGTGCCGGGCGGTGTCGGCCAGCACCGCCTGGCGCAGGGTTTCGACCAGCGCGCCGGCCCCGATCCGCCCCGCCGGGAAGGCCAGGGGGCGGTCGGGCGCCGGATCGAAGGCCAGGACGCAGCTGTCGAAGGGCGCCGCCCCGTCCGGTATGGTCCAGCGCCCGCCGCTGCGGCGCGGTCCGTCCGCCGCTTCGGCCCGCATCTCCACCCCTTCCGCGCCGGTCATTTCCGCCAGCACCGCCAGGAGGCCCAGGACCAGCAGGCTTTCCGCCGGATGTGGCGGCTGTCCGCGCATTGCCCGGTGCTGCAGATGCAGCCTGCCGGGGCCCTCCGCGCTCCAGCGCACCTGGTGGCGGGAATGGCCGTAGCGTTCCAGGCGGCTCCAGCGGCGCAGCAGGTCCGCCGGGTCGCTGGCCATCGCCAGGGCGCGGTGCAGCGGCTCGCGCGGCAGGTGCGGTGCCGCCTCGCCGATGCGCAGGATCGCCAGCGGGCCATGCGCGGCGAGCAGGGCATCCAGCGCTGTTCGCTTGGCCGCCAGCGGCACCCGCGCCGCGGCAGGCGCGGGCGGCAGCGGCGCCTGCAGGCCCTGCCTCGTGATGCCGGCACGGATCAGCCGCATCATCGCGGCGGAGGCGAAATCCTCCATCCTCAGGCCAGCGCGAAATCGGCGGGGACGAGCGGGAAGCGCCGCGGGCGGATGCCGGTGGCCGCCCGCACCGCATTGGCGATCGCGCCGGGGGCGGCCACGATCGCCGTCTCGCCCGCGCCGGCGGGCGGTGCGTCGCTTTCCACCAGCTCCACCGCGATCGGCGGCATGTCGCTCATCCGCGGGATCGGCGCGTCGGCGAAGCTCGCCGCCGTCACCGCGCCGTATTCGATCGGCAGGTCGTCCATCAGCACCATCGACAGCCCCCATGCCAGGTTGCCCTCCACCTGGGCGCGCACCTGGTCGGGGTTGATGATCGCCCCGCAATCGTGGACGCACCAGAGGCGGGTCACCTGCACGGTGCCGTCGGGGGCGACCGCGACCTCCGCGGCGGCGGCGGCATGGCTCAGGCCCTTGTAGGTGCCGCAGGCCAGGCCGCGGCCGGTGCGGAAGCCGGGGCGCCGGGCGGCCGGTGCCGGCCAGTCCGCCACCTCGCCCAGCCGCCGCAGCACCGCCGCCAGGCGCGGCTCAGCGACAAGGGCCAGGCGGAAGGCCAGCGGGTCGGCACCGGCGGCGAGCGCCGCCGCGTCGATGGCGGATTCCACCGCCAGGCCGTTTGGCCCCGCGGCCAGTCCCCGCCAGGGGCCGGTGAAGACCGGCAGGCGGACCAGGTCGTAGCCGATGTCGCGGCGGGCGATCCGGTAGGGCGGCTCCGCCCCGCGCGCGACCCCGCCATCGCCGACGAAGGTATCGGTCAGGGCCTGCAGCCAGGGCGGCACGGCGGCGTTGGTGAACAGGATATGGCTGCTGACCAGGCGGTGCTGCCAGTCCGACAGGCGGGGGGCGGCGGGCCGGTCCGCGTCGACCCGCAGCCGCAGCCGGTGGCTGACCGGCGGGCGGTGGAAGCCCTGGGCATATTCCTGCGCCCGGGTCCAGCGCACCTTCACCGGACGGCCGGCCGCCTGCGCCAGCGCCGCAGCCTCCGCCTCCACGGTGCAGATGGTGCGGGCACCGAAGGCGCCGCCGGCGCGGGTGGCATGCACGGTGACCCTGTCCTCCGCCAGCCCCAGGCCGCGGGCCAGCACGTCGCGGACATAGAACGCGTCCTGGGTGCCGGTCCAGACCGCCATGCCACCGTCGGACGGCACGGCAAGCGCAGCGCGCGGTTCGATCCCGCCATGGGCCGCCACCGGCAGGTCCAGACGCAGGTCGACATCCCAGGGCCGGTCGCCGGCAATGCTGTCGTCGGCCAGGCTGTGGGCCGCGCCGGCATCCGTCCGGTCGATGTCGATCACCGCGCCGATCTCCGGCGGCGCCGCCGCGTCGACCGCCCATTCGGGATCGAGGGCGGCGGCGATGCGGTCCAGCGCGCCCGGCGTCTCGGCGACGATGCCCAGGCCCTGGCTGGCGCCGAGTCGGAACATGTCGGATTCCACGACGGCGACGAAGCCGGGGAAGGCGCGGGCTGCCTGCAGGTTCCAGGCGGCCGGCCGGGACCCCGTCTCCGGCGAGGCTGCGGCGCGGAGCACCCGGCCATGCGCCATGCCCGGCGCCGTCATGTCGGCGGCGAACAGCGGCCGCCCGGCGACGATGTCGCGCAGCCTGTCCGGTTCCGGGCTGCGGCCGACGAAACGGCGGCCGCGGAAGGCGCGCAGGTCCGCCCGCGGCCGGACCTCCGGCAGCAGCTCGCCCGGCGGCGCGCCGCGGGCCAGGGCGTCGCGCAGGGTGGCGCAGGCCTGGGCCAGGGGCTCGGCGAAGTCGCGCACGGACTCGCTGCCGACGGTGGCGCGCACCCGTGCAATCGCATCGGTGTCCTGCGCCACGACCGCGACCTCGTCCCAGCCCGCGCCCAGTTCTTCGCAGGCGACCTGTTTCAGCGCGGTGCCGATGTTCTGGCCGATTTCCGCCCGCGGCAGGCGCAGGGTGTAGCGGCCGTCGCGATGACCGATCCAGCCCAGGGCGGTTTCCGCGTCCGGATCTGGGCGCTGCGGGAAGACCGGCACCAGGTCGCAGCCGGACAGCAGCGGGGCGGTCATGCCGAAGGCGACGGCGATCCCGCCGGTCGCAAGGAAGCGGCGGCGGTCCATCAGGCGCCCTCCGCCGCGCGGCGGATCGCCCTGCGGATCCGGCCATAGGTGCCGCAGCGGCAGAGATTGCCGTCCATTGCCGCGTCGATCTCGGTCTCCGTCGGCTGCGGCGTCTCGCGCAGCAGCGCCGCGGCGGACATGATCTGGCCGGCCTGGCAATAGCCGCATTGCGGCACCGCCTCGGCGATCCAGGCCCGTTGCAGCGGGTGGTCCGCGTCCGGGCCGCCCAGCCCCTCCAGTGTGACGATGTCGTCGCCTGTCGCCTCGGCGACAGGGGTGATGCAGCTGCGCACCGCGCGGCCGTCCTGCAGCACGGTGCAGGCGCCGCAGAGCCCGACGCCGCAGCCATATTTCGCGGCGGTCAGTTGGAGATGGTCGCGCAGCACGTCCAGCAGGCTCTCCGCCTGCCAGGCGGGCGGGATCTGGTGGCGGGTTCCGTTGACGCGGAGGTGCATTTCTCTCTCCCGGGGGTGTGGCGCCTTCCCGGAGAATGGCGATGCCGGGGCACGGCTTATTGAACAATCGCGCCAGAAAAATGCGGCCCGGATGTCACAGCGGGCGCCCCTGCCTCGTCTCGATGGCAGGAGGTGACCGATATGCGACTGCTTGCCCTGATCCTTGCCCTCTATCACGGTGCCAACGGCGCCCTGATGCTGGCCCTGCCGGGCCCCTGGTACCGGCTGACCCCCGGCGCCGCGGAGAGCGGGCCGATGAATGCGCATTTCGTCCGCGACATCGGCCTGGGCTTCCTGGCCGCCGCCCTTGCCCTGGCCCTGTTCGCGCGGGCCCCGCGTGCCGCGATCGTCTGGCCTGCGGCCCTGTTCCTGGGCGGCCATGCCGGGCTGCACCTGGCGGAGATGGCGCTGCACGGCACGGTTCCGGCGGCGGTTCTGCGCGACCTTGCGCTGATCGTGCTGCCCGGCCTGGCGCCGCTCTGGCTTCTCGCGCGGCCTGCTGCCGGCCTGGCGGAGGGACGGTCGTGATCGGCGCCGTGCTGCGGGCGGGCCTCGACCGCTTCGAGCGCCGCTGGAACTACGATGCCGGCTATATGCGCCGGATCCTGGCGGCGGACCGGCGGGCGGGGCTGAAGCTCGCCCTGGCGACCGGTTTCATGAACCACGATTTCGGGCTGCCGGCGGAGGTCGCCTTCGCCGCCCGGCTGCGCAGCACCCGCGCCGCCGATTGCGGTCCCTGCCTGCGGCTGGGTCTGGCGATGGCCGCCGCAGCCGGCGTGCCAGCAGCGCTGCTGCGCCCGGCGTTGCAGGATGGCGCGCCGCCCCCGGACGACCGGTCGGACATCGCGCTGGCGATCGGCTACACCGATGCGGTGCTGGCCGGCAGCGCCGATGCCCCGGGGTTTGCGGCGGAGGCGGCGGCACGCTTCGGGCCGCGCGGCCAGGCGGGGCTTGCGGTGGCGGTGCTGGCGGGCCAGACCTTCCCGCTGCTGAAGCGCGGCATGGGGGAGGCCGCGTCCTGCGCCCCGGTGCTGCGGGAACTCGCCGCGATGGAGGATGCCGATGCCTGAAACCGAGGATGACGAGGACCGGCTCGCGGCATTCCTGGCACAGCGGCCGCGGCTGGTGCGGCTGGCGTATCGCCATCTGGGCATGCTGTCGGAGGCGGAGGATGTGGTGCAGGACGCCTGGCTGCGGTTCAGCCGGGCGGCGGAGGTGCAGGATGCGGCCAGGCTGCTGTCCACCATCGTCACCCGGCTCTGCCTGGACCGGATGAAGTCGGCGCAGGTGCGGCGGGAGGTCTATGTCGGGCCCTGGCTGCCGGAACCGGCGGTGGGGGAGGCGGTGGACCCGGCAGGCGACCGGGTGCTCGACATCTCCTATGCGGTGATGCGGGTGCTGGAGCGGCTGAGCCCGGCGGAGCGCGCCGCCTATTTCCTGCACGACCTGTGGGAGATGCCGTTCGAGGAGGTGGCCGCGGTGCTGGAGCGCTCGCCGGCCGCCTGCCGCAAGCTCGCCTCCCGCGCCCGCGCAAACCTGGCGGAGGCGCGCGCCCGCTTCCAGCCTTCGGGCGCGCAGGTGGAACGGATGGCGGCCCTGTTCCGCGCGGCGTCGGAGGCGGGCGACCCGGCGATCCTGCAGGCCGCGCTGGCGGAGGAGGTGGAACTGCTGAGCGATGGCGGCGGCAAGGTGCCGGCGGCGCTCAACATCCTGCACGGCGCGGCGAATGTCAGCCGCTTCCTGCTGGCGGTGGCCGGGGAAAAGATCCGGACCGGGATCTACCGCTTCGAGGCCGCGGTGATCAACGATGCCGCCGCGGTGGTGGTCCATGCCGGCGACCGAGTGGAGCAGACCATGTCCTTCGACCTGGACGGCGAGGGGCGGGTGCGCGCGATCTACATCGTGCGCAACCCGGACAAGCTGGCCCGTCTCGCCGGCGGGACGGAGGGGGTGGCCGGCGGCGAGACGGGCGTCGCCCAGGGCATGCCAGGTCAGATCCAGTAGGGAGTGACGCCGTAGTGCCGGTGGATCGCGTCCTCGTAGCCGCGGTCGTCCAGGCGGTGCTCCTCGTGACGCGCGATCACCGGCGCGTCGTGCAACTGTTCCTTGGACAGATGCACGACATAGCCGTCCTTCCGCGGATCGTAGTGCAGCACCTCCCAGGGCAGGGGATGGTATTTCTCGCCGATGCCCAGGAAGCCGCCGAACGACATCACGGCATAGGCCACCTTGCCTGTCGTCTTGTTCACCATCAGCGAATCAACGCTGCCGAGCTCGTCGCCCTCGGCGTTGTAGACGGAGGTTCCCTCCACCTTGTGGCTGGAGATCAGGGTCGGGCTCTCGTCCGTTTCAAGGACCGCCATCGGATTTCTCCTCGCTCTGCCGCGGCCACCATGGCCGGGACAGCGGGGAAACCGCGGCCTACCGCTTGCGGTTCCAGCGGTACGGCAGGCGGAATTCGGCCAGCGCCATGCCCAGCGCGATGGCCAGGCCGTGGATCACGTACTGGACCGCGGTCGACAGGCCGAGCATCTTCAGCATCTGTCCGAGATGGGTCAGGAACAGCGCGGCACCGGCCACCGCGACCATCGAGCCGATGCCGCCGGAGATCGCCGTGCCGGCCAGCACCGCCGCCGCAATCGGCGCCAGCAGGTAGGCATTGCCGACATCCAGGGTCGGATTGCGGATGAAGGCGGAGAGCAGCAGACCGGCAATGCCGTAGAGCAGGGCGGCGGCGGCATAGGCGGAGACCTGCAGCGCCGGCACGTTCAGCCCGGCGATCCAGGCGGCGCGCGGATTGGCGCCCATCGCACCGAAGCGGCGGCCCAGCGCCGTCTTGCGCAGGACGATGGTGGCGATGACGATCAGCGCAGCGGCCATCCAGACCGAGACGTTCAGGCCCAGCAGGCGCGAGCCGCCCCATTCCGCCAGCAGCGGTGGCACCCGGGCCTCCTGCGCGATGCCCTGGCGGTACCAAAGGGTCGCGCCGGCGGTGATCGCACCGACCGCCAGGGTGACGATCAGCGCGTTGAGGCGGAACAGCGCCACCAGGATGCCGTTCACCAGGCCGACCGCCAGCGCAAAGCCCAGGGCCAGCAGGAGCGCCGGCAGCAGCGCCGCGTCCTGCCCGCCGGACACGCCCAGCAGGACCGTACTGGAGAGGGTGATGACGGCGGGGATCGACAGGTCGATGCCGCGCGACATCAGCACCAGGGTCTCGCCCATCGTGGCGATCGCCAGGAAGGCGGCGAAAGGGATGATCGGCAGGATCGAGCCCGGCAGCAGGCTGCGCGGCACGATCGCGGCGCTGAGGGCGAGGAGCGCCAGCAGCGCCAGCCAGATCGCGGCGAAGCGCATCGGCGGCACCGGGATCGACCAGCCTGTGCCGCCGGAGGCGATGCCGGCACCGTCTTTCGCCGCCACGCCCCTCATGACGGCACCCGGGCGCTGCCGGCCGCACCGGCGAAGGCGGCGCGCAGCCGCCGCAGCAGCCAGCCGACCGGCTCCCAGCCGGAATAGACCAGCACCGCGAACAGGGTCAGCCCGCCGCTGGCGATGATTCCGACCGCGGTGTTCAGACCCAGCAGCGGGATGATGTTCACTGTCAGGGTGAAGAACAGGGCGCCCAGCAGCGCGCCGAGGAACGAGCCGCGGCCGCCGGTCAGTGCCGCGCCGCCCAGCACCGCGGCGGCGATGCTGGTCAGGGTATAGGTGGCGCCCACCGTGGGATGGCCGACGCCGACCTCCGACGACAGGAACAGGCCGGCCAGCGCCGCCAGCAGGCCGGACAGCAGGTAGGCGCGGATATGCACCCGGTCGGTGCGCACGCCGTTGCGCTTCGCCGCCTCCTCGCGGAAGCCGGTGGCGCGCAGCCGCAGCCCGCTGCCGGAGCGGTAGAGCCACCAGTCGCCGGCGATCGCGATCGCCACCAGCAGGAAGAAGGAGAGCGGCACGAAGCCGGCCCGCGCCTTCAGGAGGTCGAGGAATTCCAGGCTGACCACCCCGGCCGGGGTCGGCCGCAGGTAGAGCGCGATGCCCTGCAGGATGGAGAGCATGGCGATGGTGGTGATCACCGAGTTGATGCCCAGCCGGCGCACCACAAGGCCGTTGACGGCGCCGACCAGAAGGCCGGCCGCCAGGCAGAGGATGAAGCCCAGCACCAGCAGCGACGGCCCCATCTGGTAGGCGATCAGAAAGGAGGCGAGCACCACCGTCATGCTCATCAGCGAGCCGACGGAGATGTCGAAGCCGCCGACCATCAGCACGTTGAACTGCGCCATGGTCACCAGCGCCAGCGGCGCCGCCGCCAGCAGGATGTGGCGGAAGTTCAGGGTGGTCAGGAAGGCTTCCGACTGGGTCGCCGCATAGCCGCCGACGATCAGCAGCAGCAGCGCCAGGAACAGGAGCGGCGTCCACCAGCGTGACGTCAGGCCGCCGCCCAGCAGGCCCGCGAGGAAGCCCGGCCGGGCGGCCCGGTCGGCCGTCTCGCCGCGCACCCGGGTGGAGGTGAGGAAGGCGGCGACGATGTTCTCCTCCGTCACCTCGTCGCCGGCCAGTTCCCGGATCACATGGCCGCGGGAGAAGACCAGAACCCGGTCGCAGATGCCCGCCAGTTCCAGCGCGTCGGAGGAATTGACGACGAAGCTGGCGCCGGCCTCTGCCTTGCCCCGGATCGCCTGGTAGATGTCGAAGCGGGCATTGGCGTCGACCCCTTGCGTCGGCTCGTCGATCAGCACCACCGGTGCGCCCTGCAGGAAGCTGCGGCCCAGCACCGCCTTCTGCTGGTTGCCGCCCGAGAGGCCGCCGATCGGCTGCTCCAGCCCGGCGGTGACGATGCCCAGCTCCGCAACCATCGCCGCGGCGTCGGCCCGCTCCCGCCGGGCGGAGACCAGGCCGCCGCCGGCATAGCGGCCGAGCACCTGCAGGGTCATGTTCTCCCGCACGCCCAGGGCGGGAAAGATCGATTCCTGCGCGCGGTCGGCGCTGAGCATCGTGATGCCGCCGGCCATCGCCCGGCGCGGCGCACCGCAGGGGATCGACCGGCCATGGCAGGCGATCCGGCCCTGCGCCTCCAGGAAGCCGCCCAGCGCTCGCAGCGCCTGGCGCTGGCCATTGCCTTCCGCGCCGGCGAAACCCAGCACCTCGCCGGCCCGCACCTGGAACGACAGGTCGCTGAACTGCGCGCCCTGCAGGTCCTGCACGTCGAGGACGACCGGCGCGGTGGTGGCCCGCGCGCCGAGCTTGGCGGGATATTCGGATTCCACCAGCCGGCCGACCATCAGCGCGATCAGCTGCGCCTCCGACAGCTCCGGCCCGACCGGATAGGTGCCGCGACCGACCCCGTCGCGCAGGATGGTGACCCGGTCGGCGAGGTCCAGGATCTCCGGCAGGCGGTGGCTGACATAGACGATGGCCGTGCCGGCCGCCTGTGCCTGGCGGATGATCGCCGTCAGCTTCTCCACATCCGGCAGGTCCAGGGTGGAGGTCGGCTCGTCGAGCAACAGCACTTTCGGCGCCGCCGTCAGGGCCTTCACGATCTCCAGGAACTGGCGCTGCGACGGCGTCAGGCTGCCGACGATTGCCTGCGGTGCCAGGTCCAGGTCGTAGCGGTCGAGCTGCGCTGCCGCCCAGGCGGCCATGCCGGTGACCGGCGGCGCGTCCTGCCCGGCGCCGGTGGGAACGCCGAGATAGAGATTTTCCGCCACCGTCAGCTCGCGTACCAGGGAATCGTCCTGGTAGACGGTGGCCAGGCCCAGGCGGCGCGCCTGCATCGGGTCGGCGGCGGTCAGGGGTGCGCCCATGATCTCCACCCGGCCCTCGTCGGCGGCGACCGCACCGGCGGCGATCTTCAGGAGGGTGCTCTTGCCGGAGCCGTTCTCGCCCAGCACGGCATGCACCTCGCCGGGGAGGCAGTCGAAGCTCATCCCGGCCAGCGCCTGCACGCCGGGATAGCGCTTGGAGATGCCGGAGAGGCGGAGGGAGGCATGTTCAGGGGTCATGAGGCTGCCGGTCGTAGATGGCTGCTGAAGGTCAGCCGTTTCAGTCATCCCGGGCTTGACCCGGGATCCATTCCGCCAGCCGTGCCGGGGGGCTGGCGGAATGGGTGCTCGGGTCAGGCCCGAGCACGACGGGCCGGTGGGAAGGGAGGTGGGCCGGGTCCCGCCGCTACTTGAACATCCGGTCGAGCATCGCGGTGCTGACCAGGGTGGAGACCGGCATCTCGTTGGGCAGGTCCGGGTTGCACATGCCCTTGGCGACCTGCTTCATCTTGAACGGCACGTCGACATGCGGCGGGATCTCGGCCCCGGCCTTGGCCATCATCGCCGCGGTGAGCGCGATGCGGGACTGGAAGGTGCCGCCGGACGAGAAGAAGATCTTGAAGTTCTCGTTGTTCGCCTTCTCCCAGTCGCAGAACAGGCCCTGCTCGTCGGTGCGCAGGGTGACGATCACGTCCATCGGCCGGTTCGCCGCCTCGAACGCGCGCACCCCGCCGCGGAAGCCGTCGGCATATTCGTAGAGCACCGCGTCGACATCCTCGTGCTGGGAGAGGAAGCCGGACATCGCCTCGAAGGAGCCTTCCTGGGTCCAGTTGGTATCGGCCTTGCCCAGCAGTTCCATGCGGTCGTTCTTGTCGATCGCCTCTTCCGAACAGGTCTGCCAGGCCGCGCTCAGCGGGTTGCCCGGCGTGCCGCCCAGCTCCACCACCTCGACCTTGTCCTCGGTATTGGCCTGGTCGACATACTGGACGAACTGGCGGCCCAGCTCGCACAGATCCTCCGCCACCAGGGTCAGGTAGTCGGTGCCGGGATCGCCGCCGAAGCCGGCGATATAGGGGACGACGGTGATGCCCTGCTCGGTCGCCTCCCGCGCCGTCGGCAGCAGGGCCGGGCCGGCGTCCGGGAAGGTGGCGATGACGTCGACCTTCTGCGCGATCAGGCTGCGCATGTCGGAGATCGCCTTGGAGGCGTCGCCGCGGGCGGAGGTGTAGATGATCTTCGCCACCTCCGGATAGCTCAGCGCCTGCAGCACGAACTCCATGTGCGTGACCCGGCGCCAGACATTCTCCCCGAAGCCGTCGGCCAGCGCGACGGTGAGGCTGCCGCGGCCGGTCTCGCAGACCAGGTCTTTCCAGCATTTCAGGGCGAGTGCCTGTTCCTCCGGCGTCAGTTCCTTCGCCGCGCGCATGAAGGTCTCCTTGACCACCGGGTTGATGCCTTCGGTGGTGCCCAGCGCCTTCATCTCCAGCTCGGCTGCGGTTTCGGCCTGGGCCGCCAGTGGCAGGGCGAGTGCGGCCGCCGCTGCCAACGGCAGCAGCCGCCTGATCGTCGTCTTCATGATGTCCTCCCTCGGATCTTCTTCTGGTTCTGCGTTTTCTGGTTCTGCGTTTCCGGGCGGATCAGGTCTTGATCCACGGGTAGCGGGCGGTGTCCTTCCCGGCATAGTCGGGGTCGAGGTAGATGAAGCAGCGGCAGATCTTCCAGTCGCGGATCTCGAACACGTCGCACCAGCGGCCGGCGCCCCATTCCGGCACCCCGGCACGCCAGGGCCCGTCCTGGTGCTCGCCATGGCTGGTGCCCTCCGCGACGATCACGTCGGAGCCGGAGAACACCCAGTTGAAATGCGAGTAGTGGTGCAGGATCGACTTGATCGTGGCGCCGACATCGCCGAACAGCTGGCCGATCTGCTCCTTGCCGGTCGCCAGTCCCCATTTCGGGAAATAGACCTGCGCATCCTCGGCGAAGAGGTCGAGGATCGATCCGCCGGTCGAGGTGGTGCCGCCATTGTCGAACGCCTTCAGGTATTCCAGGGCGACCGACTTGCGCTGCTCGTCGGTCATCACTTCCTTGGCCAGGGCCATCGGGTTTCCTCCTTCTGCTGTCTGTGCCGGGGGTCAGTTCGCGGGTTCGCGATTGGCGGCATTGGCCGCGCAATAGGCGAGGGCGAGATAGGGACCCAGGGTCGCGCCGCCGGCCCAGTAGGCGCGGGCCGACGCCGAGGCGACGCAGTTGCCGACGCCGTACAGGCCCGGGATGACGTTACCGGCGCGGTCCAGGATGCGGCCGTCGGGGTTCGCCATCGGCCCGCCCTTGGTGTCCAGGTTGCCGCCGGTCAGCAGGGCGGCGTAGTAGGGGCCGCTGTTGCTGATCGGATACATGGTGGGGTTGGGGCCTGCCGGATCGGCGCAGGCCGGGCCGTTGAACAGCAGTTCCACCTGCCGCTCGCCGCGCTGGAAATCCTCGTCCCGTCCGGCCTTCGCGAAAGTGTTGAAGCGCTCGATCGTAGCCTTCAGGGTGGCGGCGAAATCCTCGGCGACCTTCAGATTGCCGATGGCGGTCGCGTATTTCGCGAAGCGGGCCCGGATGCCTTCGGCCAGCGCCTCCAGGGTCTCGCCCTTGATGACATGGGCATCGTCGCAGCCGGGCGGCACGATGAAGCGGCCATATTCGTCGCCCGCGGAATGCTCCTGGCTGCGCTGGTCCCAGACCGCGATCAGCACCAGGTTCGGATATTCCGCCTTTGTCGGGTCCCATTTGAAGAAGGCCTGGGCGGACTCGTTATAGGCCAGCTTCTCGTTGGTGACCCGGCGGCCGGTGCGGTCGACATAGATCATGGAATCGCCCGATGGCGAGAAGGTGCCGATCAGGCCCGGATCCCCGTTCAGTGCCTTTTCCAGGACGATCGGGCACATCCAGGGATAGTTCATGTTGCGCAGTTCGGCGCCGGCGGCGGCGCCGATGCGCACGAAGTCGCCCTCGTTTGTGACCGCCGCGCAGCCGCCCAGCACCGGCTGGGCCAGGAAGTTGCGGCGCAGGTCGGTATCGTGGGTGAAGCCGCCGGAGCCGAAGATCACCGCCTTCCGCGCTTTCAGGCGCAGCGGGCCGTTGGCGGCGGTGTCGACCTCCACCCCGGTCACCCGGCCCTGGTCGTTGCGGACCAGGCGCTGCACCCGATGGCCGGTGCGGATCTCCACCCCGTCGCGGGCGCAGGCCTCCGACATCGTGCGCACTGCCACCGCACCGCCGTCGGACATCGTGTCGCGCGCGCCCTTCGGCACCAGCACGCGGCCGGTCGGGCATTTGTCCTCCGGGATCTCCGCCCAGTAGTCGGGCACCGCCTCGCAGTGGCGGTATTCCAGGGCGCCCTTCTCCGACAAGAGCTCGGTGGCCGGCGAGGCATTGTCGTAGATCGCTTCGCAGACCGCGTATTCCCAGTCGCTCAGGCCGAACCGCGCATCGTCGGGGGCATAGCTTTCCGGCCGCGACAGCCGGGCCATGTAGCGGATGCAGTCCTCCTTGCGGTCTTCCATCCCGGCGGCCTGCATCGCCTTGTTGTTCGGCACCCAGTACCAGAAGGCCGCCTTCTTCGTGGTGCCGCCCAGCTCGTCGGCTTTTTCCAGCAGCACCACGGAATTGCCGTGCCAGCGGGAGAACAAAGCCGAGGCGAGGCCGGCGGCGCCGCCGCCGACGGTGATGACGTCATACTCGGCGTCGAACCGGTCCGAATTGACGGGCTCGGGCGAGCCGCGGGCGATGGTCGGCATGGGCATCCTCCTCTCCGTTCTGCGGCACCATTGCTGCGGGCGTTGTGCCGCCCGTCCCGTGCCCAGTTGGAGGAAGCCTGCGCGTCGACGGGTGCCCCGTCTTTCAGAAGCCGGCTTTTACAGATTCCTGCCGCCGCCCCTCCGGCGGGACAGATTGTCGCTGGCATGGAGTTGCGGTTAGACTTGGAGCAAGCCCGTGCCAGGCCGGCGATCCCGCCGGCAGCGGCAGCAGAAGGGCGCGACCGCCAGGAGGAGCGCGCAACGGCCCGTTGGCCGGGTCCCGCTTCCTGGACGGCAGAGCTGGGGGGTGACGCTGGTGGCGCTGAGCCGGACCGCGTTGGAATCCGTTCCTGGCAGCGTGATCACCGGCGCACGCTTCCAGGGGTTGGAGCAGTTCCCCGCACGGTCGACGACCGGCGGGATCAGCTACTGCATTGCCGGGCCGACCCCCTATTCCCTGGACTTCGCCACCGACTTCGACGTGATCTGCCTGCTGCTGGGCGACATCGCCGGCCGTACCCGCTTCGACGACGACCGGGAATGCGAGATGGTCTTCCGAGGGGAGACGGCGGCCTTCCATCCCGGCGGCGGCAATGTGCGGGTCGATGCGCAGCGGGTGCGCCACGGCTTCATCGCCTTTGGCTTTTCGCCCGAATTCCAGGAGGTCGCCGACGACCATCGCCTCTCCGCCCTGCGGCGGGAGGGCACCCGCAACAATCTGCGGCGGGTGGAGATCCGGCACCTGGCCCGCTATGTGCGGGAGCGGATGCGCGGCAGCGATCGGCTGGACCGGCTGGAACTGCAGTCGCTCGCCACCCTGACCTACCTGCATACCCTGCGCAGCCTGGAGAGCCGGCCGTCGGAGCGGCCGGGCGGCGGGCTGTCGGATGCCGCCTTTCGGCTGATCTGCGACCATATCGACGCGGAACTGGCGAACGAGATCTCCTGCGAGGGGATCGCCGCCGCCGCCGGCCTGCCGCTGCGGGTGGTGTTCGACGGCATGAAGGCCCGCACCGGCATGAGCCCCTACAAGTACGTGGTGGAACGCCGGCTGGCCCGCGCCTGCCACCTGCTGCGCAGCACCGACGATCCGATCGCCGATATCGCCTTCGCCTGCGGCTTCTCCTCCCAGCAGCACCTGACATCGGCCATGTCGACGCGGCTCGGCCGCACGCCGCTGCGCGTCCGCCGCGACGGCTGACCCCCTCGGGAATTCCGGGCGCTTGCCATGCGCCGCACGCAATACCCCCCGGCGCGCTGCATGTTGCGAATGCAAACGCCTGTCAATTGCATAGATCCACGGGAAAGCCTATGAATGGCGCCGGCGCGTATCGGCCGGAGGAAAGGCGTGGACGAGGAGCAAGTGGCGGTGGAGCTGCCTGGCAATGGCCAGGGCGTAGCCGCGGATGCGAACGGGACGGCACCCGCGGACGGAACGGCGGTTGGTGCGGCCCCCGCCGATGGAGCCCAGATCGGCGGCACCCCGGCGGACGGTTCTCTGGCGGACGGTTCTCTGGCCGGCGCTGCCCCCGACGGCAATATGGCCGGCACCATGATGGCCGGCGATATGACGCCGGGCGAAGGGCCGATCGCCCAGATCGCCGAATGGGCCGGGCTGGGCGGGCCGGTGGTCTGGATCCTGGCGGCCATGTCGGTCCTGGCGCTGGCCGTGACGATCATGAAGATCGTCCAGTTCCTGCGCGGCGGGGTCTGGCGCCGCGGGCGCGCCGCCCGTGCCGTCGCCGCCTTCCGCGCCGGCGACGACGAGACGGCGGCCGACCTGCTGCGTGGCCGCGGCGGCCTGCCGGTGCAGGTCGTCCGCGCCAGCCTGCGCGCCACCGCGGCGCACGGTCCGCTTCCCGCGCTGCGGGAGGAGATCGAGCAGTTCGCCAGCGACCGGCTGGAAGGGCTGCGCGGCAACCTGCGCTTTCTCGAGGCGATCGCCGCCCTGGCACCGTTGCTGGGCCTGTTCGGCACCGTGCTGGGGATGATCGCCGCCTTCCAGGACATGCAGGGCGCCGGCGCCCGTGTGAGCCCCGACATCCTGGCGGGCGGCATCTGGACCGCGCTGCTGACCACCGCGGTCGGCCTGGCAGTGGCGATGCCGGCGGTGGCCCTGGTGACCTGGTTCGAACGCACCCTCGACAGCCTGGCGCACGACCTGGAGAGCTATATCACGCAGATCTTCGCCGCCCGTGCGGTGGCCGAGCTGGAGCCCGCGAACGAGGAAGCGCATGTCGGACGGCGCTACGCCGTGGCCCGCGCCGGCTAGCGGTGCGGGCATCGTGTCGGGAAACGGGACACCGGCGGGTGGGTTGGCGGCAGGCGGTGCGGCAGCGGTCCGGCCGCGCCGGTCCGGCCTGACCGCCCCGCGCGGCCGCCGGCGCGCCCTGATCAGCCTGACGCCGCTGATCGATGTCGTCTTCATCCTGCTGGTCTTCTACATGCTGGCCTCGACTTTCACGGACTGGAACGCGATCCCGCTGGCGCTGGACCCGTCGCCCCGCGACGGCGAGCCCGCCGGCAGTGCGGCGGCAAGCCGGCCGGAGCAGCCCTATGCCGGCGCGCTGATGCTGGACGTCCAGCCGGAGGGCCTGCGCCTGTCGGGACGGCCACTGGCCGACGCGGAACTGCCGGCGCGTCTGGCCGCGATGCAGCAGGCGGCCGCATCGGGCGGCGGGGCGCCGGGCGCCGGTACATCCTCCATTGGCCGCAAGGTCATCGTGCGGCCGATGGAGGGCGTGCCGCTTCAGCGCATGGTCGCGGTGATGGACATGCTGGCGGCGGCCGGGATCACCGACCTGGCGCTGGCGCGGCGCGGCGGCCTGCCGGCGGGCCAGCCCCGGCAGGGCGGGCAACAATGAGCCGCCTGGTCCGAAAGGCCGGCGGCGGCCGTGCCCTGGACAGCGATGCCGGGATCCTGCCGCTGATCAACGTCGTCTTCCTGCTGCTGATCTTCTTCATGATCGCCGGCCAGCTGGCCGAGCAGGCGCCGTTCGAGGTGGAGCCGCCGGCCTCCGATGCCGAGGCGCAGGTCAGCCGCGAGGAACTGCTGGTGCTGCTGGCCGCCGACGGCCGCGCCGCCGTGGCGGGCCAGACGGTGACGATGGAGGCGGTGGTCGAACATGTCCTGGCGGCGCTGGCCAAGGCGCGCCAGGCCGCGACGACGGGCGGCGGTCCCAGCCTCGGGCAGGCGCAGCCGCAGGACGGCGCGCCGGGCGCCGGGCCGGCGCCGGGCGGTTTCCCCGAGGCGGTGCGGCTGCGCGCCGATGCCGGGGTGGAAGCGGCCCGGATCGTCGGCCTGATCGAGGAACTGCGCGCCGCCGGCGTCGAGAAGATCACCCTGATGACGGCGGGACGATCGTGATGAAGGGGATGCTGCGCTGGAGCGCCGTGATCCTCGCCGCGCTGGCCTTGCACGGGCTGGGAATCCTGTTCTTCCTGCCCTCCGCGCCGGAACCGACGGCGCCGCAGGCCGGCGACGGCTTCACGCTGAGCTTTGCCGGGCTGGCCAGTGCGGAGGCCGCACCGAGCGCGGCGGACCCTTCGGCGGTTGCCGCGGCCGCACCGGCCTCCGTCGCCGCGGCCTCGCCCGACACCCCGTCGGTGGAGGCGCCGCCGCCGGAAGAGGAGGTGCAGGAGACCGAGCCGACGGAGGTGGAGACCGAGACCCCGCCGGAACAGGTGACGGAGGCCAGGCCGGAAGAGGTCCGCGACGCCGTGCCGGAGGAGGTCGCCGAGACCCCGCCCGACCGGATCGCGCCGGTGGAGGCGGCAAAGCCCGCCGAGCCGGAGCAGCGCGAGGTGGCCGAGGCACCGCGGCTGGAGATGCTGGACGAGAGCCGGCCGAAGCCTGTGGAACCGGTGAAGCCGGTGCAGACCGCCGCCGTGCCGACGGAGAGCCTGAAGCCGGTGACCCCGAAGCCGCCGCAGCCGAAGGCGGTCGAGGTGCCGGAGCCGCAGGAGGAGGCGGTGCCGACACCGCGGCAGCGTCCGAAGGAACTGGTGCAGCGGACGCCGCCGAAGCCGCCGCAACCGGCGAAGCAGGTAGCCAAGGCCGAGCCCCGGCCGCCGAAGCCGCAGCCCCCAAAGCCGCAGCCCCCGAAGCCGCAACCACAGCAGGCGGAGGCGGCGCCCCGGCAGGGCGCCGGCGCGCCGGGCGCAACCGCCCAGGCGGCCCCTCGGCCGCCTTCCGCCAACCCCTCGGCCGCCGGCGGCAATGCCGCCCGGACATCGGTCCAGGGCTCCCCGGAGGGCCAGGCCAGGACCCAGAACTACATCGCGCTGCTGCATGCCTGGCTGGCCAAGCACCGCGAATATCCGCGCACCGCGCGGATGCGGCGCCAGGAAGGGGTGGTGATGCTGTATTTCGCCATCGATCGCGACGGCCAGCTGCTGCGCTACCGGGTCGAGCGGTCCTCCGGCTTCCACCTGCTGGACCAGGCGGCGGAGGCGATGATCGAGCGGGCGGCGCCGCTGCCGCCGGTGCCGCTGGAGCTGTTCAACGGCGGCTTCGAGGTTGTCGTGCCCGTCCGCTTCACCATCTCCTGACGGGGCGGCCCGGCTTTCGGCGCCGCCCGCCTGCATTGCGGAAGGAGGGCTGCATGTTCATCGCGATGAACCGGTTCCAGGTGGCACTGGGCAACGAGGAAGAGTTCGAGCGCATGTGGCGGGAACGGGATTCCCACCTGAAGGCGGTGCCGGGCTTCCGCGCGTTCCAGCTGCTGCGCGGCCCGCGGGAGCAGGACCATACGCTCTATTCCTCCCATGTGGTCTGGGACAGCCGCGAGGCGTTCGAGGCCTGGACCCGTTCCGATGCCTTCCGGCAGGCGCATGCCAATGCCGGCAGCGCGAAATCCCTCTATCTCGGCCATCCGCGTTTCGAGGGCTTCGAGGTGATCCAGACCCTCGACTGATCCAGATCCGGGACTGATCCGAATCACGGTCATGTGCCGGGGCAGGTGCGGCCGGAACCGCTTCGCCCGGCGATCGTTCTCCAGCCCAAGTGCCTGTCACGCGGGAGGAAGATGTGGCCGAGATGCTTGAGGCAGCCCTGGAGCGGATGAATCGGGCCGCCGGACATTGCAACATTCCCGAAGAGGTGCTGCTGCGCCTGCACAGCCCGGCGGAGGTCACCATGGCCAGCCTGCCGGTGCGCCGGGACGACGGCCGGCTGCAGATCTTCCGCGCCTGGCGCTGCCGCTACAACGACACCCGCGGGCCCGGCAAGGGCGGCATCCGCTTCCATCCGGAGGTCAGCCAGGACGAGGTCGCGACCCTGGCCTTCTGGATGACCCTGAAATGCGCCGTGGTCGACCTGCCGTTCGGCGGCGCCAAGGGCGGCGTTGCGGTCGACGTGTCGGATCTGTCGACGATGGAGCTGGAACGCCTGTCGCGGGCCTATGTGCGGGCCTTCGCCCATACCCTGGGCGACCGCCGCGATATCCCGGCGCCCGACATGTACACCAACGGCCGGGTGATCGCCTGGATGTCCGACGAACTGCGGATCCTGAACGGCGAGCATGTCCCGGCCGCGATCACCGGCAAGCCGGAGGCGGTGGGCGGCTCCGCCGGCCGGATCGAGGCGACCGGCCGCGGCGCGGCGCAGGTCCTGGCGGCCCTGGCGAAGGACATCGGCGTGCCGCCGGAAGGGGCGCGCGTCGCGGTACAGGGTTTCGGCAATGCCGCCTACCATCTGGCCGCCGCACTGCGCGACCAGGGTCATCGCATCGTTGCCGTCTCCGACAGCGGCGGAGGACTCTACGACCCGGACGGCATCGATCCCGACGAGGTGAGGGCCCACAAGGCGCGCACCGGTGCCGTCGCCGGGGCGCCCACCTTCGGTACCGCCCGGGACATCGACAATGCCGGGCTGCTGACCTGCGACTGCGACCTGCTGGTGCCGGCGGCGACAGGCGGGCAGATCACCTGCGACAATGCCGCGGATATCCAGGCCCGGGCGATCCTGGAAGTGGCGAACGGGCCGGTGGATCCGGCGGCGGATGCGGACCTGCATGACACCGGGGTGATCGTGGTGCCGGACATCCTGGCCAATGCGGGCGGGGTCGTGGTCTCGCACCTGGAATGGGTGCAGAACCTGGGCGGCGAGCGCTGGCCGCTGGACCGGGTGCGCGAGCAGCTGGACGCCACGATGTGCCGCGAGGCACGGGCCGTGCAGGAGCTGGCCGCGGAAATGGAGATCGACCTGCGGCAGGCCGCCTATGTGCATGCCCTGCGGCGGATCGGCGCGGTGGCGGAGGCGCGCGGCATGGAGCAGCACTACCGCGCCTGACAGGCGCCGAATTCGGTTATGCTCGCCCTGCCGTTACGAACCAGAACAACAGGCAGCAGGGAGGGGAACATGGCCGCGGAGCCTTCGGCATCCGCCGATCAAAGCGTCGTGGAGGGGGAGGCGCGGGACTTCGCGCCGCACATCCTGACGGCGGATCTGGAGCAGGCGGCGCAGCTCTGTCCCGACCGCGCGGCATTCCGCATGGCGGGGGCGGATTTCAGCTATGCCGCCCTGCACGATGCCGCCGGCCGGCTGGCCGGCGGTCTGGCCGCCCTGGGGGTCGGGCCCGGCGACCGGATCGCCACCCTGATGCCGAACCATCCGCTGTTCCTGGTCGCGCTGCATGCGGCCTGGCGGCGCGGGGCGGCGATGTCGGGGTTGAACCCGCTCTATGGCCAGCCGCTCTTGCAGCGCCAGCTGGCGGAAGTCACGCCGAAGGTGCTGCTGACCCTGGACGAGCCGGAGCTGCTGGCCAAGGCGCGCGCCGTGGCGCCGGAGGGTGCCGCGGTGCTGGCCGCCACCCCGTCGGGCGCGGAGCTGCTGCCCGGCGCGGCCGGAACCGGCGGGCTGGCGGCGCACATGGCCGGCCCGGCCCCCGCGTCGGAGCCGCTGACCGTCGACGACCTGGCGCTGCTGCAGTTCACCGGCGGCACCACCGGGGTGCCGAAGGCGGCGGAACTGACCCACCGCAACATCTCGATCAACAACCAGCAGCTCGGCGCCCGGCTGCCCCGCTTCGGCTTCGGCTGCGAGGACTTCCTGGCGCTGCCGCCGTTCAGCCATATCATCGGCTCCAGCATCATCCTCTGCCTCGGGGTGAAGCTGGCCGCGACCCTGCATCCCGTCGCCCGCTTCGTGCCGGAGGAGGCGGTGCGGCTGATGGTGGCGCAGCGGATCAGCTTCCTCTCCGGCGTGCCGCCGATGTTCATGGCGATCGCCCGCCTGCCCGCCGCGCAGGGCGCCGACTGGTCGGCGCTGAAATACTGCATGACCGGCGGCGCGGCGATCCCGGCCTCGGTGATCGCGGAGTTCGAGGGGGTGACCGGCGCGCCGCTGCTCACCGCCTACGGCCTGTCGGAAACGGCGCCCGGCGCGGTCCTGGCGCTGGAGGGCGAGAAGGCGCCGGAGGGCGGCACCGGCCGGCCGCTGCCGGAAACGAAGGTGGAGATCCGCGACATCGCCGATCCGGGCCGCATCGTGCCGCGCGGCAGCCGCGGCGAGATCTGCATCTCCGGCCCCCAGGTCACCCGCGGCTATTTCGGCCGGCCGGAGGAGAGCGCGCACGCGCTGGGACAGGGCTTCCTGCGCACCGGCGATATCGGCGTGATCGACGCCGAGGGCTTCATCTGGGTGGTCGACCGGCTGAAGGACATCATCATCGCCTCTGGCTACAACATCTATCCCGCCCTGGTGGAGGAGGCGCTGTACCGCCATCCCGACATCGTCGAGGCGGCCGTGGTCGGCGCCCCCGACGAGTATCGCGGCGAGACGGTGAAGGCGGTCGTCGTCCTGGCCGAGGGCAAGACGCTCGCCCTGGAGGACCTGCAGGCCTTCCTGAAGGACAGCCTGTCGCCGATGGAGATGCCGAAGCAGCTGGAGGTCCGCAGCGAACTCCCCCGCTCGCCCGCCGGCAAGATCCTCCGCCGCGCACTGAAAGCGGAGGGGTAGGGGGGCTTTGCCGTCCTGCCACGATCCTCGGGTCGAGCCCGAGGACGACGGCGAAGCTGGTGCGGATTGCAGGGCTGACAGGCGCGGTGCCAGCAGCCTCCCCGTCGCCCTCGGGCTCGACCCGAGGGCCGCGATGGTACCTTGCCGCCTCCCTGTAAGGCCCCTAACCTTCAACCATGAAGGGTGGTTGGGTCTACATCCTCGCGAGCCGTCCGCAGGGCACCCTGTACATCGGCGTGACCGCGGACCTCGCTGCCCGCGTGCTCGCCCATCGCGAAGGCCGCGGCAGCGGCTTCGCGCATTACTACGGCACCCGCCGGCTGGTCTATGTCGAACGCCATGAAGACATCGTACGCGCGATCCAGCGGGAGAAGAACCTGAAGCGCTGGCGCCGCGCCTGGAAGATCGCGTTGATCGAAGCCGAAAATCCCGGCTGGGGCGATCTTTGGGAGAGGCTTCAGGTATAGGCAGACGGCGATGCGGCACAGTCCCGTCACGGTCCTCGGGTCAAGCCCGAGGACGACGGATATGTTGAGTTGCCGCGAGGCAAGCAGCGCCGCGCCACCGGCCTTTCCGTCGCCTTCGGGCCTGACCCGAAGGCCGCGACGATACAGCGCCGATCCTCACCCCTCCGCCTTCGCCGCCCAGGGGTCATAGGTCCCGAAGCTCCACAGATTGCCCTCGGGATCGCGGGCGGAATATTCGCGGGAGCCGTAGGGGGTGTCGTACAGTTCCATGACGATCTCCGCACCGGCCGCCTTCGCGCGGGCGTAGTGGGCGTCGGCATCCGCGACGATCACGTAGATCCCCATCGGCACCTGCGCCCAGGGATTGTCGGCCTTCCCGGTGCCGCTACCGAACATCACCATGCCGTTGCCGATGGTCATCTCGGCATGGCCGATGCCGCCATCCTCGCCCGGATAGCTGGCATGGGGGGCGAAGCCGAAGGCCTTTTCCAGGAAGCTCGCCGCCTCGTTGGTGCGGGCATAGCGGATCGCGGGAATGATCGTGGGGGTCTGCGGGCCGGTCATCGGTCTGTCCTCCTGTCGGGTGGGTCGATGGGCGGAGGGTAGGGCGGCGGCGGCCTGCGGTATTGGACGTTTTTCCGCTCAGGCGCCTGGCCGGGCGCTTTCCGCTGCCAGGCGGTCCAGATGCCGGCGGATATGCGCCGCCTCCGCCGGGGTGGCGGCGAGCGCGATCGCGCGGTCGAAGGCGCCCCGCGCCTCGCTCACGCGGCCGAGTTCAAGCAGGAAGGCGCCGCGTGCGCCGTGATAGGGGAAATAGCCGTCCAGCCGGGCGGCCAGCGGCGCGATCATGTCCAGCGCCGCCGCCGCTCCCTGCAGCTTCGCCACCGCCACCGCCCGGTTCAGGGTGACGACGGGGGAGGGCTGCAGCCGTTCCAGGGTGGCATAGAGCCGGTCGATGCCGGCCCAGTCGGTGTCCGCCGCCGTGGCGGCGCGGGCATGCAGCGCGGCAATCGCCGCCTGCACCTGATAGGCGCCGGGGCTGCGGTGGCGCATCGCCTTGTCGATCAGCGCCAGCCCTTCGGCGATCATGCCGCGGTCCCATAGCCCGCGATCCTGCTCCTCCAGCAGCACCGCCTCGCCGGCGGTGTCGAAGCGGGCGGCGCGGCGGGCATGCTGCAGCAGCATCAGCGCGGCCAGGCCCATGATCTCCGGTTCCGCCGGGAACAGGCGCAGCAGCAGGCGGGCGAGCCGGATCGCCTCGCCGCAGAGCGGGGCGCGTTCGGCAGCCGTCGCGGCGCCGGCCGAATAGCCCTCGTTGAAGACCAGGTAGAGCATCGCCGCCACCACGCCCAGGCGTTCGGCACGGTCCGCCGCGCCGGGCGCGGCAAAGGGCAGGCCGGCCTGGCCGATGCGGGCCTTGGCGCGGGTGATGCGCTGTTCCATCGCCGCCTCGCCGACCAGGAAGGCGCGGGCGATCTGCGGTACCGTCAGGCCGGAGACGATGCGCAGGGCCAGGGCGATCTGCTGCGTGGCGGGCAGGTCGGGGTGGCAGCAGGTGAACAGCAGCCGCAGCACGTCGTCGCGATAGTCCGCGCCGTCCAGCCGCTCCGCCATCGCCGCCTCCGCATCCTCCAGGTCCGAGATCGCCGCCTCTTCCTCCGGCAGCGGTGCCTCCCGTGCGCGGCGCCGCGTGCGGTCGATGCCGGCGTTGCGGCCGACCAGGATCAGCCAGGCGGCGGGATCGCGCGGCGGGCCGTTCTGCGGCCAGTTGCGCAGGGCGCGCAGGCAGGCGTCCTGGAACGCCTCCTCCGCAATCTCCAGATTGCCGAAATAGCGCAGCAGGGCGCCGACCGCCCGCGGCCGCGCGCCGGTCAGCGCCGTGTCGAGCCAGGTCAGGTCGTTCAAAGCAATCAGTCCGTCCGCTTGCCGGCGGGTGCGTGGAAGCCGGTCGCCACCTGGACCTCCGGCTCCAGTCCGTTCGGCTTGAAGGTCAGCAGCGGCCGCACCTCGTAGCCGCCGCTGCCGCCGCTATTGGCCAGGGCCAGGTCCTTCGCCGCCGCCAGCGCCGCATCGAGGTCGGGCAGGTCGAGGATGAAGAAGCCCAGCAGCTGCTCCTTCGTCTCCGCGAAGGGGCCGTCCAGCACCAGCGGCTCCTTGCCCTTGCGCACCGTGGTGGCGGCGGTGGTGGGCAGCAGGCGCGCGACGGGGCCGAGCTGGCCCTTCGCCGCCAGTCCCGCCTCCACCGCCTGCAGGCGGCCCATCACCCTGGCCTCCTCCTCCGGCGTCCAGGCGCCGACGGCATCTTCGGAATCGTAGCAGAGGATGGCATAGAGCATGGGGTCTCCTTTCGTGCGGGGCGGGCCCTATGGAAACGACGCAGGCAGGCGCCGCCAGCCGACATCGGATATGGCGGTGCCGGTGAAAAGGTCAGGCGGCGGCGAGGGCGGCCTGCAGCTCGGCCAGGCAGTCCGCGATGCTGCGTCGCGCCGTCTCCACCACCAGCGGCGGCGCATCCGGCGGCCACGGCGCATAGTCGCGGTCCAGCACCGCCTGCCAGTCGGGCGGCACCAGGCCGGGCAGGTCCGGGATCCGGCTCTCCACCCTGCGGCGATGCTCCGCCGGATCGCTGCAGCGGACCTCCACCTCCAACAGGCGCGCGCCGGCGCGCACGGCGACCTCCCGCCAGGCCGACCGGGTCACAGGCAGCGGGTTCACCGAGTCCGCGACCACCTCGATGCCCAGCGCCAGGTTGCCCTCTGCCAGGGCGTAGGCCGCCATGTAGCCGGCCGGCCCGACATCGTCGCCCGCCAGCTGCCCGCTCTCCCGCAGCGCCTGCTCGATCGCGTCGATGCGCAGCCAGGCGGCGCCGCGGGCCTGCGCCAGGGCGCGGGCCAGGGTCGTCTTGCCGCTGCCCGGCAGGCCGGCGAAAGCGACCAGCAGCGGCCGGCCGGCGCTCATGCCGGCAGCGCCGCCGGCGCGTGCGGGCCGGCGAAGCCGCGCCGCGCCAGTTCTGCCGCCAGATGGTCGACGAAGGCGCGCACCTTCGGCGTGAGCAGGCGGTTGGTTGGATAGACCGCATAGATGCCGCTGGCCGGCGTCTCGAGCCCCGGCAGCACCTCGACCAGCGCGCCGCCGGCCAGCGCGTCGTCCACCATCCAGCGCGGCAGGGCGACCAGGCCGTGACCGGCCAGCGCGGCGGCGCGCAATGTCTCCGAGGCGTTGGTCAGCAGCCGCGGCGCCACGCGCACTGTCCGTCCGCCGACCCGCCAGGTGTCGCGCCAGTCCAGCGGCGTGAAGCCGACACAGGCATGCTGCGCCAGGTCGGCCGGTGTCGCCGGCGCACCGGCGCGAGCCAGGTAGCCCGGTGCGGCCACGACGACGATCTGCGAGGTGCCGATCCGGCGCACCACCAGGTTCTCCTCCGGGACTGCGACGATGCGGATGGCGAGGTCGATGCCCTCCTCCACCAGGCGGGAGATCGCATGCGATTCCACCAGGTCGATCTCCAGCCCGGGATGGGCGTTCAGGAAGCCGTACAGCCCCGGCACCACGATGCGGCTGGCGAAGGCTTCCGGCAGGGCGATGCGCAGCCGGCCTTGCACCGCGCCATGTTCGGCCTGGGCGGCGGCGCGGGCGGCTTCCGCATCGTCCAGCAGGCGGCGGCAGCGGGCATAGAAGGCCAGCCCTGCCTCGGTGGCGCGGACCTTTCGCGTGGTGCGGTCCAGCAGCCGCACGCCGAGCCGTTCCTCCAGCCCGCGCACCGCCTCGCTGACCGACGATTTCGCCGTCTGCAGCTGCGCCGCCGCGGCGGTGAAGCTGCCGCATTCCACGACCTTGGCAAAGGCCTCGATGCCGGCGAAGGGATCCATGGCGCGGGATTGTTCGCAGGCCCGAACGATCTGTCCAGATCCCCCGTCTCTTCAGGCGCCGCGGCCGCGCCTAGGGTCCGGCCACCGCAACCGAGCGAGACGGGAGATGAAAATGCTCGAGACCGTGAAGATCCATGTGGTGGCCGCCGACGAAGGCGAGGCGATCGACGTGCTGGGCCTGCCGATGATGGTGAAATGCGACGGCAGTCACCTGCCGCTGTTCCTGGCGGAGCACGAGCTGCCGCCGGGCGCCGGCACCCCGGCCCATATCCACGACCATGACGACGAGATGTTCTACATGCTGGCCGGCGAACTCACCCTGGAGGGCCGCGAGGGCGAAACCCGGATCGGCCCCGGCGCCTGCGCGCAGTTCCCGCGCGGCTCCTTCCACGGCTTCCGCAACGACGGGCCGGAGACGGCGCGCTTCCTGGTGATCTGCAATCCCGGCCGCCAAGCGCTGGAAATGTTCCGCCATTTCGACCGCGCCTCCCGCGCCAGCGGCACGGCGCTGGCGCCGCAGGAGGTCGGCGCGATCTGCGACCAGTACGGGGTGCGGTTCGGGTGAGGGACGGCCGGCTCTCGGGCGCCATCTTCCCGCGGGCCGGCACTACCGAAGCGGACCATGAGGCCGCGCTGGAGGAAGTGGCGCGCCTATGGGGCGCCTGCAGCGGAACGCCGGAAGGCGACCGGCTCGGCATCCTGGCCACCTTGATCGATGCCTGGGAGGCAGAGCACGAGCCGATGGACCCGCCCGACCCGATCGAGGCGATCCTGTTCCGCATGGAGCAGCAGGGGACGGTCCGGAAGGATGTCTAGTGGCCGATCGGTACGCACTGCTGCGCCGGTTGCTGTCGACAAGGCCTGGCCTCGCCGCACCGCCACAGCCCCCGTCGTCCTCGGGCCTGACCCGAGGATCGTGGCAGGGCTGCGAAGTCGCTCATACGGGGCACGCTGCCGCTCGCTGATCGGTCCTCGGGTCGCGCCCGAGAACGACGGCGCGTGTCGTGTCGATGCGGTTCGCCTGGCACCGAAGCGATAAGGGGGATGCCGGGCATCCTGGGCGTTCCGGCTGTGTCCCTTACCCCCTCAATGCCCCGCCATCTGCGCCGCCGCGTCCGGCCGGTCGTGCACCGCCAGGCGCTCCACGATGCTGGCGGAGTGGCGGTTCAGGCCGGCGATCTCGACCTGCACGCCGTGGCGGCGGAATTTCAGGATGATGGTGTCGAGCGCCGCGACGCTGGAAATGTCCCAGATGTGGGCGCGGCTGACGTCGATGGTGACCTTCTCCAGCTTCTCGCGGCAGTCGAAGGCGGCGGCGAAGGCGTCCGCGGAGGCGAAGAACAGCTGCCCCTCGACGGTGTAGATGCGATGGCGGCCGTCCTCGCTGAGGGTCGAGCCGACCTCGAACAGGCGGCTGATCTTCCAGGCGAAGAAGATGCCCGACAGCAGCACGCCGACCAGCACGCCGATTGCCAGGTTGTGGGTCGACAGCACCCCGGCCACGGTCGCCAGCATCACGAAGGAGGAGCTGCGCGGGTGGTGCACCAGGTTCTTAAGCGAGGCCCAGGAGAAGGTGGAGATCGACACCATGATCATCACCGCCACCAGGGCCGGCATCGGGATCTGCCGCACCCAGTCGGCCAGCACCAGGATGAGGAACAGCAGGAAGGCGCCGGCGCAGAAGGTGGAGAGCCGGCCGCGGCCGCCCGACTTCACGTTGATGATCGACTGGCCGATCATCGCGCAGCCGGCCATGCCGCCGATGAAGCCGGTGGCGGTGTTGGCCAGGCCCTGGCCGATGCATTCCTGGTTCTTGTCGCTGGTGGTGTCGGTGCGCTCGTCGACGATGGCGGCGGTCAGCAGACTTTCCAGCAGGCCGACGGCGGCGACCGCGGCGGCATAGGGCAGGATGATGCCCAGGGTCTCCAGGGTCAGCGGGATGTCGGGGATCAGGAACACCGGCAGGGTGGCCGGCAGCTCGCCCATATCGCCGACGGTGCGCAGGTCCAGCCCGAAGGCCATGGCGGCGGCGGTCAGCGCGACGATGCAGACCAGTGGCGAGGGGATCGCCTTCGTCAGGTGGGGGAACAGGTAGATGATCGCCAGGCCGGCGGCGACCATCGGATAGGTCAGCCAGGGCACGTCGATCAGCTCCGGCAGTTGCGCCAGGAAGATCAGGATCGCCAGCGCGTTGACGAAGCCGGTCAGCACGGAGCGGGAGACGAAGCGCATCACCGCGCCCAGGCGCAGCAGGCCGGCGGCGATCTGGATCAGCCCCGCCAGCACCGTGGTGGCCAGCAGGTATTGCAGGCCATGGTCGCGCACCAGGGTGACCATCAGCACCGCCGTCGCCGCCGTGGCGGCGGAGATCATCCCCGGCCGGCCGCCGGTGAAGGCGGTGATCACGGCGATGGAGAAGGAGGCATAGAGCCCGATCTTCGGGTCCACCCCGGCGATGATGGAAAAGGCGATGGCTTCGGGGATCAGCGCCAGCGCGACGACCAGGCCGGACAGGACGTCGCCGCGGATATTGCCGAACCACTGCGCGCGATAGGCAGCAAGGGTGAGCATGGGTCTCCGGGTCGGGCAGCTCGGGAAAACAGGGGACACCGGCCTGCCGACACGTGCGGCAACGGTACCGATTGCGCCTTCTATTAGCCGAAAGCGATGCTGCAATGCAATATTGCGGCGCAACACGAAGCTGTGTCCCGGAATCTGCCTCAGGTGGCGACGGTTGCCAGCTCGGCCTCGAAACGGTCGATCAGCCAGGAGACGGCCGGGCCCGGCGGGGTGGCGGCCGGCCAGAGCGCGCTCAGCCGATAGGGGCTTGGCGGATAGGGCTCCAGCGACAGCACGACCAGCCGGCCGGCCGCCAGGTCCGGCGCGACCATCCAGTCCGGCAGGCCGCCCCAGCCCAGCCCGGCGCAGAGCAGCGCGCGCTTGGTCTCCGCATCCGTCACCCGCCAGACGGCATCTGCCGCCACCCGGATGTCGCGGCCCTTCGTATGCGCGGTCTGGTCGGTGATGACCACCTGGAAATGCGCCCGCACCAGGCTGGCGGGCACCGGCGCTGCGCTGCCGGCCAGCGGGTGTTCCGGCGCGGCCACCGGGATCATCGTGGCGCCGCCCAGCTGACGGATCGCCAGGGTGTCCTCGATCGCCGTGGGGGCGCTCGCGATCCCCAGGTCGGCGCGGTGGGTCTGCAGCAGCTCCTGCACCGCGCCCAGCGCGCCGGTATGCAGCTGCAGGCCGACGGTGGGATAAGTATCGCGGAACCCCTTCAGCACCGCGGTCATCACCGCCGCCGGCAGCAGCACGTCGACCGCCAGCCGCACCTCCGCCTCCAGCCCGCCGCGCAGGCCATGCGCCCGCGCCCGCAGCAGCTGCAGCGCCGCCGCCATGCGGCGGGCATCCGGCACCATCGCCTGGCCGGCGGCGGTCAGGCGCGGCTGGCGGGTGCCTTCCCGGTCGAACAGGGTCAGGCCCAGCTGCGCCTCCAGGTTGGCGATGCCGTAGCTGACCACCGACTGCGCGCGCCCCAAACGCCGGGCGGCGGCGGAGAAGCTGCCGCCGTCCACCACCGCCAGGAAGATCTGCAACTGGTCGAGGGTCGGGTTCGAATCCATGACTTATCGAAAAACTTGATGAATTGGAGCAAAACTTTCGCGGTTATCGCGATCACAGTCCAGGACCATCTCAGTCCCAGCAGTCCGGAGCGGCGCCCGCCGGCGCCCCGGCCAGAGACGAAAGGACAAATAGATGCGCTCCATCCTCCTGGTGACCTCCAGCCCGCGCGGGGCCGCGTCCCATTCCAGCCGCATCGCGGGCGAGCTTGTCCGCGACCTGCAGGCCGGTGCGCCCGGCAGCACGGTCACGCTGCGCGACCTGGCGGCCGACCCGCTGCCGCATATCGGCACCGACTTCGCCATCGGTTCGCGCGCGCCTGCGGCGGACCGCACGGCTGGCCAGGCGGCGGCCGTCGCCGTCTCGGACGCTGCGGTCGCCGAACTGCTGGCCGCCGACACGGTGGTGATCGCCGCCGGCCTGATCAATTTCGGCGTGCCCTCCACCCTGAAGGCCTGGATCGACAACGTGGCCCGGGCCGGGCTGACCTTCCGCTACACCGAGGCCGGGCCGGAAGGCCTGGCGAAGGGGCGCAAGGTCTATCTGGTCCTGGCTTCCGGCGGCATCTATTCGGAGGGACCGGCCGCGGCGATGGACCATGCGGTTCCCTATCTGCGCGACACCCTGGGCTTCATGGGCATGACCGACGTGGAGGTGATCCGGGTCGAAGGCGTCGCGATGGGGCCGGAGGCGGAGGCGCAGGGCCTGGACCGCGCCCGGGCGCAGCTGGACGGTCTGGCCCGCGCCGCCTGACGGACGGCGGCGTCAGTCCGCGGCGATCGTCTCCAGGACGAAGCGGGCCCGCGCGGCGATATCGGTCCGGGGCAGGGTGACGAGGCGGTAGCCGAAGGCCGGATAGGTCCGCGCCATCATCCGCATCGTTGCCTCCGCTTCGGCCGGATCCTGGCGCCGTTCCGCATCGCGGACATAGATCTGCGGCCAGTGCGGCGCCAGGAAGACGGTCGGGTTGTAGCGGAACAGGCGGGCCGCAGCCTCCACATGCGGCGGCACCGGGCAGCCCTCCAGGGCGAGGTAGCCGACCAGGTCGGGCAGGCCGCGGTCGAAGAAGACCGGCCCCGGCAGGTCGGCGGCCAGCCGGTGGGAGCGCAGCTCCCATCCCAGCATCTGCGCGGCGAAGGCCGGCGGGTCGGCCCAGGGCAGGGCCGGCCCGCCGATCGCCTGCTGGTCGCGGATCACGGCACGGCCGGCCTCCGGCATGCAGGCATGCCCCGACGCCGCCAGCGCCTGCAGCAGGCTGGTCTTGCCGGCGCCCGGGCCGCCGGTGATGACGAAGAAGCGGTCATGGCCGGTCATGGCATGCAGTCCCTGGTTTCCGGATTGTCGTTCGGCACGGCGTTGCCGGCCCTGCTTGCTCGACTCTGCCGGCCGGCGGGGCCTATCAATGCCGCATGGCAGGCAGGCAGCAGGATACCCTTCCGGTGCGGATCGCACGCACCCTGGCGGAGCGCATCATCGCCGGCGCGCTGGCGCCGGGGGAAAAGCTGCGCCAGGACCATGTCGCGGCCGAGTTCGGCGCCAGCCATGTGCCGGTGCGCGAGGCGTTCCGGCGGCTGGAGGCACAGGGCCTGGTGGTGGGCACCCCGCGGCGCGGCGTGCGGGTCGCCGCGATCGACCCGGCCAGCCTGCGCGAGGTGGCGGAGATGCGCGCCGCGCTGGAGGCGCTGGCCCTGCGCCATGCCGCGCCGCACCTGACCGCGGCGATCCTGGACCGGGCCGAGGCGGCGATCGAGGCGGGCGAGAAGGCCAGCGACCTGCAGGCCTGGGAAGCCGCGAACCGGCGCTTTCACGAACTGATCCTGGGCGCCTGCCGGATGCCGCGCCTGCTGCGCGCCATCGCCGACCTGCAGGATGCCAGCGCCCGCCTGGTCTTCGCCGCCTGGCGTGAGGAATGGGAAGGCCGCACCGACCGCGACCATCGCGCGATCCTGGCCGACCTGCGGGCCGGGCGGGTCGAGGATGCGGCCGATCGCCTGGCCCGCCATGTCCGCTGGAGCGCGCGCGGCGCGGACCGCGAGCCGGTCGCGCTGGCGGGTCCAAAGGGCGGCTCGGCCGCCGGGGGGCCCGGCGGGGATGCGGCCGCGGCGCCGCGTCAGGACGGCGATCTGCCGGCCGGCGGCACCTGAGGCCGCGCCGGCGCGCCGTCCTTCCATCAACCACCGCTGTTCCGCTTGGCCGGACCGGACGTCCGAGAACTCCAGGCAGGGACTGTCGTGGGGTCCAGCGCTCCGGTTCGAGAGGCCGGTCGATTTTCAAAAAAGTAGGTCATGTGCAAAAATTATCTATAAAACAGTGCTTCCATCGATAAGGAGGTTGATATGACAGAAGCAGCGACGCATGCCGCAGGGGGGACGCCGGGCAATGCGAGTGTCCGGTCCGGGCTGTCAGGGCGCGCGCCCGCGGTCCAGCTGGGCGCCGTCCTGGCCGGCACCCTGGTGCTGACCCTTTCCTCGTACCTGGTGGTGCCGATGGTGCCGGTGCCGGTCACCATGCAGACCCTGGCGGTGACCCTGGTCGGTGCCCTCTATGGCTGGCGGCTGGGTGCGATCACCGTGCTGGCCTGGCTCGCCCAGGCGGCGATCGGCCTGCCGGTCCTGGCCGGCGGTGCCGGCGGCCTGGCCCATTTCGCGGGGCCGACCGGCGGCTATCTGGCCGGCTTCGTCCTGGCGGCGGCCCTGACCGGCTGGCTGGCGGAGCGGGGCTGGAGCGGGCGCCGCCCCGTTCTGGCCTTTGCCGCGATGCTGGCCGGCAACGCACTCTGCCTTGTCACCGGCGCGGCCTGGCTGGCCGTCCTGATCGGACCGGAGAAGGCCGTCACGCTCGGCGTCCTGCCGTTCCTGCTCGGCGGGCTGCTGAAATCGGCCCTGGGGGCGGCGCTGCTGACAGGTGGCGGCCGTCTTGCCGATCGGTTCCGCGCCGGTCGCTGAAGCCGTTCGGATGCAGGTGGCGGGCATCATGCCGCCACCTGCATTGCCGAACCTGATAAATGACTAAAAACTATGCACTTTTCGCTGGATCGGCGATTTCATTCGAAACTTCATAGTGTATTGAATTTAAATGTGAATTTTGTGAAGACCTGATCTCAGGGCCGGGTCGCAATGACGGCGTTATCTGCTGACGCCGCCAATCGTGACACTTTCCCTGTCAGAATCGATGTCGGAACGCATAAAAAATAGTCAATAAGGATTCCTTTAAGGCAGTTTGAGAGAGTGCCTAACAACTGGACATTCGGCGAAGCCTTCTGATTCAATCGGTTATCCGATCCTCAAAACTTGGCACGAAACCTGCTGATAAGTTGCATGCAATTTTGCATGCAATCTGGTGCGGCCTTGGCCCACCGTGCCGAAGCAGGGGGACAGAGATGGACCGACGGCAATTCCTGAAATCGACCGCTGCCGCCTCGATGGGCGCTGCAACCATCGGTGCGGGCCTGGTGCCGCTGGCCCGGGTGCTGCCGGCGCAGGCCGCACAGTCGGTGGCGGTGGTCGCTCTGGGCACCACGATCAACTCGCTGGACCTGCACCGCAAGGGCACCAACCGGCCGAGCTACCAGGTCGCGATCAACGCCTATGACCGGCTGGTCAGCTTCGGCACCAAGACCATGCCGGACGGTTCGCTGAGCTACGATTCCACGAAGATCGAGCCCGACCTGGCGGAAAGCTGGGAATTCTCCTCCGACGGCGACACCCTGACCTTCAAGCTGCGCGGCGACGCGGTATTCGCCGACGGCAGCCCGGTGACGGCGGAAGACGTGAAATGGTCGCTGGACCGGGCGGTCACCCTGGGCGGCTTCCCGACGGTGCAGATGAAGGCCGGCCTGTTGGAGAAGCCGGAGCAGTTCGAGGTCGTTGACGACAAGACCTTCAGGATCAACCTGATCAGGTTCTCCAAGCTCACCCTGCCGGACCTTGCCGTGCCGGTGCCGTTCATCATCAATTCCAAGGTCGCGAAGGCGCATGCCACCGCCGACGATCCCTGGGCGACGGAATACCTGCACCGCACGACGGCCGGCTCCGGCGCCTTCGTGGTGCAGCGCTGGGACCCCGGCCAGCAGCTTGTCTATGGCCGCAACGACAAGTGGACCTCCGGACCGCTGCCCGGCGTGTCCCGGGTGATCATCCGCGAGATCCCGAACCAGTCGACCCGCCGGGCGCTGATCGAGAAGGGCGATGTCGACATCTCCTTCGACCTGCCGGCGAAGGACGCCAAGGAACTGGCCGAAGGGGCCAAGCTGAAGGTGGTCTCCACCCCGATCGAGAACTGCGTCTATTCCGTCGGCTGCAACCTGAAGTTCGAGCCGTTCCAGGACAAGCGTGTACGCCAGGCGATGGCCTATGCCATCCCCTATGAGGAGATTTTCAAGACCGCGGCCTATTCCGTCGGCGTGCCGATGTGGGGCGGTGCCTCCGCCACCCCGGCCGACATCGCCTGGCCGCAGCCCTTCCCCTATGCCACCGATCTGGACAAGGCGAAGGCGCTGCTGGAGGAGGCCGGCTACAAGGACGGCTTCACGGTGCCGTTCTATATCAGCCTGGACCTGGTTTCCTGGATGGAGCCGACGGCGCTGCTGATCCAGGAGAACCTGGCGAAGATCGGCGTCACCGCGCCGATCGAGAAGATCCCCGGCGCCAACTGGCGCACCGCGGCCCTGGTCGAGAAGCGGCTGGAAATGCATCTCGACGATTTCGGCGGCTGGCTGAACTATCCCGACTACTACTTCTTCTGGGCCTATATGCCGGGCCACCTGTTCAACTCCTACAACTACGACAATCCGGAGCTGAACAAGCTGGTGGAAGAGACCCTGCACATGCCGGTCGACGACCCGGCCTATGCCCCGAAGATCAAGGAGCTGATCGAGATCGCCTTCACCGACGTGCCCCGCATCCCGCTCTGGCAGCCGGCCTTGTCCTCGGCCATGGGCAAGGATGTGGAGGGCTACGAGTACTGGTTCCACCGCCAGATCGACTGCTCCCGCCTGTCGAAGGCGGGCGCCTGACCGCCGCCTGTCGTTCGTAGAGGGAGCGTTCGTCAGCAACAGGAGGCGCGGCGATGGCGCAGTCCAAGCTCACCCTGGTGCTGGGCCGCCTGGCCCAGGCCATCCCGACCCTGGTCGGCGTCATCGTCGTGACCTTCATCCTGACCCGCGCCCTGCCCGGCGACCCGGCGGTCTATTTCGCCGGACCCGCCGCGGACGAGAAGTCGATCGCCCAGATCCGCGCGGCTTTGGGCCTGGACCGGTCGCTGCCGGAGCAGTTCCTGGCCTATGCCGGCGACCTGGTCACCGGCAATCTGGGCAATTCCATCTCCACCGGCCAGACGGTGATGTCAGATATCGCGGCGCGGCTGCCGGCCTCGCTGGAACTGACCCTGATGGCGCTGCTGCTGTCGATCGGCATCGCGGTACCGCTGGGCATCCTGGCGGCGACCCGGCCGGGCACCTGGATCGACCATCTCTGCCGGGTGCTGGTCACCGCCGGCGTCTCGCTGCCGGTCTTCTTCACCGGCCTGGTGCTGGTCTATGTCTTCTACTACCTGGCCGATGTCGCGCCGGCGCCGCTCGGCCGGCTCGATTTCATCCACATCTCGCCGGCGCATGTCACCGGCTTCTACGTGATCGACGCCATCCTGGACGGCGATGGCGAGACGGCTTTGGCCGCGCTCGGCCAGCTGGTCCTGCCGGCGGTCACCCTGGCGCTCTTCACCCTGGCGCCGATCGCCCGCATGACCCGGGCGGCGATGCTGCAGGTCCTGTCCAGCGACTTCATCCGCACCGCCCGCGCCGCCGGCCTGACCTGGCGCAAGGTGCTGTTCACCTATGCCTTCCGCAACGCGCTGCTGCCGGTGATCACCACCCTCGGCATGGTCTTCTCCTTCACCCTGGGCGCCAACGTGCTGGTGGAGAAGGTCTTCTCCTGGCCCGGCATCGGTTCCTACGCGGTGGAGGCGCTGGTCGTCTCCGACTATGCCGCGGTGCAGGGCTTCGTGCTGGCCATGGCGGTTCTGTTCGTGGCGCTGAACCTGGTCATCGACATCGTCTACACGCTGATCGACCCGCGGGTCGGCTTCGAGAATTGAGGGAGGGCAGGCCATGACCCGGACATCCGCCGCACCCTCGCTCGACCCGGAAGCGGCCGTCGCGCCGGAACCGCCGGAGCCGGCCATCGCGGAGCCCCCAGGATCGGAGGCGGTTGCGACGCCGGTCGCCGCGGCGCCACGGGGCCGGCTGGCGATCCTGCGCCATGCCGGCTATGTGCTGCGCTCGAACCCGATGACCCTGGTCGCGTTCGTACTGTTCGTGCTGATCCTGGTCGCCGCGATCTTCGGCTCCTGGATCGCGCCCTACGACCCGCTGCAGAGCAATGCCGCCGCGGCCCTGCAGCCGCCCTCGGCCGCCCACTGGTTCGGCACCGACGATCTGGGCCGCGACGTCTTCAGCCGGGTGCTGGTCGCCACCCGGCTGGACCTGGCGATCGCCTTCTCCGCCGTCGCGATCTCCTTCCTGCTGGGATCGGTGATCGGCTCCCTGTCGGGCTTCTACGGCGGCTGGGTGGACCGGATCTCGGGCCGCTTCATCGACACGATCATGGCCTTCCCGCTGTTCGTGCTGGCGATGGGCATCGTCGCCGCTCTGGGCAATTCGGTGGAGAACATCGTCATCGCCACGGCGATCGTGAACCTGCCCTTCTATGCCCGGGTCTCCCGCGCGGAGGTGAACATCCGACGCAATGCCGGCTTCGTGCAGGCGGCGAAGCTGTCGGGCAATGGCGACCTGCGCATCCTGGCGACGCAGATCTTCCCCAATGCCCTGCCGCCGATGATGGTGCAGATCTCGCTGAACCTGGGCTGGGCGATCCTGAACGCCGCCGGCCTGTCGTTCATCGGCCTGGGCGTGCGGCCGCCGACCCCGGAATGGGGGATCATGGTGGCGGAAGGCGCGCGCTTCATCGTCTCCGGCGAATGGTGGCTGGCGCTGTTCCCCGGCGCGGTGCTGATGCTGGCGGTCTTCACCTTCAACATGCTGGGCGACGGTCTGCGCGATATCGTCGACCCGCGCCAGCGCACCTGAGGGAGGGGGACATGAACGCACTCACGCCGCCGCTTCCCAATCCGGCCCTCGTCGACGTCCGCAGCCTGTCGGTCGACTTCGCCACCCGCAACGGCACCGTGCATGCGGTGCGCGACGTCTCCTTCACCCTGCCGAAGGGGAAGACCCTGGGCATTGTCGGCGAAAGCGGCTCCGGCAAGTCGGTAACCTCCTTCACCCTGATGCGGATCCTGGACAAGGCCGGCATGATCGCTGGCGGCAGCATCAGCTTTTCCGGCATCGACATCGGCGCGGCGAGCGAGGCGCAGATGCGCGACATCCGCGGGCGCGAGATGTCGATGGTGTTCCAGAACCCGCGCGCGGCGCTGAACCCGATCCGCAAGGTCGGCCACCAGATCGAGGACGTGCTGCTGCACCATGTGCAGGCGACCCGCCAGACCGCGAAGGCAAAGGCGATCGAGGTCCTGAAACAGGTACGGATCAACAATCCGGAGGAACGCTACCACGCCTATCCGTTCGAACTGTCGGGCGGCATGTGCCAGCGCATCGTCATCGCGCTGGCCCTGGCCTGCAAGCCGCAGCTGCTGATCGCGGACGAACCGACGACCGGACTGGACGTCACCACCCAGAAGGCGGTGATGGACCTGATGGCCGACCTGACCCGCGAACGCAACATGGCGACCATCCTGATCACCCACGACCTGGGCCTGGCCGCCGCCTATTGCGACCATCTGATCGTGATGAAGGACGGCGAGGTGGTGGAGGCCGCGCCCGCCGAGGCCTTGTTCCGCAACCCGCAGCATCCCTATACCCGCAAGCTGATCCGGGCGACCCCGCACGGGTCGGGCACGATCCGCGACCTTCTGCCGGAGGGCAGCCGGACGACGGAACCGGCACCGGTGCAGGCGGATGCCGCCGATGCGCCGATCCTGGTGGTGGAGAACCTGGTCAAGGAATATCCGATGAAACCGGCGACGGGCGGCTGGTTCCGCAAGGCGGCACCCGATGCGCCGAAGGTGTTCAAGGCGGTGGCCGGGATCTCCTTCACCGTCGGCCGGGGGGAGAGCGTCGGCCTGGTGGGCGAGTCCGGCTGCGGCAAGTCCACCACCTCGTCGATGGTGATGCGGCTGCTGGATGCGACCGAAGGGACCATCCGTTTCGACGGGGTCGATATCGGCGCGATCCCGTCGCGCGACTTCGCGAAGTCGCCGCATCGGTCGCGGCTGCAGATGGTGTTCCAGGATCCGACCGACTGCCTGAATCCGCGTTTCACCGCGCGCCGGTCCATCGCCGACCCGCTGATGCGGATGGCGGCCGACCGGTCGGGTGCGGCCATCGCCGCGCGGGTGGAGGAACTGGCCGACCTGGTCGGCCTGCCGCGCCACCTGCTGGACCGCTTCCCGCACCAGCTGTCCGGCGGGCAGAAGGCGCGGGTCGGCATCGCGCGCGCCATCGCCGTCGACCCGGCGCTGCTGGTACTGGACGAGCCGACCGCGGCGCTGGACGTCTCCGTCCAGGCGGTGGTGCTGAACCTGCTGGTGGACCTGAAGGCGAAGCTCGGCATGAGCTACCTGTTCGTCTCCCACGACCTCAGTGTCGTACGCCTGCTCTGCGACCGGGTGATCGTGATGCAGGCCGGCCTGATCCTGGAGCAGGGCGATTGCGAGACGGTGCTGTCGGCGCCCTCGCATCCCTATACCCGCCAGCTGCTGGAGGCGATCCCGCAACCGCCGTTCTGACGGTGGGCGGCGGGGAAGGCGGAAGCGTCGTGCTCAGAGCGGTCGGATGGTGTCGCCCACCGCGATCGTGCCGCCCTCGACGATCCGGCAGTTCAGGCCGGAGCGGTTGATCAGCGGCTTGAACACCTTCTTGCCTGTCAGGTCGGCGAGGTACTGGCAGGGCACGTTCAGGCGGCCGCCTTCCAGCACTACATCGCCGACGGCGAAGCGGCGGCCGACCAGGTGGTTCAGCGGCACGCCTTCCGTCGTCAGGTTGCGGCGATGCTCCTCGACCGCGAGGTCGATGCCATGGTCGCGGCGCAGCGCGTCCAGCACCTCCGCCTCGATCAGGGTGACCTCCCGGATGTCGGGGCGGGCGGAATAGTAGCCGCGGCCGGTGGCGTAGCGGTCGCCCTCCAGCCCGACCCCGGCGATGCAGCGGATCCGCTCGTGCGCGACCATCGCGGCGCCGCCCTCTTCCGCGGTGTGGATGTGCAGCAGCCTGCCTTCCCAGATCATCTTCCCTCCATCGCCTCTGCCACGGCCATAGGTTGCACACAGGGGCATGTGCAGGTCCAGAAGGCCCCAGGGGGCATCGCCTCGGCCTGCGCCCGGGCGCGGATTGCCGGCGCAGAGGGCCGGGCCGCCCGATTGCCGCGCCCGCTCCGCGTCAGCTCCGGCAGAGGGCGAACAGGGCGGCGCGGGAGGAAATGCCCAGCTTTTCGTAGGCGCGCCTTCGGTACGTCGCCACGCTCGACGGGGCGATGCCGAGGTCGCCGGCGATCGTCTCCGCCTTGCGGCCGGCCAGGATTCCCTGGCAGACCGCGCGCTCCCGCTCCGTCAGCACGGCCAGCGGTGCCGGCCAGGAGGGGCCGCTGCCGGCGGCGAAATGCGCCGCGGCGACCTGGCCCGCCAGGGCGCAGAGGCGTCGATGCAGGTTCGGTTCCCAGCCCGTCGGGCCATCCGGTCGCTGATGGTAGAGGTTCAGCGCAATGCGCAGCGCGCCGCGGGCAACGAGGATGGCCGTCTTCCCGCCCAGGTCGAGGGAATCGTAGAACAGGGCGCGATACTCGGCGCCCATGCGGTCGCGGATCTCCGCGAAGCGGAGCACATGGCTGTGGCGGTGGTTCACGGCCAGCGCCGCGCGATAGAGCGGATCCTGCCGGTACCAGCCATCCAGATAGGCGAGGGCGCGCTGCCTGCCCTTGGCGCCGGCCACGAAGTTGCGCGCCAGCAGGCAGCGCGCCCGGTCGCTGTCGTAGGCGAACACCATGCATTGCACCGCGCCCAATGTCTGCGCGGCGTCGAGGAAGGGGGCGGCAAACTCCTCGGTGCCGGCCTCTCCCATGGCCACGGCCAGATGTTCCGCGACGGCGCCGGCCAGAGCCTCGCCGGAGCGCGCCCGGCTCGCAGCGTCTGTCCCCTTTTCCATGGGACAGATCAGGACGCGGAAAGAGGCTATCTGTAAAGCGTCGGCCCGCAGGCGGCGGGATGACAGAATGCGGGGGAGGAGACGGAACGATGAGGCCGGCAGGTCGCGGCGAGCTGGACTCGCTCTATTTCGAGTATCCGCATTTCGAACCGCCGGACCGGCCCGCAGCGGAGCCGCGGCGGCGGGTGGCGATCGTCGGCGCCGGGCCGGTCGGGCTGACGGCCGCTTTGGCCCTGGCGGCGGAAGGGGTGCCGAGCCTGCTGCTGGAGCGCAAGGCCACCTTCAACGACGGCAGCCGGGCGATCTGCATCGCCCGGCAGAGCTTCCACATCCTGGAGCGGCTGGGCGCGCTGGCGCCGTTCCTGGAGAAGGCGCTGCCCTGGACCACCGGGCGCAGCTTCTATCGCGGGCGGCAGGTGCTGGAATTCGAGATGCCGGACGGGCCGGATGAGAAGTTCCGGCCGATGTACAACCTGCAGCAGCAGTATATCGAGCGCTTCCTGTGGCAGGCGGCTTCGGCCTCGCCGCTGGTGGAGATCCGCTGGCAGAGCGAGGTGGCCGGGATTGCCGACCGGGATGGCGGCGTGACCCTGGAGGTCCGCGACCCGGCCGGCAGCTATGCGGTGACGGCCGACTGGCTGCTTGCCGCCGATGGCGCGCGCAGCCCGGTGCGCGGCATGCGGAACCTGCGCCTGCAGGGCGAGAATTTCGAAGGCCGCTACGTCATCGCGGATGTCCGCATGGCGCATGACTATCCGACGATCCGCCGCGCGCTGTTCGATCCGGCCTGCAATCCCGGTTCCACCGTGCTGGTGCATCGCCAGCCCGAGGACATCTGGCGCATCGACTACCAACTGCCCGAGGGCGAGAGCGCGGAGGAAGCGACCCGGGAGGAGGTGGTGCGCGACCGGGTCGCCGCGATCCTGGGGGAGATCGGCCATCGCGGCACCTGGGAACTGGAATGGTGGAGCGTCTATGCCGCCAACACCCTGGCGCTGGCGGACTATCGCGACGGCCGGGTGTTCTTCCTGGGCGATGCCGCCCATATCGTGCCGATCTTCGGCGTGCGCGGCCTGAACAACGGCATCGCCGATGCCGCCGATATCGGCTGGAAGCTGGGCCGCGTGGTCGCCGGCGGCGCGGGCGAGGGCCTGCTGGCCAGCTACACGCCGGAGCGCCGCGACGCCACCCTGGACGTCTTCGCCAATGCCACGAAGAGCACACGCTTCATGACGCCGCCGACCCGGGGCTGGCGCCTGATGCGGGATGCCGCGCTGGGGCTGGCGCTGCGCCACGACTTCGCGCGGCCCTTCGCCAATCCGCGGCAGATGGCGCCCTATACCTATGCCGCCAGCCCGCTGACCGCGGACGACGATCCGGCCTTCGACGGCGCCGGCCCGGCGCCCGGGAGCGTGCTGCCGAACCTGCGGCTGGCCGCGGGCGGCTTCCTCAGCGACCGGCTGGGGCCCGGCTTCACGCTGCTGCTTTTCTCCGCAGGTGCCGCGGCGGCGGAGGCGATGCTCCGGCCGCTTCGGGCGCGCGATCCGGACCTGCGCCTGCTGTGCATCGGCGGCGCGATGCCGGATGCGCTGCACGATCCGGACGGCCGCATCGCCGCCCGCTTCGCCGCCGGGCCGGGCAGCGCCTGGCTGGTGCGGCCGGACATGTACATCGCCGGCCGCTGGCGGCAGGCGGAACCGGCAGCCGTGGCGTCCTGCCTGGCGCGGCTGCTCGACATTGCGGAGGTGGAGCAATGACGATGCCCTTTGCGGAGCTGGAGCCGGTCTATGAGGAACTGGCGATGGCGATCGATCGGGTGGGCGAGGCGCAGGCGCCGCTGTTCCTGGCGAAGCTCGCCCTGATGCTGGCGCACGAACTGGGCGACCGGGAGCGCGCGCTCGCCGCGATCGCGGACTGCGAGCGGGACCTGCTCCGGGAATAGCCGCGGGCGGTGCCGCGCCCTCCCTACGACAGCGGCTCCGCGGCGGGCGGCTTCTTCCGGTGGTCCGGCGGCAGCGGCACCCATTCGTCGCGGTCGTGCGGCGGCAGGGCGATGCGGCCCTCGGTCCAGTCCGCCTTCGCCTGCTCGATCCGGTCGCGGCGGGAGGAGACGAAGTTCCACCAGATGAAGCGCTCGCCCAGCGGCGCCCCGCCCAGCAGCATCACCGTGGCATCCGTCGTCGCCCGGATGGTCGGCGCCTCATGCGCTGCGAAGACCAGCAGCTGGCCGGCAGTGAAGGGCTGACCGTCGACCTCCGCCGTGCCGTGGGCGATGAAGGCGGCGCGCTCCTCATGGCCCTCCGGCAGGCCGGTCGCGGCACCGGTGCGCAGCCTGGCATGCGCGTAGAACAGCGGCGAATGGGTACGTACCGGGCTCGACAGGCCGAAGGCCGCACCGGCGATCACCCGCAGCCAGGTGCCGGCTTCCTCGGCCACCGGCAAGGTGTCGGCCGGATAGGTGTCGAAGGCCGGTGCGCTCTCCTCCGCCGCTTCCGGCAGGGCGACCCAGCTCTGCACCGCCTCCATCGGCGGGTCGCCGTCGGCGGCGCCGTCGAAACGTTCCGAATGGGCAATGCCGCGGCCGGCGGTCATCCAGTTCACCGCGCCGGGCGCGATCTCCTGTGTCACGCCCAGGCTGTCGCGATGGGTCATGCGGCCGCTGAACAGGTAGCTGACGGTCGACAGCCCGATATGCGGATGCGGCCGGACATCGGCCTTGCGGCGCGCCGGCGGCGGCAGGTCCAGCGGCCCGGCATGGTCCAGGAAGATGAAGGGGCCGACCATCCGGCGCGTTCGGAAGGGCAGGATCCGGTTGACGGCAAAGCCGCCGCCCAGGTCGGTCCTGCGACCGTCGATCACCAGGTCGGGCATGTCCCGCTGCTCCCTGCTGCTGCGCCGGCGATCCTGCGCCGGCGCCGCGGCACCGGCAAGCGGAGATGCCGCGGCCCGTCAGTCCTGGCCGGAGGCGAAGACCGCGCTGGCCTCGCCCACCGTGTCGACATGGCCCTTGGCCGCCGCCTCGGCCGCGGCGCCGTCGCCGCGCATGATCGCGGCGACGATGGCGTCATGCTCGGCCCAGGACTTCAGCAGCCGGCCGGCCAGGCGGAACTGCGCGCGCCGGAACGGCGCCAGGCGATCGCGGGTCAGGGTCGCCATCTCGCCGATATGCTCGTTGTGGGAGCCGGCATAGAGGGCGGAGTGGAAGGCGGTGTTGTGCGTCTCGTAGGCCTCTTCCGCGCCGTCATGGACGAACTTCGCGGAGGCCTGGTGCGCCTCCTCCAGCGCCCGCCGCTCCGCCGCATTCATCCGCTCCGCGGCGAAACGGGCGCAGATCCCCTCCAGCTCGGCCATGCCCTCGAACATCGCGGCCAGGCGGTCCTGGCTCAGCACCGCCACCACGGCGCCGCGGTTGGGGCGGCGGTCGACCAGCTTCATCGCGCCGAGCTGGCCCAGCGCCTCGCGCACCGGGGTGCGGGACACCTCGAAGCGGGCGGCCAGGCCCGCCTCGTCCAGGCGGATCCCTGGCGGCAGGCGCCCGGTGACGATCTGGTCGGCCAGGCTGCGCACCATCTCGTCCACCGTCGTGCCGGTGCGGACGAGGTCGCGCGGGCCGGGGTCCCGGCCAGGGCCGGTCCGGCCTGCGGCTTCCGCCGCGCGGACCTCGCCCTCTTCGACCTGCGGTTGCTTCGCCATGCTGTGCCGCCTGCTCACCTGTCGCTGCCCGTCGTCCCGGCAACCCCTGCCCGGCGGGTCACCCTGTCCTGATTAACGCCGGCTTCGCCTGCGGGAAAGGCCTGTCGGCGGAAGCCGGCAGGCCGCGGCACCGCATTCCGGGCCATCGCCCTGGACTGCCGATGCGATGTGCAGATGTGCAACATGATCAGTTTTTGTGCATAGTTCCGGGCGGGGCACCGGTCAGACGCTTGCGGGCGACGGCATTCGGATTGCGAAATCGCCGATTTTTCCAGCGATTTCACTGGCATACAGATTGCATACAAAATTGTATACGATTTGGAAAGCCTGTCCGCCGATCCCATGCGTACCGCCAGACCAAGCCTGACCATCCCTGCCGCGACCGGCCGCGCCGGCGGCCCTGCCCGTGCGGGCAGCGACCGCGACGCCCCGGTGTGGCATCCGATGCCAGGACAGAGGAGGGGCCGGCGATGAACGGACTGGGCGGCTGGAACAGGAGCGAGAACGGGGTGGTGATCGGCCTCGTTCAGATCAACACCCCGGTGATCCGCGACCGCGAGGATCTCGCCCGGCAGGCGGAGGTGATCGCCGGCTATGTCGGCAAGGCGCGGCGCGGCCTGTCGACCATGGACCTGGTGGTGTTCCCGGAATATGCGCTGCACGGCATGTCGCTGGAGACCCATGACGGGGTCACCTCCGACCTGGACGGGCCGGAGGTGGCGGTGTTCCGCCGCGCCTGCATCGAGCACCGGATCTGGGGCTGCTTCTCGATCATGGAGCGCAACCCGCACGGCAAGCCGTTCAATGTCGGCATCGTCATCGACGATCAGGGCGAGGCGAAGCTCTATTACCGAAAGATGCATCCCTGGGTGCCGATCGAGCCCTGGGAGCCGGGCGACCAGGGCATCCCGGTGATCGACGGGCCGAACGGGGCCAAGCTGGCGCTGATCATCTGCCATGACGGCATGTTCCCGGAAATGGCGCGGGAAGCCGCCTACAAGGGGGCGGAGATCCTGTTGCGCACCGCCGGCTATGGCGCCTGCGTGCGCGAGCCCTGGCGGTTCACCAACCAGGCCAACGCCTTCTGCAACCTGATGGTGACGGCCAGCGTCTGCCTGGCCGGTACCGACGGCTCCGCCGATTCCATGGGGGAAGCAATGGTCTGCAATTTCGACGGCACGATCGTCACCCATGCCACCGGCGGCAATCCGGGCGAGATCGTCAGCGCCGAGGTGCGGCCCGACCTGGTGCGCGAGGCGCGGCGCGGCTGGGGGATGGAGAACAACATCTACCAGTTCGGCCATCGCGGCTTCTCCGCCGTGGCCGGCGGGGCGCAGGACTGCCCCTACAGCTACATGACCGACCTGGCGGCGGGCCGCTACCGCCTGCCCTGAGAGGCGGAGGTGCAGGTTACCGACGGCACCGGGTTCGGCATCGACCGGCCGGTCCGCCGGTTCGGCGATAAGCTGGGCGACGCGGCCGAATAGCGGATGGCATAGCAGGGCAAGGAGGGGGTTGTGACGGTACAGAGCGAGATCGCGCCGGAAGGCGTTGCGGCGGCCGGGGGCACCGTGATCGCGGCCGACCCCTATCCCTGGCCCTATGACGGCGATCTGCGGCCGGACAATACGGCGCTGATCGTGATCGACATGCAGACCGACTTCTGCGGTCCCGGCGGCTATGTCGATTCCATGGGCTACGACCTGTCGCTGGTGCGGGCGCCGATCGCGCCGATCAAGGCGGTGCTGGCCGCGATGCGGGCGAAGGGCTACCACATCTTCCACACCCGCGAAGGGCACCGCACCGACCTGGCCGACCTGCCGGCGAACAAGCGCTGGCGGTCGCGCCGGATCAATGCCGGCATCGGCGATCCGGGCCCCTGCGGCCGCATCCTGGTGCGCGGCGAGCCGGGCTGGGAGATCATCCCCGAACTGGCGCCGCTGCCCGGCGAACCGGTGATCGACAAGCCCGGCAAGGGCTCGTTCTGCGCCACCGACCTGGAGCTGATGCTGAACCAGCGGGCTGTGCGCAACATCGTGCTGACCGGCATCACCACCGATGTCTGCGTCCATACCACGATGCGCGAGGCTAACGATCGCGGCTTCGAATGCGTGATCCTGTCGGACTGCTGCGGCGCCACCGACCATGGCAACCACCTGGCCGCGCTGAAGATGGTGACGATGCAGGGCGGCGTGTTCGGCGCGGTGGCGACATCCGCCGACCTGCTGGCGGTCCTGCCGTGAGGATGCGCTGATGCCGGAGATCCCGGCGCAGCCCTTTCCCTTCGCGTTCGAACCCGGGGCGGTCGCGCTGATCGTCATCGACATGCAGCGCGACTTCACCGAACCGGGCGGCTTCGGGGAAAGCCTGGGCAACGACGTTTCCCGCGTGGCGGCGATCGTGCCGACAGTGAAGCGGCTGATCGCGGGCTGCCGCGCCGCGGGTATGCCCGTGATCCACACCATGGAATGCCACCGGCCCGACCTGTCCGACTGTCCGCCGGCGAAGCGGCTGCGGGGCAAGCCGTCCCTGCGCATCGGCGATGCCGGGCCGATGGGCCGCATCCTGGTCGCCGGCGAGCCGGGCACCGCGATCCTGCCGGAACTGGCGCCGCTGCCCGGCGAGGTGGTGATCGAGAAGCCGGGCAAGGGCGCCTTCTACGCCACCCCGCTGTCGGATGAACTGGCGCGGCTGGGCATCCGGCAGCTGGTCTTCGCCGGGGTCACGACCGAGGTCTGCGTGCAGACGACGATGCGGGAGGCCAATGACCGCGGCTTCGACTGCCTGCTGGCGGAAGACGCGACGGAAAGCTACTTCCCGGCGTTCAAGGCGGCGACCCTGGAGATGATCCGGGCGCAGGGCGCCATCGTCGGCTGGACCGCGGCCACCGACACGATCCTGGCGGGACTGCAGGGAGGCGGCGATGACTGAAGGGGCAAGGGACCTGGTCTGGCCGGACCTGGCCGAGGGCGGCTGGCGCAGCCTGGCGTTCGAGCCGTTCCGTGACCGGGTGGAGATCCACTGGCTGGAGCGCGGCACGGGCGGCGAGCCGTCGGTGGCCCTGCTGCGCTATGCGGCGGGCGCACGGGTGCCGCGGCACCGCCATGCCGGGCTGGAGACGATCGTGGTGCTGGACGGCGCACAGAGCGACGCCCATGGCACCTATGCGAAGGGCAGCGTGGTGATCAACCGGCCGGGCACGTCCCATGAGGTCTGGTCCGACGAGGGCTGCGTGGTGCTGATCCAGTGGGACCGGCCCGTAGAGATTCTCGGTGACGAAGAATGACAAACCGTTGCGGGGGAGACGAAGGATGACCGACCTGCCTTTCGATATCGGCAGCCTGCACGACGCCTATGCTGGCGGCCTGACCCCGCGCCAGGTGGTGGAGACGGCGCTGGCGCGCCTGGCGGCCGCCGACGATCCGGGCATCTTCATCCACCTGGCCGACCGCGACGCGCTGCTGGCCCAGGCCGACGCGCTGGGCGGCTTCGATCCGGCCCGGCTGGCGGCGATGCCGCTCTGGGGGATCCCCTGCGCGGTGAAGGACAATATCGACGTGGCGGGCATGCCGACCACGGCCGCCTGCCCGGACTATGCCTATCTGCCGGAGCGGGATTCGACAGCCGTGGCGCGGCTGCGCGCCGCCGGCGCGCTGGTGCTGGGCAAGACCAACCTGGACCAGTTCGCCACCGGCCTGGTCGGCCTGCGCAGCCCCTATCCGATCCCGCGCAACGCGGTCGACCCGGCACTGGTGCCGGGCGGCTCCTCCTCCGGCTCCGCGGTCGCCGTGGCGCGCGGCATCGCCAGCTTCGCGCTGGGCACCGACACCGCCGGCTCCGGCCGCATCCCGGCCGGGCTGAACAATATCGTCGGGCTGAAGCCGACGGTCGGGGCGATTTCCGCCGCCGGCGTGGTGCCGGCCTGTCGCACCCTGGACTGCGTCTCCGTCTTCGCGCTGACGGTGGACGATGCCTGGGCCGCCTTCGCCGCGATGGCGGCCGCCGACCCGGCCGACCCCTATTCGAAGTCGGTCGCGGTGCCGGCGGCACCGGCCCGGCCGGCGGCGCTGACCGTCGGCGTGCCCGCGCCGGCTGACCAGAGGTTCTTCGGCGACGGTGACATGGGCGCGTGCTATGCGGCGGCGCTGGAGGCCCTCGCCGGCCTGGGCTGCCGGGTCGTGGAACTGCCCTTCGCCGACTTCTACGCCACGGCCGACCTGCTGTACGAGGGCGCCTGGGTGGCGGAACGCTATGCCGCCATCGACGGCTTCATCGCCGACCATGAGGATGCGCTGCACCCGGTGACCCGCACGATCATCGGCGGCGCCCGCAAGCTCTCCGCCGTCGATGCCTTCAAGGGGCTCTATGCCCTGCAGGGCTACAGGGCGAAGCTGGCGCCGGTGCTGGCCTCCGTCGACCTGCTCTGCCTGCCCACGGCGCCGACCCACTACACTGTGGCGGAGGTGGAGGCCGAGCCGATCGCCACCAACAGCCGGCTCGGCACCTACACCAACTTCGTCAACCTGCTGGACATGTGCGGCATGGCGGTGCCGGCGGGCAGCCGCGCCGATGGCCGGCCCTTCAGCCTGACCCTGCTGGCGCCGGCGGGTCAGGATGCACTCTGCGCGGGGCTGGCGCGCGACATTCACCGGGCCGGTGGCTGCACCCTGGGCGGCACCGACTGGGCGCAGCCCGACGGGGCGATCCCGGCCGGTGCCGACCCTGCGGCGGGAGAGCAGATCGAGCTGGTGGTGTTCGGCGCCCATCTTTCCGGCATGCCGCTGAACGGCGAGCTGCGGCGGCTGGGCGCCAGTTTCGCGCGGACCGTGCGCACCGCGCCCAGCTACCGGCTCTACGCCCTGGCCGGCCAGAAGGTCGCGCGGCCGGGCCTCGTGCGCACCGACGGCCCCTGCGGCGACGGCATCGAGGGCGAGGTCTGGCGCCTCAGTCCCGCCGCCTTCGGCACCTTCGTCGCCGCCATCGCGCCGCCGCTGGGCATCGGCACGGTGGACCTGGACGATGGCAGCCAGGCCAAGGGCTTCATTGCGGAGCCGGCCGGCCTGGGCGCGGCGCAGGACATCACCCGTTATGGCGGCTGGCGCGGCTTCGCCGCCGATATCGGTCTGTACGGCTGAGGGCGCGGCAGGGTCCAGGTCCCTCCGTCCGATCTACCCCCAGCCGTCACCCCGGCCTTAAGCCGGGGTCCATTCCGCAAACCGGGCGGCACTGCATGGCTGGCGGAATGGGTTCCCGCCTCAAGGGCGGGAACGACCAGTCCCCGGGACGCTGGCCTATTCAGCGAGTTCGCCGAAAGCCCCCAGCTCATGGATGGTGCCGCCCTCGGCCAGGAAGGTGCGTGGCGTGACGCCGGCCAGGGCGCGGAACTCGCGGTTGAAATGCGCCTGGTCGTAATAGCCGCAGGCCAGGGCGATGTCGGCGAGGTCCGGCGCGGCGCCGGGCAGGGTGAGGCGGCCGACCGCGTGGTTGAAGCGCAGGATCCGCGCCAGGGCCTTCGGCGTCAGGCCGACCTGTTCGTGGAAGCGGTCGATCAGCCGCCGGCGGCTGATGTCGAGTTCCGCCGCCAGGGCGCCGATCGGCAGGCTGCCGCCGCTCCGTTCCAGCCGCGCCAGCGCGTGGGCGATATCGGCGGTCGGCGGGCGATGCCCGTCCATGCGGGCCAGCAGCGCCGCATCCAGCAGCCGGAAGCGCCGCGCCCAGCCGTTGGCGCCGGCCAGTTCCTCGACCAACAGGTCGGCTTCGGGCCCCAGGATGTCCGCCAGTTCCACCACCCGGTCGGTCAGCACGTGCATTCCCAGCCCCAGCACCCGGTAGGCGCCCAAGGGGGTCAGGTTCACCTGCAGGCAATGGCTGTAGGTCTCCGCCAGGGTCAGCGCGGGCAGGGCGGTCATGCCGGCCAGGAAGGAGCGGTACGGGTGCAGGGCCGGCGCCGTCTCGGCCAGGCCTCGGTCGGCGGGTGAGGTGACCTGGAAGGCCGGGCCGAAATTCAGGATCAGCGGCACCGCGGCCTTCGGCACCTCCCGCCGCAGCACGGGCGCCGCGGCCGTTTCGGTCCAGCCGTGGTAGTTGCCGGCGACGATGCCGGCCAGGCGCGGATCGGGGCTGCCGAGCACGGCCTCCCAGCCGCCGGTTTCGCTGTCCTGCCGCAGGATCGTCGCTGTCATGACGGGGCGAGTATCGCAGCTTTGCCGCTCGCGGTCAGCGATGCGCATTGACGGCGCGGCGCCTGCGGTGGAACGATCATCCCCGGGCCGGCAGCGGAGGTAGGCGATGGAGCGCAGGCGACCCGGTGCCGAACCCACGGGAGAGGGACCGACGGGAGAAGAGCCGACGGGAGAGGATCCCGCCGACGCGAAATCCACGGACAAGGATCCGGCTGGCGAAGGTCTGGCCGGCGCCCGCTCGGAAGGCCGGCCGCTGCCGGGCGGGCTTCTGTCACCGCAGCCGGATCCGGCTGCGGCCCTGTCCGCAGCACTGACCCACGCCCTGTTCGAGGAATGGGCCCGCACCGGCTATGCCGCGCTCAGCCTGGAGGCTGTCGCCCGGCGTGCAGGGACGACCCGGGCCACCCTGATGCGGCGCTGGCCGTCGAAGGCGGCGATGGTGGTGGAGCGGGTGGAAAGCCTGGGCATCGACCTGGTGATGGCACCCGACACCGGTTCGCTGCAAGGCGACCTGCGCGCCGTCCTGCAGGCGCTGCGGCGCCTGCTGCGTCATCCGCTGGTCCGGCGCATCCTGCCCGACCTGCATGCCGAACTGCAGCGCAGCCCGGCGCTCAGCTCTGCCCTGTCGGAACGGCTGCGGATTGTGGCGCGGATGCGCAGCGCCACCCTGGCCCATCGTGCCGCCGCCCGTGGCGAACTGGGCGCAGGCATCGACATCGACCTGGTCACCGACAGCCTCTGCGGCACCCTCTACTGGCGGCTGGTGGCCGGTGGCGGACGCGCCGACCATGCCTATCTGGATCGGCTGGCGGCCTTCCTGGCCGCCGCGATGCAGGCCAGCGCCCCGCCGGACCGGCGGCCGCGGCGGCGCCGCATCCGCTGACGGCGAGGGCGGCCATGCGCTTCCTGGTGCTACAGCACCACCCGGTAGAGCATCCGGGCATGCTGCGCGACTTCTGGCGCGCGGCCGGGATCGCCTGGGACGCGGTGGAACTCGATGCGGGGGAGCCGCTGCCGGCGGATACCGCCCGCTATGCCGCCATCGTCTCGATGGGCGGGCCGATGGATGTCTGGGAGGAGGAGGCCCATCCCTGGATCGCGGCGGAGAAGGCCCTGCTGCGCCGCTGGGTCGGCGAACAGGACCGCCCGTTCTTGGGCATCTGCCTGGGCCACCAGATGCTGGCCGCCGCCCTGGGCGGCCATGTCGGGCCGATGCCGCCGGGCGAGGTCGGGCTGGACCGGGTGCGGCTGACCGAGGCCGGCCGGGCCGACCCGCTGCTGGCCGCGCAGCCGGCGGAGATGGCGGTCTTCCAGTGGCACACCGCCGGGGTTCACGCCCTGCCCGCCGGCGCCGTCGCGCTTGCGGAAAGCGGGCCCTGCCCGGTGCAGGCGTTCCGCTTCGGCCGCGCCGCCTGGGGGCTGCAGTTCCACGTCGAGGTGACCGCCGACACGGTCGGAGAATGGGCCGGCATCCCCGCCTATAAGAAGGCGCTGGAAGACCTGTTCGGCGCCGGCGCCGTGCCGCGCATCGAGGCCGATGTCGCCGCCGCTTTGCCCGGCTTCAACGCGACGGCGAAGAAGCTGAACGACGCTTTCCTTGCGCAGGTCCAGGGCATGACCGTCGCGGCGGCCGATTGAGGGTCGGTGTGACGGGACGGTTGCCGGCACTGGCCAACGGAGGCGTGCGCCTTATCCCGGCCGCCGCTCGAAGCTCGGCAAGCCGTCGCGGATCATGTGGAAGGGCTGCATGTCGATGGTGAAGATCGCCGCCTGCGGCCCCTCGAAGACGGCAGGATCGTCCAGGCTGCCGACCTTCAGCAGCACCATCTCCGGCCGGCGCGGCGTGACGGTGGCGAGATGCGTGCCGCAATTGCCGCAGAACTGCCGGGTGACCGCGATCTCCAGATCGTCGCGCGTGAAGCTCTTCGGCGCCCCCTTCGTGTAGCGGAAGCCGTCCTTCGGCACGCCCATGGTGAAGTTCGGGCCGCCGCCGGTGATGTACTGGCATTCCCGGCAATGGCATTGCAGCTTCAGCAGGGGCTGCAGTTCCGCCTCGTAGCGCACCTGGCCGCAATAGCAGCCGCCTTCGACCTTCATCGCCGTCCCTCCCGCTTCGGTTGCGGCGGCAGTGTCGCGCAGGGGGGTGACAGGGGCAATGGGGGCGGCGCGTCCACCTCCCGCGTCCTTCCAGGCCTTGAGCCGTCCACAGACCTCGTCTGTGGACCCATTCCGGACTCATTGCGGCCTGGCCGGCGGAATGGGCCCTCGGCTCAGAGGCCGAGGGCGACGGAGAGGCTGGCGGCGAACCGCCGCTGCGCTTCGAATGATCCTTCCCGCCACGTGTGTCGTCGGCCAGGGCGATGAAGGCTGAACCGAAAGCCTATTCCAGCCCCAGATAGGCGCGCTGCACGGCGGGGTCGTTGCGCAGTTCCTTCGCGTCGCCGCCGCGGACGATATGGCCGTTCTCCAGCAGGTAGGCGCGGTCGGCGATCGCCAGGCTGGCATGGGCGTTCTGTTCCACCAGCAGGATCGAGCGGGTGTCGTCGCGCAGGCCGGCCAGCGCGCCGAACAGCTCCTTGGTCAGGCGCGGCGAGAGGCCGATGGACGGTTCGTCCAGCAGGATCAGCTCCGGCTCCGCCATCAGGGCGCGGCCGATCGCCAGCATCTGCTGCTCGCCGCCCGACATGGTGCGGGCGGCCTGGCTGCGCCGTTCCGCCAGGCGCGGGAACAGCGACAGGACATGGTCCAGGTTCTGCTGCTCGCGGGCGCGGGCGCGCTTCGGATAGCCGCCCAGGCGCAGATTCTCCTGCACCGTCAGGTCGCCGAAGATGCGCCGCCCCTCCGGCACCAGGGAAATGCCGGCCTCCACGATCTGCGGCGCCGGGCGGTCGTGGATGGTCGCGCCGCCGAAGGCGATATGGCTGCCGCCTTCTGCCCGGATCAGGCCGGAAACCGTGTTCAGCAGGGTGGTCTTGCCGGCGCCGTTGGCGCCCAGGATCACCACCGTCTCGCCGCGGCGGACCTCCAGCGAGACACCTTGCAGGGCGGCATGCTTGCCGTAGAAGACCCTGACGTCGCGCACCTCAAGCATGACTGATCTCAGGCATCGGCCGCCTCCTCCTCGCCCAGATAGGCGCGCACGACTTCGGGATCGGCGAGAACCTCTTCCGGCAGGCCCTCGGCGATGCGGTTGCCGGCGTTCATCACCACGACCCGGTCGCAGAGCCGGCGGATCGCATGCATCACATGCTCCACCATCAGCACCGTCACGCCGCGGTCGCGGATGCTCTCGATCAGCTGCATGCCGACCTGCAGCTCGGTCGGGTTCAGGCCGGCCAGCCATTCGTCCAGCAGCAGCAGCCGCGGCCGGGTGGCCAGCGCGCGCGCCAGCTCCAGCCGCTTCTGGTCGATATAGGTCAGCTGCCCGGCGGGCTGTTCGGCCAGGTTGCCCAGGCCGACCTCCTCGATCAGCTGCTCCGCATCCTGCATCGCGGCGCCCTTGCCCGTGGGCTCGGCGCCGTAGAGGCGGCCCAGCATGACGTTCTCGCGCACCGACATGCCGCCCAGCACGCGGACCAGCTGGAAGGTGCGGGCGACCCGGCGGCGGTTGATCTCGTGCGGCTTGCGGCCGATCAGGTTGTCGCCGGCCAGGCGGGCGGTGCCGCTGTCGGCCGGCAGTTCGCCGGTCAGCAGGTTCATCACCGTGGTCTTGCCGGAGCCGTTCGGCCCGATCAGGCCGTAGATCTGGCCCTCTTCGATGCCGAAGCCGACCTGGTTCACCGCCTGCAGGCCGCCGAAGCGCTTCGACAGCCCGTCCACCTCCAGCAGCATCGTTGCATTCATGCGACCGTCCTCCAGCCCAGGCGGGCGAACAGCCGGTCCAGCAGGCCGGCGACCCCGGTCGGCATGTAGAAGACGATGATGATGAAGCAGATCCCCAGCACGATGGTGAAGTGGTAGGGGAAGCTGCCCGACAGGTATTCCGACAGCAGGACCAGCGGCACCACGCCGAGGATCGGCCCGTGCAGGCGGCCGATGCCGCCCAGCAGCGCCATGATCAGCACCTGGAACGAGACGAAGGAGTTGAACGCCACGTTCGGGTCCACATAGGTCCAGCGCAGCGAGACGATGGCCCCGGTCAGCCCCATCAGCATCGAGGTGAAGGCGAAGATCAGCACCTTGATCCAGGTGGTGTTGATGCCGGAATGGCGGGCGACGGTCTCGTCCTCGCCCACCACCCGCAGCGCGAAGCCCAGGCGGGAGCGCTGCAGCAACCAGGTCAGGAACAGGGTGGCGACCGCCAGCACCAGCAGCATCCAGTAGATGTCGTGGCTGTCCACGGTGGCGAAGATGTAGCGCGACAGCGACTTGGTCTGGTTGATCTCGTACCAGGTCATCAGCTGCCGGGTCAGCTCCGCCAGGCCGAAGGTGAAGATCACGAAATAGATGCCGGAGAGCCGCAGGGTCGAGAGGCCGATCAGCAGCGCCAGGCCGAAGGAGACCAGGGCCGCCAGCACCAGGATCAGCGGCAGCGGCATACTCTCGTTGAAGATCGCCACGCAGTAGATGCCGACCCCGTAGAAGGCCGATGTCGCCAGCGAGATGTAGCGGGTCGGTCCGGAAAAGGCCGACCAGGCCATGGTCAGGACCGAGAAGGCCAGCATCGAGATGAACAGCGAGACCAGGTAGCGGCCGACCAGGAACGGCACGCAGGCCAGCACCGCGATGCCGGCCACCAGCAGGACCAGCCCGGCGATCTGCTTCGGGTTGAGGGACATGGCCGATGTCCGGGCGGGGGCGATCTCAGGCACGGGCGAACAGGCCCTTCGGCCGCAGCAGCAGGATCGCCAGGAAGATCGCGAAGTTGATCGCCAGGGTCAGGCCGGGATCGACCAGCCAGGCGCCGAAGCCCTCCGCCAGGCCCAGCAGCAGGCCGGCGGCCAGGCTGCCGATCATCGACCCGACTCCGCCCATGATCACCACGATCAGCGCCTTCAGGGTGTAGAGCACGCCGACCGAGGGGTTGAAGGACAGGAACATGGAGACCAGCACGCCGGCGGCCGCCATCATCGCGCCGCCGGAGGCGAAGGCCAGGCCCGACAGGCGCGGCACGTTCACGCCGACCAGCTGGGCGGCGACCGGGTCGATCGCCAGCGCCCGCAGGGCGGTGCCGACACGGGTATATTTCAGCACCAGATAGGCACCGACGCCGATCACGCAGGCGACGCCGAAGGCCAGCAGCCGGTTCGCCGCGATGGTGGCGCCCAGGATGTCGACCGGGATCGCCAGGTAGGTATAGCCGCGATACTCGCCGCCCCATTGCAGCAGCGCCGTGCCCTGGATCACGAACAAGAGGCCGAAGGTCACCAGGATGGTGTCCGCCTCCAGCGCGTCGCGGCTCGGCGCGCGGCGCACCAGCGGGGTCAGGATCACCTTGTAGATGATCCAGTTCGCGGCGAAGGAGAGCGGCACGCTGACAATCATGCTCAGCAGCGGATCGATGGAATAGAGGGTGAAGAACCAGAAGGCGCCGAAGGCGGCAGTCATCAGGAACTCGCCATAGGACAGGTTCATGATCCGCGCGACGCCGTATTGCAGGTTCAGGCCGAAGGCCAGCAGGGCGTACATGCCCCCCAGCACGATGCCGTTCAGCAGGACCTCGAAGACGATCATGGCAGGTTCGGCCTTTCAGGCGGCGGGCCGGCAGGCGACCGGACGGAACAAGTGGGGCGGTGGCGGCATGGCGGCGCGGGCCGGCAGCACGGCAGGGGCCGGTCGCGCGGCCTGCGGGCGGAGCTGCCTCCGCATCGCGGGCCGCGCTTCCTCAGCCGATGGCCGGGCTCACCAGTTCGGCTTCGGGAACACCATCTCGCGGGCGCCGTCGCGGCTCTTCGGGAAGACGCCGACGAAGGTGCCGTCTTGCCATTGGGCGGCGGCCCAGGGGTCCACGGTCAGCTGGTTCTCGAACTGGAACTCGCCGACCACCGTCTGGAAGGTGCCCTTGGCGATATTGTCGCGGATCGCCTCGCGATCGATCTCGCCGGCCTCCTCGATCGCCTTCTGCAGGATCTGCAGGGTGGCGTAGTTGCCGGCCGCGCCGGCCTCGGCCGGGCGGTTGAACATGGCCATGTGCGCCTTCTGGTACTCGGCATGGCCGGGCACGTCGGGGTTCAGGCCGCCATAGCCCATCACGCCCTGCACCTTGTCGCCGAACTTCGCCTTGTACGCCGGGAACGGCGTGCCGATCGCGGTATAGAACAGCTTCGGGTTGAAGCCGAGGACGATCGACTGCTCGGTCAGCATGAAGGTGTCGGTCGGATAGCTGAAGCCGAAGAAGGCGTCGGGGTCCAGCTCCTTCATCTCGTTGATCTGCGCCGACAGGTCGGAGACGCCCAGCGGGTAGGTCTTGTTGTAGACGATCTCCAGGCCCTGCTCGCCGGCGATCTTGGTCATCGCGTTGTTGAGCTCGGTGCCCAGCTGGTCGGCGATGCTCATGATCGCGATGCGGCCCTTGATCTCGCCGGCATCCTTCTTCTGCTTCAGGAACTCCGCGATCGGGGTCACCGCCTCGGTCGGATGCACCAGCGGCCAGAAGGAATAGGGCCAGCGCTCACCGAACTTCTTCACAGTGTCGGAGCCGGAGGTCCAGTGCAGGGCCGGGTACTTGTACTTGTTCAGGATCGGCGCGACGGCCATGTTCGTCGTGGTGCCCCAGGGCGGCAGCACCAGGTCGACCTCGTCGTCCAGGATCAGCTTCTCGGTGAGGCGGATCGCCTCCTCGATCTGGCTGCGGTCGTCATAGGCGATCAGCTCGACCGGCACCTTCTTATCGTACTTCGACAGGTAGATGCCGCCATCGGCGTTCACCTGGTCCTGCCAGAGCTTGTACTGCGACCAGGTGGTGGATTCCGCACCCGGCGCGTAGGGCCCGGACAGCGCGATCGCATAGCCGATGCGGATCGATTCCGGCGCATCCTGGGCCACCGCCGCAGTTGCACCGAGGGCCGCCGCAGCCAGTGCGGCAGCCGCAATTGTCTTGCGGATCATCTTGGGCACCTCCCTACCGCCGGATTTGCCGGCGAATGCCTTATTTGCGAACAAACGTGCGGACTGCGCACAATTTCAGCTTACGGAGGACGGCCTTCCGGGTCAATCCGGTATCCAGAATGCCGATCTCCGGTAAGATCTTGACTTATCACCGGCCGGCGGTGACATAATGTTCCGACAACCGAACAAAAGTTCGCATCGCGAACATCAACACCGCCATGGGCACGGCTCTTGGCAGGTGGAAGGATAACGGCGGCGCAGGGCCCAGCCAAGGAGGAAACCATGTCTTCGACAGAAGATCTCCAATTTTATTTCATGCATTTCATGCCGTATTCCGACTATCCGGAAGACCATGAAAAGTATCCGTCGACCTGGGTGGACTTCCCCAACACCCTGTTCGACCCGGCGAAGGGCAAGTCCTTCTACGACCGCTACCTCCGCGAGCTCGTCCTGGCGGACAAGCTGGGCTTCGACGGCATGGTGGTGAACGAGCACCATTCGTCCGCCTACTCGCTGATGCCGGCGCCCAGCCTGATCGCCGCGGCGCTGATCCCGCAGACCAGCCGCGCGAAGATCTGCGTCTTCGGCACGCCGCTGAACCTGGAATATCCGCACCGGGTGGCGGAGGAATATGCCATGCTGGACGTGATGTCCGGCGGCCGCCTGGAAGCGGCCCTGCCGCTGGGCACCGGCATGGAATACTGGGTGAACCCGATCAACCCGGCGACGGCGCGCAAGCGGTTCCGGGAATCGATCGACATCCTGCTGCAGGCCTGGACCCAGCCCGGCCCGACGGAATTCCACGGCGACTTCTACTCCTACCGCTACCTGAACACCTGGCCGCAGCCGATGCAGAAGCCGCATCCGAAGCTGTACCTGGTGGGCACCGGCAGCCCGGAGACGATCGACCTCGCCGCCGAGCTGGGCTTCGGCTATTCGTCGGTCTTCGTGCCGACGGCGAAGCAGAACCAGGCCTTCGCCGACCTGCGCAAGAAGTCGAAAGAGCATGGCCACGAATTCACCCGCGACAAGGCCGTCATCATGGCCATGTGCTACGTCGCGGAGACGGAGGAGAAGGCGGTCGCGGAGTTCGAGGAACATATCATGTTCTTCTTCAAGCACGGCGCCCGCACCACGCCGCGCTACCTGATGCCGCCGGGCTATGTCACCACCACCGAGCTGCGCAAGCGCCTGACCGCGCCGAACCTGCACGGCGACATGACCTGGGAGACCCTGACCGACAATTTCCGGGTCATCGCCTCCACCCCCGAGAAGGTGGCGGAAGCGATCGCGCAATGGTCAGAGGAGGCACAGTCCAGCCGCATCATCTTCAACGGCCATCTGGGCGACATGCCGCATTGGAAGACGGTGAAGAACCTGACCCTGTTCGCGGAAGAGGTGATCCCGCGCCTGCGCAAGAAGGCGCCGGACCTTGCGGCACGGATCGAGTACCAGCAGGCCGCGGAATAGCGGCAGGCGGATGCGCTTCGCGGGCGGAGCCGCATCCAGGGACGTTTTGACGACAATCGGTATCGAGGGCCCGTCAGGGCCCAGCAGCGGGAGGAGAACGCGCGATGGCTGAATTTTCGCGTGACGAATACACGATCAACGGGGTGAAGTCGGTGGTGCTGAGCGGCGGCGAGGGCGAGCCGCTGGTCTTCCTGCACGGCGGCGGCACCTTCCACGGCTGGGAGTTCGCCAAGCCGTGGATGGAGAAGTTCCGCGTCATCATCCCCTTCCATCCGGGCTTCGGGGAATCCGGCGACGACGAGTCGATCAACCAGATGCAGGACTATGTCATGCACTATCTGGACCTGTTCGACGCGCTGGGGCTGGATAAGTTCAACCTGGTCGGCTTCTCGCTGGGCGGCTGGATGGCCTCGAAGTTCGCCACCCAGCACAGCCACCGGATCAAGAAGCTGGTGCTGGTCGCCCCGGCCGGCCTGAAGGTGCCGGAGGCGCCGTCGACCGACCTGTTCACGGTGCCGGGCGAGGAACTGCCGGCGATGCTCGTGCACGATTTCGAGGTGATCAAGCCGCACCTGCCAGCGGAGCCGGATGTCGACTTCATCGTCGGCGGCTATCGCGAGATGACCTCGGTGGCGCGGCTCTTGTGGGACCGCTCGCACGACAGCAAGCTGCCGAAATGGCTGCACCGCATCAACGTGCCGACCCTGCTGGTCTGGGGCGACGAGGACAGGATCATCCCGGTCGGCCAGGCGCCGGCCTGGCAGAAGCTGATCTCCGGTGCCGACGTGAAGCGCTACCCGGCGGCCGGCCACCTGGTGCTGGACGAGAAGCGCCAGGCGGTGGACGACGTGGCCGCCTTCCTGGCCGGCTGAAGCGGCCCGGGGCCCCGATCCAACGTACGAGGAGGAACCGATGGCTTCGACGGAAGACCTGCAGTTCTACTTCTTCCACTTCATGCCCTATGCCGACTATCCGGCGGACCATGAGAGCTATCCGTCGACCTGGGTGGATTTTCCCAACACCCTGTTCGACCCTGCGAAGGGCAAGGCGTTCTACGACCGCTATCTGCGGGAGATGGTCCTGGCGGACAAGCTGGGCTTCGACGCGATGGTGGTGAACGAGCACCATTCCACCGCCTATTCGCTGATGCCGGCGCCCAGCCTGATCGCCGCGGCGCTGATCCCGCAGACCACACGGGCGAAGATCTGCGTCTTCGGCACGCCGCTGAACCTGGAATATCCGCACCGGGTGGCGGAGGAATACGCCATGCTGGACGTGATGTCCGGCGGCCGGCTCGAATGCGCCCTGCCGCTGGGCACCGGCATGGAATACTGGGTGAACCCGATCAACCCGGCGACCGCACGCAAGCGGTTCCGGGAATCGATCGACATCCTGCTGCAGGCCTGGACCAAGCCCGGGCCAACGGAATTCCACGGCGACTTCTATTCCTACCGCTACCTGAACACCTGGCCGCAGCCGATGCAGAAGCCGCATCCGCCGCTCTACCTGGTGGGCACCGGCAGCCCGGAGACGATCGACCTCGCCGCAGAGCTGGGCATGGGCTATTCGTCGGTCTTCGTGCCGACGGCGAAGCAGAACCAGGCCTTCGCCGACCTGCGGGCGAAGTCGAAAGAGCATGGCCATGAGTTCACCCGCGACAAGGCGGTGATCATGTGCATGTGCTATGTCGCGGAGACCGAGGAAAAGGCGGTGGAGGAGTTCGAGGAACATATCATGTTCTTCTTCAAGAACGGCCTCCGCACCACGCCGCGCTACCTGAACCCGCCGGGCTATGTCTCGATCCCGGAGCTGCGCAAGCGGCTGTCGGCGCCGAACCTGCACGGCGACCTGACGATGGACGCGCTGACCGACAATTTCCGGGTCATCGCCTCCACGCCGGAGAAGGTGGCGGAGGCGATCGCCCGCTGGTCGGAGGAGGCGCAGTCCAGCCGCATCATCTTCAACGCCCATCTGGGGAACATGCCGCACTGGAAGGTGGTGAAGAACATGACCCTCTTCGCCGAGGAGGTGATCCCGCGCCTGCGCAAGAAGGCGCCGGACCTGGTGCCGCGGATGGAGCTGCAGCAAGCGGCCGAATAGGGGCGGCGGTACAGGCGACAGAAACGACAAGAGCGGCGCGCGCCTCAACCTGCAGCCGCCAGGCGCCCGCCCCCGTTTGGGGCGGGCGCCTTTTTTTGCCTTGATATGCAACCAAATGGTTGCATATAATCGGCCATGGCGGACGGGATGGACTCGGTCTTCAGGGCGCTGGCGGACCCTACCCGCAGGCGCCTGCTGGACCGCCTGTTCGCCGAGAACGGACAAAGCCTGCACCGGCTCTGTGCCGACCTGGGGATGAGCCGCCAGGCCGTGACCAAGCATCTGAAGATCCTGGAGGCGGCGAACCTGGTCGCTGTGCACCGGCAGGGACGGGAGCGACTGCACTACCTGAACCCGGTGCCGATCGCGGAGATCGCCGCGCGCTGGATCGGCAAGTACGAGCGGCCGCGGCTGGACGCGCTGCAGGCGCTGAAGGTCCGACTGGAAGGAGGGAGGGATGGCGAAACCTGAATTCGTCTATGTCACCTATATCCGCACCACGCCGGAGCGGCTGTGGCGGGCCCTCACCGCGCCTGAGGATACGTGCCGCTACTGGGCGGAGACCTGGCAGGACTGTCGCTGGGAGCAGGGGGCCGGCTGGCGGCTGATGATCCCCGACGGAAGGATCGGGGATGCCGGCGAGGTGCTGGAAATCGACCCGCCGCGCAAGCTGGTCCTGTCCTGGCGCAACGAGTTCATGTCGGAGCTGCGGGCCGCAGGCCCGTCGCGCCTGACCTACCTCCTCGAGCCGCAGGACGATGTCGTGAAGCTCACCGTGACCCACAGGGCCGAGGGGCCGGATCCGGCCCTGATCGAGGCGGTGTCGGACGGCTGGCCCGGGATCCTGGCCAGCCTGAAGAGCCTGCTGGAGACCGGCGAACCGCTCGGCTTCACCAGCCGCTGGCCCGAAGGGCATTGAGGGAAGGCGCAGATCATGGGCAAACCGGATTTCATCTACACGATCTACATCAAGGCCAAGCCCGAGGCGGTCTGGGACGCGTTGCGCGATCCGGAGCTGACCAGGCTGTTCTGGGGCTGGCACCGGAACGCCTCCGACTGGCGGCCGGGCGCCCGCTGGGAGCATCAGGACTATGACGATCCGCAGGCCGTGCATGTCGCCGGCGAGGTGGTGGTGTTCGACCCGCCGCGGCGCCTGGTGCTGACCTGGGGCCCGCCCGACGCCGCCGCCGGCGACGACCGCGTCTCGCGCGTGACCTTCGAGCTGAAGCCGTTCGAGGATGCGGTCCGGCTGACCGTCCGTCACGAGGAACTGGACCCCGCCACCCTGCAGGGCATCTCCGCCGGCTGGCCGGCGATCCTGTCGAGCCTGAAGTCGCTGCTGGAGACCGGCACCCCGCTTGCCTCTACAACCCGCCGATGGGCGGGGTAGGGCGCGCTATCCCGCCAGGCCGTCCCGCACCGCCGCCGCCGCGCGCAGGGTCAGGGCGGCGATGGTCAGGGTCGGGTTGGCGGTGCCGGCGGTGGGGAAGACGGCGGAGCCCAGCAGGAACAGGTTGCGATGCTGGTGGCTGCGCAGGTCGGCATCGACCACCGATGCGGCCGGATCGTCGCCCATGCGCGCGGTGCCGATGATATGGCCGGCGCCCTGGGCCTCCGGGCTGTGGGTCACCGCGGTCGCGCCCAGCAGGCCGAAGATCTCCGCATGTGCGGCGCGCGCCGCCGCCATCGCGTCGCGGGCATAGCCGTCCACCCGGTAGGCAAGCCGCGGCAGCGGCACGCCGTAGATATCGCGTTCCGTCTCGTCCAGGGTGACCCGGCTGTCCGGGTCCGGCAGCTGCTCCGTCAGGGCGGCGAGCCGCAGATGCCGGGACGCCTGGTCGCGCAGGGCAGCGTCCAGCGCCGCCCCCCGCAGGCCCTGTCGCGCCAGGTCGGCGGCCAGGGTGACCGGTGCGCCGGTCGGCCAGCCCCAGCCGTCATTGCCGATCTCGATCCGGAAGGCGCCGCGATCCTTGCGGAAGGTGCCGTCGGCCAGGGTCTCGATGCCGGAGGTCGAGAGCGGCCCGCGATAGGGCCAGACCGGTTCCGCCGCCAGTGCCCAGCTGAGCTGGATCGGATGGTCCATCAGGTGCCGGCCGACCTGGTCGGACCCGTTGGCGACCCCGCGCGGCGCCGCCTCGCTGGCGGAGTTCAGCAGCAGGCGCGGCGTCTCGATCGCATGGGCGGCGATGACGAAGACCCGGCCGGTGGCCCGGCCGTCGCTGCCGTCGGGCCGGCGGAACCGGATCGCCGCGACGGTGCCGTCGGCCGCCAGGTCGACATGGGTGGCCGTGGTTTCGGTGTGCAGCACCGCGCCCTTCGCCGTCGCGCGGTCCAGGTGGATTGTGGCGTCGTACTTCGCCTGCACCGGGCAGACCGGAATGCAGCTGGCGCTGCCGCAGCAGGCCGGCCGGTCGTCCTGGTCGACCGAGTTGCGCGCCTGCGGCGTCGCGGCCACCCGGAAGCGGCTGCCCGCCAGCCTTGCCGCGACATGCCGGTCCAGATAGCTGGTCGGGATCTCCGGCATCGGATAGGCGCCGGAGCGCGGCGGCCCGTCGGGAAAGTCTGCCGGCCCGGCGACCCCGAGTTCCCGTTCCGCCCGCAGGTAAAAGGGCTCCAGATCGTCATAGCCGATGGGCCAGTCGATGCCGCGGCCGTAGAGGCTTCTCATCCGGAAGTCGTTCGGCAGCATCCGCAGGGTGGTGCCCAGCCAGTGCCAGGTGGTGCCGCCCGCCTGCTTCAGGTAGGTGCTGCGGAACAGGTCGGGCCCGGCCTGCCGGTACCAGTGGTGCGGATCGTCGGAGACCGGATGGTCCGCCGCCGGGTCCAGCGGATAGGCGCATTCCGGCACCTTCACCAGCGCCTGCCAGTAGCGCGCCACCGCATCCTGCCGGTCGATCGCCGGCCCGGCCTCCAGGATCGCGACCCGCAGGCCGGGCGCGGCGAGTTCCGCCGCCAGCAGGGCGCCGGCCACGCCGGAGCCGGTGATCACGAGATCCGCATCGATGTCGGTCATGACGGGTCAGGCCTCCGGCGGCTCGGACCAGTAGCCGGTGGCGCCGCCGCACCAGCCGCCCGGCTTGGTGAAGGTCAGCGGGCCCCAGAGCAGGGCATCGGTGTAGGTGACCAGCCGGGCGGCTGCACCGCTGCCGGCGATTCCGGAATACCAGGCGGCGACGATGCCGTCCGCGAGCGGGCCTGCCGGGGCGCTTTCCGCGGCCAGGGCCGCCAGCGCACCGCCATGCCCCTGGTCCTGCAGCGCCTGCAGGATACCGGCGCCGACCTCAGGATCGAGGTCGGTCGCATCGCGTCCGGTCAGCCGGGCGGAGAGCGCGAGGAAGGCGTCGACGTCCAGGGCCGGTGCCGCCAGGGCGGAGCGCAGCGGCAGGTCGATGGACGCAGCGGCGGCCAGTCCCGCGGACAGCCCCAGCATCCTGCGGCGCGTCATCACTGCGGTCGCGATCGGTGCCATGCCCGGCCTCCCTTCCCTCGATCGGGATCCACCCGCTTCGCTTGATGATGCCGCAGGCCCCGGCAGGCGGCAATCGGGCGTTGGCCCCGGCAAAGCAAGGTGCATGCGGCGGCGCGGGATGCCAGGATGCCGCGAACCACAAGGCAAGGGAGTGGAGCATGAACCTCAAGGGCAAGGTCGCGCTGGTCACCGGCGCCACGGACGGGGTTGGGCGGCGGGTCGCCGCACAGCTCGGGTCCGGCGGCGCGCATGTCCTGGTGCATGGCCGGGATGCGGATCGCGGCGCGGCGGCGGTGCAGGAGGTCGAGGCGGCCGGCGGCACGGCCCGCTTCTACCGTGCCGATTTCGCCACGCTGGCGGAGGTCCGCGACCTGGCCGCGGCGGTGACGCGCGACCATGACCGGCTGCACATCCTGGTGAACAATGCCGGCATCTTCACCGGCCCGCCGGGCACCGGCCGGCAGCTCTCCGAGGACGGGATCGAGCTTCGCCTGGCGGTGAACTACCTGGCCGGCTTCCTGCTGACCCGGAAGCTGCTGCCGCTGCTGAAGGCGGCGGCTGGGGCGGGGGCGGAGAAGGCGCGTATCGTCAATGTCGCCTCGCTGGCGCAGGCACCGTTCGACTTCCACGACCCGATGCTGGAGAACGGCTACGAGCCGCGCCGCGCCTATGCGGTCAGCAAGCTGGCGCAGATCACCGACACCTTCGCCCTGGCGCCGCAGCTGGAGGGCATGGGCATCACCGTGAACGCGCTGCACCCGGCGACCCTGATGGACACGTCGATGGTGCGGGAGAGCGGCATGGGCGTGCAGTCCAGCGTCGAGGAGGGGCTGGAGGCGATCATGCACCTGGCCGCCGGCGACGACATGGAAGGGCGCAGCGGGCTCTACTTCAACGGCCTGGCGGAGGATCGCGCCGATGACCAGGCCAGCGACCCGCAGGCGCAGGCGCAGCTGCGGGCGCTGAGCGAAAAATGGACCGGTCTGCAGGAGGGGGCATGAGCCGTTTCGAGATGATGGAGATCACCGGCCGCACCGCACTGGTCACCGGCGCGACCGACGGGGTGGGCCGGGCGGTCGCCGCGGCCCTGGCGGCGGAAGGCGCGGAGGTGCTGGTGCATGGCCGCGACCGGGCGCGGGCGGAGGCGCTGCTGTCGGAGATCCGCGCCGCCGGCGGCAGCGCCCGCTTCTATCCTGCCGACCTGGGCCGTCTGGCGGAGGTGCGCCGCCTGGCCGAGCTGGTCGCGCGCGACCATGACCGGCTCGACCTGCTGGTCAGCAATGCCGGCATCGGCCGCGGCGCGGACCAGACCCTGCGGGAGACTTCCGCCGACGGCCATGAGCTGCGTTTCGCGGTCAACCACCTGGCCCACTTCCTGCTGACCCGGGAGCTGCTGCCGCTGCTGCGGGCGAGTGCCGCGGCCGGGCAGGGCGGTGCACGGATCGTCAATGTCGCCTCCGCCGCGCAGCAGGCGATCGACTTCGACGACGTGATGCTGACCCGCGGTTATTCCGGCGGCCGCGCCTACAGCCAGAGCAAGCTGGCGCAGGTGATCGCCACCGTCGAGATGGCGCCGGAACTGGCCGACGACGGCATCACCGTGAACGCCCTGCATCCGGCCTCCCTGATGCCGACCACCATGGTGCGCCTCGCCGGCCGACCGGTGCAGAGCACGATCGAAGAGGGCCGCGACGCGATCCTGCACCTGGCCGCGGGCGCCGACATGGAGGGCCGCACCGGCCTCTACTTCAACGGCATGAAAGAGGCGAAGGCCGACCTGCAGGCCTACGAGCCGGCGGCGCAGGCGAAGCTGCGGGCGTTGAGCTTCGCGCTCTGCGGGATCGCGGATCCTCGGGGCGGGTGAGGCCCCGCCGGCCGGTCTCTGCCTCAGGCCGCCGCATCCACCTGGTCGTAGAAGCGCATCCCCATCGCCGCGCACTGCCTGCGTTCGAAGGCTTCGCAGGCGGGCCCGTAGTTCTGGCCGCGGAAGCCGCCGCGGATCGCGTCGGCGGCGGTGGTGCGGTAGAAGCGCTCCCAGCCGTCGGGCAGGGTGCCGAAGCCGGGCGCGGCGAGCCAGAGGCGGAACAGCAGGCGCTGGCGCGCCGGGTCGTCATGGTCGCGGAACGCCGTCCGCGAATGCAGCGCGGTGTAGTTGTTCAGGATCTGGATGTCGCCGGGCTCCAGGTCCAGGCCGTGGGCGAAGTCGGGATCCGCCGCCAGGGCGTCCATCGCATCCAGCGCCTCGGTCTGCTCCGGCCGCAGCGGCGGCACGCCGGGCAGGCCTTCGGCGAAGGTGATGTTCTTGCGGATATGCCGCATGTAGAGCCGGCCCTCCTTCTCCCCGTAGACCGGGATCGCATAGGCGGGCTGCTCGTCGGGCGCCTCTTCCCCCTGCCGGCTGAACCAGAAGTCGCGGTACAGGATCGCTGCCAGCTCCGGCGCCGTCTCGACCAGGCGGTTGTGGACCCGCACGCCGCTGGAGACCAGCGAATGCCCGCCCTCCTTCGCCGCCCGCAGGCAGGACAGCAGCACGACGTCGGAGGCGTCGGTGTGGAAGTCCAGCGCGGAATTGGAGGAATAGCCGCGGCCGGTGCGGCTCTTGTAGACGGTGCCGACATCGCGCACGTCGGAGATGTAGTGGCTCGCCTTGCCCTGCGGCACGGCGACGCCGAGGTTCAGGCCGACCGCCCAGGTCAGCAGCCGGTACTCGTCCTCGCTCATGCCCTCGGCCGGCAGGTCCTTCAGCAGCGCGATGCCCAGGCCCCGGCGGACCATCGCCATGGCGCCGTCCAGCACCCCCTGCAGGTCGCCCAGCGGGAAATCCTCGCGGCGATAGTCCAGCAGGTTCAGGCCGCGATCGGCCTGGCGCTTCACCAGGTCGCGCAGGGCACGGCCCTGTGCCGGCGGGACGGCGATCCGCCAGCTGTTGTCGGCCGCCAGTTCCCGGGCGGACCAGACGGCCGGTGTCTCATGGATGCGCAAGTCTTCCTCCCCGGCGTTCGATGCGCCGCTCCTGCATTGCCGCGCGCATCATGCGCTGCGGGCGCGCTTCGGTCCCGTTGCCGCGGCCAGCCAGGCCGCCAGGGACCGTTCCACCGTGGCGCGCTCCAGCCCGTCGGTGATGAAGACCAGGCGGGAGCGGCGGTCGCTGCCGGGCCAGGCCGGCAGATGTTCCGGCGGGTGGATGGTGTGCTGCACGCCGTTCAGCAGAAGCGGCCGCTCCCCCTCTCCCCCCGTGGTGCCAGTGTCCAGGATGCCCTTCACCCGCAGGATGCGGTCGCCATGCCAGTGCAGCAGGGCGGAGAGCCAGACGCCGAAGGCGGTCCAGTCGAGCTTGCGGTCCAGCACCAGGGTGAAGCTGGTGACCGCGCCATGCTCGTGTTCATGGGCATGGTCGTGGCCATGATCATGATCGCGCGCCCGGTGGCGCTTCGGCGCCGGTGCGGCGGGCAGCAGGCCGGCGGTGCGGTCCACCGGACGGTCGAACAGGGCGGCGACGGCCGGGCCGTCAAGCTCCGCCGTCTCCACCAGGGCCGCGCCCGGATTGAGCTGCGCCAGCAGCGCGCGCAGCGCTCCCGCCTGCGCCGCCGTCGCCAGGTCGGTCTTGGCCAGCGCGATGATGTCGGCGGCGGCGACCTGTGCCAGCCATTCGGGGCGCCGGCCATGGGTTTCCTGCGCATTGCCGGCATCGATCACGGCGACCACCCGCTCAAGCACCACCTGGTTCGCCAGCAGCGGATCGGCCGCCAGGGTGGAATGGATCGGGCCGGGCTCCGCCAGGCCGGTGGTCTCGATCACGATGCGTTCGAACGGCGGCAGGCGTCCCTCCGCCCGCGCGTCCAGCAGGTCGACCAGCGCATCCTTCAGCTCGCCGCGGATGCGGCAGCAGATGCAGCCGGACTCCAGCAGCACGATGTCGGGCGCGATCGGGCTGACCAGCAGCTGGTCGATGCCGACCTCGCCGAACTCGTTCACCAGCACCGCGGTGCGGCCGGCCGCCTCCGCCGCCAGCAGGCGCCGCAGCAGGCTGGTCTTGCCCGCGCCCAGGAAGCCGGTCAGCACCGCCACCGGCAGGCGCTGCCGCCGGGCGGCGGGTTTCGTCGTGCGGGTGCGGCGGGCGGTCATCCGAGCGCCCAGACACGCGCACCGTCATCCTCGGGCTTGACCCGAGGATCCATTCCGGCACCGGCGAAGCGCCGCGCCGCTTGCGGAATGGGTCCCCGGCTCGGGGGCCGGGGACGACGTGGGAATGGAACGGAGAGACACCGGCGGGCAGCGTCGCCGTCCTGCCGCGATCCTCGGGTCGAGCCCGAGGATGACGGGGAAGGGGGGAGAAGCGTCGGTGCCGGACTCACCGCCTTACCTCCAGTGCATCCAGGGCGGTGGGGTCCAGCGGGTCGAGGCTGCGCGACGTCATCGCCTCCGCCGCCGGCCAGAGGTCGGCCAGGCTGTCGACGATGGTCGTGCGGCCGGTCGGGCTGCGCAGCAGGTAGGCCGTGCCCTGCCATTCCGCGACGGTCAGCCGGGCCGGTGCCAGCACGGCGTTGACGGCGGCGATGCGGTGGCGGCGGTCCGCCCGCCGCCGCACCGGGTCGGCGCTGGCCGCGTCCGCGGCGGCGCCGGTGGGGGCGGCGGACCAGTGATGCTCGACGCCAAGCACGCCGCAGAGCGCACACATCGCCGCCGCCGCCTCCTCTGCCGGTATCGCCGCCGCTTACGCCTTCTTCTTCCGCGTGGCGACCTTGGCCGGTGCCTTGCGCACCGCCGCCTTGGTGGCCTTGGCGGCTTTCGCGCCCTTCGCCGCTGCCTTGCGCACCGCCGCGGGCTTCGCCGCGCCGGCCTTGGCCGCCGGCTTCGCCGCGCGACCTTTCCGGCGGGGCGAGCGCTTGGCGAAATCGTCGGCGATCTCGTCGAAGGTGCAGAAGCGTGCGCCCTCATGCCCCTTGATGTAGTTGATGATCCGCTCGTGCATCAGCAGGCATTGCGGCCGGCCGGAGACGTCCGGGTGGATCGTCATGGTGAAGACCGCATAGTCGTAGTTGCGGTAGACCCAGTCGAACTGGTCCATCCACATCTGCTCGATGTCGCGCGGATTGACGAAGCCGTGGCTGTTCGGCGCCGTCTTGATGAACATCATCGGCGGCAGGTCGTCGAGGTACCAGCTGGCCGGAATCTCGATCAGGTCGGTCTCCACGCCCCGCTTCAGCGGCTTCATCCAGGTCTTCGGATCCTGCGAATAGTCGATCTTGGTCCAGCTGTCGCCGACCCGGACATAGTGCGGCAGGAAGTCGTGGTGCATCAGCGAATGGTCGTACTTGATGCCCCGTTCCAGCAGCAGCTCGTTGGTGACGGTGGAGAATTCCCACCACGGCGCGACATAGCCGGTCGGCCGCTTGCCCTGCAGCTTGGTGACCAGGTCGATGCACTTGTCGAGGATCGCGGTCTCCTGCTCGCGGGTCATCGCGATCGGGTTCTCGTGGCTGTAGCCGTGGATGCCGATCTCGTGCCCGGCCTCGGCGACGGCCTTCATCTCCTTCGGGAAGGTCTCGATCGAATGGCCGGGGATGAACCAGGTGGTCTTGATCTCGTGGTCGGCGAACAGCTTGAGCAGGCGGGGGCTGCCGACCTCGCCGGCGAACATGCCGCGTGAGATGTCGTCCGGCGAATCCTCGCCGCCATAGGAGCCGAGCCAGCCGGCCACGGCGTCCACGTCAACGCCATAGGCGCAGAGAATTTCCTTCGGCATTCGAAAAGCCCCTTCCTGTCGTCTCGTGATGGCGGCGGCCTGCCGGGGGGCAGGGCGCCGCATCCCCTTGTTGTGGAACCGAGCAAGGGTAAGGGAAGTCGCGGCGCCGGCCAAACGGCGGCGCCGCGATACCTGCGGTGTCAGACCTCGCCCTCGGCTTTCAACGCGCCGAGGACGCGGTCGAAGGCCGCGAGGGTGAGCTCCAGGTCCGCATCGTCATGCGCCGACGAGGTCAGCCCGCCCGGCCAGGGCGAGACGTCGACACCTTCGTTCAGCAGGCCCAGCCGCAGCTTGTTGTTCACCGCGGGATTGCCCTTCTTCAGCACGTCGTAGGGCAGGGCATGGGGATCGAAATCGTCGGGCGCGATCTCCAGCCCGCCGGGATTGGTGAAGATGTGGAAGCCGGAGAAGGTGCCATAGACGGCCCAGCGCAGGCGATGCTGGCGCAGCACGTCGTTCATCCCGTCGCGCAGCCTTGCGGCATAGGCGCTGGCCTTCCCGCAGACGTCGTGCGCGGCGATGATGTTCAGGGCCGCGATGCCGGCGGCGGCGGAGACCGGGTTGGCGTTGAAGGTGCCGGGATGGTCGATCTTCTCGCGTCCCGCCGCCTCCATCGCCTGGAAGTCCAGCGCGTCCATGATGTCCTGCCGGCCGACCACCGCGCCGCCGGGCATGCCGCCGGCGACGATCTTCGCCAGGGTGGTCAGGTCCGGCGTGACGCCGAACGCCGCCTGCGCGCCGCCGGCGGAGACGCGGAAGCCGGTGATCACCTCGTCGAAGATCAGGACGGTGCCGGTCTCCTCCGTCATCTGGCGCAGCTCCGACAGCACCTCCGGCTTCAGCGGCACCTTGCCGAAGGAGGCGCCGGTCGGCTCCAGGATCACCGCGGCGATATCGCCTTCGCGCAGGGCGGCACGCATCGCATCCACGTCGCCGGGCGGCACCAGGGCCGCACCCTTCGCCACCTCCGGCAGCACGCCCGGTGTGGCGGAGCCGTCGAAATGGGAGGTGTAGCCGGCGGTCATATGGTCGTGCCAGCCGTGGAAATGGGTCATGAAGCGGGCGATGCGCGGCCGCCCGGTATGGGCGCGGGCCAGCCGCAGCGCCATGTGCGTCGCCTCGGTCCCCGACGAGGTGAAGCGCACCCGCTCCGCGCAGGGGATCAGGCGCCGCACCATGCGCGCCCATTCCACCTCCAGCGGATGGTTGGTGCCGAACTGGGTGCCGCGCTCCAGCGCGTCGCGCACCGCATCGACCACCGCCGGCGGGTTGTGCCCCAGCAGGTGCGCGCCATGGCCGCCGAAATAGTCGACATACTCGTTGCCGTCGACATCCCACTTCCGGGATCCGGCCGCCTCCTCGGTATAGATGTTGTAGGGCTTCAGGTAGCGGGCATCGTGCGCGATGCCGCTGGGCAGCATGGTGCGCGCCGTCTCCGCCATCGCCGCGGAGGCCGGCGTGCGCTCCAGGTAGCGGGCCAGGATCGGCGAGTTCGACGCGGCGGCACTGCCGTCGGCGAAGGCCCCGGTCTGGCTCCCGGGCGTATCGGTGTGCAGCGGCTTGGCCATGCTCATCGGCTTGATCCTTCCGGTTCGGTGGATGTCGGGAATGCGGTGGCGGGGGGCCGGGCGGCCGTCATCCGGTCGCCGCGCGGCGGCGCAGGCGCGTTGTCCTCGCCGGGGCGGAGGCCGACGCAGATGCACATCACCAGTGCCTCCTGCGGCCCGACCGAGACATAGGCATGGCCCAGGGAGGAATCGAAATAGACGGTGTCGAAGCGCTCCAGCAGCTGCGGCTTGCGCCCCTCGACATGCACTTCGACACGGCCTTCCAGGACGATGGTGAACTCCTCGCCCGGATGGCGGATCAGCTCCGCGAACTCGGTGATGGAGCGGGCGCGGATATGGCCGAACATCGGCGTCATCTGCTTGCCCGCCATCTCGGCATTCGCCATGCCGTACGTGTAGTACAGGGTCTCGTAGAGCGGCGCCTGGCCATAGCGGCAGAGGCTGAGGCTGCCCTGCGTCAGCGGCGGCGGGTCGCGGCCGAACAGCTCCGCGACGTCCAGCGACAGCCCCTCGGCCAGCTGCACCATGCGGTCGTAGGTCAGGGTCGCCTGGCCGCGCTCCGCCTTCGACAGGGTGGAGACGGCAATGCCGGTCCGCGCACTGACTTCCTGCAGGGTCCAGCCGCGGGCCTTGCGCAGGCTGCGCAGCCGTTCGCCGACACTGGTCCAATGCGGATAGCGCTCGTTCATGGGGCCAGCAGCTTAACGACGAATTTCCCGATCGGAAAAGCACTATTTTCCAAACGGAAAAATCATGTTCTCATGGCCGCGCCCGGAACGACGGTACATGGCGGTGGCGCATGCGCGGCATCGCCGGCTGCGGCCGGGCACCAGACAACCAGAGGCGAGGAGGGCGATATGGTGGGCCTGCAGAAGAAGGTCGGGGGATTTCTTGCAGCGGGGGCCCTCGCCCTTGCAGCCGTCGCGGCGCCGGCACAGGCGGACGACGATCCGATCACGATCGGCGCGGCGATCGCGCTGTCGGGCTTCATCCAGCCCTATGACCAGGATCCCAGCCGTGCGGCGCAGATCGCGATCGACGAACTCAACGCCAAGGGCGGCGTGCTGGGACAGCAGCTGAAGATGATCACGGCCGATACCAAGTCCGACATCGCGCAGGGCGCGGTCGCCGGCATGGAGGTTCTGGACGAAGGCGCGGATATCGTCATCGTCACCGGCGACTACGATTTCGGCGGCGGTGCGGCACGCGCGGCCAATGCCCGCGGCACGATCGCCATCGCGCCCTTCGCCGCCGACCCGAAGTTCGGCGTGCAGGGCATCGGCCCCTATGCCTTCACCTTCTCCACCGCCAGCCTGACGGTGGGCACGGTGCTGGCGGAGTTCGCCTGGGATCAGGGCTGGAAGACGGCCTATACCCTGACCCAGAACACCATCCAATACGACCAGTCGGTGACCGCCAGCTTCCGCAAGCGCTTCGGAGAGCTGGGCGGCGAACTGGTGGGCGAGGATTCCTTCGCCATCGACGATGCCTCCATCGCGGCACAGATCACCCGCATCAAGAGCCTGGAGAAGGCGCCGGACGTGATGCTGCTGTCGACCTTCACCCCGGCCGGGCCGACCGCTTTGCGCCAGATCCGCGCCGCCGGGCTGGAGATGCCGATCCTGTCGGGCGAGGACATGGACGGCGACTACTGGCTGGAATCGGTGCCCAACCTGTCGAACTACTATGTCGCGGCGATGGCCTCGCTCTACGGCGACGACCCGCGGGCGGACGTGCAGGCCCTGCTGGACGAGTTCCAGAAGCGCCATGGCGGCCATCCGTCGACCGCCCACACCATCACCGGCTATGACGCGATCATGGGCGTGGCGAAGGCGATCGAGGCGGCGGGCTCCGTCGACGGCGACGCGGTGAAGGCGGAGCTGGAGAAGTTCGACAATGTCGACATGCTGGCCGGTCCCACCAGCTTCTCGCCGGAACTGCACATCAACCTCGACCGCCCGCTGGTGATCGTGAAGGTGCAGGACGGCAAGCCCGGGTTCCTGGAACTGCGTGAGCCGCAGAAGGTCCCCGAGGTGACGTTCTGAGGGTGGTCTTTCGGCAGGCTGCAATGCCCGGAGTTTCCGTTCGCTCAATTGTACCCGTCATCCTCGGCCCCCGAGCCGAGGATCGCGACGGAGCGTTGAAGCTGCGGGGCCCAACCGCCTCGCCGTCTTGCCACGATCCTCGGCTCGGGGGCCGAGGATGACGGCGAAGGAGGAGGGTGAGGGGACCGCCTCCACCCTGTTCGCCCGCGGCGTCTCGGTTCATTTCGAAGGCGTCACCGCGCTGGAGGATGTCGACCTGGACCTGGCGCCGGGGGAGATCCTGGGCCTGATCGGGCCGAACGGCGCCGGCAAGACCACCCTGGTCAATGTGCTGACCGGCTTCCAGCGGCCGGACACGGGCACGGTGGGCATCGATCGCGCGGAGATGACCGGCCGCCCGGCGCACGACTTCGCGCGCGCCGGGCTGGGGCGGACCTTCCAGGCGGTGCGGCTGTTCGCCGGCATGACGGTGCTGGACAATGTCGAGCTCGGCGCCGTCGGCAAGGGCGTTGCCCGCGGCCAGGCGCGGGCGGAGGCGCGGCAGATCCTGGACTGGCTGGACCTCGGTTCCATGGCGGACACCGTCTCCGGCACCCTGCCCTATGGCGACGAGCGCTGGGTCGGCCTGGCCCGCGCGCTGGCCGGCCGGCCGCGCTTCCTGCTGCTGGACGAGCCGGCCGCCGGCCTGAACGAGGCGGAGGCGGAGCGCCTGGTCGCCACCGTCGCGCGGATCCGCGACCGCTTCGGCTGCGGCGTGCTGATCATCGAGCACAACATGCAGCTGGTGATGTCGCTCTGCGACCGCATCCATGTGCTGGAGCATGGCCGCACCATCGCCACCGGCACCCCGGCGGAGGCGCAGGCCGACCCGGAAGTGCGGCGCGCCTATCTGGGCGGCCACGGCCCCGGCTCGACGGATGCCGAGGCACAGGCCGCTGGCGGACGCCGGCGCGCCGCGTCCTTCGCCCCGGGCCGCGACCTGCTGGCGGTCGAGGGGCTGCAGGTGAACTACGGCCCGGTCCAGGCGCTGCGCGGCATCTCTCTGTCGATCGGCGAGGGCGAGCTGGTCTCGGTGATCGGCCCCAACGGCGCCGGCAAGTCGACCCTGACCCTGGCGGTCGCCGGCATCGTGCCGCCGGCCGCGGGGCACATCCGCTATGACGGCGCGGACCTCTCCGGCCGTCCGGCCGAGCGCATCGTGCGCGACGGCATCTCCCTGGTGCCGGAGGGGCGGCATGTCTTCCCCGCCCTGACGGTGGAGGAAAACCTGATCGCCGGCGCCACCCCGGCCCGCGGCCGGGGCAATGTGGACCCCGCCGCGCTGGAGGAGGTGCTGGCCACCTTCCCGATCCTGAAGGAGCGCTACCGCTCCGCCGCCGGCAAACTGTCCGGCGGCGAGCAGCAGCAGCTCGTCATCGCCCGCGCCCTGCTGGCGAAGCCGCGCCTGCTGCTGCTGGACGAGCCCTCGCTGGGCCTGGCGCCGCTGGTGATCGACCTTGTGTTCGACATCCTGGCGCGGATGCGGGATGCGGGGCAGACCATCCTGCTGGTGGAACAGAACGCCGACCGGGCGCTGGCGATCTCCGACCGCACCTATGTGCTGCGCTCCGGCGCCATCGTGCTGTCCGGTGCCTCCGCCGACCTGGCGGTCGATCCGGCCTTCGACGAGGCCTATTTCGGCTTCGCCCAGAATGCGCCGGCAGGTGCGGCAGCAGAGGCGCCGGCGCCATGACGATCCTGCTGCAGCATGTGATCGACGCGGTCAGCGTCGGCGGCCTGTTCGCGATGATGGCGCTGGGCATCGGCCTGATCTTCGGCATCATGCGGCTGATCAACTTCGCCCATGGCGAGCTGGTGATGATCGGCGGCTATGCCATGTGGCTGGTGGTGGCGATCCCCGGCCCGCTGGTGGTGCTGTTCTCCATCGCCGTGGTGGTGGCGCTGGCGCTGGGCATGGAGCGGATCGCCTTCCGGCCTCTGCGGCAGGCCAGCCCGGCGACCCTGCTGATCTCTTCCTTCGCGGTCAGCTATTTCCTGCAGAACCTGGTGGTGATGATCATCGGCTCGCGGCCGAAGCCCTTCACCTTCGCCGAAGGGCTGACCCAGAACCTGCAGGTCGGCGAGCTGCGTCTGCCGCTCCTGCAACTGGTCACCATCGCGCTGACCATTGCGGTGCTGGCGGGCATCACCCTGTTCCTGAAGCGCACGCCGATGGGCGTGCTGATGCGCGCCGCCAGCCAGGACTTCCGCATGGCGCGGCTGTGCGGTGTGCGCGCCAACATGGTGATCGCCGCCGCCTTCGTGATGTCGGCGCTGCTGGCCTGGGCGGTGTCGCTGGTCTATGCGGTGCAGACCGGCCAGCTGAGCCCGGCGATGGGCCTGCGGCCGGCCCTGATCGGTTTCGTCGCCACCGTGATCGGCGGGCTGGGCAGCCTGCCGGGCGCCGCGGTCGGCGGCTTCCTGGTCGGCGTGCTGACGGTGCTGCTGCAGATCCTGCTGCCGCCGGAGCTGCGCGACTTCCGCGACGCCTTCCTGTTCGCGCTGGTGCTGGTCGTGCTGCTGTTCCGCCCGCGCGGCCTGCTGGCGGTGCGTGCCGAGATGGAGCGGGTCTAGATGGCGGCCCGCCTGCAATCCGCCGCGCCGGTGCTGCTGCTGGGCCTGCTGCTGGCGGCGATCGTCGCCATCGCCGCAGTGCTGCCGCCCTCGACCCAGCGCATCGTCACCGATTCCATGGTGGTGCTGATCGCGGTGATCGGCACCTACACCTTCGTCGGCAATAGCGGCATCCTGTCCTTCGGCCATATCGGCTTCATGGCGATCGGCGCCTATGTCTCCGCCTGGCTGACGATCCCGCCGATGACGAAGAAGCTGCTGCTGCCCGGCCTGCCTGAGTTCCTGATGCAGGCGCATTGGGACACCGTCTCCGCCACCATCGCCGCCGGCGCGGTGGCGGCCCTGGTGGCCCTGGTCTTCGGCCTGCCGCTGATGCGGCTGTCGGGCATCGCCGCCTCCATCGGCACCTTCACCCTGCTGGCGATCGTGCAGTCGGTCGCCGGCAACTGGAAGGACATGACCGGCGGCCAGGGCTCGCTGTTCGGCCTGCCGGCATCGACCGACATGTATGTCGCCCTGGCCTGGGCGCTGGTGGTGCTGGTCGCCGCCTTCCTCTACCAGAACACCCGCTCCGGCTTCCGCCTCAATGCCAGCCGCGAGGACGAGGTGGCGGCCCGCGCGGTCGGCGTGAATGTCGGCCGCGAACGACTGACCAGCTTCGTCCTGTCGGCCTTCATGGTCGGCGTGGCCGGCGCGCTGCACGCGCATTTCCTGGGTGTGATCGTCGCCTCCTCCTACTTCCTGGGGCTGACCTTCGTGTCGCTCGCGATGCTGGTGATCGGCGGCATCAACAGCCTGTCCGGGGCGGTGATCGGCGTGGTCGTGGTCTCCGTCCTGGGCGAGCTGCTGCGCCGGGTGGAAGGCGGCTTCGACCTGGGCGGCCTGGCGGTGCCCGCGTTGCCGGGCCTGCGCGAGGTCGGGCTGGCGGCGGCGATGCTGCTGATCCTGGTGTTCCGCCCGGCGGGGCTGACCCGCGGGCGCGAGATTGCATGGCCCCTGAGTTCTGGGGCGACAAGAAAGAGTGGGGACGGAAAAGTATGAAACTCGTGGGCGTCGATGTCGGCGGCACCTTCACAGACGTGGTGTTCGCCGACCTGGGCAGCGACACCACCATCATCCACAAGGTGCCGACCACGCCGGAGGACCCCTCCGGCGGCGTGATGAACGGCATCCTGCAACTCTGCGAACGCGCCGGGGTGGCGCCGGGGGCGATCGACCATGTGCTGCACGGCACCACCACCGCCACCAACGCGGTGCTGGAATATGACGGCGCGCGCACCGGCATGATCACCACCGAGGGCTATCGCGACATCATCCATATCGGCCGCCACCAGCGGCCGCAGCACTATTCCATCCTGCAGGAGATCCCCTGGCAGGACCGGCCGCTGGTGCAGCGCCGTTACCGCAAGACGGTGGCGGAACGGCTGACCCCGCCGACCGGCGAGGTGCTGGTGCCGCTGGACGAGGACGGCGTGCGCCGCGCGGTGCGCGAGCTGAAGGCGGACGGGGTGGAGGCGATCGCGATCTGCTTCCTGTTCTCCTACCTGAACCCGGCGCACGAGCTGCGCGCGCGGGAGATCGTCGAGGCGGAATATCCGGAAGCCTTCGTCACCACCTCCGCCGCCGTGTCGCCGCAATTCCGGGAGTTCGAGCGCTTCACCACCGCCGGCATGAACGCCTTCATCGGGCCGAAGGTGCGCCGCTACGTGAACCGCCTGGCGGCGGCGCTGAAGGAGGCTGGCGTGGAGGCCGACCTGCACATCATGCGCTCCAACGGCGGCGTCGCCACCCCGGCGATGATCGCGGAGATGCCGGTGCTGACCCTGCTCTCCGGCCCCGCGGCCGGCGTGCTGGGCGGCGCCTGGTCCGGCGCCCTGTCGGACCGCAGGAAGCTGATCACCTTCGACATCGGCGGCACCTCCGCCGATATCGGCGTGGCGGAGGACGGCACCTTCGCCGAGGCCAGCGCCCGCGACACCTGGATCGGCGGCTATCCGGTGATGGTGCCGATGATCGACATCCACACCATCGGCGCCGGCGGCGGCTCCATCGCCCATGTCGATTCAGGCGGCGGCTTCCGGGTCGGCCCGAAA
>NZ_JBHRTR010000048.1:179461-183209 GCF_042646425.1 Marinibaculum pumilum
CTGGGCCGTCTGGACCCCGACAATTTCCTGGGCGGCGAAATGGGCCTGGACGTGGCCGCCGCGACGAAGGTCGTGCAGGGCCTGGCCGACAGCCTGGGCATGTCGCTCGCGGAGGCGGCCTCCGGCATCATCACCATCGTCAACAACAACATGGCGAACGCGATCCGCTCGCGCACCGTTCAGAAGGGCATCGACCCGCGCGACTACAGCCTGGTCGCCTTCGGCGGCGCCGGGCCGCTGCACGGCGCGGAGGTGGCGCGCATCCTGTCGATCCCGGAGGTCATCGTGCCGCCCTATCCGGGCATCACCTCCGCCGTCGGCCTGCTGACCAGCGACCTGAAGTACGAGACCATCCAGACCGGCTTCCACGTTTCCGGCCAGACCGACCTGGACCGGGTCAATGCCGACTACCGCCACATGGCCGACGGGCTGGGCGCGCAGTTCGCCGCCGACGGCATCGCCGCCGCGGATGTGGCGTTCGAGCGGGCGGCCGATATCCGCTATGTCGGCCAGGGCTACGAGCTGCGGGTGGAGGTGCCGGCCGGCACCATCGACGAGGGCGCGCTGGACTCCGTCTACGAGGCGTTCCACCGTCAGCATGAGGCCGAGTACGGGCACTGCTTCCGCGACAGCCCGATCGAGATCGTGAACCTGCGGCTGGCCGGCACGGCCGACGTGCCGAAGATCGGCCGGCCCGCGGTGCGCTCGGGCGGCAGCGTGGAGGAGGCGCGGGTGAAGACCGCGCCCGCCACCTTCCGCATCGGCGCGGAGCTGGCGCAGTACGACACCGGCTTCTACAGGCGCGACCTGCTGCCGGTGGGGCAGGCGGTGCCCGGGCCGGCGATCGTGCTGCAGACGGATTCCACCACCGTGGTGCCGCCGGACTGCACGGTGACCGCGGAAGCGAACGGCAACCTGATCATCAAGGTGGGAGGCGCATCATGAACGTCCACCAGAAACCCGAGACGGGCACGCGTGTCGACCCGGTGACCTCCAGCGTGCTGCAGGGCGCGCTGGAGAACATCGCGATCGAGATGGGCTACAAGCTGATGCGGATGTCCTATTCCTCGATCATCCGGGAGTCGGAGGATTTCGGCGCCGCGCTGATCGACGAGGCGGACCAGCAGCTGGCGGAGGCGAAGCAGTCGACGCCGCTGCAGTCCGGGCCGATCCCCGGCTATGTCCGCGGTATCCGCAAATGGCTGGCCGAACGGGGGGAGGAGATCCGCCCCGGCGACGTGATCATGCACAACGACCCCTATGCCGGCGCCAGCCACGGCCCGGACGTGGCCTTCGCGGTGCCGGTCTTCCTGGACGATGCGCTGATCGGCTGGTCGGTGACCACCGCCCACCACCTGGACATCGGCGCGCACACGCCGGGCTCCGGCGGCATCGTCGACGCCATCGACGCCTATGCCGAGGGGCTGCAGCTGCAGGCGATCAAGGTCTACGAGGAAGGCCGCCGCAACAACCAGGTCTGGCACATGCTGCGCGGCAATATCCGCCTGCCCGACCTGGTGCTGGGCGACATGGAGGCGCAGGTCGCCGCCGCGCGGATCGGCGCGCAGCGCTTCCTGGAGCTGGTGCAGGAGACCGGCTACGAGACCTTCCTGGCCGCCAAGGAGGACATGTACGACACCGCGGAGCGGCAGATGCGGGCGGCGATCGCCGCCCTGCCGGACGGCGATTATGCCGCCACCCGCTATATCGACGGCTATCTGGACGACCCCGACCCGTCGCGGCGCGACCTGCCGATCGCGGTGACTTTGAAGATCCGCGGCGACCATATGACCGTGGACCTGACCGGCACCGCAGACCAGGTGCCGGACCGGCCGATCAACATGCCGCTGCACGGCACGGTGGATTGCGCGATCTGGCTGGCGATCCGCTCGGTCCTGCTGGACAGCGCGATCCATGGCGAGATGCCGCAGAATGCCGGGCTGATCCGTCCGATCACCATCGTCGCGCCGGAAGGCTGCCTGGCCAACCCGACCTTCCCGGCGCCGACCATCGCGCGCTTCTGCCCGGGCACGGAGCTGGCGAACGCGGTGATCCAGGCGCTGGGCCAGGTGATGCCGGAGCGCGTGTCGGGCGCCTGCGGCAATGGCGGCGGCATGGTCTTCACCGGCCAGCAGGGCGACGGCTTCTGGGTCCAGGTGGAGCTCTTTTCCGGCTCCTATGGCGGCCGGTCGGGCCGCGACGGCATGGACAGCGTCGACGTGCTCTATGCCAATACCCGCAACAACCCGATCGAGGATATCGAGAGCCACGTGCCGCTGCGCATCCGCCGCTACGAGCTGCGCGAAGGCGTGGCGGCGCCCGGCAAGTGGCGCGGCGGGGTCGGCTCGATCCGCGAGGTGCAGTTCCTGGCGCCGGGCGGCGCCTCGGTGGAGAGCGAGGGGCATAAATACGCCCCCAACGGCCTGTTCGGCGGCGCCGAAGGGGTGCCGTCGCAGCTGGTCTACCACCCGGCCGATGGCGGCGCCGATGTCCAGCTGCCCTCGAAGCTGCCCTGGCGGGGCTTCAAGACCGGCGACCGGATCGAGGCGGTGCGCGCCTGCGGCGGCGGCTATGGCGACCCGCTGGACCGCGACCCGGCCGACGTTCTGGACGATGTCCTGGACGGCTATATCGATGCCGCCAAGGCGCGCGCCGATTACGGCGTGGTGATCGCCGGCAAGGCGGTGGATGCGGCGGCGACGGAAGCCGCGCGTACGGCAATGAGGAAGAACGCATGACCCGGATCGTCACCGTCGGCGCCGCCCAGCTGGGCCCCACCGGCCGCCACGAGCCCCGCTCTGCCGTCGTGAAGCGGATGCTGGAGATGATGCGGGCGGCGAAGGCTGCCGGCTGCGACCTGATCGTCTATCCGGAGGTGGCGCTGACCACCTTCTTCCCGCGCTGGTGGATGGAGGACCAGGCCGAGATCGACAGCTTCTTCGAGCGCGAGATGCCGGGGCCGGAGACCCTGCCCCTGTTCGAGGAATGCCTGAAGCTCGGCATCGGCATGAGCTTCGGCTACGCCGAACTGACGGAGGAAGAGGGCCGGATCCGGCACTTCAACACCTCCATCCTGGTCGACAAGAAGGCGCGGATCGTCGGCAAGTACCGCAAGATCCACCTGCCGGGCCATGCCGACAACCGCTCCCAGTTCGAACTGCAGCACCTGGAGAAGCGGTATTTCGAGACCGGCAATCTGGGCTTCGGCGCCTGGCGCACGATGGGCGGCGTGATGGGCATGTGCATCTGCAACGACCGCCGCTGGCCGGAGACCTACCGGGTGCTGGGCCTGCAGGGGGCGGAGCTGATCATGCTCGGCTACAACACGCCGACCAACATCCCCTGGGAGCCGATCTACGACCACCTGACCGACTTCCACAACCATCTCTGCATGCAGTCCGGCGCCTACCAGAACTCCACCTGGGTGGTCGGCGTCGCCAAGGCGGGGCTGGAGGAAGGCTCCGACTTCATCGGCGGCTCCTGCATCGTGGCACCCTCGGGCGAGATCGTCGCCATGGCCTCCACCCGCGCCGACGAACTGATCACCTTCCGCTGCGACCTGGACCTGGCGCGGCACAACAAGGAGACGATGTTCAACTTCGCCCTGAACCGCGAGCCGCAGGCCTATGGCCGCATCGTGGAGCAGAAGGCCGCCGAGCCGCCGGCGGAAGAGGCGCAGCCGATCGCCGAGCCGCTGGCGGGGAAGCAGGCGGCGGAGTAGGGGCGCACCGCCACCGAGACGCCTCGC
>NZ_JBHRTR010000048.1:183337-192032 GCF_042646425.1 Marinibaculum pumilum
CGATCCTCGCCTCAAGGGTGAGGATGACGAACATGGAGCGGCACCCGGCCAATTCCACGGCACCACCCGATGCCTGGGGGCGGGGCGATCTCGCGGCGCCGTCCCTATCCCCCCGCCAGCGCCGCGATCAGGATGTCCGCCGTCGAGCGGCTGCAGGCCATCGGCAGATCGTGGACGGTGGCGAGGCGGGTGAGCGCCTTCACGTCCACGTCGTGCGGCAGCGGCGAGAGCGGGTCGACGAAGAAGATGAGGGCGTCCAGCGCGCCCTCCGCGATCAGCGCGCCGATCTGCTGGTCGCCGCCCGCGGTGTCCCTGCCGGCCATCCTGTGAGAAGATCGTCGGTGCACAGTGAGCGGGCACGGCAAGGGGGCTGGTGCGATGACACTGCACAGCGGCTATCTACTGATGGCCGACATCTCCGGTTACACGGCGTTCCTGACCAGCTCGGAACAGGAACATGCCAACCCGAGCCTGCTGACGGCGCTGGTGGAGCAGGTGGGGGCGCCGCTGACCCTCTAGAAGATGGAGGGCGACGCGATGTTCGCCTATAGCGACCGCGACGGCTTCCCCTCCGGCGAATCGTTCCTGGCGCTCTGCGAGAACCTCTACAACACCTTCGCGCTGCGCCGGCAGAACATCATCGCCAACATCTCCTGCACCTGCCGTGCCTGCGCCAACGTGGCGGATCTGGACCTGAAGATCATCGCCCATTACGGCAGCTTCAAGGAGATCCAGGTCGGCCCGATGCGCGACATTTCCGGCGCCGACGTGATCCTGGTGCACCGCATGGCGAAGACCGACGTGGCGGCCGGTACCGGCATCCGCAGCTATGCGCTGTTCAGCGACGCCGCGGTGGCGGCGATGGGGATCGAGGCGGCGATGACCCCCTATGCCGAGGAGATCGAGCATTTCGGCGCGGTCTCCATGAAGGTCATCGACCTCGCCCGCGCCTGGGACGGGTTCCGCGCCGCCCGGCCGCGCGCCTTCCTGGAGGAGGCGGAGGGCATCCTCACCCTGCGGCACAGATATCCGGTGCCGCCTGCGGTGCTGTGGGAAACGGTCACCTCGCCGGCCTGGAAGCTGCGCTGGCTGGGCATGCGCACGGTCGATGTCGACCGTCCCGAGGGGCGGATCGGCCCCGGCTCGCTCTATGTCTGCGCGCATGACGACCTGGCGTTCCGCTACCATGTCACCGACTGGCAGCCGTTCGACTATTTCTCCACCCGCATGATCGATCCCGTGCACGAGGGACTGACCGTGGAGGAGACCTACGCCCTCTCCGCGACCGACGGGGGCACGGAGTTTCGCTTCACCGTCGGCCCGGCGGCATGCTCTCCGTTCCACTGCTTCATCCACGGGCGCACGCCCTGCTCCAATTCGGCGTAAATGGTCGCCGTTACTTTCTCGTAAACATCTCTTTTCATGGGTTCTTCTCCTAGTTTCACGGTTGCGCAGCAGCTGCTGCTGCAACCGGACTAGGCCCCGCGGCAATGAGCGGGTTGAATGCGGTCCAGGCTGAAAGGCGAAGGGATGGTGCCGTCCGCAGCATCGCGAGGACACGGTCCTTCGGTTTTCACCCGAAGGACTCGGCCTTGACCGCAGAGGGCGGCAGCCCTGACCAGGAAAAAAGAAAAGGTTGCACGGGCTGAAGGCCCGTTCCCTACAGGCGACTCTCAGGCCCGAAGCCGCAAAGCGGCGTGGGCCGACTCACCCACACGGGCGAAAAGAAGCCGCCTGATCCGCGCGAGGGATGGAAGCCCCCTGGCCGAAATCGCCGCAGCGGATTCGGTTAACGACAGCCCGGTCGCCTGAAGCCGCAGGCGCAGGGCGGCGCGCCCGACACCAATCAGCCGGGTTTGGCATTTTCGTATTATGTCGTATATTCATATTCTCGTATTTTTCTACAAGGGGGCGGCGATGCCTGATATTTCTCTAAGCCAAGCCGCGTTCGAGCGCCTCCAGCGCCACGCGAAGCCATTTGTCGATACGCCGGAATCGGTGATCCTGCGGGCGCTCGACGCCCTGGAACAGCAAACGGGACAACCGATGCCAGACGCGAGCGACGACGGATCGCCCGAACGGGAGATCGATGCGCGGGCTCTACCCCGCCTGACCCACACCAAGCTGCTGGATGCGGCAATCGACGGGGAGCGGCTGACAAAGCCCAACTGGAATTCGCTGCTCGATGAAATGCTGCGGCGTGCGATGCAGCGCGTCGGCAGCTTCGATGAGCTTCAGCGAATTTGCCCAGTCAACATGGTCAAGGGCCGCAAGGAAGACGAAGGCTACGGCCACCTGCCGGAGATCGACGTTTCCGTGCAGGGACAGGATGCCAACGGCGCCTGCCGGGCTATCGTGACGGCAGCGCAGGCTCTCGGCATGAGTCTCGATATCGGCTTCATGTGGCGGCACAAGGAAACTGCGGCCCATCCCGGCGAGCGGGGGCGGATTCGGCTGACCGGATCAGGTAAAGGAAGCAAGGCGGCGTAGGTGCCGGGTTGGTCGGGGGCAAGTATGAACGAGCGCGTAATACTACCTTTGCGAGGGATACTGGACCTTCTTTGGGAGGAAACTGAATGAAGATTTTTTGGTCCTGGCAGAATGACTACGCGCCAAAGATCAACCGGCACTTCATTCGGAAGGCGCTTGCGGAAGCCGTGGAACGTGCTGGTGATGAACTCGGCCTTGAGGACGCAGAGCGCCCTGAGCTCGACCACGACACGAAGAACACGGCGGGGATGGTCGAGATCACCAACACCATCTTCAGGAAGATTTCGCGGTCGGCAGTGTTTGTGGCGGACCTGACGCCCGTCGCCGCTACTCCCGCCGGCAAGGCTCTGCCAAACCCCAATGTGCTGATCGAATTGGGCTGGGCGCTGAGCGAACTCGGCGAGGGGCGGATCATCCCGGTCCTTAACACAGCCAGCGGCTACAAGCCTGACGATCTGCCGTTCGACATCCGGCATCGCCGCGCCCTGACCTATGAACTCGCGGAGGGCGCTGACAAGGCGGCGCAACGCAAAGCATATGAACGGCTCGTCGGCGACCTGGCCGGAGCCCTGAGCACCAACCTCCGGGAATACACAGAGGAACAGGCCGCCGAGGCCCAGATCGCGAGCATTCCGGCGAAGCCGGACAACCCATCAATATGGGCGACGGCAAGCGAGAAGCTGACCTGGCACGACAGTATGAGCGGCGACCGGAATGTAGCGTTTCCCGCCGTGCCGCGAGGCTATTTGCGAATTATTCCTGCCGGCTGGAAGAACAACATTCCTGCCGTCAGCGATATTGCGCGGCGACCGGACGATGAAAAGGTGATGCCCGTCGCACAAGGAACGTCCTCGGGCGATTTCGGTCCTTGCGAAGAGGGCTTTGTTTATCTCTGGTTCACAGGCGAAGATGCCAGCGGAGAGCCGGAAAGCCGGAACGTCGCCATGTGGTTCGATGAAACCGGCGAATATTGGGTCGTGCACGGAACCGCGATTCACGATTGGAAGTACGAGAAGTCGACCCTGAACGTTCATCGCCTGCTGACGGGTTGGGAGCAGGCTCTGCGCGCGGGCATGGAGGCGCTGGACCGGCTTGGGGCGACCCCTGTCAGAAGAGTGGAAGCAGGTCTCGTGGGCATCCGCGGGGTCATGTGGCCCGCAGATTTTCTTGCCTACTCCAGCCCGGCACGCAAGGAACGAACGATCATCCAGGTGCAACAGCGCGACTGGAGCGGCGATGCACAGCTTGCCTTCCTGACCGATGCCTACAACCGGATACGCGACAATTTTGCCCTGCCGCGGGCAGAGCGAAAGGATGTTGAAAAGCTGCTGGGGAGCTGACCTGCTGCCCATTCGCTTTGCTTGGGAGGTCATGATCTTATAAAGTCATGAAGACAGGATGATTTGAGTGGCGGCAGGTTCTATAAACATGGGGACCAGGAAACAGCCGGCGCGGGGCTCGTCCGGGGCTGGAGAGAACCGCGCGTCCGGCGAAAAGGAAGTCCCGATCCAGGTCATGGTGCCGGAGGCCGTTCGGCGTCAGGTCGCGCTGATGGGCGCCGACCGGGGCGAGAATATCAGGACTGTCGTGCTGCGCGGGCTGCGCGCCATCGGCATCGATATACCCGAATCCGAACTCGCCGACCGAAGAGGGCGCCGCCGGAACGGAAAAGGAGGCAGCGATGGCGCGCAGTGACCTCCTCATAAACCTCGTGAAGTCAGGAGCCAGCGGCGACAAACTCGCGCTGAGAAAGACGGTGGAAGCGATTGTGGCGGAGGAACGGGCGAAGCAGCACAACGTGGTCGCCGATCGGATCGAAAAAGCCTACCGCTCGGCAAACGGTCATGGCGGCAGCACGACGATGAACACGGTCTTTTCCGAGCATAATTCACGTGCGCGCGACTTCATCGCCGAGATCACGCCGCGTCGCCGCCTGGAGGACCTGATCCTGCCGGAGACGACGCTGCTCGCCGTGCAGCAGCTCATCGAAGAGCAGCAGCGCGCGAGCCTGCTGCGCTCGCATTCGCTTGAGCCACGGCATAGCGCCCTGCTCGTAGGGCCTCCCGGCAACGGCAAGACTTCCCTCGCAGAGGCTGTGGCAGAGAGCCTCGCGGTCCCGTTCTTCGTCGTCCGATATGAAGCGATGATCGGCAGCTTCCTCGGCGAGACGGCGAGCCGCATGAAGCGGGTTTTCGATTACGCCCGGACAACGCCCTGCGTCCTGTTCTTCGACGAGTTCGACACGGTCGGCAAGGAACGCGGCGATACGCACGAAACCGGCGAAATCAAGCGGGTGGTCACATCGCTGCTGATGCAGATCGACGATCTGCCAAGCTACGTGGTGATCCTCGCCGCGACCAACCATTCGGAACTGCTTGATCGCGCTGTGTGGCGGCGCTTCCAGCTTCGCCTGCCCTTGCCGGTGCCAACGCAGAAGCAGCTCGCTTCCTACCTGACGACGCTGAGCGAGCGCAGCGATCTCAAGCTCGGGGTCGGCGCGGCGCAGATCGCAAAGACGCTTGGCAAGGTGAGCTTCAGTGAGGCGGAGCAATTCTTCCTCGATGTCGCTCGCCGTCAGGTGCTTGCCGCCGGCGAGCGGACGCCGGCCGAGATCGCAAATCGGCAACTTAAACTCTGGGCGTCCCGCGTCCGCGGTCCAATGACGGAAGAACAGGACGATCATGCCGGAACGCCCGCTTCTTAAGCTCCCTGATCCCGAACCTTTCGATCCGAGGCCCGGCCCGCGCGGCGGCGGCAATCTCGCGAAGCCGCAACGCGGCAGGCAGGGCGCGCGGCTTGCGCTCCGCTTTAGCCGGCTGATGCAGGTCGCGGGCAACCCGCAGGAGCTGATAGGATTCCGCGACGATCCCGCTTCGATTGCGCCGGAGCGCGCCATCGTGTTCGAGGTCGCCGGTCAGCTCAAAGACTTCTATGCGCAGGCGCAGGCTCTCGGCCTTGAGTACCTCGGCGATTACGAAGAGGAGTTCGCGCCAAGCGACGACTTCTACGACACGAAGAAGCCGGAAAAGGCAATTTCCGGGCGCATCTACCTCGCCATGCCGGACGTGCGGGCTTTGCAGGAACTGCTTGGCCTCTGGCGCCGCTATCAGGGCGGCGAGAACATGCCACGCGGCAAGTCGGAATGGCGCGAGCTCTTCTCGCTGCTGATCGACGTCCGTCCCTGGGGTCCACAGGACCGGGTCCCGCCCGAGACGATAGAATTCTGGCAGGAATCCCTTCGCTACGCTCCGGAAGCGCCGGTGCGATTTGAAATCGAGCTCTGGTTCCACGAGAACGCAGATCAGCGCGCGCGGGCCTTTGCGCGGATGGCAGCTGAGGTCGAACGCATGGGTGGCACCGTCGTTCATCACGCCACTATCCCCGAAATCCGCTATGACGGGGCACTCGTCGATATCCCGCCCGATCAGGGGCAGAACCTGATCGATCACCCGGACATCGCGCTCGCGCGCGTCGATGAGATCATGTTCCTGCGACCGCAATCGGTTGCGCGGCATCCCCGAAAGGAAGAGCCGGAAGGCGAAGACGTGCCGCCGGATGCGGACGCCGCGCCACTTCCGGCAGGTGATCCGATCGCTGCCTTGCTCGACGGCCTGCCGATTCAGAACCACGTCCGGCTCTCCGGCCGGCTTATTGTGGACGATCCGGATGATCTGGAGGCCAGTTATCCCGTCAACCGCCGCGAGCACGGCACGGAGATGGCCTCGCTGATCATCCACGGCGATCTGACGCGCGGCGAGCCGCCGCTGCCGCGCCCGCTGCTGGTCCAGCCCGTGATGCAGCCGGATGGCGGAAACTCCGAACAGACGCCTCCTGACCGGCTGCTGGTCGATGTGATTCATCGCGCCGTTCGGCGGATCAAGGTGGGCGACGGCGATGAGCCGGCGACCGCGCCTGGCGTTGTCCTGATCAACCTGTCGCTTGGTGATCGCTGGCGTCCTTTCGCGCGCGTCATGAGCCCGCTCGGGCGGCTGCTCGATTTCCTCGCGCACCGTTACCGGGTGCTGTTTCTGGTCAGCGCCGGGAACGTGCTCGACCGGCTGGTTATCCCCGATTACGGAACCTCGCGCGAGTTCGAGGACGCCGACCCAGAGGAGCGGGAAAAGGCGGTGCTCGCGGCTCTCAACGCGAACAAGAGCCAGCGCACCCTCTTCTCCCCGGCCGAGGCGATGAACGCTCTCACCATTGGCGCCGCACACAAGAGCGCCGTGTTCAACGGGGGCCTTCCCGCCAACCTGATCGACCCGTTCACGGATGAGTGCCTGCCGAACATGGTATCGGCGATGGGCCTCGGCTACCGGAAGGCGGTAAAGCCCGATTTGCTTCTCGACGGCGGCAGAATGCCTGTGCGTGTGGTCGGCTCGGGTGGCAGCATCACAGTGGCACCGGTCGTGACGCCCGCACGGTTGTTCGGCGTAAAGGCAGCCGCACCCGATCCTCGAGGTAGCACACGACATGAGGATTTCGCCTGCGGAACCAGCGTCGCCACAGCCCTCGCGACCCGCGGCGGCCACCGGATATTCGATGCGCTGATGGATGGCGCCGGCGGCTCGAACCACGATGATCTGCCGCTGGAATATCAGGCGCTCGCGCTCAAAGCGCTTCTTGTTCACGGCGCGACCTGGGGGCCAAAAGGCGAGATGCTCGACGGTTTTTTCCAGCCGCAGGGATCGGGCCAGCATGTTGCTCGGCGCGACGACATTACCCGCCTGCTCGGCTTCGGAGTCCCCGATATTGAGCGGGTGCTCGATTGTGCTGAGAACCGGGCGACACTGGTCGGCTTTGGCAAGATCGCGGCTGAGAGCGCGCTCCTCTACCGCATCCCGATCCCGGCCGGGCTTGACGGCCAGCGCGCCTTCCGCGCGCTCACCGCGACGCTCGCCTGGTTCACGCCCATCAACGCCCGCCATCAGGGCTACCGCCGCGCGGCGCTCGACATCAGCCCCGGCACGGACGAAAAATACTGGATCGCTGACAAGCGCGCCCCCTGCCAGCCGACCGACAAGACCATTGTCCGCGGCAGCCTCTTCCATGAGCGCCGCACTGGCGAACGGGCCGCCGTGTTCGTCGACAATGGCGAGCTTCTGCTCCGGGTCTCGTGCCGGGCCACGGCCGGCGAACTGAAAGAGGAAGTTCCTTACGCGCTCGCCATCAGCTTCGAGGTTGGGGTTGAAACCGGTGTCGCGGTCTATGAGGAAGTCCGCGCCCGCATCGCGCCGCAGGTCGGGGTTGGCGTTGGTGCGCCGTGAGCGTCGGTACCGTCAATCCACCGGCGCGAGCGGCAGATCATTGAGGTGCTTCTTCACCTGCCGCCAATTCGGCATGTGTTGATCAAGCAGGCCAATGAAACCTTCGCTGTGGCGGGCACGATGAAGTGCGCGAGATCGTGCAGGATCACGTAGTCCAGGCACTCGATATCTTTTTTGGCAAGCTCCAGGTTGAGCCGGATGGTCCCGCGCTGCGGGCTGCTGCCGCCCCATCTCGTCAGACCCGCGACTTCAACACCTGCATCCTGGTGGACAGGCAGGCATGGATCATCGGCAAGTACCGCAAGATCCACCTGCCGGGCCATGCCGACAACCGCTCGCAGTTCGAACTGCAGCACCTGGAGAAGCGGTATTTCGAGACCGGCAATCTGGGCTTCGGCGCCTGGCGCACGATGGGCGGCGTGATGGGCATGTGCATCTGCAACGACCGCCGCTGGCCGGAGACCTACCGGGTGCTGGGCCTGCAGGGGGCGGAGCTGATCATGCTCGGCTACAACACGCCGACCAACATCCCCTGGGAGCCGATCTACGACCACCTGACCGACTTCCACAACCATCTCTGCATGCAGTCCGGCGCCTACCAGAACTCCACCTGGGTGGTCGGCGTCGCCAAGGCGGGGCTGGAGGAAGGCTCCGACTTCATCGGCGGGTCGTGCATCGTGGCACCCTCGGGCGAGATCGTCGCCATGGCCTCCACCCGCGCCGACGAGCTGATCACCTTCCGCTGTGACCTGGACCTCGCCCGCCACAACAAGCAGTCCATGTTCGACTTCGCCGCCAACCGCGAGCCGCAGGCCTATGGCCGCATCGTGGAGCAGAAGGGTGCCATCGTGCCGGAGGAAGAGGCGCAGCCGATCGCCGAGCCGCTGGCGGGGAAGCAGGCGGCGGAGTAGGGGCGCACCGCCACCGAGACGCCTCGC
>NZ_JBHRTR010000048.1:192157-262580 GCF_042646425.1 Marinibaculum pumilum
GGATCCTCGCCTCAAGGGCGAGGATGACGAACATGGAGCGGCACCCGGCCAATTCCACGGCACAACCCGATGCCTGGGGGCGGGGCGATCTCGCGGCGCCGTCCTTATCCCCCCGTCAGCGCCGCGATCAGGATGTCCGCCGTCGAGCGGCTGCAGGCCATCGGCAGATCGTGGACGGTGGCGAGGCGGGTCAGCGCCTTCACGTCCACGTCGTGCGGCAGCGGCGAGAGCGGGTCGACGAAGAAGATGAGGGCGTCCAGCGCGCCCTCCGCGATCAGCGCGCCGATCTGCTGGTCGCCGCCCAGCGGGCCGCTGAGCAGGCGGCGGATCGTCAGTTCCGGGATCGCGTCGGCGAGCCGGGCGCCGGTGGTGCCGGTGGCCACGATGGCGCAGCCGGCCAGGGCCGCGCGGTGGCGCAGGGCCCAGTCCACCATCTCCTGCTTGCGGGCGTCATGCGCCACCAGGGCGAGGCGCAGGCGGGGCGGTGCCGGCTCCGGCGCGGGCATGGCGCCCGCCGCCCCGGCCCGCGCGGCATCCACCGCGGCGCGGGTCGGCAGCGGCGCCACCGCGCCATGGCCCTGTACCGACAGGGCGGCGGCGACATTGGCGTGGTGCGCCGCCTCCAGCGCATCGCCGCATTCCAGCCAGCGGGCCAGGAAGGCCCCGTCGAAACAGTCGCCGGCGCCGACCGCGTCGACCAGGCGGGCCGGATGGGGCGGGATCCGCTCCACCCGTTCGCCATCGGCCAGCAGCACCCCTTCGGCACCCATGGTCAGGGCGGTGATGCGCGGACCCAGGGCGCGGTAGAAGGCGAGGATCTCTTCCGGGTCCTGCAGGCCGGTCAGCTGGCGGGCATCGTCCAGGCCCGGCAGCAGGATGTCGGCCTCGGCACTGGCGGCCTGGATCACCTCGCGCGCCTGCTCCAGCGGCCAGAGGGCGAGGCGCAGGTTGGGGTCGTAGGAGATCGTGCCGCCGGCGGCGCGCACCGCCGCCATCGCGGCGCGGCAGGCGTCCGCCGCGCCATCGCTGATCGCTTGGCTGATGCCGGAGAGGTGCAGCACCCGGCAGGACCGCAGTGCTGTCAGCGGCAGGTCGGCGGCGGTCATGCGGCTGGCGGCGGAGCCGGCGCGGCGATATTCGAAGCTGTGGCCCTGCGGCCCGTGGCGGACGAAGTAGAGCCCGGTCGGCGCGCCCTCGTCCTCCGCCACCGCTGCGGTGTCGATGCCTTCCGCCGCCCAGCGGTCGCGCAGCGCCGCGGCGAAGCCGTCGCGGCCCAGGCGGGTCACCATGCCGGCGGCGGCGCCCTGGCGGGCGGCGGCGATCGCCACGTTGGAGACATCGCCGCCCAGCCCCTCCAGCCAGCGCCCGTCCGCCTGGCGGTTGAACTCCACCATCGCCTCGCCGAGGCAGAGGATGGCGGGCCCGGTCACGATGCCGCCTCGCGCCAGGCCGTTACCGCGTCAGAGAGGCGGCGGGCATAGGCTTCCACCTCCGCGACCGGCTTGCCCGGCTTGTAGAGGGCGGAGCCGATGCCGGCGCCGTCGGCGCCACCCGACAGCCAGTCCGCCAGATTCTCGGTGCCGACGCCGCCGGTGACGACGATCCGGGTGCCGGCCGGCAGCACCGCGCGCAGGGCGCCGACGACCTTCGGCGAGACCGCGTCGCCAGGGAACAGCTTCAGTGCGTCGGCGCCGGCCTTCAGGGCGGCGAAGGCCTCGCTGGGGGTGAAGATGCCGGGCACCGAGAGCAGGCCGGCGGTGCGGCTGGCGGCGACCACGGCGGGATCGAAGTTCGGCGAGACGGCGATGCGGCCCCCGGCCTCGGCCACCCGCGCCGCCTCCGCCGGCTGCAGCACCGTGCCGGCACCGACCAGTGCCGCGGCGCCGAAGCGGTCGGCCAGCAGCCGGATCGAGCGATAGGGCTCGGGCGAGTTCAGCGGCACCTCCAGGATCTCGATGCCGTGCCGCAGCAGGACCTCGCCGACCGGCACCGCCTCTTCCGGCGTGATGCCGCGCAGCACCGCCAGCAGCGGCATCCTTGCCAGGCTCCCCTGCAATGCATCCATGGCCCGCACTCTTCCTCCCGCGGTGGTTCCGAAGCGGGGGGAGTGTCGCGCAACGCGGAGCCGATGGCCAACCCCTCCCGGGACGGGCGGTTCAGTCCGGCTTGCAGGCGCTCAGGACGATGCAGCTGGGATCCGAAAGATAGAACGCCATCTCCGCCGCCAGCCCGGGGCGCTGCGGCGGGCAGCGCAGGGGATGCCAGCGCAGTTCCGACAGCCCGGCGGCTTCCAGCGCGCGGGCATGGGTGTCGCGGTCCCACTGCCAGACATCGACATGCTGGCCGGCGATCACCAGTTCGACCCGGTTGCCCTCGGCCGCGCGGTAGTCGAAGCCGCAATGGCTGCGCAGGCGCGGGTCGGGCCGGCGGAAGTCGTAGTCGGGACTGGCGGTATAGGCGACGAGGCGGCCGCCGGGCCTCAGGTTGCGTTCGGCCAGGGCGAACATCGCCTGCAGCGCCGCCTCTGTCGCCGCATAGGGCAGCAGGTACATGGCGGTGACCAGGTCGACCTGCACCGGCAGGGCGAAATGGGGGTCGGTCGCGTCGAGCACGGCGAAGCGCAGCCGGTCGGTGCCGATGCCGTCGGTATCCTGCTGCGCCTGGGCTCGGCGCACCATCTCCGGGGAGAGGTCGGTGCCGAGGAGGGCGGCGGCGCCCCGGCGCGCCAGCAGCCGGGCGATCCGCCCCTCGCCGGTGGCCAGGTCGAGCACTCGCAGCCCGTCGACATCGCCGACCGCGGTCAGGAAGCTGTACAGCTCGATCGCCCGGTAGGGGCTGTCGCTCTCCGTCCAGTCCTGGTAGGTCGCGCCGAACCGGTCATAGGCGGGGGCCTGGGCGGTCGGGGCCGGGGCCGGGGTCGTCCGGCCGGCCAGGGGCGCCATCACGTTCATCTCGATCCTCGCAATCCGCATGCCTCTGGCTGCAGATGCGGCCGCTTCGGGGGCGCGGCAACGGCGTGACATGTTGCGACACGAAAGGCCGCGATCCCGCCGCGGATGCGGCGGTCACTTCTCGTGGTCGACCAGGCCGCGAACGAACCAGCGCTGCAGGGCGATCACCACCAGCACCGGCGGCAGCATGGCGAGCAGGGTGGTCGCCATGGTCAGATTCCGCTTCGTATCGGCATTGTCGGTCGGCAGGGTGCGGGCGACGCCGATCACGACCGTCGTCATCTCCGTCTCCGTCGTGATCAGCAGCGGCCAGAGATACTGGTTCCAGCCATAGATGAAGAGAATCACGAACAGGGCCGCGATCGAGGTAGCGGAGAGCGGCAGCAGGATGTCACGCAGGAAGCGCAGCGGGCCGACGTGATCGTCGCCAGCCAGCTGGCGGCGCCGGGCGGCTGGTTCAACCTGTCGCTCGGCAGGCAGCGGATCGCCCTGGTCGCCGGCCGGACCCATCCGCTGGCACGGCGCCGGCGGCTGCGCCTGCGGGAGCTGGCCGACTGACCGCTGGTGACCCGCGAGGAGGGCTCCGTGACCCGCGCCCTGTTCCTGCAGGCAGCCGCGGTGGCGGAACTGGAACCGCATGTCGCCGCCAGCCTGGGCAGCCGCGAGATGGTGAAGGAGGCCGCCGCCGCCGACCTCGGCATCGTCTTCGACGGCGAGATCGGCGCGGATGCGCGCCTGGTCACCCTGTCGCTGGTTGGCGAAGATGCCGTGTCGGCGGAGGTCTTCCTGACCTGCCGGGAGGACCTGGCCGGCCTGGGTGCCGACGGCGCGCTGGTCCGGCTGGCGCAGGCGTCGGGAAGGGCCTGACCCGGGAGCGCTCTCGCTCAGGCGGCCCCGTCGATCAGGCGGCTCCCGTGCTCAGGCAGGTGCGGGCAATGGCGCGATAGTGCGTCAGGTCCGGCGTGGCGAGGTCCGGCACCTTGGCCGCCTCGTCCCAGCGGCGCAGCTGCAGCGCGGCGTCGAAATGCGGGCTGCGGCGGAACACGGCCGCCTCCTCCGCCGTCATCGGGCCGCCCTGCAGGTGCAGGGTCATCTTCGAGGTCTCCGACAGCGCGTCGTGATAGCCGGGCTCGGCCTGGCACAGGTAGCGCTTCGCGTGCACATGCAGGCGCACCGGCTCCACCACCTCCGGCCCGAACAGGGGCGCCAGCGCCTTCGCCGCGATCGCCTCGTGCCGGTCGTCGGTGGCGCTGTCATAGGCGGCCTGGGTGTCGCGGTGCAGCAGATGGCCGATGTCGTGCAGGACGGCGGCGGTGACCAGTGCCGCCGATGCGCCGGCCCGTTCGGCCTGCAGGCCGCTCTGCAGGGCATGGGCGCGCTGGGTGATCGCCTCGCCATAGCTTTCCTGCCCGCGGGCCTCAAACAGGTCGAAGGCTTCGTCCAGGTTCATGGCGGTTTCCTCAGGTCGGAAAGAGCGGTGCGGCGGTGCGGAAGGTAGCCGCAGTTTGTTGCAGTTGCGCGACAGATTCCGTCAGTCGGCAGGGACAGGAGCGGGCGCGATCATGACAAAGCCTTCGACCTGGCGCAGCGCCGGCCCCTCCGGGCCGATGGTGCCGCTCAGGTGGCGCAGCACCAGGCGTGCGCTGAGGCCGCGATCCGCGCCCTCGGCGATATATGGTGAGTCGCCGCTCCTGGCGGACCTCTCGAGTTCCGCCATCAGTGCTGACAAAGGAAAGGACACGCTCCGTCCGTCGCTGTCCGCCAGCTCCAGCCCGGGAGGCTCTGCCGTGGCGAACAGCCGATGGCGACGGCCGTCGAGCAGCAGCAGTTCGTGACCCGGCGCGGCCAGGTCGAACGGCAGCATGGTGTCGAAGCCGGCGACCGGGAGCGGCCGCAGGACCGTGCCCCACATGGAGACATGGCGGGGCTGCTCTGCCGTCATATGGGGCTGGACATAGGCGAAGCCGAGGGCGCGCGCGGCGCTTTCCCGATCCGCGTCGGGCGGCAGCCTGCTTTCCGCCGGCAGCCAGCGGTTCACCTTGGCGAGCCGGCCGGTCGAAGCGAGATAGTCGAGCATGCCAGACAGCGCCTGCCGCGCCCCGAAGCCGGGCGGCGGGGCCGGTGCGGCGGGCGCGCCGTCGCGCAGCAGGCCGGCGTCGGTCAGCGCGGCCTGCAGGCGCGACATCTGGCTGGCCTGCGACACCGCGCTCGCACTCCAGGGCCCGAACGAGGCGAGGAGCAGCAGCAGGCAGAGGAAGGCGGGAACGGCGGCGAGCCGGCCCCGGCCGGGGCGGGCGTCGGCGCTCCGCCGCCAGGCGGCCGGGATGGGAATGAACTGGGCCAGGGCCGCGCCGAGCAGCCACAGGGCCAGCAGGCCGATCAGGTAGCGGGGCTCCGTCACGCCATAGTCGGCAACGCGGATCTGCAGCGCTGCGGCGAGCAGGGCGAGCGGCGGCAGCAGGGCGGGAAAGAACAGGCGGCGGAACAGCCGGACATGGCGCCCGCCGTCATGGCCCGGCGCGGCGGCGACCAGCCAGACGGCCGTCCCGGCCGCGGCATAGGCGGCGACCAGGCCGGCGGTCAGGCCCTCCGGCAGCTCCCAGCTGACCACGGCCAGCGCCAGATAGACATAGAGGATTGCCAGGTAGATCAACGCCAGCGGTACCAGCACCAGGTCGATGGCGAAGGCCAGGACCGGGGGCATGGCTGTGGTGCCTACGGCGCCGGGCGGCGACAGCAGGGCGAGCCAGCCGCAGGGCAGCAGCAGCAGGCCCGCGACGACCCAGAGATCGGCAAAGACAAGCTCCGAGACCGGCAGGTCCAGCAGGGAGACAAAGCCCAGCAGCGCGCCGTTGAGGCCGGCAGCCAGGACCAGGACGATCACCGCCGCCGCCGCAAAGGCGCCGAGCGCACGGCGCGTACCGTGCCAGAAGCGGGCTGCCGCACTGTCCACCGGTTCCGCAGCGGGCCCGGCGACGGAGCCGGGGGCGAGGCCCGGTGCCAGCACCAGGGCCCACAGCAGGGCGGCCGCCGGCAGCAGGAAGCGGAAGGCGGCCAGCCAGGCGCTGAAATCCAGGCCCAGGTCGTTCCAGGCCCACAGCGCCAGCAGGACGGCGCCGGCCAGGCCGGCTGCGGCATGTCGCGCCGAGCCCCAGCCGCGTCCCTCCGCCAGCAGGCGCAGGCCGGCCAGGAAGGGGCCGGTGGCGGCGCACCAGATGCCTGCCGCCAGGGCGGCCGGCTCCCAGGTCTCCGGGATCGCCTCGTGGATGGCGGCCAGCGCCAGCAGGGTGGCGAAGAGCGCCATCGCGACGCATTCGGGAAAGCGCCGCAGCAGGTCGCCGGCAAGGCCCGGCAGGCGCGCGCGAAGGGACGGCGGGGAGAGGGTCATCTGCATTTCCCGGAAAGCCGCACCCAGCCTGCACTTCCGCGCGGGCGGCGGCAAGCCGCCCGGCGCCGCTTGCGGGTGCCGCCGATGACGGATCCGTGAGGTGGCAGGAACCTCTGGCGGGCTCCCTTGTTTCCCCTGCGTCCTGAACCCGATGAGGAGGGATCGTCATGACAGGGTCCATCAGTAGGCTGAGGGGCAGGCTGAGGATGCGCGCCGCGGGGCTGGCTCTGGGCGCGCTGGTCGCCGCCGGCCTTGCCGTCCAGCCTGCACAGGCGGAAGGCCTGCTCGACAGCATCGACAACGAGGATATCGGCCGCATCGTCGGCGGTGTCGGCGGCGCCGTGCTCGGCTCGCAGTTCGGCAAGGGTACCGGCAAGGCGGTCGCCGTGGGCGCGGGCGCGCTGGGCGGCCTGTTCCTTGGCGGCGAGATCGGCAAGCGGGTCGGCGGCAGCGACCAGGAGCAGATCGTCAATACACGCCAGCAGGCGCTTGAATCGGATCGCCCGGTGACGTGGCGCAACCCGGATTCCGGGGTGCAGTCGACGGCCCGGGTTACCGAGACGGCCTACAGGCCGGCGCCGGTGGTGACCACCAAGCCATCCACCGGCAGCGCGACGCCGAAGAACGACGTCGTCTGGCGGGTGCCGACGATGCAGCTGATCGGCGCCGACTACCGTGCGACGACGACCTCCAACATCCGCGGCGGGCCCAGCACCGACTATGCCGTGATGGGCCAGCTGAAGGAGGATGAGCGTGTCCATGTGGTCGGCAAGGTGGCCGACCGCGACTGGTACATGATCTCCCGCAACGGCATCGGCAGCGGCTTCGTCTATGGCGATCTGCTGCGGCGCATCCCCGGCAGCGGCGGCGACATGGCCCGCCCGCAGTCGACGGCCAGCCTGGACAATGTCCGCGAATGCTCGGTGATCGAGCAGCAGGTCACCCTCCCCGACGGCACGCAGGAAACCCGCCGCGCGCGGGCCTGCCGCACCGCCGACGGCAATTGGGAGCTGATCTGATGCAGAACCGCCTGACGATCCCGGCCGTCGCCGCGGCATGCCTCGCCGCGACGGCCGCCGCCTGGAGCCCCGCCGCTGCTGCGGAGCGGCTGCTGGTGCAGGACCGTGACCTGCTGGTGGTGGTCGACAAGGAAACCGCCTGTGGCGATCCGGTGCCGATTACCATCCGCAGCTCCGACAGCAGTCTGTTCAAGGAATCCAGCGCGACCCGGCTGCAGCACACGGTCGACGGGGTACGTGCGATCCTCGGCTTCGAATGCGCCCGCACGCCGAAGCTGGAGATCACCGGCGAGGCAGGGTCGCAGGACAATGTCGTGTTCCGCGGCGCCGCCGGCGATGCCACGCAGTGGATGGTCGAGTCCAGCGAACGGCCCAGCGCCCAGGCGGCGGCGGTGACCTCCAGCGGGCCGCTGTCGATGGGCGGGGCCGGCACCGAAGGCGCGGCCTTCTCGCCTGCGGCGCGGCAGGTGGTGGCCGGCGTGTCCACCGGCATGACCCTGGAGCAGGCGCGCAAGGCCGCGGCCGCGGAATTCGGCACCACGCCGCAGTTCAGGGACGGCCGCAACATCCTGGTCGCCGCCGAGGGCGGCTGCGACTTCGATTTCGCCAACGGCACTGGGCCGCAGCCCGGCTGGCGCTGCCTGGAGGCCGCGTTCACCAAGAGCGACCCGCAGCTGCTCTATGCCCTCGGCCTGTCGCAGGCGGTGGACCTCGACCAGCGGGATTCGATCGTCGACAGCCTGACCGAGCGCTTCGGCGCGCCGGAGCAGAGCCTGCGCGGCCAGGAGCCGGCGGACCAGGGCGGCAGCCCCTATGTCTTCCTGTCCTGGGGCAGCGTGATCGCCGACGGCCATGCCGGCCGGCTGGCGCACCTGAACACGCCGCGCCGCACCCTGGAAGCCTATGCCCTGGCGCGCGACGGGATCACCGTGCTGACCATCTGGCAGCAGGACCCCGGCGTGATGCAGGAGGCAGAGGAGCCGGAGCACCGCGTGAAGCTCTGAACCCTCATGCGTCAGCCGGAACATCGGCTTTCGTGACGGAAGGGGCGGCGCCGCGCAGAACGGCACCGCCCTTTTCCGTTGTCAGGTCGCAGCGGCGGCGCCGCGCAGCGCAGCCAGCTCCGCCTCCAGTTCCGCGATCCGGTCCTGCAGCTTCTGCAGGGCGGCGGCGACCTGCTCCTCGTCGTACTTGGCCGGTATGAACTGCGGGCAGTTGATGTCCCAGGCCTCCAGGTGGAAGCGGATCGCGCGTTCGGGGCGCGCGGGCAGCTGCGGGTCGTGCAGGCGGGCCAGCAGGTCGGGATCGTCCTCCACCACCTCCGCCCGGCCCCAGATCTTCACCCGGCGGCGGTGCGCATAGTCCATCAGGAAGATGAAGGCCTGGCCGTTCTCCGACAGGTTGCCGGTCGAGATGTACTGCCGGTTGCCGGGATAGTCGGCGAAACCCAGGGTGCGGTCGTCCAGCACCTTCAGCACGCCGCGCAGGCCGCCGCGATGCTGGATATAGGGCCGGCCGGTGGCGCTGGCGGTGGCCAGATAGAAGGAATTGCGGTCGGCCAGGAAGGCGGCCAGGTCGGCATCGACCCGGTCGCGCCAGCGCCCCTTCTCCTCCAGCCGGGCCATCTGCCGTCGGGAGCCGTAGCGCTCCTGCATCTGCCGGATCGCCGGGGTGAAGACGATGTCCCCGCCGGTCTCGGGGCTGTCTGCGGTCATGGTCCGGGCTCCCTGGTCACGCTGTCCAGCAGCAGGTGGGCGCCGGCGACGGCCTGGCGCATCGATGCCGGATCCTGGTGGATCCGGGAAAGGACGAAGCCGCCCTGCACCGCGGCCAGCATCGTGGTGGCAAGCATCTCCCTATCCTGCCCGGGATGCAGCCGGCCCTCGGCGGCGGCCCGGTCCAGGGCGTCGGCGATGCGGGTCCGGGCCGCGGCGAAGAAGCGGTCGAGCGGGGCCCGCAGGGCCGGGTCGGCGGTTTCCGGGTCGGCGACCGCCGCCTCGTTTGCCAGGCGGCCCAGTCGGCAGCCCTTCAGCGGGTCGAAGGGGATGTCGAGGAAGCGATGCACCGCGGCGAGAGGCTCCGGCACGCCTTCGAACAGCGCATCCATCGCCTCCGTCATCTCCGCCGCGACCTCTTCCAGCGCGGCGGCCGCCAGCGCCGCCTTGCCGGGGAAATGGTGGTACAGGCTGCCCTGCCCGGCGCCGCTCTCGGCCAGGATGCGCCGCGGGCTCATCGCCTCGTAGCCGTGCTTCCAGAGCAGGCGCTTCGCGCTGTCCAGCAGGACCTGCCGGGTGGAGCCTGGGGGGGAATGCGGCGACATGACGGGCCTTTGCGATATCTGTACCAACTAGTATGTACAGAACAGATGGGATGCCGTCCCGGTCATGCAAGCCGCGCGCGGCCGCCTCTTCAACGGTGCCGGCCGATCCTAACCTCTTGTTGACCGGCCCGGGCGCACGGCCGGTGCGTGTCCATTGCCTTTGACCCGCTGGACGTTCGGCACAATTCACCTTCCAATCCTGGACAGGTCGGATCGGGCGGGCCCTTCGCCTGACCCTCCGCGTGCCAGCCGGGCACGACCCGATCGGCCTGCCGCCAACGGATCAGGGAGTGAGCGCCATGCTCGAGCAGACCCGCCCACTGGCGGATGGCATCGCCCAGCTGGCGGATTCGATCGTGGCGCTGCTGCCGTCGCTGCTCAGTGCGATCGTGATCGTCGTCGTCGGCTGGCTCGTGGCCCGGCTGCTGCGGGCGCTGACCCTGCGGTCGGCCCATACCATCAACCGGGCTGCCCAGGCGATCGGGCTGGGCAGCCTGATGGGCAGCGCCCGGCTGCCCGGTTCCACGATCCAGGTGATCGCCAGCGTCATCTACTGGCTGGTGATCCTGTTCTTCCTCACCGCGGCCACCCGGGTGCTGGGGCTCACCGTCTTCGCCGGCTGGCTGGACCAGCTGGTCGGCTACCTGCCCAACATCCTGTCCGGCCTGCTGATCATCTTCGCCGGCGCGATCCTGGCGAACATCGCGCGCGATGCCACCACCGCCGCGCTGCCGGCGCTGTCGGAAAGCCAGCGGATGCTGGCCGGCCGCATCGTCCAGGGCCTGACCATGGTGGTCCTGCTGGTGGTCGGTCTGGACCAGATCGGCATCGACATCACGGTGGTCATCACCATCCTGGCGGTGGTGGTCGCGGCGTTGCTGGGCGGGCTGTCGCTGGCCTTCGCCCTGGGGGCCCGGACCTTCGTGTCCAATGTCATCGGCGCCCACTACCTGGACCGCGACTTCGCGCCGGGCCAGCGCATCCGGGTGCGCGACATGGAAGGCACGATTCTGGAGATCACACCCGTTGCCGTGGTGGTGGAAACCGCCGAGGGGCGGCTGCGTATTCCCGCCCACCTGTTCGCAGACGAGGTCACCCTGATGCTGGCGCCCGGTGAGCGCCCCGTTGAACGTCATGGGGATCGCCCTGGTGAACGCAATGACTGACCGCGACCTGTCTGACGGTGCTGACGATGCCGGCGAAGCCCTGGCCGAGGTCTATGCCGCGCGGCATCCACGGCAGGCGGCCGCGGTGCTGGGCCGCTTCGAGCCCGCCATGGCGGCCGCGTTCCTTTCCGCCCGGGAGGAGGGGCTGGCCGGCCGGCTGCTGGCGGAGATGTCGCCGGACCGGGCCGCCGCCTGTCTGACCGCGATGACCGACGCCGATGCCGCGATCCGGCTCGGCGCCATGCCGCGGCGGGCGGCAGCGTCTGTGCTGCGGCGGCTGGCGCCGTCGCGCCGCGGCGCCGTACAGCAGGCCATGCCGCGGGCGACACGGCTGCAGCTGGACCTGATCCTGCACCAGCCCGGCCATCGCATCGGCGCCTGGATCGACCCCCAGGTGCCCGCGGTGCAGAGCGGCACGACGGCGGAGGATGCGCGCCAGGCCATCGCCGCGCTGCAGCTGCCGGTGGCAGAGGCCTATCTGGTCGATTCCGGCCAGCGCCTGCTGGGCAGCCTGTCGCTGGCGCGCCTGGCCGCGGCGCCGGCGGCGCAGCCGGTGGACGGCCTGGCGCGCCCGGTCGCGGCCAGCCTGCGGGCCAACCAGAGCGTGGAGGTCGCGCTGGCGGCGCCGGCCTGGGACACCGCCGACTGCCTGCCGGTGCTGGATGGCGAGGGACGGCTGGTCGGCCTGCTGCGCCATGCCGCGCTGCGCCGCGCGGCACGGCAGGACAATGCGGCCCGCAGCGAGGTCCCCGCCGACGAGTATGTCAGCCTGGCCAACACCGTCTATGTCGGGCTGGCGGAGATCCTGGCCACCGCGATCGGCCGCAGTGACCGGCCGGTCCGGGGCGCGGCCCGCCCCGGCCGCCGCGGGCCCGCCGACAGGGGCGGGGAGGACCCGCGATGAACGCCGCGGTCTCCGCCGCCCTGGCCGGCGACTTCCTGGCCGTTTTCCCAGCGGAGGCGGCGCGGGTCATCGAGACGATGCCGGAGGAGGCGATCGCGGCGCAGCTGGCGCGCCTGCCGCCCGCCCGGCTGGTTCCGGTGATGAACGCGATGACGCCGATGATCGGTGCGGCCGTCCTGCAGTGCCTGCCGGAGCCGGCGCGGCTGCAGGTGCTGCAACAGGCGGAGCGCAGCCGCGCCGCCGCCTTCCTGGCCCAGGCGGAGGAGGAGGCGCGCGAAGCACTTCTGCAGCTTCTGCCGGCGGGAACCGCGGCGCAGCTGCGCCGGATGCTCGACTATCCGGAGGCGACGGCGGGGCGGCTGATGGACACCGTCGTCTTCAGCCTGCCGGCGGAGGCGAATGTCGGCCGCGCGCTGGCGCTGCTGCGCGAGGGCGGCAACCGGCGGGTGCGGCTGATCAAGCTGCTGGATGCCGAGAACCGGCTGGCGGGGGTGGTGGACCTGCGCGAACTGGCGCTGCACCACGCCGACACGCCGCTGTCCCACCTGATGGTTCCGGTGCCCGCCGTGGCCAGCCCGATGGACCCGCAGGAAGAGGTGGTCGAGAAGCTGGAGACCCAGGACCTGGACGAGCTGACGGTCCTGGACCCGGAGGGCCGCATCCTGGGGGTGGTGCGCCACCACCGCCTGCTGGAGGCGCTGAAGGACGAGGCCAGCCTGGACATCCAGACCATGGTCGGCGCCGGGCGGGAGGAACGCGCCACCTCCTCCAGCTGGCTGGCGCTGCGCAAGCGCATGCCCTGGCTGCAGATCAACCTGCTGACCGCCTTCCTGGCGGCCTCCGTCGTCGGCATCTTCGAGGACACGATCGCCACTTATACCGCGCTGGCGGTGCTGCTGCCGGTGGTGGCCGGCCAGTCCGGCAATGCCGGCGCGCAGGCGCTGGCGGTGACGATGCGCGGCCTGGCGCTGCGCGAGATCGGCATCGCCCACTGGTTCGCGGTGATGCGCAAGGAGGTCAATACCGGCTTCTGGAACGGCCTGGCGATCGCGTTGACCTGCGGCATCGGCGTCTATCTGTGGAGCGACAGCGTCGGCCTGGTGCTGGTCATCGCCCTGTCGATGGTGATCTCCATGGTGATGGCCGGGATTGCCGGCGCCCTGGTGCCGATCGTGCTGGCGCGGCTGGGCCAGGACCCGGCCGTCGCCTCGTCGATCATCCTGACCACGGTCACCGATATCGCCGGCTTCTTCTCCTTCCTGGGGATCGCCACCCTGCTGGGCAGCATGCTCGGCTGACGACGGGGCGATGGGTCCATCGCGGGTCGCCCCTATCGCGGATCGATCGGCAGGCTCACGCCGGCACGCGCCTCCACCACCTCGGCGGCGTCCAGGCAGAGATCCTCGCGGAAGCGCTGGCCGACGATCTGCACGCCCATCGCGGTGCCGTCGGCACTGATGCCGGTAGCGACCGACATGCCGGGCAGGCCCATCAGGTTGATCATGGTCAGCGGCCGCTGCGCCTGCAGCAGGCCGGCGAAGGCATTGGCGCCCTGCTGGTCCGCCACCTGCTCGAACGGCGGCTGCATGCTGACGGGCATCAGCACCAGGGGGTAGTCCTCCTGGAACAGCGACCAGGTTCGCAGCACGGTGGTGCGCCCTTCCAGCGCCGCCATGTAGTCGGTGAAGCCGATCTCCGCCGGCGCGCCGGCATCCATGCCCTCATAGGCGCGCTTGATCGCATCGTCGCCCAGTTCCGCGATCGCGCCGGCCATGCCGCGGCGGGTGTCGGACATCACCAGGGTCAGCCAGTGCTCTGCCGCCTCCACCGCGCGCGGCACGGCGACCTCCTCCACCGCATAGCCGGCATCGGCCAGCCAGCCGGCCGCCTGGCCGATCGCCGACTTGACGTCGGGATGCACGCCGTCACCGAACGGATCGGCGCAGACCGCCACCCGGATCGGCCGGGCCGGGGCCGGCCCCTGCAGCGGCGCCGGCACCCACCAGGGGTCGCGCGGGTCGCGGGCGGTCATCGCCGCCAGGCCGGTGCGCACGTCGCGCACCCGGCGCGCGAGGGGCCCCTGCACCGACATCAGCTGTGCGGTCATCGGCCGTTCCCGCGGCGCCGTCTCGATATAGGCCGGCACCCGGCCGAAGGAGGGGCGCAGCCCCGCCAGGCCGCAGGCATAGGCAGGATAGCGGACCGAGCCGCCATAATCGTTGCCATGCGCCAGCGGGCAGATCCCGGCCGCCACCGCCGCCGCCGCGCCGCCGGACGACCCGCCCGGGGTCAGCTTCGCGTTCAGCGGGTTCAGGGTCTGGCCGTACAGCGCATTGTCGGTGAACCACCGCATCGAGAAGGCCGGCGTGTTGGTGCGCCCGACGATCACGGCGCCGGCCTTCTTCCAGTTCACCACCACCGGCGAGTCGGAGGGCGCCTGCAGGTCTGCGAAGGCGCTGATGCCGTTGGAGGTGGCATAGCCCTTCTGGTCGACATTCACCTTGATCGTGACCGGCACGCCGTGCAGCGGTCCCAGCGCATCGCCCGCGGCGACCGCGCGGTCGGCGGCATCGGCGGCGGCCAGTGCCTCGTCGGCGCGGGATTCCACGACGGCGTTGATCTTCGGGTTCACCGCCTGCATGCGGTCCAGGCTGGCCTGCACCGCCTCCCGGCTGGACAGCCGGCGGGTTGCGATCGCCGCTGCCAGATCCACCGCATCCCACTTCCACAGGGGCCCCGTCGCCTGCGCCATCGCGCGTCCTCCGCTTCTTTGCCGTTGTTGGTTGCGGCAAAGCTATACCGCCGTTCCGGCCGCTGTCGATTGATCCCGGAGCCGTTGCCGGATTGCTGCGCCAGATTGACCGTCTTGGGGCGCGCGGGATAGAAGCAGGCGTCCGGGCGGGCGTTCGATCGCCACGGGAACGCGGTGCGCCGGCAGGATCGCCTGCCGGCAAGTCCGCGGCTGCCCCCGCAACTGTAGGCGCCTGCCGACCCGGGCCCGACTGGCTTTTTCCGCACGACGGAAGCTGCCATGCGCCACTGGAACGCGGCCCTCCCGGCCGGTTCCGGGAAGGCTGTCGGGTCCGGCCGGCGTTTCGCTGTCGCCCGCCATCCGCAGGCGGCGGCGCGCAGGCGCAAGCCAGGAGACCGGCCCGGACAGGAACAGACAGCGTCAGGCCCGGGCGGGGTGCACCGGCCACGCGACACGGATTGCCATGCCCGGCGATGCCCGGGCGGTCCCTCCGGTCCCGTGACCCTTCACCCGCCGCCAGGCCGAACAGCAGGCGGAGGACAGGATGCAGACAGGAACGGACGGCAAGGCGATGCCCGGAGGTGTCCGTCCCGGGCACGGCAAGATCGGCGCGACCGTGGTGACCGGCTTCCTGGGCGCGGGCAAGACCACCCTGATCCGCAACCTGATCGCCACCGCCGGCGGCCGGCGCATCGCCCTGATCATCAACGAATTCGGCGACCTGGGTGTCGACGGCGAGATCCTGAAGGGCTGCGGCGACCTGGGCTGCCCGGAGGAGGATGTGGTGGAACTGGCGAACGGCTGCATCTGCTGCACCGTGGCCGACGACTTCCTGCCCACCATGAAGATGCTGCTGGCCCGCGACCCGGCGCCGGAGCATATCGTCATCGAGACCTCGGGCCTGGCTCTGCCGAAGCCGCTGGTGAAGGCCTTCGCCTGGCCGGAGATCCGCACCCGGGTCACGGTGGACGGGGTGGTCACCCTGGTCGACGCCGCGGCGATGGCGGAAGGCCGCTTCGCCGCCGACGAGGAAGCGGTCGCCGCACAGCGCGGCGCCGACCCGGCGCTGGACCATGACAGCCCGCTGGAGGAGCTGTTCGAGGACCAGCTGGCCTGCGCCGACCTGGTGATCGTGAACAAGACCGACCTGGTGGACGTTGCGAAGCTGGAAGAGCTGCGGGCCGAGCTGTCGGGACGGCTGCGCACCGGCGTGCGGATGCTGACGGTGGCCAACGGCGCCATCGACGCCGCTCATCTGCTGGGCCTGGAGGCGGCGGCGGAAGCCGACCTCGCCGCGCGGCCGTCGCACCACGACGACGAGCCTGACCACGACCATGACGATTTCGAGAGCTTCGTCGTCACCGGCCCGGCGATCGCCGATCCGGCGCCGCTGGATGCGGCGCTGGCGGGGGTCCTGGCCCGCCACGGCATCCTGCGGCTGAAGGGTTTCGCCGCCGTCGCCGGCAAGCCGATGCGCCTGGTGGTGCAGGCGGTGGGACCGCGGGTGCAGCACCATTTCGACCGGCCGTGGAACGCGGCGGAGCGCAGCGCCGCCGCCGACCGCGCCAGCCGCCTGGTGGTGATCGGCGAGACCGGGCTGGACCGGGACGCCATTGCCGCCGACCTGCAGGCCGTGCTGGCCGCCTGCGGTGCGGAAGCGGCCGCAGCCGCCGCCGGCTGATGCACCTTCTCGCCGTCCAGCCCGGCCGCATCGACGACGGCAGCGAGGCGGTCGACCCCGGCCAGACGCCGGGGGAGATCGTCGTGCTGTCGACGGCCGACAGCGAACTGGCCTGCCTGGCGCGGGCGCGGGCGGACCTGCCGGCGGACTTTCCCGCCGTGCGGCTGGCCAACCTGCTGCAGCTGCGTCACAACCTGTCGGTCGACCTCTATGTCGAGCGGGTCGTGGGCCGTGCGCGGCTGGTCTGCGTGCGGCTGCTGGGCGGCCGCGGCTACTGGCCCTACGGCATCGACGAGATCGCCGCCTGCTGCCGCGACCGCGGCATCGCCCTGGCGCTGCTGCCGGGCAGCGGCGGCGAGGATGCCGACTTCGCCGCGATGTCGACCCTGGACGGCGCGGCGCGGGCGCGCCTGCAGGCCTATGGCGACCATGGCGGCATTCCCAACGCCCGCAGCTTCCTGCTCTATGCCGCCGACCTGATCGGCCGTGGCCAGGACTTTCCAGACTGGGCGGAGCCGGCGCCGCTGCTCTCCGCCGGGCTGTATTGGCCGGGGGCGGAACGGGCCGACCTGGCGATGGTGACGGCGCAGTGGCGCGCCGGCGCGCCGACGGCGGCGCTGCTGTTCTACCGTGCCCTAGTGCAGTCCGGCGGCACGGCGCCGGTGGACGCGATGACCGCCGCCCTGCAGGCGGAGGGGCTGAACCCGCTGCCGGTCTTCGTGCAGAGCCTGAAGGACGGCTTCGCCGCCGACCTGCTGGCGGAGCTGTTCGCCGGCCATCCGCCCGACGTGATCGTCAACTGCACCTCCTTTGCCGTCGCCGTGCCGGGGGCGGGCGATGCCGCGCCGCCAGGCGGCGCCGACTGCCCGGTGCTGCAGGCGGTGTTGGCGGCCGGCGACCGGGACGGCTGGGCGGACGGCAGTACCGGCCTGACCGCGCGCGACATGGCGATGAACGTGGCCCTGCCGGAGGTCGATGGCCGCATCCTCAGCCGTGCGATCGCCTTCAAGGCGCAGGAGCGTTTCGATGCGGCGACGGAATGGCCGATCGTGGCGCATGTGCCGGAGCCCGGCCGGGTGGGCTTCGTCGCCGCGCAGGCCGGCCGCTGGGCGCGGCTGCGGCGCACCCCGGCGGCGGAGCGGCGGCTTGCGGTCGTCCTCGCCAACTATCCGAACCGCGACAGCCGGCTGGGCAATGGCGTCGGGCTGGACACCCCGGCCAGCGCGGTGGCGGTGCTGCAGGCGCTGCAGGACGCGGGCTATGCGGTGGACGGCATCCCCGCCGACGGCGACGCGCTGATGCGCGGCCTGTCGGCCGGGCCGACCAATGAAGCGGTTCGCGACGGCGGCGCCTTCCTGCCGCTCGACGACTACCGGGCCTTCCTCGACGGTCTGCCGGCGGCGGTGGGGCGGGCGGTCACGGCCCGCTGGGGCGCGCCGGAAGCCGATCCGACGGTGGCGGTGCGGGACGGCGCGGCCGGCTTCGTGCTGCCGGTGCTGGCCTTCGGCCGGATATTGGTCGGCATCCAGCCGGCGCGCGGCCGCGACGTCGATGCGCTGGCCAGCTATCACGACCTCGCCCTGGTGCCGCCGCACGCCTATCTCGCCTTCTATGCCTGGCTGCGCACCGCCTTCGACGCCCATGCCGTGATCCACCTGGGCAAGCACGGCACCCTGGAATGGCTGCCGGGCAAGGCGCTGGCGCTGTCGGCTTCCTGCTATCCGGAGGCGGCGCTGGGGCCGCTGCCGCATCTCTATCCCTTCATCGTCAACGATCCGGGGGAGGGCAGCCAGGCGAAGCGGCGCAGCGCGGCGGTGATCGTCGACCATCTGACCCCGCCGCTGACCCGGGCGGAGAGCTATGGCCCGCTGAAGGACCTGGAGGCGCTGGTCGACGAATATTACGACGCCGCGCAGGGCGATCCGCGGCGGGTCGAGGTGCTGCGGGAGGAGATCCTGGCGCTGATGGCGCGGATCGGCCTGGACCGGGACCTGGACGCCGCGTCGCTGCCCGCCGCGGCTGCGGCCGCGGGCGATTGCGGCGACCCGGCGGAGCGCCGCCTGCAGCAGCTGGACGCCTATCTCTGCGAACTGAAGGAACTGCAGATCCGCGACGGGCTGCATGTCTTCGGCCGCGCGCCGGAGGGGCGCCAGTGCCGCGACCTGCTGGTTGCCCTGGCGCGCCTGCCGCGCGGCCATGGCCGCGACGGCCAGGCCTCCCTGCTGCGGGCCCTGGCGGCCGATCTGGGCCTGCAGGGCTGGGACCCGCTGGAGGCCGATCCGGCCCTGCCCTGGACGGGGCCGCAGCCACCGGCGCTGGCGGCGATGTCGGACGAACCCTGGCGCATCGCCGGCGATACGGTGGAGCGGCTGGAGCTGCTTGCCGCGGCCCTGGTGGAGGGCGCGCGGGCGCCGGAGCCGGGCTGGCCCGGCACCGCGGCGGTGCTGGCGGCGATCGATGCGGAGCTGCGGCCTGCGGTGGCAGGCTGCGGCACGGCGGAGCTGGACGGCCTGCTGCGCGGGCTGGATGGCCGCTTCGTCGCGCCCGGACCGTCCGGGGCGCCGACCCGCGGCCGGCCCGAGGTGCTGCCGACGGGCCGGAACTTCTATTCCGTCGACACAAGGTCGGTGCCGACCCCGGCGGCCTGGTCGCTGGGCTGGGCCTCGGCGCAGCTGCTGGTGGAGGATTACCTGCAGCGCCACGGCGACTGGCCGCGTCGCATGGCGCTGACCGGCTGGGGCACGGCCAACATGCGCACCGGCGGCGACGATATCGCCCAGGCGCTCGCACTGATGGGGGTGCGGCCGACCTGGGACGCCGCGGCGCGCCGGGTCACCGGCTTCGAGGTGCTGCCGCTCTCGGCCCTGGGCCGGCCCCGGGTCGACGTCACCTTCCGGGTCTCCGGCTTCTTCCGCGATGCCTTCCCGGCCCAGATCGACCTGCTGGATTCGGCGGCCCGGGCGGTGATCGCGCTGGACGAGCCGGCGGAGGAGAACCCGCTGGCCGCCGCCGCGGCGGACGAGGCGCGGGCGCTGCGCGCCGCCGGCATGGAGGCGGAGAAGGCACGGCTGCAGGCCGGCTGGCGGGTGTTCGGCTCCGCCCCCGGCAGCTATGGCGCCGGGCTGCAGGGCATGATCGATTCCGGGGGCTGGGCCGATCGCGCCGAGCTGGCGGATGCCTATCTGGCCGGCGGCGGCTTTGCCTATGGCGCAGGGCGCGAGGGCGAGGCCGCCGGGGAGCGTTTCGCCGCCCGCCTGGCCGGTGCCGACGCCGTGGTCCAGAACCAGGACAATCGCGAGCACGACCTGCTGGATTCCGGCGAGTATTACGAGTTCGAGGGCGGCATGGCCGCGGCGGTGGCGCATCTGCGCGGCACCGCGCCGGAGCTCTATCACAACGACCATGCGCAGCCCGGCCGGCCGCGCATCCGCCGGCTGGAGGACGAGCTGGCGCGGGTCTTGCGCGGCCGCGCGGCGAACCCGAAATGGATCGCCGGCGCGATGCGGCACGGCTACAAGGGGGCCTTCGAGATGGCGGCCACGGTCGATTATCTCTATGCCTTCGCCGCTACCACCGGGCTGGTGAAGGATCACCAGTTCGACCTGCTGTTCGACGCCTATCTGGACGACCGCGCGGTGCGCGACTTCATGGCGCGCAGCAATCCGGCCGCCCTGCGCGAGATGGCGGCGCGGTTCGAGGAGGCGATGGCGCGCGGCCTCTGGCGGCCGCAGAGCAACAGCGCCCGCGACACCCTGGCGGCCCTGGCCGCCGGTGCCGGGGGGCGGCAAGGAGAACCGGCATGACCGAGACGCCCGACGATACCCGCCATTCGGAGAAGATGCGCAAGGTGAAAGAAGCGCGCGACCGGATGATGCTGGAGAAGAATATCGAGAAGGGCCTGCTGATCGTCCATACCGGCAAGGGCAAGGGCAAGACGACGGCGGCCCTGGGGATGGTGATGCGCGCCATCGGCCATGGCCAGAAGGTCGGCGTGGTGCAGTACGTGAAGGGGGCCTGGACCTCCGGCGAGAAGGCGGTGCTGGAGGCCTTCCCCGAGCAGGTCCGCATCGAGGTGCTGGGCGAGGGCTTCACCTGGGTGACGCAGGACCGCGCCCGCGACATCGCCGCGGCGGAGCGCGCCTGGGCGGTGACGAAGGAGATGATCCTGGACCCGGAGATCCGGATGGTGCTGTGCGACGAACTGAACATCGTGCTGCGCAACGACTATCTGCCGCTGGACGAGGTCGTCGCCTTCCTGCGCGACCGGCCGGCCGACACCCATGTCATCGTCACCGGCCGCAACGCCAAGCCGGAGCTGATCGAGGCGGCCGACCTGGTGACCGAGATGAGCCTGGTGAAGCATCCCTTCCGCGACGGCGTGAAGGCGCAGGCCGGGATCGAGTTCTGAGCCATGCTGCTGCGTGAAAGCGATGCCGGGCCGGCGATCGTGCTGTGCAACACCTGCCGGTTCGATGCGGAGGCGAGCGAGGCACCGGACGGCCGGCGCGGCGGCGCCCGTTTCGTCGCGGCGGTGCGCCGCGCCGCGGCCGCGGCGGTGGAAGAGGGCGAGCCGCCGGTGGCGGTGGAGGAAATGCCCTGCCTGTTCGCCTGTTCGCGCCACTGCACCGCGCATCTGCGCGCGCCGGGAAAGATCGGCTATGTGCTGGGCGGCTTCGCGCCGACCGACGAGGATGCGCAGGCCCTGGTCGCCTTCTTCCGCCTGTACCGCGACAGCGCGGAGGGGCGGGTGCCGTTCCGGCAATGGCCGGAGGGGATCAAGGGGCATTTCATCGTCCGCCTGCCGCCGCCCGGCCATGTGGTGGCCTGACCGCCCGATCCCGGTTTCGGGGGCATGAGGGCCGCCCGACCGCGGGCCCTGATGGTGCAGGGCACCGGCTCGGACGTCGGCAAGTCGGTGCTGGTCGCCGGCCTGGCCCGCGCCTATGCCCGCCGCGGCCTGAAGGTGGCCCCGTTCAAGCCGCAGAACATGTCGAACAATGCCGCGGTCACCGCAGAGGGCGGCGAGATCGGCCGCGCACAGGCGCTGCAGGCGCGGGCCGCCGGCATCGCCCCGTCGGTCCACATGAACCCGGTCCTGCTGAAGCCGGAAAGCGACCGCGGCAGCCAGGTGGTGATCCAGGGCCGTGCCGAGGGGCGCATCGAGGCCGGCGCCTGGCGGTCGCGCCGGGCGCGGTTCCTGCCGGCGATCCTGGACAGCTTCGCGACGGTCGGCGCGGGCCGCGACCTGGTGCTGGTCGAAGGGGCCGGCAGTGCCGCGGAGGTCAACCTGCGGGCCGGCGACGTGGCGAACATGGGCTTTGCCGAGGCCGCGGGCCTTCCGGTGGTGCTGGCCGGCGATATCGACCGCGGCGGCGTGATCGCGGCCCTGGTCGGCACCGCCGCGGTGCTGTCGCCGCCGGATGCGGCACGGATCCGCGGCTTCCTGGTCAACAAGTTCCGCGGCGATCCGGCGCTGTTCGCCGACGGGATGGACTTCGTCGCCGGGCGCACCGGCTGGCATCCGGTCGGCGTCCTGCCCTGGCTGCCGGCGACGGCGCGGCTGCCTGCGGAGGATGCGGTGCGGCTGGAACGGCCGGTTGCGGGGCGGGGTGGCGACCGGCCGCCGGTCTCGATCGCGGTGCCGATGCTGTCCCGGATCGCGAATTTCGACGACCTGGACCCGCTGCTGGCGGAGCCGGCGGTGTCGGTCGCCTTCGTGCCGCCGGGCCGGCCGCTGCCGCGCGATGCCGATGCCATCGTTCTGCCGGGCACCAAGTCCACCCGCGGCGATCTTGCGATGCTGCGGGAACAGGGCTGGGATATCGACATCATCGCCCATCGCCGCGCCGGCGGCCGGGTGCTGGGGCTTTGCGGCGGGCTGCAGCTGCTGGGACGCCGGGTCGACGATCCGCAGGGCAGCGACGGCGCGCCGGGCAGTTCGCCCGGCCTCGGCCTGCTGGACGTCGCCACCGCGATGGCGGCGCAGAAGGTGGTCCGGGAGGCGCAGGGTATCGCGCCGGACTATGGCGGGGCGGCGGTGCGGGGGTACGAGATCCATATGGGTGCCACCGAGGGCCCCGATGCCGCGCGGCCGCTTGTGCTGCTGGACGGCCGGCCGGACGGGGCCCGCAGCGCCGACGGCCGGGTGGAGGGCAGCTATCTGCACGGCCTGTTCGGGTCGGACGGCTTCCGCGCCGCCTGGCTGGAAAGCCTGCGGGCCGGTACCGCTTCCGGCCTTCCCTTCGAGGCGGGCGTCGACGCCGCCCTGGACGAGATCGCGGAGGCGCTGGAGGCGCATCTGGACCTGGACGGGCTGCTGGCCCTGGCCGAGGAGCCGGGATGGTCGCCCAGACCCTGATCATGATGGCGATGGCCATGCTGGCCGACGGAGTGATCGGCGACCCCCCCAGATTGTGGCGGCGCCTGCCGCATCCGGTCGTGCTGATGGGCCGGATCGTCGACCGGGCCGACCGGTCGTTCAATCACGACGGCGCAGCCGATGGGCGGCGGCGCCTGGCCGGCATCCTGTCGCTGCTGCTGCTGGTCGGTATCGTCGGGATCGTGGCCTGGACGATCCAGCACCTGCTGTCGCGCCTGCCCGGCGGCATCCTGGTGGAGGCGCTGCTGGCCGGCATCCTGATCGCGCAGCGCAGCCTGGTGGAGCATGTCCGCGACGTGGAGGACGGGCTGCGGATCGACGGCCTGGCGACCGGCCGGGTCGCCCTGTCGCGCATCGTCGGCCGCGACACGACGGACCTGCAGCCGCCGGAGGTGCGCCGCGCGGCGCTGGAGAGCCTGGCGGAGAACCTGTCGGACGGGGTGGTGGCGCCGGTCTTCTGGGGCTGCCTGTTCGGCCTGCCGGGAATCGCCGTCTACAAGGCGATCAATACCGCCGATTCGATGATCGGCCATCGCGGGCCCCGCTACGGTGCTTTCGGCTGGGCTGCGGCGCGGCTCGACGATGCCGTGAACTGGATCCCGGCCCGCCTGACCGGCCTGCTGATCGCCGCCAGCGCCGGCCGGCACTGGCGGCGGTCGCTGGCAGTGATGGCGCGGGATGCGCGGGCCCACCGGTCCCCGAATGCCGGCTGGCCCGAGGCGGCGATGGCCGGCGCGCTGGGTGTCAGGCTGTCGGGACCGCGCCGCTACGACGGCCGGATCTCCCCCGAGCCCTGGGTCAATGGCGCCGGCTTCGACGCCCGGGCGAAGCATATGCGCGCGGCCCTGGACATGACGGTGACCTGCTGCCTGCTGCTGGGCGGTAGCCTGGTCTGCCTCGCTGCCGGCGCCTGGCTGCTCGGCTGGTAAGGGACCAAGCGCAGCGGATTCGTCCAAATGGCGTATAATGCGGCAGCCGTGGAACCGCGCGGGGTGCTGGATCATTGGGACGATTGCATGCATACGCAAACGCGGTACCTTTCCAGGATGACACCTTCAGGCCCAGCGGTGGTTCCAGAGAATCTGGTCCGCCTCGCCGGTGCCGTGGTGGGCGCGGTGGCTGCGCCCGCGGCGGCGATCGACGGCGGCATGCGGATCGTTGTTGCCAACCCGGCGTTCGGCACGCTGGTGGGCGATGGCGGCAATCTGTCCGGGCGCGAACTGGCGCGGCTGCAGGCCTGTCGCTGGGACGGGCCGGATTTCAGCGATGCCGTTCGGCGGGTCCTGCCGGAAGAGCGTGCGTTCAACGGTTGTCCGCTGGAATGCCTGGATGGCCGTCGCATGACCGTGAACGGCTGCCCGATCCGGCCCGATGAGCATTCTGCGTCGATGATGCTGCTGACTTTCGATACCGTGCAAGCGCCGCTGCCCGGCAGCCCGGCGGCGATCACCGCCGGGCTGACCGACCCGCGGGTGATCGAGATCGCGCATCGGGTAAAGAACCTGCTGGCCCTGGTGCAGTCGCTGGCGATACAGACCCGGGGCGAGGATGTCGCCAGCTTTCGCACTGCCTTTCTCAGCCGCATGAAGGCGCTGGCCCTTGCCCATGGCACGATGCTGGAGACCTCGCTGGACCGTGCGCCGCTGCGATCCCTCCTGCACAACCTGCTGGCGCCGTTCCTCCAGGACAGCCCCGACCGGATCGTGATGGACGGGCCGCCGGTCGCCCTGTCGCCGAACCAGGTCACCATCTTCGCCCTGATCGTGCACGAGCTGGCCAGCAACGCGGCCCGGCACGGGGCACTTTCGAACTCTGGCGGGCGTATCCTGGTGACCTGGCGCAACGATGGCGACCGCCTGCATCTGGAATGGCGCGAACAGGGCGCGCAGCTGCCGCCCGGTACGCGGGAGGCCGGCTTGCAGGACCATGAGGGCTTCGGCACGATCCTGATCCGGCGCGCCGTCGCCTACCAGCTGCGTGGCCATGCGGATCTCGGCTTCGCCCCGGACGGCTTCGTCTGTGCGATGGACTTCCCGCTCAAGAGGGCAGCATGACGACGGAAACAGAACATGCCGCCGCGGCCGGGCTGGTCACCGGCACGATCCTCGTGGTCGAGGACGAGGTGCTGGTGGCGATGGAGATGGAGGACCGCCTGATCGCCCTGGGCTACAACGTCCTCGGCCCGGCGCCCAGTGTCGCCGATGCCAATGCCCTGCTGGACCAGGGTCTGCCCCGGGCGGCACTGCTGGACGTCAATCTGGGCGACGAGACGGTCGCCCCGGTCGCGCGCCGGCTGCTGGAGGCCAGCATCCCCTTCGCACTGGTCACCGGTTATGCCCGCCTGGCGCTGGACGATCCCGCCCTGCGCGACGCGCCGCGGCTGAGCAAGCCGGTGGCCGACCGCGACCTGGTCCGCATGCTGCAGCGCCTGGCACCATAGGGTTTCGGCCGACAGGCCGCTTTCAGGAACCGATCTCCCAGGCCAGCGGCACGATGGTACCGCCGGCCGGCAACAGTAGCGGTCGCACCGCGAAGGCCCGTTCGATCGAGTCGGCGGAAAGGGCGGTCGCCGGCGGCCCGTCCGCCAGGGTGCGGCCCTCGGCGATCAGGTGCACCCGGTCGCAGAAGCGGGCGGCGAGGACCAGGTCGTGCAGCACCAGCAGGATGCCGCGGCGCTTGCCCTGCGGCGGCCGGGCAAGCGCCGCCAGGGCAGCGAGCAGGCGCAGCTGGTGGTGCGGGTCCAGGCCGGTCGCCGGCTCGTCCAGCAGCAGATAATCCGGTTCTCCCGCCAGCACCCGCGCCATCATCACCCGACTGCGTTCGCCGCCGGACAGAGCGGTCACCGGCCGGTCGGCCAGGTGGCTGCAGTCCATCAGCGCCATCGCACCTTCCACCGCCGCCAGGTCGGCGGCCGACAGGCCGCGCAGCGGCGAGAGTTCCGGGGTTCGCCCCAGCGACACGACATGGCGCACCTTGAGCGGCCAGTCGCTGACCGCGTCCTGCGGCAGGTAGCCGATGCGCCGCGCCGCGCTCCGGCGGTCCATGCCGGCGAGCGGTGCGCCGTCCAGCAGGATGCGGCCGGCAGCGGCAGGCTTCAGGCCGAGCATCGCCTTGAGCAGGGTGCTCTTGCCCGAGCCGTTCGGGCCCAGCAGGCCCACAATCTCGCCGGGCGCCACCTGCAGCGACACCCCCTGCACCACGCGGCGGCGGCCCTGGACGACATCGACCCGCTCCGCCTGCAAGGCGCCAGCCATCCCCATCATCGCATGGCCAATCATCGCACCGACCGGCGGCTGCGCAGGATCAGGGTCAGGAAGAACGGCGCCCCCAGAAGTGCGGTGATGACACCGAGGTTCAGCTCCTGGTTGGTCGGCGCGGCACGGGTGACGATGTCGGCGGCGACCACAAGGATCGCGCCGGCCAGCGCGCTGGCCCAGAGCAGGGGCTGCGGCCGCTGTCCGACCAGCGGGCGCATGACGTGGGGCACCATCAGGCCGACGAAGGCGATGCTGCCGGCGATCGAGACCGCGGCCCCGACGGCCAGCGCCACGCCAAGGATCGCCCGTGCCTTCAGCGCGTTCAGGTTGACCCCCAGGCTGGCTGCCGTCTCCTCGCCCAGCGCCAGGGCCTCCAGGCCGCGGCCGCAGGAGAAGATCAGGGCCAGGCCTGCGGCGACGAACGGCGCCGCGGCCAGGATCTCGGTGTTGCTGCGGTCCTTCAGCGACCCCAGCAGCCAGAACACGATCTCGCGCACCGCCCAGACATTGGGCGACAGGTTCATCGCCAGCGAGGTCAGCGACCAGGCGATGCTGCCGATCGCTACCCCGGCCAGGATGACGGTGAGGACGCTGGCGTCGCGGCCGGCGAGGACCTGCATCGCGATGGCGGCCAGCATGGCGCCGGCCATCCCGGCGGCGGGAAGCAGCCAGACGCTGGCCCCGGCCAGGCCGAAATAGATCGTCGCCACCGCGCCCAGCGCCGCGCATTGCGAGACGCCGATGATGCCGGGATCGGCCAGGGGATTGCGCAGCAGGCCCTGCATCGCGGCGCCGGCCGCGCCCAGCGCGCCGCCGACGGTGGCGCCCAGCAGGGCGCGGGGCAGGCGGATCTCCAGCACCACGAGGTCCAGTGCCGCATCGCCGCTGCCGCCGGCGAGCAGGGTGCCCAGCACGGTGCCGGCCGGCAGGTCGACATAGCCGGTGATGATGGAGGCGAGCAGGCTCAGCACAAGCAGCGCAACCAGGGCTGCGGCCAGGAGGGCGGGGGGCGGCGGTTCGCGCCGGGCGGCGGCGGTCTGGGCAGCAGTGGTCTGGGCAGCAGGGGTCTGGGCGGCGGTCATGGCAGGCCGCCGTCGCGGCGCAGCTCCGCGATGCCGATCCTCAGGTCGGCGATCGCCAGCATCAGGAACCAGCCTGAGCAGATCCAGTGCCGGCCCTGGATCTCGGTCGCCGGCACCCGGTCCAGCAGGGCCTGGAAGCCGGAATGGAAGCGCATCCGCTGGGTCAGCGAGAAGGCGTTGTCGCGGAAGAAGCTGAGCACCAGCAGGTCCGGGTCGGCCAGCATGGCCTGCTCCAGCCCGATCGTGCCCCAGCCTTGCAGGCCCATTTCCGTCGCCGCGATGTTCTCCGCGCCGCCGGCGCGCAGCACCTCGTGGCCGAAGCTGCCGGGCCCGGCGGTGGTGCCGCCGGGCGACATGTACAGGGTGCGCGGCCGTGCACCCGCCTCGCGCTCCGTCCCCTCCTCGCGCTCCGCCCCCTCCTCGCGCTCCGCCACAGCGATGCGGGCGCGCATCGCCGCGGCCAGCTGCCGGCCGCGCTCCGCCACGCCCAGCCGCGCCGCCACGGTTTCGGTGAGGTCGGCGATTTCGCCCAGGTCCTCGAGCAGCGGCAGGGCGATCACCTCCATCCCCTCCGCCTCCAGGAAGTCGCGGGTCTTGTCGACGCCCCAGGCATCGGCGATCACGATGTCCGGCCGGGCCATCACGATTTCCTCGACGGTACCGCGGTTGCCGGGCATTGCTGCCGCCTGCCGCCAGTGGATCGAGAGATCCGGGTCGGCGGCCGATTGCGAGAGGCTGAGGATCCGCTCCGGCGGCAGCAGGGCCAGGGCGAACTGGTCGGCACAGAGGCTGGTGGACATCACGGTCGGGATCGCCGCGTCGGCATTGCCAGACTGCGGTGCCAGCAGCACGGCCACCGCCACGGCGGCGGCGTGCAGCATGCGGTGCAAGGCCAGCTCCGTCAGTGGCGGACGCCGGTGGCGGCGCGGTCGACCGGGTCCGGGGCGAGGCCGAGCAGCCGTGCGCGCAGCTTGTCCCACAGCGCCAGCCGCTCCCAGCTCGGTTCGGCTTCGATCTGCTGGTCGGGCGAGAGGAAGGGATGCGGCAGGAAGACCTGGAACTGGTGCTCGCCGCGGCCGTTGAACAGCCGCAGGCCCCAGGAGCCCGGCGTGTCGTCGGCCTTCAGGGTGCGGTACAGCTCCGCCCGCGCGGTCGGGCGGATGCGCGACAGTTCCGGGTCCTTGTCCTTGTAGGCGCCGATGCAGACGTGGAAATGCCAGGCGCCGAAATCGACCGTCAGATAGCCTTTCATGACGCCGATGCGCTGCGGCGGGCCGGGGGCCTTCGCCTCGAAGGCGGCGCCCTGCACCAGATAGCCGAAATGGATCTCCGACCAGTGGTTGCGGAAGATCTCCTCGAAGGCCTTCAGCAGGACCGTCTCTTCCGCCGGGATCGGGAAGATGTCGAGGCGGCCGGTGCCGAGTTCCTCGGTCCGATAGGGCTTCGCGAGTGCTGTCATGGGATGGCCTTTCCTGCGGCGATCAGAAGCGGGCGCGGATGCCGGCATAGACGGAACGGTCCGGCGTGCCGATGCCGGCCCGTTCCTCGTACTGGTGGTTCAGGACGTTCTCCACCCGGCCGAACAGGCTCACGTTCGGGCGCAGGTCGTAGTCGGCGCGCAGGCCGAACACGGTGAAGGGATCGGACCAGCCGACGAAGTTGCGCTGGCTCGACTGGTAGCGCGCGCTGCCGCCGACCCGCAGCGCATCGGTCACGCCGTAGGAGAGGTCCAGATAGGCCTTGTGCGCCGGCACGTCGGCCAGCGAGGTGTCGGTGGAGGTGTCGTTGGCGCGGTCGTAGGTATAGCTGCCGCGCACGACGAAGCGGTCGACCGGCTCCGCCGCCACGGCGAACTCGACACCGTCGGAGCGCACCGTGTCGCGATTGCCATAGCCGCCGGTGGTGCCGAAATAGGGCTGGCAGGCGGCCGGCAGGGTGCGGAAGCTGTCATAGGCGATCTGGTCGCGGATATCGACCCGGAACAGGGTGGCACTCAGGTCCAGCCGGCCCTGCGGCAGGCTCTGGTCGATGCCGAAGTCGAAGCCCTTGCTCTTCTCCGGCTTCAGGTCGGAGAAGCCGATGCAGGGATCGTTCAGCTCATAGAGCGACGGCGTGACGAAGCCTGTGCCGTAGCTGCCGCGGAACTTCGTGCCCCAGCCAGGCGCGATCCAGTCGGGCAGGAACCAGGCGGCGGTGCCGCGCCAGGTGAACTCGCCGCCGAACTGCTGGTTGTCGTCGTAGCGGCCACCGACGGTGAGGGTGAGGTTGCGCCACGGCTCCACCTGCGCCTCGCCGAAGGCGGAATTGGTGCCGACCGTGGCATCGATGCTGCCCAGCGCCGGCGTACCGGCGGAGTTCGGTGCCCGCTGGCGCAGCTGCTGCTCCTCCGTCTCCACGCCGCCGGCCAGGGTGACCCGGTCGGAGACGGCATAGGCGCTGCGCGCCTCCAGCTTGGTCTTGGTGCCGTCGTAGGTGTCGCCGTTCAGGGTGCCGCGGATATAAGTCCGATGGTGCCAGCTATAGTTCGCGGCGATGGTGGTGGTCAGCCGGCCGTCCAGCAGGCTGATGTCGCTGCCGGCGCGATAGTACTGCTCCTGCTTCTTGATATAGGTGTCGATCAGGTCGCGGGTCGCGGAATCGCTCGGCTGGCGCTCCCAGACCCAGCGGCCCTTGGCGAAGGCGGTGACGTTATCACCGATGGCGACCTTGGCCTTGCCCTGCAGCGACTTGGAATGGAAGTCGTCGGCTTCCGACCCGCCGCGCTTGTCGCTGAAGCTGGAATAGCCGCGGGTGCGGAAGGTGGCGGCATCGGCGCTGAAGGTCACCGGCCCCTGCACCCCGCCCACCCCGGCATTGGTGCGGATCTCGCCATAGGAGCCCGCCTCCGCCAGGCCGGAGGCCTGGAACGGCTTCGTCGGGTCCTTTGTGACGATGTTGATCACGCCGCCGGACGCGTCGGCGCCGTAGAGCGCCGATTGCGGGCCGCGCAGCACCTCGACCGACCGGATCGAATCGACCGGCATGGTGCCGAATTCATAGACCACTTGGGCACGCGAGGGGTCGGCGACCTCGATGCCGTCGACGATCACCAGCGTGTTGCGGGGGCCCAGGCCGCGGATCCGGACCGGGGTGGCGGCACCGGTCGCGCCGTTCGGGCTGACATCGACGCCGGGCAGGGTGTTCAGGGCATCCTGCAGCCGGCTGGTCTGGCGGTCCTCCAGTTCCTCCGCCGTCAGCACCGATACCGCGCTGCCGACCTCGTTGATCGGCGTCGGCGTGAGGTTCGGTGTGGTCACGACCACGGGCTCCAGGCGCAGCGGCCGCCCGGCCTCCTGGGCGATGGCTGTGGATGCGGCGATGCCGGCCAGCAGGATGCCGGCCGCGGAAAGACAGATCTGGCGTGTCATGCGACCCCCGTCGAGACGTCATGGTGGTGCGCATGACGCGGACGAGGATCGGCCGCCGGATGGCCGGATTCGGGGTGCGGTTCACCGTCGAGGCCGACCGGAACGGCGGCCGGATGGCCGACGCCGCGCATGCGCAATGCATGTCGCCTCGACGGATCGATCCGTGCCCTCGGCAATTCCCGGCCGCGGGACGGGCGACGTCGACGGCAGGTCTCCTGGCTCGCGGGTCGTCGTCGCCGGTCCGGCCTTCCCGCCGGGGCGCGGCTTGCGCCGCCTGCCGGCAGTGGCATGTCGGTGGACCGGGACTCGCCGCCTACAGTTGCGGGTACAGCTGCAGATTTGGCCATGCGCCACCAGGGGCGGGGCCGCACTGCATTCCCTTTTCATCCCGGCCGGATTTCGTACCGGGACACCGTCAGGCACGAGTCTATGCCGAAGCGGGGTACGGCCGTCAATCGCCAAGGTCGCTCTCGGCGATTCCGCCTTGTCGCGCGAATCCGGCGGCGCGATAGTGCGCGGGCATGGATGTCGAGCTGGCGCGCACTTTCCTGGCGGTGATCGACAGCGGCAGCTTCGTGGAGGCGGCCGCGCGGCTGCACGTCACCCAGTCCACCGTCAGCATGCGGGTGAAGACCCTGGAGGCGCAGCTCGGCAAGACCCTGTTCGAGCGCAACAAGTCCGGCGCCACCCTGACCGCCGCAGGGCAGCAGTTCCAGAAACATGCTCTGGCCTTCGTCCGGGTCTGGCAGCAGGCGCGGCTGGAGGTCTCCCTGCCGGCCGGCTACGACGCCGCGCTCACCGTCGGCGGCACCTACAGCCTGTGGGACGGTTTCCTGCTGCCATGGGTCACCCGCATGCGGCGCAGTGCGCCGGCGATCGCGATCCGCACCGAACTCGGCACCTCCGCCGCCCTGATGCAGCACCTGGTGGGGGGCATGCTCGATGTCGGGGTGATGTATACGCCGGAACGGCGGCCCGGCCTGGAGGTGGAGCTGCTGTTCGAGGAACGGCTGGTCCTGGTCTCCAGCGAGAAGCGGTCGCGCGGCCGGGCCGGCCAGGGCTATCTGGGCCGCAACTATGTCTACATAGACTGGGGTCCGGAATTCCAGGCCGACCACGGCCTGGCCTTCCCCGACCTGTCGACCCCGGGGCTGTACATGGAGCTGGGCTCGCTGGGCCTGGACTACCTGCTGGCCAACCCGGCTTCCGGCTATTTCCCGCACCGCCTGGCCGCGCCGCACCTGGCCAGCGGCGCGCTGCGGCTGGTGGCGCAGGCGCCGGTCTTCGCCTATCCGGCCTATATGGTGTTCCCGCAGGATGCTGCCGGCAGCGGCCTGGAACGGGCATTGCGCACCCTGCGCCGCAGCGCCGCGCAGCTGGCGGAGGGGTAGGGGCGCCCGCGCAACAATGTGGCCATTCGCCGGCAACCGTCGGATGATGGCGCCACAGGTCCCGTTGCCCGCCGTCCCGGCCGATGCGCCGGCCAATGCCGAGAGGTGCGGCCCAGACCGGGGAGACACCGATGCCCATCGTCGAACGCGATCCGTGGCGAATGCAGTATTTCGAAGCCGTGCCCTGTCCGGAGGATGTCCTGATCCCCACGGAGGACGGCGATGCCTATCGCTGGTACCCGCAGCAGCGGTGGATCTACAACAAGCTGCTGATCGCGGAGAGCCAGGGGCTGGATTGCGGCCCGCACGGGCTGGAGCCGGAGCGCTTCCCGGTCTTTTCCAAGCCGATCTACAACATGCGCGGCATGGGCGCCGGCAGCCGGGTCTTCGCCGATGCCGACGACTACCATGCCGGCCAGCTGCCCGGGCATATGTGGAGCGAACTGCTGGAAGGCGAGCATGTCAGCACCGACGTCGCGGTGCTGCGCGGCACGCCGGTCTGGTGCCGGCACGTGATCGGCCATGCGGTCGGCGACGGGGTGTTCGACCACTGGACCGTGCTGGCCGACCACAAGCCGGAGCTGGAGGCCTATCTGTTCGCATGGATCGGCCGCCTGTTCGGCGGCTATACCGGCATGATGAACTTCGAGACCATCGGCGGCCGCATCATCGAGGCGCATCTGCGCTTCGCCGACCAATGGCCGGACCTGTACGGGCCGGGCTGGGTGGACTCGCTGGTGGCGCTGTACCAGCGCGGCGAATGGACCTTCCGGGAAGAGGATGCGCCGACGCACGACGGCTACAGCGTGGTGCTGTTCGGCGCCCACGGGCCGGTCTACCGGCCGCCGCCCGCGGATGTCGTCGAGCAGATCCGTGCGCAGCCGGAGGTCGCCTCGGTGCAGATCACCTTCCATCCGGACAAGCCGCCGGAGCAGCATTCGATGCCGCCCGGCGGTTTCCGGCTGGCGATCGTCAACTGCTGGGACCTGGAAGCCGGCCAACGCTACCGCGAACAGCTTGCGCTCGCCTTCTGGACGGCGCAGAAGCTGGGGCCGCGGCGCCGCGGCCGCCACCGGCAGGGCGCCGCATGACCATGTTTCGCGGCGGCAGGGGGGCTGCTTGACCCGTATCGTGACGGAATTCCCGCACCCGGTGCGGGAGGTGGAGAATGCCTGGATCCCGCTGGCCGACGGCACAAGGCTGGCGGCCCGGCTCTGGCTGCCGGAGAGCGGGCGGCCGGTCGCCGTGGTGCTGGAATATCTGCCCTATCGCAAGCGCGACATGACCCGGCGGCGCGACGACCAGATGCACCGCTGGTTCGCCGGCCATGGCATTGCCTGCGCCCGTGTCGACATCCGCGGCACCGGCGATTCCGAAGGTCTGTTCATCGACGAATACAGCCGGCAGGAGCATGAGGATGCCCTGCAGGTGATCGCCTGGCTGGCGGCGCAGCCCTGGTGCAGCGGCGCCGTCGGCATGATCGGCATCTCATGGGGCGGCTTCAACGCGCTGCAGATCGCGGCGCTGCGGCCGCCGGCCCTGAAGGCGGTGATCACGCTCTGCGCCAGCGACGACCGCTATGCCGACGATGCCCACTACATGGGCGGCTGCCTGCTGATGGAGAACCTGCAATGGGGCTCCATCCTGATGCACTACGCCGCCTTTCCGCCGGATCCGGAGCTGTTCGGCGCGGAAGGCGGCCAAGATGGCTGGCAGGACGCCTGGGCCGCCCGGCTGGCGGCGGTGCAGCCCTATCCGGCGGTCTGGATGGGCCATCCGACCCGCGACGCCTATTGGCGCCACGGGTCCGTCTGCGAGAATTTCGAGGCGATCGCCTGTCCGGTGCTGGCGGTTGGCGGCTGGGCCGACGGCTATTCCAACGCGGTGCCGCGACTGCTGGCCGGCCTGAAGGTGCCGTGCCGCGGCATCGTCGGGCCCTGGGCCCATGTCTTTCCCTACGATCCGCTGCCGGGGCCGGCGATCGGCTTCCTGCAGGAGGCGCTGACCTGGTGGCGCGCCTGGCTGGAGGGCGAGGGGCAGGAGGCGGCGATGGCCGGGCCGCGCTACCGTGCCTGGATGCAGGACAGCGTGCCGCCGCAGCCGCACTATGCGGAGCGACCGGGCCGCTGGGTGGCGGAGGACAGCTGGCCCAGCCCGCGCATCCGGCCGCTGGACCTGCACCTGACCGGCGCCGGGCTGCGCCCGGACTCCGATCATGGACCCACAGCCGCGACTGAGCTGTCGATCCAGTCGCCGCAGGTCACCGGCTTCTTCGGCGGCGAATGGTGCGCCTTCGGCGCCGATGGCGAGATGCCGGTGGACCAGCGCCCCGACGACGGCCGCTCGCTCTGCTTCGACACCGTGCCGCTGGACGCGCCGATGGAGATCCTGGGCGCGCCGGAGGTCTGGCTGCAGGTTGCGGTGGACCGGCCGACCGCCTTCCTGGCGGTGCGGCTGTGCGACGTCTTTCCCGACGGCACCTCAGCCCGGGTGAGCTTCGGCATCCTGAACCTCTGCCATCGCCTGGGTCATGACCGGGTGGCGCCGGCGGTTCCCGGTGCACCGATGAAGGTGCATCTGCGGCTGAACGACATCGCCCACCGCTTTCCGGCCGGCCATGTGGTCCGGCTGGCGGTCTCCACCGCCTACTGGCCGATGGTCTGGCCCTCGCCGCAGGCGGTGACGGCGCGGCTCCTCACCGCCGGCAGCCGGCTGGTCCTGCCGGTGCGGCCGGAGGATCCGGCCGATGCCGACCTGCCGCCCTTCCCGCCGGCAGAGATGGCGGCGACCGACGAGCATATCGGCCTGCACCCGGCCCGCTTCCGCCGTACCATCGAACGCGACCTGGTCACCGGCGACACGGTCTACACCCTGCTGGACGAGGCGGCGGAACTGGGCGAGGGGGCGCTGGTGCGGATCGAGGCGATCGGCCTGGACGTCGCCTCCAGCTATCTGAAGCGCTGCCGGATCGAGGACCAGGATCCGACCCATGCGGCGGCGGAGGTGGTGCAGCGCACCCGGCTGTCGCGCGGCAGCTGGCAGGTGCGGCTGGAAACGCGCACCCGCCTGACCGCGGACCACGACACCTTCCGCTTCCATGCCGAGCAGGAGGCGTTCGAGGGCGAGCGCAGCGTCAGCCTGCGCACCTGGGACCTGCCGATCCGCCGCAGCGGGCTGTAGCCGCGGTTCAGGCGATCGCCGGCCGGCTGCGGGCGAGCGCGGTATCCAGGATCGCCCCCAGCAGGGCGGGATAGTCCATGCCGCCGAAGCCGGCCATCAGGGCGAGCTTGCCGTCGTAGCACCAGGCGGGGTTCGGGTTGACCTCCAGCAGCTTGATGCGGCCGGCGGCATCGGTGCGGAAGTCGAAGCGGCCATAGTCGCGCAGCCCCAGGCGGCGGAACAGCCGGCGGGCGTGGCCGGCCAGTTCCGCCTGTGCCGCGGCGGGCAATTCGGCCGGCAGGTAGCGGATGTCCGTCCAGTAGGGCGATGCCGGGTCGGTCTTGGATTCGAAGCCCAGGATCTGCGGCAGGTCCGCCGGCAGGCCGCTATAGTCGACCCGCAGCGGGGTCAGCGCCTGCAGGCCGGTTTCCGGATTGCCGATCAGGCCGATGCCGTACTCCGCGCCCGGCAGGAATTCCTGCGCCAGCACCGGCTCTCCCGGAAAGTCGCGGGCGAGTCGCGCCAGCTGGGCCTCCGCGGCGGCGGCATCGCCGACCACCGCGCCCTTGGTGATGCCCGTCGATCCGTCGGCACGACAGGGCTTCAGCAGGGCCGGGTAGGACAGGTCGGCGACCGGCATCGCCGCGGCATCCTCGGCAAAGCGCTCCTCCGGCACCGGCACCTGCAGGCCCTGTGCCGCCAGGCGGACCAGGGCCTTGTCGAAACAGGTGACCATCGCCTGCGGGCCGGCGCCGCTGTAGGGGATGCCCAGCAGATCCAGATAGGCGGCGATGTGCAGTTCGCGGTCGGGGCGGTTGCCGTAGCCGGTATCGCAGAAGTTCACCGCGAAGTCCGGCGGGTCGTTGGCCAGATCGTCCAGCAGGGTGGCATGCCGATCCAGGAAGCGGAATCGCACCTCCGCGCGGCGGCTGTCGGCGGCGGCCTGCAGGGCCTCGCGCATCAGGCGGCGGGCATGATGGTCTTCCGCCGACCAGGCGCCGTCCAGCTTGGTCCGGTCCGACAGGCGCGGGTCGCCCAGCAGGACGGCGATATCCCTGGGCCAGGGTTCGGCTTCGTCGCTCATGGGTCCAGTATAAGGGGATTGCGGGGAGCAGGGGCGAGGCAGGCCGGCGCGCCCCGGCGGGTGCGACCCGCCGGGGCAGCTTCGTCACTTCTTGCCGGACTTGGGGGCAGCCGGCTTTCCGGCCGGGGCCGGCTTCGCCTCAGGCTTCTTCGCCATTGGAGTGCTCCTGTGCGATGACGGAAATTCGTCATCGCCGTGAAGGATCCTTCCCGCCCCGCCATCCGGCAAACGAATATTTTTGGCGCTTCATATCGAAGAATGCGATGGAAACCGGCCCGCGCACCTACTCCTCCCGCCTCTTTTCCAGTCGCGCCAGCAGGGCCAGGGTCGCCACCGCGAACAGGGTGGTCAGGATGGCCAGGCCGTAGAAGCCCAGGCCTACACCGGCGCCGATCGCCGCGGTCAGCCACAGGGTGACACCGGTGGTCAGTCCGGAAACCTGGCCACGGCTCGCGATCACCGTCCCCGCAGCCAGCACCGCGGCGGCGCCGGAGATCGCCTCGAAGACGCGCAGCGGATCGACGCGCAGCGCGTCGGACAGGCCGGAGGCAGCGTCGACGGTGTCGACGGCATGCATGGACAGGAGGGAAAAGGCTGCGGCGGCAAGGGCGGTCAGCATGTTGGTCCGCAGGCCGGCGGCCTTCTGCTGCATCTCGCGCTCGAAGCCGATCACGGCCCCGAGCGCGCAGGCGAGCGCCAGCCGCCCGACCACCGTCCAGGGCGGGATCTTGAACAGGGCGTCGACCAGGCCGTCCATCATGTGAACGTAACGACGGAACGCAGCCGCGGTTCCGGCGCGGAACTTCGCCCCCGCCCGATGGGTTTCCCCAAGGATCTGGGGGTTTCCCCGGAGATTTGGATCAACAATCCGCAAGCGTACCGATGAAAGCCGCAGACCTCATGCATCCGGCGGATGCCGACATTCATGTCGACCACAATCTCTGCGAGGCACAGGCGCGGTTCGACGCCTCCGGCCGGAATCGCATCCTTGTGCTCGACGCCGACGAGGTGGTGGGCACCCTGCACCGTGCCGACCTGCCGTCGGATCGCGAGGCGTGGGATCGCCTGACCGTGCATGACATCATGACCGCATCGCCGCTGCCGACCTGCGGCGCGGAGGAGACCGCGCAGAAGGTGCGGGCCCTGCTGGACGAGCACCCCTTCGTCCTGGTCCTGGACGAGGAACGGGAAATCGTCGGCATCGTCGAGCGCGGCAGCGACACGCTGGAGCCCAGCCTGGGCGCCGAGGCCACGCCGGAAGAAACCGCGGATCCCACCGGCGGTCGCGCGACCCTCGACGGCGAGGGCAAGCTGCATGTCTATTCCGACAAGCCGCATGTCCGCCGCCTGCGGGAACCGCGATGAGCCGGCGGCCAGCCTTGCCGGGGCCCGCCAGTCCACCGGGCGTGCCGCCTGTCAGCCCTTGCGGACCGATGCCTCCCTTCCGGCAGCGCGCAGCGCGGCAACCGCCGGACTGCCGGGAGCGGTCAGCTCCGGCAGTGGCCCGATCAGGGTGATCGCCGCTTCCGCCTCGTCCTGCCAGTTGAGAACCGGCACGCTGGCGGCGTAGAGGCCGGGGATCAGCCGGCCATCGACCTGCGCCATCCCGTCCCGGCGCACCCTATCGATCATCGCCAGCAGTTCGGCTCGGTCCGGCGCCGTGTCTTCTAGCGTTCCTTTCTCCAGGGCCAGCACCTCCGCCGTCAGCCGTTCCGGCAGCCAGGCCAGGAAGACATGGCCGGTGGCCGAGCGGGTCAGCGGCAGCACCGAGCCCAGGCCCAGGGTCGTGACCGCATAGCGGGCGGCCCGTTCCCAGCGCACGATGACCGGGCCGGCATTGCTCCAGACCGCCAGCAGGGCCGTGGCGCCCGTCGCCTCCACCAGGGGTGGCATCAGGTCGGCCGCCCGGTTCACCAGCTGCAGCCGGCTGAGCGCTGCCAGCCCCAGTTCCATCGCCAGCGGACCCAGGTCGTACTGGCCGGACCGCCGGCGCTGCACCGCCAGCCCGCCGGCGACCAGGCTGGCAAGATAGCGATGCGCCTTGCTCGGCGGCATGCCGGCGGCGGCGCTGAGTGCCGTCAGCGACAGCGGGCCGGGCGCGGCTGCCAGCGCCCGCAGCAGGGTCATGGCCTGGTCGACCGACTGGATGCCGCGGGTACGTGGCCGCGCCTCTTCCCCGTCATGGTCCGCCGCCGCGCCGGCGATTGACATGGTGTTTTCCCCATAGGTAAATCTTTTCCTCATTATGCAATAGACAATCCCGGCCGCGAAAGGCCCGGGGCGGGAGGAACGGCCATGCGGCGCATCGCGATCCTCGGGGCGGGGCCGGCAGGCCTCTATGCCGGCTACCTGCTGAAGCGCGCCTTTCCCGACCTGGAGGTCGATATCCGGGAGCAGAACCCGGCCGATGCGACCTTCGGCTTCGGTGTCGTGTTCTCCGACCGCGCGCTGGAATTCCTGCGGGAGGACGATCCGGGCACCCATGCCAGCATCACCCCGCACATGGAGGTCTGGGACGACCTGACCGTCCATCACCGGGGCGAGGCGATCCGCATCGACGGCATCGGCTTCTCGGCCATCGGCCGCCTGCACCTGCTGCAGCTGCTGCAGGAGCGGGCGCGAAGCGTCGGCCTGCGACCGGTATTCGAGCGACCGGTGGAAAGCCTGGACGAACTGGGCGAGGCCGACCTGGTGATCGGCGCCGACGGGGTGAACTCGCTGCTGCGGCGGCATTATGCCGACGGCTTCGGCGCGCAGGTGGAAGAGCTGCGCAACCGCTTCGTCTGGTACGGCACCGACAGGCCCTTCGACACCCTGAGCCAGACCTTCGTTGCGACCGAAGACGGCGCCTTCAACGCCCACCACTACCGCTACACCCCGCAGATGAGCACCTTCATCGTGGAGACCACGCCGGAGGTCTGGGAACGGGCGGGCTTCGCCGCGATGGACGATGCGCAGACCCGCGCCTATTGCGAGGCGGCCTTCGCGGACTCCCTGCAGGGGGCGAAGCTGATCTCCAACCGGTCGATCTGGCGGCGCTTCCCGCAGGTCGGCAACGATCGCTGGTGGCTGCGGGACGGCGCCCGCCACGCGGTCCTGATCGGCGATGCGCTGCGCACGGCGCATTTCTCCATCGGTTCGGGCACCCGCCTGGCGCTGGAGGATGCGATTGCCCTGGTGCGCGCCCTTCGGGACGCCGATGGCGACCTGGCCGCCGGGCTGGCGGCGTTCGAGGCGGCGCGCCGGCCGGTGGTCGACAAGCTGGTGGCCGCCGCCCTGTCCAGCGCTCGCTGGTACGAGGCGTTCGACCGGCACATGGCCTTGGCCCCCTGGGACTTCGCCTACAGCTATATCCGCCGGGCGGGCCGGGTCAGCGACGAGCGGTTGCGCCAGGTCGCGCCGCGCTTCATGGCCGGCTGCGAGGCGTCGCGCGATGCGGGAGCCGGGCGATGAGCGGCGGGATGGAGCAGGGGCCGGGGCCGCTGCAGGACCTGGTGCCGGACGATGCGCCCGGCGCGCGGGAGATCGGCTTTTCGGTGCCGCAGCGCCACAACGCCGCGGCGATCCTGTTCGACAACCTGGCCGCCGGCCGCGGCGACAAGGTCGCGGTGCATGCCGACACGGGCACCGTGACCTATGCGGAACTCTGCGCACAGGCCTGCCGCATCGGCCATGCGCTGCTGGATGCCGGCCTGCGCCGCGGCGACCGGGTGCTGCTGTTCCTGGACGACACGGCAGCCTATCCGGCGGCCCTGTTCGGCGCGGTACGGGCGGGGCTTGTGCCGATGCTGGTGAACACCCTCTCCACCCCGGACCTGCTGCGCTTCTACCTGGAGGATTCGGGCGCCCGCGCGGTGATCGCGGATGCGGCCTTCGCCGACCTTTTCACGGCGGATCTGCTGGCGGCGACGGAGGTGCAACTGGCTGTCGCCGTGAACGGCGCAGCCCCCCAGGATTGCCCCCTGCGCGATGGCGACAGCTGGTTCGCCGGCTTTCCCGGCGACCTGCCGGCGGCCGATACCGACGCGGACGAGATGTGCTTCTGGATGTATTCCTCCGGCTCCACGGGGCGGCCGAAAGGGGTGGTGCATCTGCAGCACGACATGCCCTACATCGCCGCCAGCTATGCCCGGCACATCCTGCAGATCGGGGAAGGCGATATCTGTTTCTCGGTGCCGAAGATCTTCTTCGCCTATGGCTTCGGCAATGCGCTGGTCTTTCCGTTCCATGTCGGCGCCGCCACTGTCCTGATGACCGGGCGGCCCACCCCGGCGCGGGTCTTCGACACCGTGCGCCGGCACCGGCCGACCCTGTTCTTCGGCCTGCCCACCCTCTACACCGCGCTGGCGCGGGCGCCGGAGGCGGCAGCCGCCGACCTCTCCAGCGTCCGGCTCTGCATCTCCGCGGCGGAGATCCTGTCGACGGAGATCTTCGAGGCCTGGCGCGCCCGCTTCGGTCACCGCATCGTCGAGGGGCTGGGATCCACCGAGGTGCTGCACATCTACCTTTCCAATACGCCCGATCAGCAGAAGCGCGGCGCGGCCGGCCGCCGGGTGCCGGGCTACGAGCTGAAGCTGACCGACCGCGACGGCCATCCGGTCGGCCCGGGGGAAGAGGGGATCCTCTGGGTGCGCGGCGATTCCGCCGCGCCCTGCTACTGGAACCGGCCGGACAAGACGGCGGAGACGATGCGCGACGGCTGGATCTGGACCGGCGACCGCTTCGACGTCGACGCGGAGGGCTTCCACTATTTCCGCGGCCGCGCCGACGACCTGGTGAAGGTCTCCGGCCAGTGGGTCTATCCGCTGGAGATCGAGCTCTGCCTGGCCGATCATCCGCAGGTGCGCGAATGCGCGGTGCTGGCGGTGGAGATGGCGGACCGGCGCATGACCCTGCGTGCCTACGTGGTGCTGCTGGACGGCGCGGAAGGGCCGGAGCTGACGAAAAGCCTGCAGGACTTCGTCAAGCAGCGGCTGCTGCCCTTCAAGTATCCGCGGGAGGTGGTCTACCTGCCCGAACTGCCGAAGACCGGCACCGGCAAGATCGACCGGCAGGCGCTGAAGCTGCAGGGCTGACCAGGAGCGCATGGCGGGCCGCGGGCCCTGGCGCGCCGCAGCCTTCCGGGACTCGCGCGCCGCCGCCCGCCGCACTACCCTTCGGTCCGGATGCCAACAGCCCGGATGACAGGGGTGGATGCCAAGACGCTCGATCAGCTTCTGAATGACCCGGCGATACAGGACCTCCTGGAGGCGTCATCGCCCGACAAGTCGATGCTCGAGCGGATCGCCGATGTCCTGGACGACCCGAACCGCCCCGTCACGGCGGGCGAATTCCTCGGCCAGGGCCTTGGCCGGGTGCTCGGCCTGGCCGTGCGCGACCGGCAGGATTTCGACTGCCCGCTCGATCCCGCCCCCTGCACCGTCGCGGCCATGATGGCGGCGCTGGAGCAGGAGGTCGAGATCGATGCTGTGCGGTCCGACGGGAACGGCCATCTCATCCGGGGCAGGATGCCGGGAGGCTGGGCCTTCCTGAACGGCCACCTGATCGTGGAGATCCGCAGCGCCGACCATGGCTCGACGATTGCCGCCATGACGGAGATCAGGAACCAGAGACTCGCATGGGGTGCCGGCAAGCGCCGGCTCAGGCGCTTTCAGGCTGCGTTCGAGACGGCCTCGGCGAAGGTCGATACGGCGGTCCGGTGGCCCGGCCGGTCTTTGTGACAGGCGGCGGCAGCGATAGACTGGGCGCCGTTCCCCAATTCCCGTTCCCCGGTTGCCGCGTTCTGAGGCGACGGAAGCGCGAGGGCGACCTTGGCAGAGCTGGCACCACGCTGGGAGAATGAAGCCGCGGCGGACCGCTTCCCGGCCATGAGCTTCGACATCCACGACGTCGCGCCGGCGCAGCGCTGCGACGCGCTGGTCGAAGCCATCGACCGTGCCTATTACCCCTGCGAGACCCGCTTCCTGAGCGATCTGCACCGCGGCCGCATGCGCTGTGTTGAGGTCGGCCCGGTGCGGATGGGCTATGGCGATGTCGACCCGATGCGGGTGGACCGCAGCCCGGCGATGCTGCGGCGGGCCGCGGGCGACTATGTCTTCCTGCCGCTGCCGCTGCGCGAGGGGATCCGCCTGACCCAACGGGGCCGCAGCGCCTGGGTCGGCCCGGACAGCTTCGCCTGCATCGCCACGGCGGAGGTCTACAGCTACGAGCAGCCGCGGCCGCTGGAGCTCTATACCCTGCGGATCGCGGCGGCGGCGGTGCGCGACCGGATCCGCAACCTCGAGGACATGACCGTGCGGCCGCTCTCCGCCCGCAGCGGGGCAGGGGCGCTGTTCCTGGACTATGCCCTGGCGTTCTGCCGCAATGCGCGCAGCTTCGACCGGGCGACGGGCAGCCTGTCGGTGAACCATCTGCTGGACCTGCTGGCGCTGTCGCTGCAGGAGGTCGGGCCCGCGCCCGACGCCTCGGAGGCCGCGATGCGCGAGGCGCATCGCCAGCGGATCCGCCGCTACCTCGACAGCCGGCTGGGCGATCCGGGCCTGGGGACGGAAAGCATCGCCGGCGCCTTCGGCCTCTCGGAGCGCTACCTGCAGAAGCTGTTCGCCGAAAGCGGCGAGACCCTGTCCCGCCTGATCCGCGACCGCCGCATCGCCGAGGCGCAGCGCCTGCTGAGCGCACCCGGGGCGCGCAGCCTTGCCATCGCGACCATCGCCTACCGCACCGGCTATGCCGACCCGGCCTATTTCAGCCGCGTCTTCCGGGAAGCGACGGGATTGTCGCCGCGGGAGTACCGGGCGCAGGCGGCGGAACGGCGGGGCTGACCGGGGCGCGACGCGCCACCAATGCTCGGGTCGTTCCAGGGCCTGACCCTGGAACCCATTCCGCCGACGGCGAGCCGTAGCTCGGTGTGCGGAATGGGTCCTCGCCTCAGGGGCTATGGCATTCACACAACTCACCAGCAGACTCAAATCGGCGCCGCGGTCCATCCCAGATGCCGTCGCTCTCGGGCTTGACCCGAGAGGCGCGACGGGACAGAGACGCTGCGCAGCCTCGCCGTCCTGCCACGATCCTCGGGTCAAGCCCGAGGACGACGGCGGCGGGGAGCCGCGGCGAGAAGATGTGTGAATGCCGTAGCCTCGAGGGCGAGGATGACACCGCCCGGACCTCATCGCCAGAACTGCGCGATCGCCGCGTCCGACAGGCGCTGGAAGCGCTCGCAGCTGTTCGCTTCCTCCATCACGCCGGTGGTCAGGCAGACGAAGGTCATGTCGCGCGCGGGATCGACCCAGAACAGGGTGCTGCCTGCCCCCAGGCCGCCGAACGTGCCCGGACTGGCCAGGTGCCCGAAATAGGTCGGGATCATGCCCTGGCCGCGCAGGAAGAAGCCCAGCCCCAGATTGGCGGGAAAGATCGGCCAGCCCTTCAGGCTGCGGGCATAGTGCCAGAGGTCGTTGGGCAGATCCCCGGTATGGTTGGCGGTGGCGAAGGCCAGCATCGCCGGCGACAGGATCCGGCTGGCGGGGTCGCCGTCCAGGCAGCCGCCGCCGCGCAGCGCCTCGGCGAAGCGGAAGACGTCGCCGGCGCTGGCCATGATGCCGCCGGCCGGGATCTCCCAGTCGTTTTCCGGATCCAGCAGCGCCTCGCCATAGGTGACCAGCCCGTCCAGGTCGAACAGGCCGGGGCTGTCATCGGCCTTGCGCATCGTCACGGCGCGCGGCACCAGGTCGGCGCGCATGCCCAGCGTCGTGTCCGCCAGGCCAAGCGGGCGGAAGATCCCCTCCGCCATGATCTCGCGGAATCGGCGCGTGCCGCCGTCCAGGCGGCGCACCACCTCCGCTGCCACGGCATGGGCCATCATCGGCGCATAGGAGACCGCCGTGCCAGGCACGCTGACCGGCGGGCTGTCGCAGACCGCGGCGACGACCTTTTCCAGGTCGCCCAGGTGGGCAAAGTCGACCGCCGGGAAGCCGGGCCCGACGCCCGCCATGTGGCAGAGGAGCTGGCCGATCGTGGCATTCTGCTTGCCGCGCGCGCCGAAGGCCGGCACCACGTCGGCGACCGGCTGGTTCAGCCGGCAGCGGCCGCGCTCCACCATCTGCAGCACGGTGACGGCGGTGTAGCTCTTGGCGATCGAGAACAGCGGAAAGACGGAGTCCCCGGCCAGGGGGCGGCCGGCCCGCCGGTCGGCGAAGCCCTGCGCGGCGCGGTACAGGACATTGCCCCCCTGCGCCACGATGGTGACGGCGCCGTCATAGGTGCCGGCGGCGATGTCCGCCTCGATCGCGTCCTGCAGCAGATTCATCGCTTGCCCCCCAGCCCCTGTCGACGCGGCCGACCATAGATCCGGAACGCCGCCCGGCAAGTGGCAATGTTGCATCCCGGGGGATGCAGCTTGGTCTGTGACAAACGCGTTGCGGACGTCTACACTGCGCGCCCAAAGGGGGAGCGCGGACCAACTCTGAGGCTGCCTTGGGAGACTTGCTGCAACCTTTGGCTGAGTCATCGGATGTCGCGGAGGCCGAAATGTTTCCGGCCCTGCGTTTCGACATCGCGGACCTGCCGGAACATCGTCGGCTCGACGGCCTGATCAGCGCCATCGACGAATGCTTCTACCCCTGCGAGACCCTGATGTCGTCGCGGGTGCTGACCGACGACCGGCTGACGGTGGTCGATGTCGGGCCGATCCGGGCCGGCCGGGTGCGCGCGGACCCTATGGTGGTGCACCGCACGCCGCGCCTGATCCGCCGGCGGGTGGGCGACTACCTGTTCGTGCCGGTGCCGCTGCAGCACAAGGTGCATCTGCGGCAGCGCGGCCGCGAGGCGGAGATCGACGGCAGCTGCTTCGGCTTCACCGCGACGGCGGAGAGCTATTCCTACGAGCAGCCCGAGAAGTTCGAGATGATCACCCTGCGCATCGACGCCGACCAGGTGCGCAGCCGGGTGCCGCATGTCGAGGACCTGACCGCCACCGGCTTCCCGGCGCTGGGCGGCGCCGGCGCCATGTTCCTCGATTATGCGCGGTCGTTCTGCATCAACGCCGAGCGGCTGGACCGGCCCACGGGCATGTTCGCGGTGCGGCACCTGCTGGACCTGTTCGCGCTGGCCGTGACCTCTGGCGACCATGTGCCGGGTCCGGCGGAGAGCGCGGTGCGCGAGGCGCATCGCCAGCGGATCCTGCGCCATGTCGAGGCGCACCTTGCCGACCCGTCGCTCAGCACCCAGTCGGTCGCGCAGGACCTGCGGCTGTCGGACCGCTACATCCAGAAGCTGCTGTCGGAACGGGAGCAGACCCTGTCCGGGCTGATCCGCGACCGCCGTGTGTCGGAAGCACGCCGTCTGCTGGTGGACCCGACCAACCGCGGCCGCTCGATCAGCACCATCGCCTTCCAGGTCGGCTATGCCGATCCGGCCTATTTCAGCCGCGTCTTCCGGGAGGCGGTCGGCCTCTCCCCGCGCGACTATCGCAACCGGGAGCGGGTGCGTCCCGACGGCGACGCGGCCGGGCGTCAGGCGGGACGGCGCAGCGGCCTGCCTGCTTTGCCGCCGCCCGGCGGGGAAGACTGAGGGCCAGACGATGCCGGTGATCAGCGATCCATCCCATGCCGCTGCCCTGGCCGGTGCCGCCTCCGCGCCGGCAGCCATCCCGTGGACCGGTGGCGAAACCCTGGCGGAGGTGACGGGCAAGAGCGGCACGGTCGCCCGGCGCTTCGACATCCGTGCAGTGCCGACCGCCCGGCGCCGCGATGCCCTGGTCGGTGCGCTGGACAGCGTCTACTACCCCTGCGACTTCGCCTTCAGCACCCCGGACGTGGTGGCCGGCGCGGTGCGGGTGGTCGATTTCGGCCCCGTGCAGGCCGGCCGGGTCCGCCTGGACCCAGTCTATGTCGAGCGCACCTCCCGCCAGATCAGCCGCCGCAGCGGCGATTTCGTCTTCGTGCCGATGCCCCTGGCAGCCGGCCCGGGGCAGAGCGAGGGCGGGGGCGGCCGGCTCCGCTTGCGCCAGCGCGGGCGCGAGGCGGATGCCGACGGCACGCAGTTCGCCTTTGCCGCCTCGGCCGATGCCTATGCCTACATGCACGACTGCCAGATGGATGCGGTCACCGTCCGCATCGAGGCGGCGGAAGTGCGCGGCCGGGTCCCCCATTTCGAGGACCTGACCGCAACCGGCTTCCGGGGGGAGGGCAATGCGGCGGCGCTGTTCATGGACTATGCGCGGTCCTTCTGCCTGAACGCCGCCAGCCTGGACGGCCAGGCCGGCGCGGTCGCCGCCCGGCACCTCCTGGACCTGTTCGCGATGGCGCTGCTGTCCGGCGGCAGCGGTGCCGGCGGCACCGAGAGCGCGGTGCGGGAGGCCAACCGGCAGCGCATCCTGCGCCATGTCGAGACCCGGCTGGGAGATCCCGAGCTCGGCACCGCCTCGGTGTCGCGGGCGCTGGGCCTGTCGGAGCGCTATATCCAGAAGCTGCTGGCGGAACATGCGGAGACCCTGTCCGGCGTGATCCGCGAACGCCGGGTCGCGGAGGCGAAGCGCCTGCTGGCCGATCCCGCCATGCAGTGCCGCAGCATTGCCACCATCGCTTACCAGCTCGGCTTTTCCGACCCGGCCTATTTCAGCCGGGTGTTCCGCGAGGTGACCGGCGCTTCGCCCCGCGACTACCGGAACGGCGGCGGCTGAACGCGGGGCCCGGCAGCGGCCCCTCAGTTTCCTCCTCCGGCATTCTCCCCTCCGGCATTCTCCCCTCCGGCATTCTCCCCTCCGGCATTCTCCCCTCCGGCATTCTCCCCTCCGGCATTCTCCCTGCCGGCGTTCTCCGGTGTCGTTCCTGTCCGGCTATTCGGTCGGGCCTGTCCAAGACAGTTTCCCGCCGATCGCGCAGACTGCAGCGGTCGGATCAGGGATCGCACCGGCCCGCTTCCGCCTTACCGGGGCGGCGGGCCGGCGGAGTCCCGGACCCGCATCACCGGATTTGAAGCGACCTGCGCCCCAGGGCAGCCACAGGCACCGGCGGCGCAGGCCAGGCAGTGGAGATGGAGCACATGGTCTTTCGCGTCTCGGTCGATACCGGAGGCACCTTCACCGACGTCGTGGTGGCGGACGAGAAGGGCAACCTGACCATCGGCAAGGCCCTCACCACCCGGGACCGGATCTTCCTGGGCATGAAGGAGGCCATCGAGGCGGCGGCGAAGGAGCTGGGCATCGGCCTGCAGGAGCTGCTGGACCAGTCCGAGATGCTGATCTACGGCACCACCCGGGCGACCAATGCCATCGTCACCAAGAACGTGGCGAAGACCGCCTTCCTGACCACCCAGGGCTTCCCCGACATCCTGCTGGTGAAGGAGGGCGGCAAGCACAACCCGCACGACTTCACGGTCGAGTTCCCGGACCCCTATATCCCGCGGCGCTACACCTTCGAGATCGAGGAGCGGATGAGCTCCGAGGGGGTGCCGTCGAAGCCGTTCAGCGAGGCGCAGGCCCGCGAGGTGCTGCAGACCCTGAAGGCGCGGGGCTTCGAGGCGGTGGCGGTCTGCCTGCTCTGGTCGGTCGCCAATCCGGCGCATGAGCTGCGCCTGGGCGAGCTGATCGAGGAAATCCTGCCCGGCGTGCCCTACACCCTGTCGCACCAGCTGATCCCGATCGTCCGGGAATATCGCCGCGCCTCCGCCACCGCCATCGACGCCTCCCTGAAGCCGCTGATGCAGGAGCATCTGCGGGGCCTGGAGAGCGACCTGCGCGATGCCGGCTACAAGGGCGAGATCCTGGTCTCCACCACCGCCGGCGGCTGCAACCATGTCGCCGCCCTGATCGAGAAGCCGATCTATACCGTCGGCTCCGGCCCGGCGATGGCGCCGATCGCGGGCATCACCTTCTCGCAGCTCGAAGAGCTGGGCGACAATGTCATCATCTGCGACACAGGCGGCACCACCTTCGATGTCGGCCTGGTGCGCGACGGCCGCCTGGTGTTCAGCCGCGACACCTGGCTGGGCCAGGCCTTCACCGGCGACCTGCTGGGCATCTCGGCGGTCGACATGCGCTCCATCGGCGCCGGCGGCGGCTCCATCGCCTGGATCGACGATGGCGGGCTGATGCGGGTCGGGCCGCAATCCGCCGGCGCGGAGCCGGGACCGGCCTGCTACGGCCGCGGCGGCACCGAGCCGACCGTATCCGACGCCGCCGTGGTGCTGGGCTATTTCGACCCGGACTATTTCCTGGGCGGCCGCATGACCCTGGACAAGGCGGCGGCGAAGAAGGCCGTTTCCAAGGTCGCCGACCGGATCGGCATGTCGGTGGAGGAGACCGCGTTCCGCATCCTCACCCTGGCCAGCGACCTGATGATCCGGGCGATCCACGACATCACCATCAACGAAGGCTTCAACCCGCGGGAGAGCGCGATCGTCGCCGGCGGCGGCGCAGCCGGCGTGAACATCCTGCCGATCGCCAAGGAACTGGGCTGCGACAATGTCATCCTGCCCAAGGTCGCCTCGGCGCTGTCGGCGTCGGGCATGCAGCATGCCGACATCGTGGCGGAGGAGGCGGCGAGCTACGTCACCCGCTCCGACCGCTTCGACTTCGACGGGGTGAACGCCACCTTCGCGGAGCTGGACAAGCGGCTGAATGCCTTCCGCGACACCCTGCCGAAATGGGACGGGCAGAAGGTCACCTACGAATACATTGCCGAATGCCGCTACCTGGCGCAGGTCTGGGAACTGGACGCGCCGATCGGCAAGTCGCGGTTCGAGAACCAGGCCGACCTGGACGCCTTCGTCGAGGCGTTCCACCAGATCCACGAGCGGGTCTTCGCCATGCGCGACGACGGCAGCCCGGTGGAGGTGGTGAACTGGAAGGCGCGCCTGGTCGTCAGCCTGGCCTCGCCGCCGCAGGAAAGCCCGAAGGTGACGGAGACGAAGCCCGACAGCCCGACCCTGACCCGGGACTGCTTCTTCGGCACCGCCGAGCCGGTGAAGACGCCGATCTACAAGTCGATGGACCTGAAGCCGGGCGACGTGGTCGCCGGGCCGGCGATCATCGAGGAGCCGACCACCACCCTGGTCGTCTATCCCGAGATGTCCGCCAAGGTCAGCGGCGCCGGCAACTACCTGCTGCGCTGATCCCCTGACACCCTGATCCCCTGCCCCTTCGAAGGGAGGCCCCGCGATGACCGACACGCAGGCGACCGACGGAAGCGATACCGGCTTCGACCCGTTCATGACGGCAATCCTGGCGAACCGCATGGACGGCGTGATCCGGGAGATGACCAACACCCTGCTGCGGGCGGGGCGGTCGGCGGTGCTGAACACGGCGCGCGACTTCTCCTGCGCCCTCTGCACCGGCGAGCATGACCTGCTGGCGGCGGCGGAAGGGCTGCCGATCCACATCTTCGGCAGCCACATGCAGTCCAAGGCGATGGCCGACTTCAACCCGGACATGCGCGAGGGCGACTGCTACCTGCACAACGATCCCTACACGGGCAACACCCATCCGGCGGATCACACCTTCCTGGTGCCGGTCTATATCGACGGCGAACATCTGTTCACCACGGTGGTGAAGGCGCACCAGGCCGATATCGGCAATTCGCTGCCGACGACCTACATGGCCTCCGCCAAGGACCAGTACGAGGAAGGCGCGCTGATCTTCCCGGCGGTGCGGATCCAGCGCGACTACCAGATGGTCGAGGACGTGATCCGCATGTGCCGGTCGCGGATCCGGGTGCAGAACCAGTGGTACGGCGACTATCTGGCGGGCATCGGCGCCGCCCGGGTGGGCGAGCGCCGGCTGAAGGAGATCGGCGCCAAGTACGGCAAGGAGACCCTGAAGGCCTTCATCCGGCACTGGCTGGACTATTCCGAGCAGCGGATGATCGCCGCCCTGAAAAAGCTGCCGAAGGCCACCCTGACCAATTCCGGCGCGCATGATCCGTTCGAAGGTGTCGTGCCCGACGGCATCCCGCTGAACGTGACCGTGCATATCGACCCCGACGCGGCGATGGTCGATCTGGACCTGACCGACAATATCGACAACCTGGATTGCGGGCTGAACGAGAGCGAGGCCTGCGTCGGCGCCTCCACCTTCGCCGGGATCTTTAACTCGATCGACCCGACGGTGCCGCGCAATTCCGGCTCCTTCCGCAGGGTGCGCCTGCATCTGCGCGACGGCAGCGTCGCGGGCCGGCCGCAATTCCCGCATTCCTGCTCCGTCGCCACCACCAACGTGGCGGATCGGCTGATCAACATCACCCAGGCCGCCTTCGCCGAGATCGGCGACGGCTTCGGCGTGGCCGAGGGCGGGGTCGGCATGGGGGCGGCCTTCGCCGTCGTCTCCGGCAAGGACAAGCGCCATGGCGGCGAGGCCTATGTGAACCAGCTGATCGCCGGCTCCGCCGGCGGGCCGGCCAGCCCGGTCGCCGACGGCTGGATCACCTGGGGCATCCCGGTCGTGGCGGGCCTGATGTACCGCGACTCAATCGAGGTGGACGAGCTGAAGCATCCGCTGGAGTTCGACTATTGCCGGGTGGTCTCCGCCACCGGCGGCGCCGGCCGCTATCGCGGCGCGCCGGGCATGGAACTGAGCTACGGCCCGAAGGACGAGGCGATGGACGTGCTCTGGCCCTGCGACGGCACCGTCTATCCGCCCAAGGGCGTCCGCGGCGGCGAGGATGCGCAGCCCTGCCGCCACTTCAAGGTCAGTGCCAACGGCCTGGAAGAGGAACTGGGCGGAATCGCGATGCTGAAGCTGGTGAAGGGCGAGAAGGTGCGCGGCCAGAATTCCGGCGGCGGCGGCTATGGCGACCCCCTGCAGCGCGACCCGAAGCGCGTGCTGCGCGACGTGCTGGAACGCTACGAGACGGCGGACCGCGCCCGCGACATCTACGGCGTGGTGCTGACCGGGTCGCCGGAGGATGACAGCCTGGCCATCGACCAGGCGGCGACCGAGGCCCGGCGGGCGGAGCTGACCGCCGCGCCGGCCGAATAGCGGTCGGACCGGGCCTGGAATGTCCGAGAGCGAGGGTTCGACCGGCTTCGACCCGTTCATGACCGCCATCCTGGCGAACCGGATGGACGGCGTGATCCGGGAGATGACGAACACCCTGCTGCGGGCCGGGCGGTCGGCGGTGCTGAACACCGCGCGACTTCTCCTGCGCCATCTGCACCGCCGACAACCAGCTGCTGGCGGCGGCGGAGGGGCTGCCGATCCACATCTTCGGCAGCCACATGCAGGCGCAGGCGATGTGCGACTTTAACCCCGACCTGCGGGAAGGGGATTGCTACCTGCACAACGATCCCTATACCGGCAACAGCCATGCCGCCGACCATACCTTCCTGGTACCGGTCTTCGTCGAGGGCGAGCATCTGTTTACCACGGTGGTGAAGGCGCACCAGGCGGATATCGGCAATGCCCTGCCGACGACCTACATGGCGGCGGCGAAGGACCAGTACGAGGAAGGCGCGCTGATCTTCCCGGCGGTTGCCGTGCAGCGCGACTATGAGATGGTCGAGGACGTGGTCCGCATGTGCCGGTCGCGGATCCGGGTGCCCGGGCAGTGGTACGGCGATTTCCTGGCCGGCATCGGCGCCGCCCGGGTGGGCGAGCGCCGGCTGAAGGAGATGGCGGACAAGTACGGCAGGGCCGCGCTGAAGGCTTTCGTCACCCACTGGCTGGATTATTCCGAGCAGCGCATGGCCGCCGCCCTGAGGAAGCTGCCGAAGGCCACCCTGACCAATACCGGCGCGCACGACCCGTTCGAGGGCGTGGTGCCCGACGGCATCCCGCTGAAGGTGACGGTGCATATCGACCCCGACGCGGCGATGGTCGACCTGGACCTGACCGACAATATCGACTGCCTGGACTGCGGCCTGAACGAGAGCGAGGCCTGTGTCGGCGCCTCCACCTTCGCCGGCATCTTCAATTCCATCGACCCCACGGTGCCGCGCAATTCCGGCGCCTTCCGCCGGGTACGCCTGCAACTGCGCGACGGCAGCGTCGCCGGCCGGCCGCGCTTTCCGCATTCGACCTCGGTCGCCACGACCAACGTCGCCGACCGGCTGATCAACATCGTGCAGGCGGCCTTCGCGGAGATGGACGACGGTTTCGGCCTGGCCGAAGGCGGGGTCGGCCTGGGCGCGGCCTTCGCCGTGGTGTCGGGACGCGATCCCCGCCATGACGGCGAGAGCTATGTGAACCAGATCCATTGCGGCTCCGCCGGCGGGCCGGCCGGCCCGGTGGCGGACGGCTGGGTGACCTACGGCATCCCGGTGATCGGCGGGCTGATGTACCGGGATTCCATCGAGGTGGACGAGCTGAAGCACCCGATGCAGTTCGCCTTCATCCGGGTGGTGCCGGGCACCGGCGGTGCCGGCCGCCATCGCGGTGCGCCGGGGATGGAGGTCAGCTACGGGCCGAAGACGGAGCCGATGGACGTGCTCTGGCCCTGCGACGGCACCGTGCATCCGCCGAAGGGGGTGCGCGGCGGCGCCGACGGCATGCCTTGCCGGCACCTGCGGATCGGCGCCAACGGAGACGAGACGGAACTGGGCGGCTTGGCCGTCCTGCGCCTCGCGCCAGGCGAACGTGTGCATGGCCGCAATTCGGGCGGCGGCGGCTATGGCGACCCGCTGCAACGCGATCCGCAACGGGTGCTGCGGGACGTGCTGGAGCGCTACGAGACCGCGGAGCGCGCGCACAACGTCTATGGCGTGGTGCTGACCGGCGCCGCGGCGGACGAGAGCCTGGCGGTCGACATGGCGGCGACGGAAAGGCGGCGGTCGGAACTTCTGTCCGGAACGACGGCCCGGTAGGCCGGCGCAGCAGGGAAGGCGGAGCGATGGCAGGGGATGCGGATTTCGACCCGTTCATGACGGCGATCCTGGCGAACCGGATGGACGGCGTGATCCGGGAGATGACGAACACCCTGCTGCGGGCCGGGCGGTCGGCGGTGCTGAATACTGCGCGGGACTTCTCCTGCGCGCTCTGCACCGGCGACAACCAGCTGCTGGCGGCGGCGGAAGGGCTGCCGATTCACATCTTCGGCAGCCACATGCAGGCGCGCACGATGTGCGACTTCAACCCGGACATGCGCGAGGGCGACTGCTACCTGCACAACGACCCCTATACCGGCAACACCCATGCGGCCGACCACACCTTCCTGGTGCCGGTCTATATCGACGGCGAGCATCTGTTCACCACAGTGGTGAAGGCGCACCAGGCGGATATCGGCAATGCCCTGCCGACGACCTACATGGCGGCGGCCAAGGACCAGTACGAGGAAGGCGCGCTGATCTTCCCGGCGGTGCGGATCCAGCGCGACTACAAGATGGTCGAGGACGTGATCCGCATGTGCCGGTCGCGGATCCGGGTGCCGAACCAGTGGTACGGCGACTATCTGGCCGGCATCGGCGCCGCCCGGGTGGGCGAGCGCCGGCTGAAGGAGCTGGGCGAGAAGTACGGCAGGGACACCCTGAAGGCCTTCATCCGGCACTGGCTGGACTATTCGGAGAGCCGCATGGTCGCGGCGCTGAAGAAGCTGCCGAAGGTGACCCTGACCCGCAGCGCCACCCACGACCCGTTCGAGGGGGTGATCCCCGATGGCATCCCGCTGAACGTCACCGTGCGCATCGATCCCGACGCGGCGATGGTGGAACTGGACCTGCGGGACAATATCGACAACCTGGATTGCGGCCTGAACGAGAGCGAGGCCTGTGTCGGCGCCTCCACCTTCGCCGGCATCTTCAACTCCATCGACCCGACGGTGCCGCGCAATTCCGGCTCCTTCCGCCGGGTGTCGCTTCTGCTGCGCGACGGCAGCGTGGCGGGCCGGCCGCAATTCCCGCATTCCTGCTCCGTCGCAACGACCAACGTGGCCGACCGGCTGATCAACATCGTGCAGTCCGCGGTGGCGGAGATCGGCGACGGCTTCGGCCTGGCAGAGGGCGGCATCGGCATGGGCGCCTATGCGGCCGTGATCTCCGGCAACGACCATCGCCATGGCGGCGAGGCCTATGTGAACCAGCTGGTGATCGGCTCCTCCGGCGGGCCGGCCAGCCCGGTCGCCGACGGCTGGATCACCTATGGCATCCCGGTGGTCGCGGGGTTGATGTACCGCGACTCCGTTGAAGTCGACGAGCTGAAGCACCCGATGGAGTTCAAGTACCTGCGCGTCGCGGACGGCACCGGCGGCGCCGGCCGCCAGCGCGGCGCGCCGGGCATGGAGCTGAGCTACGGCCCGAAGGAAGCGCCGATGGACGTGATCTGGCCGACCGACGGGACGATCAACGTGCCCAAGGGGGTGCGCGGCGGCGCCGACGGCATGGGCTGCCAGCACTTCAAGATCAGCGCCAACGGCCATGCCGAGGAGCTGGGCGGCCTGGCGATCCTGCGCCTGACCGCGGGCGAGGTGGTCACGGGGCGCGCCTGCGGCGGCGGCGGCTATGGCGACCCGCTGGAGCGCGACCCGAAGCGCGTGCTGCGCGACGTGCTGGAGCGCTACGAGACGGCCGACCGGGCCCGCGACATCTATGGCGTGGTGCTGTCCGGCGCGGCCGAGGATGACAGCCTGGCGGTCGACCTGGCGGCGACCGAGACACGGCGCAGGGAACTGGCGGCCGCCCGCTGAGCGGCCGAAAAGAGGGAGACGGGACGATGGCGACCGTGGAAGTGGCGCGGCCCAACGAGGGCGTGGACAACCTGATGCTCGGCTACAGCGACCTGCGGTCGCTGCAGACCCGGCGACCGCTGGTGATCGCCCGCGGCGACGGCATCCGGGTGATAGACGAGAACGGCAAGAGCTATATCGAGTCCTGCGCCTCGTTCTTCAATGCCTCCTTCGGCTACAGCGAACATGAACTGGCGGAGGCGGCCTACGAGCAGTTCAAGCTGATGCCGCTCTATTCGTCCGCCTCCCACCGCACCGTCGACGTGGTGCTGCGCCTGACCGAGATGCTGACCGCGCGGCTGCCGCTGCCGGACGCCCATATCAGCTATTGCTGCTCCGGCACCGAGGCGAACGACTATGCGGTCAAGTTCATGCGCTACCGCAATGTCTATGAGGGCAAGGCCGCGAAGCGGAAGGTGATCTCCCGCCAGAACAGCTATCACGGCTCCACCGTGGTCGATTCCAGCCTGGGCGGGGCGAAGGGGCTGCATGACAGCTTCGCCCTGGACATGGCCGACTATCGCTTCGTCACCCAGCCGGACTATTTCAACAACCGGCTGGAGGGCGAGAGCGAGGCGGAGTTCGTCGCCCGCCTGGCGAAGGAGCTGGAGGACGTGATCCAGGAGGCGGGGCCGGAGACGATCGGCATGTTCTTCGCCGAGCCGATCTGCTTCTCCTCCGGCCTGACGCCGCCGCCGGACGGCTACTGGCCGGCGATGAAGGCGGTTCTGGACCGCTACGACATCCTGCACATGGACGACGAGGTGATCACCGGCTTCGGGCGCACCGGCGACTGGACCGCGGTGGACAACACCCTGGGCTTCAAGCCGGACCTGATGACCCTGGCGAAGGGGATCTCCGCCTCCTACTTCCCGTTCGCGGTGACCGTGATCTCCGACCCTGTCTACCAGGGCATGCTGAAGGGCAACGATATCCAGCACGGCTTCCACCATGCCGGCACCCTGCACGGCCATCCGGTCGGCGCCGCGATCGTGATCCGGGTGATCGAGCTGATGGAGGAACGGAAGGTCCTGGAGCATGTGCGGGAAATGATCCCGGTGCTGCACAAGGGCATCCACGCCTGGCGCGGGCATGAGGCGATCGCCGACACCCGGGCCGTGGGCCTGGCCGGGGCGATCCAGCTCGACCCCGCCGCCTTCGGCCCGAAGGGGGAGGAGAATCGCGGCCAGATGGGCCAGCGCCTGCTGGAGTGCTGCATGGAACGCGGCCTGATCGTCCGCCCGCGCGCCGACAGCGTGATCATCGGCCCGCCGCTGATCGCCGGCGCCGCCGACTACGAGGAGATCTTCGCGCTGCTGGCGCTCGGCATGAAGGACCTGCAGGAGGAGATGCGGCGGGCCTGAACCGCTGCGGCGCCTCTGGACAGCGCGCGCCGCCTTAGCCGTCACCGCTGTGCGCCGCTGCCCGAAGCGGGCATGATGCCGTCTGCGACCTGAACGCAGGCGGCATCGAGGGAGGGGGACGGCTTGGAGGCATTGCTGACGGTGATCCTGCCGGTATCGCTGGCGGTGATCATGTTCGCCCTGGGCATCGGGCTGACCCTGGACGATTTCGCCCGGGTGGCGCGGCGCCCGTTCGTCTTCCTGGCCGGTGCCGTGGCGCAGCTGGCGGTACTGCCGCTGATCGCCTTCGCACTGGTCGGCGCCTTCGGGATGCAGGGCGCCCTTGCCGTCGGGGTGATGATCCTGGCGTTCTGCCCCGGCGGTGTCACCTCCAGCGTGCTGACCCGGCTGGCGCGGGGCGATGTCGCCCTGTCGATCTCCCTGACCGCGGTGCTGAGCCTGGTCAGCCTGGTGACGATCCCGTTGCTGGTCGCGCTGACCGTCGGCCATTTCATGGCGGAAGCGGCACCCGACGTCGATATCAGCAGCCTGACCCTGTCGATCTTCCTGATTTCCACGGTGCCGGTCGCCGTCGGGGTCGGCCTGCGGCGCCTCGCCCCGCATCTGGCCGACCGGATCGAGCGGGTGCTGCGGCCGCTGGCTCTGCTGCTGTTCCTGTGCATCGTGCTGGGCGCGATCGCCGCCAACTGGCAGGCGCTGATCGATCATGTGCTGCAGCTCGGACCGGTCCTCGTTGCGCTGAACGTCGCGGTGCTGCTGGTCGGACTCGGCGTCGGCCGCGTCTTCGGTCTGCGCCACGGCATCGGCCGCGCCATGGCGATCGAGCTGGGCACCCAGAACGCCACCCTTGGCATCACCCTGGGTGCGCTGATTGCCACCACGGGCGGCGTCTTTTCCGGCTATGCGCTGCCCTCCGCGGTCTACGGGGTTACCATGTACCTTGTGATGGCGCCGTTCGTCGCATGGTGGCGCTGGCGTACGCGTTCCGCCGCATGACGGGGCCGGATCCTGCCGCCGGGCTGGCCGCGCTGGAGGCGGCGCTGGCGCGGGACTTCGACTGCCTGAACCATCCGCCGGCGCCCTGGACGCCGGAACATCATGGCCCGGACGGCCGACCCGCGGCGGACGTGCTGATCGTCGGCGGCGGCATGAACGGCCTGGCCGCCGCCTTCGCGCTGCGCCGCCTGGGCCTGAGCCGGCTGCGTCAGGTCGACCGCCGGCCGGCGGGCCAGGAAGGTCCCTGGCTCACCTATGCCCGGATGGAACTGCTGCGGTCGCCCAAACATCTCACCGGGCCGGCCCTCGGGCTGCCCAACCTGACCTTCCGGGCCTGGTGGGAGGCGCAGCACGGCGCGGCCGGCTGGGAGCGGCTCGGCCATATCCGGCGCCAGGACTGGGCGGCCTATCTGGGCTGGTATGGCCGGGTCACCGGCGCCGCGGTGGAGAGCGGAACCCGGCTGCTCGACCTGGCGCCCGCCGGCCAAGTCATCGCTGCCCGGCTGCGCACCGCGGAGGGCGCGGAAGAGGTGATCCATGCCCGCCAGGTGGTGCTGGCGACCGGCCGCGAAGGCCAGGCGCGAGCGCGGATCCCCGCGGCTTTCGTTCGCTTCCAGGGCGCGCGCGTGCGGCACAGTTCCGACCCCCTGGACCCCGCCACCCTGCCGGGGCGGCGGGTGGTGGTGATCGGGCTGTCCGCCTCCGCCTTCGACAATGCCTGTGTCGCGGCGGAAGCCGGTGCGCAGGTCACCCTGCTGGGGCGGGCAGCTTCCGTGCCCACCGTCAACAAGATGAAGCAGACGGTGTATCCGGGCTTCGCGCAGGGCTTTCCGGATCTGCCCGATGCCGAGCGGCTGGCCTGGCTGCGCCTGGTCGCACGGGCCCGCATCGCGCCGCCGCGCCATACCGTGCAGCGCGCGGTGCGTGCCGGCGTGCGGCTGGTCACCGGTGCGCCGGTGCAGGCGGTGCGGGACGAGGCCGGCATCCTGCGGATCGAGACGGCAGCCGGCAGCTTCGGTGCCGATCTGGTGGTGTTGGGCACCGGCTTCCGTTTCGACCTGTCCGCCGCGCCGGAGCTTGGCGGGTTTGCCGCACGGGCCCTGACCTGGCGGGACGTCCTGCCCGGGGTGGAGGCGGCGGAGGAGGAGGAGCAGTCGGGCGACGACCTGCTCGACTGCCCGGCACTGGGGCCCGGCTTCGAGCTGCGGCCGCGCCCCGGCGCCGCCCGGGAGGGGCTGGACCGGCTGCGGATCTTCACCCATGCGGCGCAGCCGAGCCTCGGCAATCTCGCCAACGACATCCCGCAGGCCAGCGAGGGGGCGGACCGTCTGGCCCGCGCCGTGGCGCGTGCTTTGTTCCTGGAGGACATGGACTGGCACAGGACCCGGCTGGCGGCCTATGCGGATCCCGAACTGCTGGGTGACGAAGGGCTGCTGCCCTGGCTGCCGGGCGGCGGTTCGTAGACTGACACGACCAGGATCCGGTCGACCGACCCGCCGGGATGCGCGGTCGCGGGGAGGAACAGGTTCTCGGAGGTCAGGAAATCCTTGCCGGCGAAGGCGGCGCTGCCTTCGCTGCGCAGCGGCCGGGAATGCGACAGCACCCAGCGCGGCGCTTCCGTCATATGGTCGTAGACAGCGCCATGGTAGAGGTCCTCGAACCGCTTGCCGGTGGAATCCCGGCCCAGCCGCTTCACGATGGCGGTGCCGATCAGCCGCCAGCGGAAGCCCGGCGGGTCCGTCGCGGCGATTTCGACGACCAGCAGATGCGGCACCACCCGGGCCGGCATCGCCGACGGCGAGAAATCCTGCCAGCAGGGCACCCTTCCGGCGCCGGCGAACCGCTGCCAAGCCGCCAGCGCCTCGACGATCACCGGATGCCGGGCGCGCAGGTCGGGGTCGAGGGTCAGCGCGAGCGCGGTCGGGCCGCCGGTGTCCGGTGCCGCCTGGGTCAAATCGCCTCCGGCGGCTGGAAGACGGTGACCAGGAGGATGCGGATGATACTGCCATCCTCGCCGGCGAACGGCAGGAACAGGTTCTCCGAGGGCATGAAGCCGGCCCTGTTGAAGGAGCCGCAGGTATTCGTGCGCAGCGGCCGCCGGTGCTCGAGCACCCAGCGCGGCGCCACTTTCATGCGTTCCAGGGCCTGCCCCTCGTAGAGTTCGGCGAAGGTCTTGCCGGTCGTGTCGCGCTTCAGGGTCTCGTAGACATGGGTGCCCATCAGCCGCCAGCGGTACTGCAGCGGGTCGGCTGGCGTGACATCCAGCAGAAGTATATGCGGCAGGATCTCCGGCGGCGCCGTCTTCGGCGAGAATTCCCGCCACAGGGGCATCTCCCGGCCCGCCGAGAGTGCGCGGTAGTGGTTCAATGCGGCCTGCTGGACGGGATGCTCTGCCCGCAGGTCGGGATCGAGTTCAGGCTCGAAGGACGGTTGCGGCCCGGTGTGGGTGGCGGGCGCGAACGGGTCCCTGAACAGGCGTTTGATCATCTCGGGTCGGTGTTCTGGGGTTTGCCGGGAAGCTGCAGCCCGGGTCGGATGGTGCGGTTAGCACGGAAATGCTGCGCAGTGACATTGATCGGAGGGATGAGGGATGTGCCTGCGGCGAAATGGCCCTGCCGTTCGCCCCCGCCGCGGTCCGGCCCTAGACTGGCGGCAGCGAAATGCGCCCGGCAGCAGGAGAGGCGGCGATGGCGGCACCCAGGAAGTTCGCCCATGTGGTCTTCAACACCCACCGCTACGAGGAAATGATCGCCTGGTACCTGGACGTGTTCGAGGCACGGGTCCAGCACCGGGACGACAGGCTCGCATTTCTGACCTATGACCAGGAGCATCACCGTTTCGCCTTTGCCAATCTTGGCCCCGCGGGGGCCGGCGGCGGCGATGTCGTGCCCGGCCGTGCAGGTGTGAACCATCTCGCCTATACCTGGGACGGGCTGGCGGCGCTGCTGGACCTGTACAAGCGGTTGAAGGCCCGCGGCATCCTGCCCTACCGGCCGATCCGGCACGGCTTCACCCTGTCGATGTACTATCGCGACCCCGACGGGAACCAACTGGAATTCCAGGTCGACCTGATGACGCCGGCGGCGGCGAACCGGTTCATGGACAGCCCGGCCTTTGCCGCCAACCCGATCGGCGAGCACTTCGACCCGGACCAACTGGTCGCGCGCTTCGAGGCGGGGGCGCCGGTCGACGACCTGATCTTCCGTTCCGACCAGGCGGAAAGCGCAGGCAGCCAATGGGTCCGCGAACTGGCCTGAGCGCAGGGTCCGGGGGCAGAGCCCGGAGGCTGTTCAAAGGTGCCGGGCAGGTGCCGCGGGTGCGCGCTCAGCCCGGCGTGGTCGCCGGCCAGGCGCTGGTATCCCAGTCCTCTGCCGTCCGCCGCCGCAGGAAGCGCCGCGGTGCGATGGTCCGCGCCAGCCGGTGGTTGAAGCGCAGGATGCTGGGCACCGCGTCGTGGGAGAAGGCGGCACCGGTATACCAGGTGCGGCTTTCGCCCTGCATCTGCTCCATCCGGGTCAGCAGGCCGTCGCGGATAGCGTCCGGTGCATAGCGGGGGAAATGCTTGAAGGTCTTGGTCTCCAGGATCCGCGCGATGGTCCCGCCGTGGCGGCGGACCTCGCCATGCAGCATGTCCTGCAGGTCCTCGACCTCGTAGCCGCCGATGGTCTGGCTGGCCATGTAGAAGAAGCCGCCGATATTGCGGTCATGGCCCTCCAGCCGGGCGCTCAGCATCCGCCCCGGGGTGGCGCCGGGCAGCAGGTCGCTGGAGAAGCTGGAGACCCAGGCATCGGCGAACCAGTCGGTCGCCGCGATCAGGGTGGTGGCGATGCCCTGCCAGGCGATGGAATCGGCCACCGCGCGTTCGTTGGCGGTGGGCAGGGTCATCCGCGCGAAATCGTCGATCGGGATCGCGCAGACGATCTGGTCGAAGACATGCCGGTCGCCGGCATCGGTGGTGACGACGCATTGCCGCCCGTCGCGGGCGATATGGCTGACCTGGCTGGCCAGGCGCACATGGAAGCGGCGCGACAGCCGGGTCCAGAAGGTGGCCCAGCCCTGGGCGGGGATCTGTTCCTGGTTCAGGAGGCCGGTGGCCAGCAGGCCGGCATCCACCCAGCGCAGCGCCTGCACCGTCGAGGTCTGGTTGACGAAGCCGTAGCCCAGCCCCGTCAGGTAGCGGTGCATGAACAGTTCGATCTTGTGCAGCTTGCGCCGCTGCAGCCAGGCCTGGATCGGCTGTGCCGCTTCCTCGACCGCCCAGTGCGGCTTGTTCGGCAGGCTCAGCGCCACCATCAGGCGGTAGCGTTCGAACAGGTAGTAGGGCACCTGCAGCGCCAGGGCCGGCCCGCTGCCGCTCTTTACATAGTCGATCAGCGGGCGGCCATCGAAGTTCTGCTCCGCCAGCGGGATCAGGTCGATGCCTTCCTGCCGCATCCAGCGCTGCAGGGTCCAGCTGTTCAGGCCGACGGTGGCGGTGCCGAACTCCACCAGGGTGCCGTTCAGCTTCGCCGTGCGGGAATTCCCGCCCAGGCGGGCATTGGCCTCCAGCACGGTGACGGAAATGCCCGGCCGGTCGGCCAGCAGCCGCGCCAGGCTCAGGCCCGACGGTCCGCCCCCGATGATGCCGATTTTCATCGTCATGCTCCGTGCCGACAAATTATCATAAAATTCAACATAAGATGATCTGATTTCGAATAGATTTCAGTTCTTCCAGGTTTTGTCTTGTCTTAATAATGCGGCTGCATCGATTTTGTTCAAGAGGTTTGCGGAAGAAATCGCATGTCACAGACATCAATTGCATGACGACTTGGGCGATTTGATGGCCGCTGGGCGTCGCTGGCGCCCTCAGGCATCATCCGACCCTTTCAACGTGGGCGGCCGGACGGGTCGCGGGGGAGAAGGTCGTGACGGAAGCGGGGCAGGACCGGGGTTTCGACGAGATGGCCGACTTCGTGGTGGTGGGTGCCGGGTCGGCTGGCTGCGTGCTGGCGGACCGGCTCAGCGCCGACGGCCGCAACCGGGTCATGGTCCTGGAACATGGCGGTCGCGACAATTCGGTGTTCATCCGCATGCCGGCGGCACTGTCGATCCCGATGAACATGAAGCGCTTCGACTGGGGCTACATGACCGGGCCGGAAGCCGGCCTGAACGGCCGGCGCATCCACCAGGCGCGGGGCAAGGTGATCGGCGGCTCCTCCGCCATCAACGGCATGGCCTATGTCCGCGGCAATGCCGCCGACTATGCGGAATGGGCGGAGGCCGGCGCCGCCGGCTGGGACTATGCCGGGGTGCTGCCCTATTTCCGGCGGGCCGAGGGCTGCCTCTATGGCGGCGATGCCTATCGCGGCGATGCCGGGCCGCTGGGCACCGGCAACGGCAACGGGATGCGCAACCCGCTGTACCGCGCCTTCATCGCGGCCGGGCGCCAGGCGGGCTATGGCGAGACGGCGGACTATAACGGCGCCCGCCAGGAGGGCTTCTGCCGCATGGACATGACGGTGCGCGACGGTCGCCGCTGCTCCGCCGCGGACGCCTATTTGAAGCCGGCGCTGGGCCGGCCGAACCTGGACCTGCGCCTGCACGCGCTGTCCACCCGGGTCCTGCTGGACGGCCGTCGCGCCGTCGGGGTGGAATATCGCCGCGACGGCCGCATCCACAGGGTCGGCGCCGCGCGCGAGGTGATCCTGGCGGCGAGCAGCTTCAACTCGCCGAAGCTGCTGATGCTGTCGGGCATCGGCCCGGCCGGCCACCTGGCGGCGCACGGCATCCCGGTCGTCCACGACCTGCCCGGGGTCGGCGCGAACCTGCAGGACCATCTGGAGGTCTGGGTGCAGCAGGCCTGCACCCGGCGGATCACCCTGAACGGCTGGCTGAATCCGGCGGGCCGCGCCTGGATCGGCCTGCGCTGGCTGCTGTTCAGGGACGGGCTGGGTGCCAGCAACCACTTCGAATCGAACGGCTATATCCGCAGCCGGGCGGGGCTGCAGGCGCCGGACATCCAGTATCACTTCCTGGCCGGCGCGATCGCCTATGACGGCTCGGGGGCCGCACGCGGCCACGGCTTCCAGGCCCATCTGGGCGCCAACAAGCCGAAGAGCCGCGGCCATGTCCGCCTGGCCTCGGCCGACCCGGAGGCGGCGCCGGAGATGGTCTTCAACTACCTGTCGGAAGAGGCCGACCGTGCCGCCTTCCGTGCGGGCCTGCGGCTGACCCGCGAAATCTTCGCCCAGCCCGCCTTCGATCCCTATCGCGGGCCGGAACTTTCGCCGGGCGCGGCGGTGCAGTCGGACGACGAGATCGACGCCTGGGTCGCGGCGACGGCGGAGACCGCCTACCACCCGGCCGGCAGCTGCCGCATGGGGACGGACGCGATGGCCGTCGTCGATCCGGAATGCCGGGTGCGCGGCATCGAGCGCCTGCGGGTGATCGATTCCTCGATCATGCCGACCCTGACCAACGGCAACCTGAACGCACCCACGATCATGATCGGCGAAAAGGGCGCCGACCATGTGCTGGGGAAAGGCATGCTGCCGCCGTCGGAGGCGCCCGCGGTCTTCGCGGCGGGCTGGCAGGACCGCCAGCGCGAAGGGGTGGCGGACCGGTCCATCGGCGGCGGCGGCACCGACCTTGCCTGAATGCGCCGTCACGCGGCCGTCATGGCGGGGCGAAGCGCCGCAGCGCCGTGCCCCGCCTTCCGGTTGACGCCGACCGCGGCGGCGCCTACTCGAAAATGGTCGGGTTGCGCGGTCCTGTGCACGATATCCTGGGGCCGCCAGCACCCGCATTGCACGGGAGGAACGGGCCTTGAGCGGTGGCGGGGGAAACAGCCGCAGGGTGATCGTCGCCGGCGGCGGCATCGGCGGCCTGTCGACGGCGCTCGGCCTGTCGCGGAAGGGCATGCCGGTGCTGGTGCTGGAGCAGGCGGCGCAGATGGGGGAGATCGGCGCCGGCATCCAGCTCGGCCCCAACGCCTTCCATTCCTTCGACTATCTGGGTGTTGCCGAGGCCGCGCGTGCCCGCGCGGTGTTCATCGACAAGCTGGTCCTGATGGACGCCGTGACCGCGGAGGAGATCGTGCACCTGCCGCTGGACGAGCCGTTCCGGCAGCGCTTCGGCAATCCCTATGCGGTGGTGCATCGCGGCGACCTGCACAGGGCGCTGCTGGAGGGCTGCGCGGCGAGCCCGCTGGTGGAACTGCGCACTTCCGCCCGGGTCGCCGGCTATGACCAGGACGGCACGACCGTTCGGGCGCGACTGGCGGATGGCGGCGTGGAGGAAGGCGCGGCGCTGATCGGCGCCGACGGCCTGCGCTCGGCGATCCGCGCGCAGCTGGTCGGCGACGGCGAGCCGCAGGTTTCCGGCCATACCACCTACCGCTCGGTGATCCCGACGGAGAAGATGCCCGAGGCGCTGCGCTGGAACGCCGCGACCCTGTGGGCCGGGCCGAAATGCCATATCGTCCACTACCCGCTGTCGGGCTGGAAGCTGTTCAACCTGGTCGTCACCTATCACAACGATGCAGCCCAGGCGGTGGCCGGCAAGCCGGTCAGCCGGGAAGAGGTCGCCGCCGGCTTCGAGCAGGTGGCAGCCCTGCCGCGTTCGATCATCGAGCATGGCAGCGACTGGAAGCTGTGGGTGCTGTGCGACCGGCCGCCGACCGACCGCTGGGTCGACGGGCGGGTGGCGCTGCTGGGCGATGCCGCGCATCCGATGCTGCAATACATGGCGCAGGGCGCCTGCATGGCGATGGAGGATGCCGTCTGCCTGGCGGAGGCGGTGGACCGCCATGGCGGCGATATCGCCGCCGCCCTGCCGGCCTACCGGGACGCGCGGGCGGTGCGGACGGCGCGGGTGCAGCTCGGCTCGCGCGCGATCGGGGAGCATGTCTATCATCCCGCCGGGCAGCATGCGCTGGTGCGCAACGAGGTGCTGCGCGGCTGGAGCACCGAGCAGTTCTACGACCGGGTCGCCTGGCTGTATGGCGGCAGTGGCCTGTCGAACCTCGCGGCCTGACGCGAGCAGGTAAGGAGAGTCCAGAGATGGCCGAACCGGCAAAACAGACCCCGGAGCGCGAAGCCTTCTACGAGCGGATCGGCGACCAGAACCTGACCGCCCTGTGGAACGTGATGAGCGGCCTGATCACGCCGGAGCCGAAAAGCCCCTGCCGGCCCCACAAATGGGCCTGGGCGCCGGCGCGGGCGGCGCTGATGGAGGCCGGCGGCCTGATCACCGCCAAGGAGGCGGAGCGCCGGGTGCTGATCCTGGAGAATCCGGGCCTGCGCGGGCAGTCGAAGATCACCACAAGCCTCTATGCCGGGCTGCAGCTGGTGCTGCCGGGGGAGGTGGCGCCGGCGCACCGCCATGCCCAGACCGCCCTGCGCTTCGTGATGGAGGGCAAGGGCGCGCATACCACGGTGGAGGGCGAGCGCACCTTCATGGAGGTCGGCGATTTCGTCATCACGCCGCCGCAGGCCTGGCACGACCATGGCAACACCTCCGACCAGCCGATGATCTGGCTCGACGGCCTGGACATCCCGCTGGTGCAGTTCCTCGACGCCTCCTTCGCGGAGGGCTATCCGGAGGACGAGCAGCCGCAGACCCGGCCGCCCGGGGATTCCTTCGCCCGCTACGGCGCCAACCTGGCGCCGGTGGACCATGACGACCGCGGCCCGGTTTCCCCGATCTTCAACTATCCCTATGCCCGCACCCGCGAGGCGCTGGAGACCATGCGCGCGCGGGAGGCATGGGATCCCTGCCACGGCCTGAAGATGCGCTACGTGAACCCGAACGACGGCGGCTATGCGATGCCGACAATCGCCGCCTTCGTCCAGCTGCTGCCGAAGGGGTTCGCGACCGCGCGCTACCGCAGTACCGACGCGACCGTCTTCGTGCCGGTCGAGGGGCGCGGCCGCAGCCGCATCGGCGACATGACCTTCGACTGGGGACCTCAGGACGTGTTCGTCGCGCCGAGCTGGGCCTGGACCAGCCACGAGGCCGAGGGCGATGCCGTGCTGTTCAGCTATTCCGACCGGGTGGTGCAGCAGAAGCTGGGCCTGTGGCGGGAAGATCGCGGCAATGCCTGACCGGATCGCGTTCGGCAGGCCTGTGAAGGAGAACGCATGACCAACTACCTGTACGAGGCGATGCACCGGCCGACGATCGCAGTGGCGGGGCGCAACGACCGGATGCATGTGCGCCGCATCTTCTGCGTCGGGCGCAACTATGCCGCCCATACCCGGGAGATGGGCGGCGACCCGGACCGCGAGGCGCCGTTCTTCTTCACCAAGCCGGCGGATGCCGTGGTCGACAGCGGTGCCACTATCCCCTACCCGCCGGAGACGAAGGACCTGCACCACGAGATCGAGCTGGTGGTGGCGATCGGCAAGGAAGGCCTGCACATCCCGAAGAGCCACGCGCTGGACCATGTGCTGGGCTATGCCGTCGGCATCGACCTGACCCGCCGCGACCTGCAGCAGCAGGCGAAGGACAAGGGCCGGCCCTGGGACTGGGGCAAGGCCTTCGACCACAGCGCGCCCTGCGCGCCCCTGCACCTGGCGGAGAATATCGGCCATCCGACCAAGGGGCGGATCTGGCTCGCCGTGAACGGCGAGACCCGGCAGGACGGCGATATCGCGCAGCTGATCTGGAACGTGCCGGAGATCGTGGCCATAGTCTCCGCCTCGATGCGGCTGCAGGCCGGCGACCTGATCTATACCGGCACGCCGGCCGGAGTCGGCGCCATCGTGGCGGGCGACAAAATCACCGGCGGCATCGACGGGCTGGGTGAGATCGAGATCGAGATCGGGCAGCCGGAAGCCGGTGCAGGCGGGACGGGGGCGGCATGAGCGCACTGCCCGACACCGGCCTGGTCCTGCACAACTATTTCCGTTCCTCCACCTCGGTGCGGGTGCGGGTGGCGCTGAACCTGAAGGGGGTGGGCTATGCCTACAAGGCCTATCACCTGCGCAAGGGCGAGCAGCGGTCCGGCGCCTATCTGAAGCTGAACCCATTCGGCATCGTGCCGACCCTGGAACTGCCGGACGGCCAGGTGCTGCACCAGTCGATGGCGATCATCGAATGGCTGGACGAGACCTACCCGGAGCCGCCGCTGATCCCGGCCGAGCCGGTGCTGCGCGCCCGGGTGCGGGCGGCCGCGCTGGCACTGGCCTGCGAGGTGCACCCGCTGAACAACCTGAAGGTGCTCAACACCCTGCGGCAGCGCTTCGGCGCGGACGATGCGGCGGTGACCGACTGGTTCCAGCTCTGGGTGCGGGAGACCTTCGAGCCGCTGGAGGCGGAGTTGGCGGAAAGCGCAGGGACCTACTGCTTCGGCGACACGCCCGGCCTGCCGGATATCTGCCTGTTCGCCCAATGCGTGAACAACCGCCGCTTCCAGGTCGATATGGGCCCCTATCCGACCCTGGACCGGATCTACCAGACCTGCCTGGCGCATCCGGCCTTCGAGGCGGCTTTGCCGGAGAATGCACCGGACGCGGAGTAGGGGGGCTGAGCTTCGCCAGCAATAAAGCAGAAGCAATCCCACAGCCACGACCGTCACCCCGGGCTTGACCCGGGGTCCATTCCGCCAGCGTTGCCGAGAGGCTTGCGGAATGGGTTCTCGGCTCAAAGCCGAGAACGACTTGTCGTTGTTCAGGTCCGCAAGGCTCAGCCTGCCTCAGTGATCCGGTAGGCGCAGCGCCGTGCGCCGGCCGGGATATGCTCCAGCCGCTCCACCCGGACACCCGGACCGAGGGCGCTCCGGAAGCTCTCCAGCTCCGCCCGGCAGAAGCCCTGGCAGGCGGTGGCGGCGGCGCAGATCGGGCAGTGGTTCTCGATCAGCAGCATGCCGGGGCCGTCGGGGTCGGGCTGCGCCTCCGCCATATAGCCCTCGGCACTGCGCAGGGCCGCCAGCGCGGCGACCTTGTCCTGCAGGCCGGGGCAGGCGGCCAGCGCCGCGCGGTAGCCGGCGGTGGTGCGTTGCGTCCGGCGCTTGACCAGCCGGTCCAGGGCGGCTTCGCCCAGTTCCTCGCGGATCGCGGTGATCAGCTCCACGGTGAGCTCGGCATGGGTGTCCGGGAAGCGGCCGACGGCGGCCTCGGCCAGGTGCCAGTGCCGTTTCGGCCGGCCGCGGCCGGCGGCGATGTCGGCATGGCCGACCAGGCCTTCGCGGGCCAGTGCGGCGAGCTGTTCGCGGACCGCCTGCGGCGACACCGACAGCCGCGCCGCAAGGTCGGCGGCGGTGGCGGGGCCACGGGTCTTCAGCAGGAACAGGATCCGGTCGCCAGCGGACATGTCCGGATGCTGCCACGCGGGATGGAGAAATAACAAGCTTTCGTTTGCTTAAATCTGGCGACAAGATATAACAAGAAAATAGTTGTCAAAAAGGGGATTGCCATGGCGGTGCGCGAGGGGAGCCTGCTGGCGGCCATGGCCGGCGGCGGCTGGCTGCGGGCGGCCCTGCTTTGTGCGGGGGTCTGGCTGCATGCCGCCGATTCCCTGCTGGTCGCGACGATGATGCCCACCGCGATCGCGGAGATCGGCGGACTGGCCTACATCTCCTGGACGGTCGCGCTCTATGTCCTTGGCTCCATCGTGGCCGGCGCGGCGAGCGGCCTGCTGTCGCTGCGCCTGGGCCTGCGCAACGCGATGGCGATGGCGGCCCTGGTCTATGCGCTGGGCTGTGCGGTCAGCGCGCTGGCGCCGGACATGGCGGGCATGCTCGCCGGGCGGCTGCTGCAGGGCCTGGGCGGCGGCTGGATGGTGGCGCTCAGCCATGTCGGCGTCACCCGGCTGTTCCCGGCCGCCCTCTGGCCGCAGCTTCTGGCCCTGGTCGCCGGCGTCTGGGGCGCCTCGGCCCTGGTCGGGCCGCTGGTCGGCGGCGCCTTCGCCGAGGCCGGCCTGTGGCGGGGCGGCTTCTGGGCCTTTGCCGGGCAGGCACTGCTGCTCGCCATCGCGATTCCGCTGGCCCTGCCCAGGGAGGCGACGCAGGACGTGTCGGCCTCCACCGCCGCGCGGTTGCCGTGGCGGCGCCTCGCCATACTCTGCGCCGGGTTGCTGGCGGTGCTCTGGGCGGGGGTGCGGGGCGAGCCCTGGCAGGCGGCCGTGCTGGCGCTGGCCGGGATCGGCCTGCTGGCCTGGAGCTACCGGGCCGACCATCGGGCCGGCGAGGACCGGATGCTGCCGCGGGCGGCGCTGCATCCCGGCCGCAGCTGGGGCCTGGGCTATGCGATGATCCTGACTTTGGCGGCGGCCAGCGTCTCCTTCACCGTCTACGGCCCGCTGCTGATGGAGACCCTGTACGGCACCCGCCCGCTGCTGGCCGGCTTCCTGGTGGCGTTGGAGGCACTGGCCTGGACGGCGACCGCGATCCTGTTCGCCAATGCGCAGCCGCGATGGGAGCCCTGGCTGATCCGTGGCGGCGCCCTGGCGATCGCGCTTTCCGTCCCGGCCTTCGCGCTGGTCATGCCGGCCGGGCCGGTCTGGCTGCTGGCGCCCTGCGCCGTGCTCGCCGGCGGGGGTTTCGGCGCCTGCTGGGGCTTCGTCATCCGGCGCATCGTGGAGAGCCTGCCGGCGGCGGAACGCGAACGCGCCTCGGCTGCCGCGCCGACGATCCAGATCCTGGGCTATGCGATCGGCGCGGCGCTCTGCGGGCTGGTCGCGAACCTCTGCGGCCTGGACAGCATGGCGGCCACCGTCGCGGCGTCGCGGAGCGCAGGCTTCTGGGTGTTCGCCGCCGTCCTGCCGGTGGCTCTGGCCGGCCTGGCCGCGGCCTGGCGTCTGGCCGGGCGCACGGCCTGACCGGGACTGCACGCCATCCCCATTCCACCGCTACGCGGAACGGCGAGCGGCGCGGGCCTGTTGTCTTGCGGACGGCCGGCTACCGGCCGAACGGAATTCAACGCAGGAGAAACCCCATGCGTATCAAGACCCTGATGGCCAGCTGCGGCGTCGCCGCGCTGCTCGCGCTCGGCCCCGTCGGCGTTCAGGCCAACGACTTCAAGACCTGGGATACCGATTCCTCGGGCACCATCTCCAGCGACGAATATGCCGCCGGCGCCGACGATATGGGCCTGTTCGACCGGGCCGATGAGGACCGCGACGGCATCATCAGCCGTCCCGAATACGGCGCCGTGCAGCAACGGACCTGGGACCGCGACGGCGACGGCTTCATCAGCAAGGACGAATGGGCCGGCCGTATCGGCAACCAGTACACCGAGGATACGGAGATTGGCACCTTCGCCTATCACGACGACAACAAGGATGGCGTGCTGGACAGCACTGAGTTCGACCCCAGCGGCGAGGCATTCAGCCTGTTCGACGACTGGGACCTGAGCGGCGATGACGGCCTCGACCGCGACGAGTACTACCAGGGCAGCTATGCCATGGCCGACCGCAACGACAGCGGCGAGCTGGAAGAGGATGAGGGCTGGTTCGGCGACTGGTTCTGAGGCGCCCGAACCGCAATTCCGGCAGCGGGCG
>NZ_JBHRTR010000048.1:262692-268793 GCF_042646425.1 Marinibaculum pumilum
TTTGACAGAAACGGTGTCGTTCTCGGGCTTGACCCGAGGACCCATTCCGCAGGCCGCTCAGATACCTCGCAGCTGGCGGAATGGATCCCGGATCAAGTCCGGGATGACAATCGTGGGTTTTGTGTCGCTTCCATCTTTCCCGCGAACGCCCTACCCCGCCACCGGCAGCGGCCGGATCCGGTAGGCGTGGCGCAGGCTGCGGCCCAGCACCGGGTCTTCCAGCTCGATCTCGAACAGGTCGGCGGGGCGCAGGCCGCCATGCACCGCCAGGGTGCCGCAGTACATCGCCAGGCCGGCGGGGCGGGGGCCTCGCTGCAGATAGCCGGACAGCAGGTCCTGCGGGTCGCGCATGGTGGTGACCGGGCCCTCCTGGTAGAGGCTGCGCTCGCCGTCGGTCGTGGCCCATGAGCGAAGGACCAGGCGGTCCCAATGGTCGGCCAGGTCGGCATGGCGCCACAGGGTGCGGCCGACCGGCTTGGCGCAGGCCTGCTTCGACCAGGTGACGCCGGTCTTCTCCAGCTCGCGGTCGGTATGGTCGGAGCCCAGGCCGACCAGCAGCTCGCCGCCGGCGGCGAAGACCACGAACTCCACCTCGCCGGAGGAGGTGGTGCCCGCCACCTCGATCTCGCCGTCCTGGGTCAGCAGGCTGGCGGCCACCCGGTAATAGGTCGGCGTCTGCGCCGGGCGCGGCACGCCGATTTCCTCCAGCTCGCGGATATGGGCCTCCATCGCCTCCCGGTCGCGGCCGGTCCAGCCGGCGATCACCAGGCTGTCGACCTCGATGTCCATGGCGACGGGGGCAGCCCCGGCCGGTTCGCAGGTGAATTCCAGACGCATCGCTTCACACCGGGTCGTAGTAGTGGATTTCCAGGAGGACGCAGCCGCCCTCCGACTTGAAGGGGCCGTGCGCCGCACCCGGCGGCCGGCAGGCATAGGTGTCGGGGGCGAAGGCCTCGCCGCCGCGTCCTTCCGCATCGTTGCCGACCGTCAGGTCGCCGGACATCAGGTAGACCTCCTCCCAATAGTCGTGGACGAAGGGCGCGGTGGTGAACACCCCCGGCGCGAAGCGCAGCAGGCGGGTGCGGCTGCCGCGCTTGCCCGCCTCGTCCAGGCTGCCGGAGAGAATCTTCTGCTCGATGCCCGGCGGATAGCCGGGCGGCACCTCCCAGCCGCTTGTCATGTCGACGGCGTGGAATTCGTCATGTGCCTTGTTCACCGCCATGGCTGTCCTCCGGTCGGTTCGGTTATTCCGCCGCGCGGCGGGTGATTTCTTCATCCAGGCTGTAGCTGTCCAGCATGCCATCGACCATCGCGGCGGACCGCTCCCAGTCGTAGGTGCGGAAGGAATGGTTCTTCGTCACGAAGGATGCGCCGGCATAGAACATCTCGTACTGCGTGTGGCGGGAGGCGAATTCCGAGCCCAGCGCGTCCCAGGCCAGCTTGAAGAACTTCACCCGGCCGCGGCTGTCGGTCGCTGGCGATTGCTGCGTGCGCTCGATCAGCGCCGCAAGCTCCGGGTCGGCGAAGTCGGCGATGCCGGAGGGCAGCATGATCAGCCCGCCGCCGGCCAGGTCGCGCAGCGCGGTGACGACCTGCGGATAGAGCTGCTGGGTCAGCACCTGCGCGGCATAGAGGCTGTGCCGGTCGGGCACGAAGAAGTGCCCGTGTCGGCGGCCCTTCGCCTCCATCGCATGCACCATCCCTTCCACCATCGCCGCCTGCGCGGCGAGCTGGCCCAGCGCCTCCCGCACCTGCGGGAAGGCGGTGGTGCCGTTCACTTCCGCGATGCGCCGGCCGAGCCCGACCAGGAAGCGCATCTTCACCATCAGCCGCACCTGCGCCTGGTAGTTCTGGTAGACATGGGCCGGAGTGGCGTGGAACTGCTTCTGGCACATGGCGACGTCCTGGTTCACGAAGACCCGGTCCCAGGGCACCTTCACGTCATCGAAATAGAGGACGGCGTCGTTCTCGTCGAAGCGGCTGGCCAGCGGGTTGTCGAAGACGCTTCCCGCCTCGCCCTCGTAGGATTTCCGCGACAGCACCTTCAGGCCCTTCGCGTTCATCGGGATCGCGAAGGACAGCGCGTGGGCCGCGTCGCCGGGCGCCAGCGGCTGGATGCAGGTGACGAAGACCTCGTTCGCCATGATCGCGGAGGTGGCCAGCATCTTCGCGCCGCGCACCGTCAGCCCGGTGCCGTCCTGGTCGACCACGCCGGCGGTGAAATGCTCGCCGCTCTGTTCATGCGCCGCCTTCGACCGGTCGGCCTGCGGGTTGATGATCACGTAGGTCAGGAACAGGTCGTTGTCGCGGGCATGGCGGTAATAGCCCTCCAGCGCATCGGCGCGGGCCGGGTCATGCTCCCGGAAGACCTCGATCCCCATCGCCATGCCGGAGATGCAGGAGGCGACATGGTCCGGCGACCGGCCCAGGAAGCCGCAATGCAGTTCCTGCCAGCGCTCCATCGCCAGGCGCCGCCGCACCAGGCCTTCCTGGTCGGCCGGCTGTTCCCAGATCCGGTTGCAGCGATTGCCGCCGCCGGAGTCATAGGTCATCAGCGCGGCATTTTCCGGGTCGGCCACGAAGTCGTAGAGCCGGCCGCTGGTGGCCACCGCGTTGCGAAACGCCCGGTCGGTGGTGACGTCGGCCACCCTCCGGCCGTCGATGAACACCGCCCGTCCGTCGTTCAGGGAGGCGATGTGGGTCGCGCCGTCTCTCAGCATGGCCGGTTCCTCCGTTCCGATGTCGCGTTCATCCGCCGCGCGCCCTGCGCCGGGGCTGCGCAAAGCCCTCCAGCAACGCCAGCGCATGGTCGGCGTCGGTCACCAGATCGCCGGCGATCGCGGAAAGGCGCTCGAAATCGCTGCGGTCCAGGGAGGCGAAGAGGGCATCGTTCACCGGCCGCTGGCTGGGCGCCAGGGCGTCGAGCCGGGCGCGGCCGGCTGCCGTGACGGTCAGCAGGACGCGGCGGCGGTCCGCCGGGTTGGGGCGCTTGTCCACCAGCCCGGCCTCCGCCAGCTTGCCGGCCTCGATGGTGACGAAGGCGCCGGAATGGCCCAGATGGTCGGCGATCGCCTTCACGCCGACGCCGCGCTCGCCCTGCAGATGGGCGATGCAGATCAGGATCGTGTACTGCACGCCGGACAGGCCGATGAGCTGCCCGAGCCCGGCCCGCACCGCCTCCAGCCGGCCGGCGAAGGCCAGCAGCCGGTGCAGCAGCTGCCGGAAGCGGGCATCGCTGTCGCCGTCCAGCAGTTCCGGGCGGCTGATTGTCAGGGGCGGCTGATCCATGCGGCTCTCTGATTGGGAGCCGGTAAATTAGCTTTGAAATTTAGTTATTGCAAATGGAAGCACCTACCCCCGCCCCAGTTCCCGCGGCCAGATCGCAGCCGGCGGTGGCGCCGCGGCGCGGAAGCCCAGGGTCTCCAGCGCGCGCAGGTAGGGCCCGTCCGCTGCGGCGATATGGACCGGGGCCCCCAGATGGTTGCCGGCCAGGGTACAGTGGCCGCGCGGGCCGTCCAGGCCGGCGCCCTCGGCGGCCAGCTGCAGGCGGTAGAGGTCCAGGCTGCCGGCGCGGGCGGCGAGGGCGGACAGCAGGTGCAGGCCGTCATGGCAGGCGACCGCATAGCGGTTGGGCACCGGCGCCATCCGCCCGTAGCGGTCCGCATAGCGGTCCCGGAAGGCGCGCGCGGCCGGATCGGCGGAGAGATTGGCATAGCCGGTGGCGGAAAACAGATTGCTGGATCCGGCGGGGCCGATGCCCATCAGGGCGTTCTCGCAGAGGACGGGCGCGGCGCGCACGACGCCATGGTGCAGGCCGCGGGCAGCGAACTGGCGATTGAACAGGATGCTGTCGGTGCCGACCAGGTAGATCAGCACGGCATCGGCGCCGCTGGCGGCGATCCGGTCCAGGCAGGGCTGGAAATCCTCCGTGCCCAGCGCCAGGAAGTCGCGGCCGGCAATCCGCCCGTCGGCCGCGCCGATATAGCGTTCCGCCAGCGCCAGCGAGGTGCGCGGGAAGACATAGTCGTTGCCGACCAGGTACCAGCGGCGTGCGTCGCGATGGCGGGCCAGCCAGGCGAGCAGGGGTTCCAGCTGCATCTCCGGCGTCTCGCCGCAGACGAAGACGCCGAAGGCATATTCGCCGCCCTCGTACAGGGTCGTGTAGATGTAGGGAACGCGACCGCCCAGGGCCTTCACCAGGGCGATGCGGCTGGGGCTGACATGGGAGCCGATCAACGCTTCCACCCCGCCGGCGATCATCGCCTCCGCCCGCGCGACGACGTCGGCCGGGCTGCCGCCGCCATCCTCCACGACCAGGTCCACCGCGCGGCCGAGGATGCCGCCGGCGGCATTGATCTCTGCCGCCGCAAGCATCGCGCAGTTGACGGAGGAGGGGCCGAACAGGCCGATCGGCCCGCTCTGCGGTGCCAGCAGGCCGACCCGCAGCGGGCGCAGGCGGGGCGGGTTTCTCCGGCCTGCCGATCCACCGGTCGCCGTCGCAGCCCCCATCGCGCAGCCTTCTCCCCCGATCATGGAAACGTCACGGTTCCGCGCCTTCCGCCGGCCGGCGACGGCCGGTATCATGCCGGGATACGGCGCCGGGAAGCGCGGCCGGGACCAGGATCGAACCATCCGATCCGATGGGAGGATTGAAACAGGCATGCCTGCCAGAAGCAATCAAGCCGGCAGCGGCCGCGGCGACATCAGGCGTGGCGGCAGCCCCGGGGAGCGCCCCGGGGAGCACCCTGGGGAGCACCCTGGCGAGCGGCGGCCGGCGGCCGGGCGCAGCCAGCCCGGCACCTATCTCGACTATGTGCTGGCGCAGGCCAGCGAACGCATCCGCCGCGACCTCTCCGCCGCCATCGCCCGCCACGGGCTGCCGCTGGAGATCTGGCACATCCTGACCCTGCTTCAGGACGGTCGCGGCCGCGCCATGGGCGAGGTGGCGGAGGTGGCGCTGCTCAGCCTGCCGACGGCGACCCGCACCGTCGACCGGATGGTCGCCGAGGCGCTGGTCTATCGCGCCCCCGACCCCGAGGACCGGCGGCGGGTCCTTGTGCTGATCTCCGACAAGGGGCGGGCGCTGTGGCGCAAGGTGAAGCGCGATGCCGACCGGCACCAGAAGGCGGTGATCGCCCGCTTCGGCGATGACTGGGTGCAGGAACTGATCGCCAAGCTCGACGAACTCGCCACCGGCGAGGGCGGCGACCGGGCCTGAGCAGGACTGATCCTTCCATCTGGAAGCAAGTGGCGCTACCCTTCCGGCTGAGGCGGCGCGGGACGCCGCGCCTTGCCGCCACCCACCTGCAGGCCGGGGGAGCACCGATCATGGCTGACTACCAGTTGATCCCGTCGAAGACCGCACTGATCAATGTCGACATGCAGAACGCCTTCGTGGAGGGCACGCCGCTCTCCGCGCCCGGCGGCGTGGCGCTGCTGGAGCCGGTGAACCGCCTGGCCGCCGCCTGCCGCGAGGCAGGCATGATGGTGATCCACACCCTGCACGTCGTCCGTGCCGACGGCTCCAACCACGGCACGATGGGCGAGCTGATCGAGCCTGTCCGCGCCGGCTATATCAACGAGGGGACGGAGACGGCGAAGCTGCATCCCGGCGTCGATGTGGGGCCGAAGGACATCATGCTGTACAAGCCGCGCTACGGCTCCTTCTCCGGCACCGACCTGGACATGCTGCTGCGCGGCAACGGCATCGACAGCATCATCGTCACCGGCATCTGCACTAACATCTGCTGCGAGACGACGGCGCGCGAGGCCGGCATGCGCGACTACCACGTCTTTTTCACCTCCGACGGGACGGAGACCTTTCCCGCCGGCGAGCTGAGCGTGGCGGACATCAAGAAGGCGACCCTGACCACCCTGGGCCTGGCCTTCGCGAAGATCGTCAGCGTCGACGAGACCATCGACCTGATCCGCCGGGCGTCGAACGCCGTGCCGGCGGCGGCCGAGTAGGGGAGCAGCACGCGCGGCCCGCTCTTCATTGTCCGTCATCCTCGGGTCGAGCCCCAGTGCTGTCCGGCACATTGCTTGCTCATGTGAGTTTGAGTTCGAGTTGTGGGCCGGCTTCGGGTCTTCGGTTCCTGTCT
>NZ_JBHRTR010000049.1:0-10894 GCF_042646425.1 Marinibaculum pumilum
GCGACGTCTTGCCATGGTCGACGTGACCGATCGTCCCGATGTTGCAGTGCGGCTTCGTCCGCGAAAACTTCTCTTTGGCCATTGGCTTGCGCTCGGCTCTCCGTCCACATCCGGCCCCGTGCCCGGCGACCGCAGGACTGACGTCCCGGGCCCCGAAGGACACGACGCCCAGGCGTCGTCAATTCCCCATCCCAGACAGCCGCGCCCGCCCGATCCTTGGCGACCGGGCCGGACCCGACAGCGGTGCGGGCCTGGAGCGGGTGATGGGAATCGAACCCACGTGTCCAGCTTGGAAGGCTGGCGCTCTACCATTGAGCTACACCCGCATCGCAGACCCGGCCGGCGTCACCCGGCCCTGCCGCCCCGCCGCATCGCAGCCGCAGCCTGCAGGACCCGGCCTTCGCCTCGGCTCCCGCCGGGCCGGCCCGAAGACCGCCCCTGCACCGGCGCCAAACGCGCATAGCAACCCGTTCCGGGCCGCGATATGCTGTCCAGGACTGCCGGACAATATTCAAGACGCGGAAAAGATCAAGGCTTTTCGGCCGGGGCGGTGCGTGCTGGCGAAAGCGTGAGGCGGCGGCGGTGTCGGGGCCGTCGGTGTCTAAGCCGTCTGCGCGAACTGCAAGCCTTGCCCGGGTGGGCCGGCGGCTTGCCGGGCCGAAGCTCGCGGCAACGAATGCCCGCCTTCGCCCCTAGGGGCTCCGGCGCGGCAGCCTTCCCTCGCTGCGCGAGCGAAGGCTGGTGGAGGGGGTTGGATTCGAACCAACGTAGGCGTTCGCCAACGGGTTTACAGCCCGTCCCCTTTAGCCACTCGGGCACCCCTCCAGTCACAACCGCACAACCGGCGGGTCCGGGCGATCGCTTGCGCCGCACCGGCCCCTCTTGCGCCTGTCGCGAAGAAGCGGCTGATTACAGAACTGCCGCGCCTCCTGTCAACCGGATCCTTTCCGGCCGGCGGCGGCGCAGGCGGAACCTGGGGGCGCCGCGGCGCCCGAAACCCGGCCATCCGAGCGAACCCATGTCCTCTTCCCGTCGATCCGGCCCCCGCACCACCCCGTCCCAGGCACCGCGCCGCAACCGCGGCGCGGGCCACCGCGATGCGGGGGCGCCGCATCGGGGCGATGCGGACGCGCCGCACAGGGGCAATGCCGGCGCCCCGCGCAGGGGCGGCCGCAAGGGCCCTGCCGCGAAGCCCGCCGGCGGCACCTACTGGCTCTATGGCCGGCATGCAGTGCAGGCCGCCATCGACAACCCGCAGCGCCGCATCCAGCGGCTGCTGGCGGCGCCAAAGGCGGCAGCCGGCCTGCGGCTGGCGCAGGGACGGCAGGTCGAGCCGGCGGAGATGCAGGATCTGGCGCGGCTGCTGCCCCCCGGCGCGGTGCACCAGGGCATCGCAGCGCTGGTGGAGCCGCTGCAGCAGCCCGCCCTGCGCGACTGGCTGGCCGGTGGCGGCGGCGGCGGTGGCGCTGGGGCCCGCGCGGTCATCGTCCTGGACCAGGTCACCGATCCCCAGAATGTCGGCACCATCCTGCGCTCCGCCACCGCCTTCGGCGCCGCGGCCATCGTCACCACCGCCGCCCATGCGCCGGAGGAAGGCGGGCCGCTGGCGAAGGCAGCGAGCGGTGCGCTGGACATGCTGCCCTATCTGCGGGAACCGAATCTGGCCCGCGCCCTGGAGCAGCTGGCGGAGGCCGGATTCTGGCGTATCGCGCTGGATGCGGACGGTGACGAGACCCTGGCCGCCGCCCGGCCGCAGGACCGGCCCGTGGCCCTGATCCTGGGGGCGGAAGGCAGCGGCCTGCGCCGGCTGACCCGCGCCCACAGCGACTGCATCGCGCGCCTGCCGATCGCACCGGCGATCGGCAGCCTGAACGTCGCGCAGGCCGCCACCGCGGCCCTGTACGAACTGGCGCGGACGGGGCTGCCGGGGGGCGGCGGGCAATGACGGCTGAGCCGCACGGGATTGTCAGCCAGCGCGGGAAGCCTTATTGCTCCGGTCGATGGTTCGGGGAGACGTGCCGGATTAGCACAGCTGGTAGTGCAGCGCTCTTGTAAAGCGAAGGTCGCGGGTTCGAATCCTGCATCCGGCACCACCCCCCGGACCGTCCGGCCCAGTCACGGCGTTCAGCAGACCGCGGTCAGTCCTGCAGATCCCGCTTGGTCACCCGGAAACGCCAGCCATCGGACAGCCGCTCGCCGGCGACCGCATGGCCCGCCTGGCGGCAGAAATGCGGGATGTCCACCGCCGCCAGCGGATCGTCCGCCAGCACGACAAGCACCCCGCCCGGCGGGAGGCCGCGCAGCGCCGCCTCGGTCCGCAGGACGGGAATCGGGCAGCGATGGCCGGTCGTATCCAGGCATCGCTCCGCTGCCGGCACGGTGCGGTCGCCGGTGCTGTCCGTCATGATCCCCGCCATGAAATTCGGGACGCTCTCCCCTGCCCGGCCGCGCAGCCCCTGCCGCCGCCGCCGTCAACCGCGATCGACGATGACCGGGTCAGTCGCGATCGATATAGACCGGCACCATGCCGCGCACATGAGTCTGGTAGCGACCGCTGGGGTCGCCGAAGACCTGGAAGGTCTGATTCGGCACATATACCACTTCGCCCTCGCCGACCGCCGCGGTCGCGCCGATCTCGCCGCACCATGCCTCCGCCAGGGTTGCCAGGACCAGAAAGCCGGCGCCAACGGCGGCCAGGATCCAGGTCGCGGAGAGGTCCCGCTGCATCCTTCCCTCCTTGATGATAGAGCTTGGTCGAGCCCGGTAGTGCATTCGTCCGTGTGGCCTTGATGTCGGAAGCGGAGCCGCCGAGGGCAAGGCCTGCGGCGCAGTCGTGATGCACTGCGAAAGATTCCAGAGAAGGTCGCCGGAGATGGCGCCCGCGGGGCCGGTTGCCGGCAGCGAAGGGAGGATGGCGCGATGTGCGGCCGCTACAGCCTGACCACACCGCCGGAGGCGATGCGCCGCCTGTTCGGCTTCGAGGCGCTGCCCAACCTGCCGCCGCGCTACAACGTCGCGCCGACACAGGAGGCACCTGTGGTGCTGCCGGCCGGCGAACCGGACGGTGACGGGCTGCGCCCGCAGCGAACCCTGGCGCAACGAACCCTGGCGATGGCGCGCTGGGGCCTGCTGCCGCCCTTCGCCAAGAGCCCGGCGGACGGCGCGCGGATGATCAACGCCCGGGCGGAAACGGTCGCGACCAAGCCGGCCTTCCGCCGCGCCTTCGCAAAGCGCCGCTGCCTAGTGCCGGCCGACGGGTTCTACGAATGGCAGAAGCTGGGGGACGGGCCGAAGGCGGCGAAGCAGCCCTGGCGCATCGGCCTGAAGGGCGGCGCGCCCTTCGCCTTCGCCGGCCTGTTCGAGACCTGGCAGCCGCCACTGCCCGAAGACGTCGATGCGGAAGCCACAGCCGGCGCGCCGATCCTCAGCTTCACCATCATCACCACGACCGCGAATGCGGCGATCGAGAAGATCCATCCGCGCATGCCGGTGATGCTGGCGGAGGCCGATCACGACCTGTGGCTGTCGGGAGCGGCGGAGCCGGCGGCACTGCAGGCCCTGCTGCGCCCCTTCCCCGCCGAAGCGATGGGCTATTACCGGGTCAGCACGCGGGTCAATGCGGTGCGCAACGACGATGCCGAATGCATCGCGCCGCTCACCGCCGGCGGCACGGAGGATTGAACGGCGGCGGCCTGCCTCAGGCGGCGGTCAGGGCCGGCCCCTCGGCATCCTTCCAGCGACGCAGCACGCCGGTCTTCAGCTTTTCGAACGCCTTCGATTCGATCTGGCGCACGCGCTCCTTGGTAATGCCCAGCCGCTCGCCCAGCTGCTCCAGGGTGGCGCGGTCGTCCTGCAGCATGCGCTCAGTGATGATCATCTGCTCGCGATCGGTGAGGTCCTTGATCGCCTCCCGCAGCCAGGCGCCGCGGGTGGCGGAATCATGGCTCTCGATCGTCAGCTCCTCCGGCGTCGGGCCATTGTCCTGCAGGAAGTCCTGCCACTGCTCCGAGCCGTCCTCGCCGACCGGATCGTTCAGCGAATGGTCGCGCCCCGAAAGGCGCTGCGCCATCCGCTCGACATCCGCGGTCGACACGTTGAGCTGCTGCGCGATCTGGCTGCGGGTCTCGTCGGTCAGGCTGCCGCCGGTCTTCTCGATCCGGGCGCGCAGCCAGCGCAGGTTGAAGAACAGCGCCTTCTGCCCGGCACTGGTGCCGGAGCGGACGATCGACCAGTTGCGCAGGATGAATTCCTGCATCGCGGAGCGGATCCACCAGCTGGCATAGGTGGAGAAGCGGACATTGCGGTCATGCTCGAACCGCGCGGCGGCCTGCATCAGGCCGACATTGCCTTCCTGCACGAGGTCGCTCATCGGCAGGCCATAGCCGCGGAAGCGGGCGGCGGTCGCCACGACCAGGCGCATATAGGCGCGCACCAGTTCGTGCATCGCGCGGTCGTCCTCCTCCTCCCGCCAGCGGCGGGCGAGCTCGTACTCCGCGTCCTGGGTCAGAAGCGGCTGCTCCATCGCGTTGGCGATGAACCGCCGGTTCATCGTCGCCGTCGTGCCGGTCTCCACTGCTGTCGTCATGGCTGCATCCTCTCTGGACGCCCGGTGATAGTGAGTCGATACTAATCACTGCCAGCCGCCGTTGCAAGGGTAGTAGCGAGTCGATACGATATTGTCATGTCCGGTCCCCGATCCAATTCCGCGCGCCGCGTCGCGACCCTGATCGACCGCCTTGCCCGGCTGTCCCGCGAGCTTCAGTTCGCTGAAGGGTTAAACCCCGCACAGTGGGAAGCGTTGCGTTTCCTCGCCCAGGCGAATGCCCAGTCGCGCACGCCGGGTGCCGTGGCGGAGTATCTGGGCGCCACCAAGGGCACCGCCTCGCAGACCCTGATCGCGCTGGAGAACAAGGGCCTGATCCGGCGCGCCCGCTGCATGGCGGACAAGCGCCAGCGCGACCTGGCGATCACCGAGGCGGGCGAGGCGCTGCTGACCAAGGACCCGATCCACACGCTGGGCCTGGCCGCAGACGAACTGGCGGACGAGGATTGCCATGCCCTGGTGCGCGGCCTGACCCGGCTGCTGCACGACGTGCAGCGCGCGCATGGCGTGCGCACCTTCGGGGTCTGCGCCGATTGCAGCCTGCAATGCGTGGAGGAGGCGCCCAGCCTCGCCGGCAGCCTGCGGGGCGGCAGCCAGCTGCGCTGCGGCCTGACCGGGGAGCCGATCGACCCGCAGCGCGCCGACCGGCTGTGCATCAATTTCGCGCCACTGGCCGACGAAGCGCCGCGGAACCGCCGGGCCGCCGGCGACGACGGGGCCGACTGACAGCCACGGCCCGGCCAGGGCCATCGACCACCGAGAGCATCCCCGCCCGGCAGAACCGGTCGCTGAAGGCGGTCGCACGACCGGCCTGGATCGCCGGCAAGGACGCGCGACATCGCGCAGCAGGTGCCTGAACGCTTTCCCGGCCGGCGATTTTCGTGTTTTGATCCCGATATGTCCCAGACCGTGGATATCGCGCCCCCTGCGCCAGCCCACCCTGTCCCGGCCGCCCGGCTGCCCGCCGTGCTGCGCGACTGGTTCGCCGGCCGTGGCTGGCAGCCGCATCCCCACCAGCTGGCCGTGCTGGCGCAGGCGCAGGCCGGCCGCTCGGTACTGGCAATCGCACCGACCGGCGGCGGCAAGACCCTGGCCGGCTTCCTGCCCAGCCTGACGGAGCTGGTCGAGGCGGGCGCCACGTCGGGAGGGTCGGCGGACGGGCGGGAACTGCACACCCTCTACATCTCGCCGCTGAAGGCGCTGGCGGTCGACGTCGCCCGCAATCTGGAAATGCCGGTGGCGGAAATGGCGCTGGACCTGCGGATCGAGACCCGCAGCGGCGACACCAAGGCGTCGAAGCGCAGCCGCCAGCGCACCGCGCCGCCGCACATCCTGATGACCACGCCGGAACAGCTGGCCCTGCTGCTGAGCTATCCCGATGCCGCCCGCTTTTTCCGCCACCTGCGCTGGCTGGTGCTGGACGAACTGCACGCCCTGGCCAATTCCAAGCGCGGCGAACTGCTGTCGCTGGGCATGGCGCGGCTGGCCCGGCTGGCGCCCGGCCACCGCCGCATCGGCCTGTCGGCGACGGTGGCGGAGCCGCCGCGGCTGCAGCATTTCCTGGACCCGTCGGGCGGCGCGGCGCTGGTGCAGACCGGTGGCGGCGCCCTGCCGGAGATCACGATCCTGGCCTCCGACGCGCATGTGCCCTGGTCGGGCCATACCGCCCGCCATGCCTATGGCGAGATCTATGAAGCGATCCGCCAGGCGCGCACCGCCCTGCTGTTCGTGAACACGCGCAGCCAGGCGGAACTGGTGTTCCAGTCGCTGTGGCACATCAACGAGGACAATCTGCCGATCGCCCTGCACCACGGCTCGCTGGAAAAGGAACAGCGCCGCAAGGTGGAGGCGGCGATGGCGCGCGGCGCGCTGCGGGCGGTGGTCTGCACCTCCACCCTGGACCTGGGCATCGACTGGGGCGATGTCGATCTGGTGATCCAGATCGGCGCACCGAAGGGCATCAGCCGCACCCTGCAGCGCATCGGCCGGTCGAACCACCGCATGGCGGAGGCGAGCCGTGCCCTGCTGGTGCCGGCCAACCGGTTCGAGGTGCTGGAATGCCGGGCCGCGGTGCAGGCGGTCGCCGACGGCCAGCTGGACGGCGAGCCGCCGCGGGCGGGCGGCTACGACGTGCTGGCGCAGCACCTGCTGGGCATGGCCTGCTCCGCCCCCTTCGACGCCGACACGCAATATGCGGAGACCCTGCAGGCGGCGCCCTATGCCGACCTGCCGCGCGCGGTCTTCGACCGGGTGCTCGCCTATGTCGCCGACGGCGGCTATGCGCTGCGGGCCTATGACCGCTATCGCCGCCTGCGCCAGGCGGAGGACGGCCGCTGGACGGTGACCGGGCCGCATGTCCTGCGGCAGTACCGGATGAATGCCGGCACCATCGTCGAGGCGCCGAAGGTCAAGGTGCGGCTGCGCGGCGGCCGCAATCTGGGGGAGATCGAGGAGGCCTTCGTCGAGCAGCTGGTGCCCGGCGACACCTTCGTCTTCGCCGGGCAGGTGCTGCGCTTCGAGGGCCTGCGGGAGATGGCGGCCATCGTCACCCGGGCGCCGCTGGAGGACCCGGCGATCCCGTCCTACCAGGGCGGCAAGTTCCCGCTGTCGACCTTCCTGGCAGGCCGGGTGCGGCAGCTGCTGGCGGACTGGCGCAAGAGCCGCCTGCCCGGCCAGGTGCGCGACTGGCTGCGGATGCAGGAGCTGCGCTCGGTGCTGCCGCGGCCCAGCCAGCTGCTGGTGGAGAGCTTCCCGCGCGGCAGCCGCCACTACCTGGTCGCCTATCCGTTCGAGGGCCGGCTGGCGCACCAGACCCTGGGCATGCTGCTGACCCGGCGGATGGAGCGCAGCGGGCTGCGCCCGATGGGCTTCGTCGCCTCGGAATATGCGATGGCCGCCTGGAGCCTGCGGCCCGTGCGCAGCGCGGCCGAGGTCGCCGCCCTGTTCCACGAGGACATGCTGGGCGACGACCTGGAGGCCTGGCTTGCGGAAAGCGCATTGCTGAAGCGCACGTTCCGCAATGTCGGCGTGATCGCCGGGCTGATCGAGCGGCGCCATCCGGGCGCGGAAAAGAGCGGAAAGCAGGTCACCGTCTCATCCGACCTGATCTACGACGTGCTGCGCCGCTACGAACCCGACCATATCCTGCTGCAGGCGACCCGCGCCGATGCCGCCACCGGGCTTTTGGATATCCGGCGGCTGGGGGATATGTTGCAGCGGGTGCAGGGACGGATCCTGTTCAAGGCGCTGGACCGGGTCTCGCCGCTGGCGGTGCCGGTGATGCTGGAGATCGGCAAGGAGCCGGTCCTTGGCGCCGGGACCATGGACGACCTGCTGGGCGAGGCCTCGGAGGCCCTGATCGAGGAGGCCTGCCGGCTGTTGTGACCCTGCCCCATCCCGTTGCCGCGACGAGCGAGCGCAAGATGATACTGAACGGCGAAGTGCTGATGCCCCATCCCTCCGGCGCCATGTGGTGGCCGGACGAGCGCACCGTGATCTTCGCCGACCTGCATTTCGAGAAGGGCAGCGCGGCCGCCGCCCGCGGCGGCGCCCTGCTGCCGCCCTATGACAGCCGTGCGAACCTGGCGCGGATGGAGGCGGTGCTGCGCCGCTTCCGCCCCGACCGGGTGATCTGCCTGGGCGACAGCTTCCACGACCGCGCCGCGCCGGACCGGCTGGATGCCGGCGACCTGCACCGCCTGCGCGCCCTGATGGACGGCTGCGACTGGCTCTGGATCACCGGCAACCACGACCCCGAGGTGCCGCACTGGCTGGGCGGGCGCAGCGCGGCAGAACTGCGGCTGGGCCGCCTGGTGTTCCGCCACGAGCCGCAGGACGACCCCGCCACCGGGGCGCCGGAGCGCGGCGAGGTGGTCGGCCACTACCACCCCAAGGCGCGGGTGCAGGTGCGCGGCCGCGCCTTCTCCCGGCGCTGCTTCGCCACCGATGGCGGGCGCCTGGTGATGCCGGCCTTCGGCGCCTATACCGGCGGCCTGGACGTTCTGGATCCGGCCTTCCGGTCGGTGCTCGCCGAGGCCTTCCATGCCTGGATGCTCGGCGCGCAGGAGGTTTTCCCGGTGCCCGCGGCCCGCCTCGTGCCCATTGCCTGACCCGGCCCCTTCGCGAGCGTCCCGCATGAGCGCCCCAAATGAGCGTCCCCATTGAACGTCACTGACGGCGAAGGCTCGCGTCTGGCCGGAATCCTGGGCGCGCTGGCCGCGCTGCTGATCTGGTCCGGCTTCATCCTGACCACCCGCTGGGGCCTGCGCGGGCCGATCCAGCCGGCCGACATGCTGATGCTGCGCTTCGGGGTCAGCGGCCTGATCATGCTGCCCTTCTTCATCCGACGCGGCTTCGCCGGCCTGCGCTTCTGGCAGGTCATGACGATGGCGCTGCTGGCCGGGGTCGGCTTTTCCTGCCTGTCCTTCTTCACCGGCTTCTCGATGGCGCCGGCGGCCCATGCCGGGGTGCTGCTGCCGGGCATGCTGCCCTTCTTCACCTCGATCCTGGGCGCGCTGTTCCTGGGCGAGCGGCTGCGGGGGATGCGGCTGTTCGGCCTGGGGCTGATCTTCGCCGGCATCGCCGCGCTCGGCTGGTCCAGCATCTCGTCCGACACGCCGGGCCAGTGGATCGGTGATCTCGGCTTCATCGGCGCCAGCCTGTCCTGGTCCATCTTCACCGTGCTGATGCGGCGCTGGAACGTCAGCCCGGTGAACGCGACGATGCTGATCTGCGTGCCCTCGATGGTGATCTACACGCCGGTCTACCTGGCCTTCCTGCCGGTCCACCTGCACGAACTGCCCTGGACCTGGATCGCCTTCTACGGCGTCTATCAGGGCCTGTTCGCGGTGGTGCTGTCGGTGATCGCCTTCGGCATCGCGGTGCGCAATATCGGCGCCACGGCGGCGGCCAGCATCACCTCCGGCGTGCCCGCCATCGCCACCGTGGCGGCGATCCCGCTGCTGGGCGAGGTGCCGACCCCGGTGACGGCGATCGGCGTCGCGCTGGCAATCTGCGGCATGCTGGTCTCCGTCCAGGCGGTGCGGCGCGGGCCGGCCGTATCGCTGCGCCACTCCACCGCCGGCGACTGAGCGGATCCCCCGACACCGTGACCGTCGCCGACGGAGAGGGCTCGCGCACGATCGGCATCGCCGCCGCCCTGGCCGCGCTGCTGATCTGGTCCGGCTTCATCCTGACCACCCGCTACGGCCTGCGCGGGCCGGTGCAGCCCTCCGACATGCTGATGCTGCGCTTCGGCATCAGCGGCCTGATCCTGCTTCCTGTCTTCGTCATGCGCGGCTTCGCCGGCCTGCGCGCCTGGCAGGTGCTGGTGATGGCGCTGCTGGGGGGCCTGCTCTATTCCAGCCTGTCCTTCGTCGGCTTCGGGCTGGCGCCGGCGGCGCATGCCGGGGTGCTGCTGCACGGCATGCTGCCCTTCTTCACCGCGATCCTGGGGGCGCTGTTCCTGGCGGAGCGCCTGCGCGGCCTGCGCATCCTGGGCCTGGGCCTGATCTTCTGCGGCATCGCCGCGCTGGGGATCTCCAGCCTGACCGACGATGCGGGCAGCCTGTGGCTCGGCGACCTGGGCTTCCTGGGCGCCAGCCTCTCCTGGTCGGTCTTCACCGTGCTGATGCGGCGCTGGAACCTGTCGGCGATCGACGCGACGATGCTGATCTGCGTGCCGTCGATGGTGATCTACACGCCGATCTACCTGGCCTTCCTGCCGGTCGGCCTGGGGGAGATGTCCTGGGGCTGGATCGCCTTCTACGGCATCTACCAGGGGGTGCTGGCGGTGGTCGTCTCCATCGTCGCCTTCGGCACCGCGGTCCGCCATATCGGCGCCACGGCGGCCACCAGCGTGATCGCCGGGGTGCCCGCCATCGCCACCGTGGCGGCGATCCCGCTGCTGGACGAGGTGCCGACCCCGGTCACCGCGATCGGCGTCGGCCTGGCGATCTGCGGCATGCTGGTCTCGGTGCATGCGGTGCGCCGCGGGCCCGCGGTGTCGTTGCGCTACGGCAAGTGAAAGCCCTCACTACAGCGACAGCGGCAGTTCCAGATGGTCGCGGTAGATGCGGTCACGGTGGCGCAGCAGGACCGGGTCCAGCGCCGCGTCGGTGACCGGGTCGCGGGTTTCGAACGCCGCCCTTGTGCCCGGGTCCATGGCGCAGAGCGCCTCCGGCAATGGGCGGAACAGGGCCATGAAGGCGGCGCTGTAGATGTCGACGGCGGTCAGGCCGGCGCCCAGATAGTAGCCGGAGCCGTCGGCCGCCTGCGCCCGCAGGCGGGCCG
>NZ_JBHRTR010000049.1:10973-54606 GCF_042646425.1 Marinibaculum pumilum
GCGGCACCCGCCGCCGGCGTGTAGCCGTACTTGCGCCCCAGATAGGCGGCGGCCTTGGGGTGGAAGCCGCCGGCGCCCTGCTGGCCGAGATGGATCAGCTGCAGCCGGCGCGACCAGCCCAGGCCCTGTTCGCCGCAAATCTCGTGCGCCAGGCCGAAGGCCAGCGCGCGCGCGGCCGCATCCGCCGGCAGCAGCGCCGGGTCCGGTGCCAGCCGTTCCGCCAGCAAGAGGATCTCCGCCCAGCCGGCGCGGGGCGGTTCCTGGGCAAAGACCGCGACCGGGCCGCTGCGGCTGCCGGCCCAGTCCTTCAGCGCCGGATCGTCATAGGCCAGCCGCACGGCGACCCAGTCGATCCCCTTCACATGCAGGATGCCCTTCGCGGCCTCCCCCCAGGGGCTGGGCACGCCGGGCACAACCACCATCCGCAGGCCATCGCGGGCGATTGCTTCCGCTGTCGAGACATAGGTGACCGGCATGGCCGTCCTCTCCTTTGCGGCCGGCGCTACAGCCCGGCAACCTAAAGTCCCGGCACCTGCAGCCGTGCCTCCAGCCGCCGCAGGCCCCAGGTGATCAGGGCGGCGACGGCGACATAGAGGATGGCGGCGGCCAGGTAGACGTCGAACTGGAAGCTCGAGGCATAGATCGTCCGGGCGACCCCCATCAGGTCGAACAGGGTGATGGTGCTGGCCACCGCCGTGCCCTTCAGCATGTAGATCACCTCGTTGCCATAGGCCGGCAGGCCGACCCGCAGCGCCTGCGGCCAGAGCACCAGCCGCACCACCTGCCAGCGGGTGAAGCCCAGCGACCGCCCCGCCTCGATCTGGCCGCGGGGAATCGCATCCAGCGCCCCGCGCACGATCACCGCGGTATAGGCGCCGGTGTTCAGGGCGAAGGTGATGATGGCGCACCAATAGGCCTCCCGCAGGACGGTCCAGAGGCCGAGCTCCCGCAGCTCGCCGCTGAACTGGCCGGCGCCGTAGTAGACCAGGAAGATCTGCGCGATCAGCGGCGTGCCGCGGAAGAAGAAGGTATAGCCGCGCACCAGCCAGCGCAGCGGCAGCAGCGGGCTGCGCCAGGCCAGCGCGCAGAGCAGGGCGATGATTCCTCCGGCGGCCAGCGCCAGCGCCAGCAGCTGCAGCGTGAGCCAGAGCCCGCCCAGCAGGCGCGGCAGATGCTCCAGGAGGAAGCCGACCGACATCGCCGCTCAGGCCCGCCCCGCCTGGCCTGCCCCGGCGCGGTCGGCACCGGTCCGGCCAGTACCGGTGCGATCGGGCAGGAAGCGCTGCAGCTGCAGGCTGGCCACCGTCAGCACCAGGTAGAGCAGGCAGGCGGCAAGGTAGAAGGTGAAGGGTTCCCGGCTGGACTGGGAGGCGACGGTGGCGACCCGCAGGATGTCATGCACCGCGATGACCGAGACCAGGGCGGTGTCCTTCAGCACGATCAGCCAGAGGTTGGTGAGGCCCGGCAGGGCCAGGCGGAGCGCCTGCGGCCCGATCACCTGCAGCAGCACGACACGGCGCGGCAGGGCCAGCGACGCCGCGCCGTCCCACTGCCCCTTCGGCACGGCATTCCAGGCGCCGCGCAGCACCTCGACCGCGAAGGCCGCGGCGATCAGGCCCAGCGCGACGAAGCCGGCGACGAAGGGGCTGAGATCGCCGCCGGTGACCGCCCGGTAGAGGATGCCGCCGCCGAAGAACACCACCAGCACGGCGAGCAGCTCCGGCACGCCGCGGACCAGGGCGACATAGCCCTGCGCCAGGACCCGCAGCCAGCGCCGGTCGCTGCGGTAGGCGGCGAGCAGGACCAGCCCCAGCCCGCAGCCCAGGACGAAGGCGCAGACACCGACCGCCAGGGTGTGGAGCGCGCCCAGCAGGAGGGCGTCGCTCCACCCCAGGACCAGGGCCAGCTGTTCGATCATCCGCTATGCCGGAAGCGGCGGATGCGGCGCGACCGGCGGCCGCCCCCTCAGCGGATGCTGAAGGGGAAGTACTTGGCGTTGATCTTCTCGTAGGTGCCGTCGGCGATGATCGCCTTCAGGGCGGCGTTGAACTTGTCCTTGAGGGCGGCATCCTCCTTGCGGAGCGCGATGCCGATGCCGGGTCCGAAATACTCCACCGCGGTGATGTCCTCGCCGACGAACTTCAGGCCCTTCGCCTTGTCGTTGGCCCAGTCGTGCAGCGCCAGCTTGTCGCCCATCACCACGTCGACCCGGCCCGACTGCAGGTCCAGCACGGCATCGTCCAGGGTGCGGTACTGCTTCTGGTCGGAGTCCGGATGCTTGTCCTCGACATACTTGGCGTGGGTGGCGGCCGCCTGCACGCCGATCGTCTTGTCCGCCAGGGCGGCGGGCGAGGTGTCGGTCACGCCGCCCTCCTCCAGGGTCAGGAAGGCCGCCGGGCTGCGGTAATAGGGATCGGTGAACAGCACCACCTCCTCCCGGTCCGGGGTGATCGACATCGAGGCGATGATGGCGTCGTAGCGGCCGGCGATCAGGGCCGGGATGATGCCGTCCCAGTCCTGCGCGACGAAGCTGCACTCCACCTTCATCTCGGCGCAGAGGGCATTGGCGATATCGATGTCGAAGCCGGCGAGCTTGCCGTCGTCGGTGGTGTAGTTGAACGGGGCATAGGCGCCCTCGGTGCCGATGCGCACCGTCTCCGCATGGGCGTCCGGCGCGCCCATGGCCAGGCCCACGCCGACCGCGGCGAAGGCGAACAGCGCCGCCTCCAGGAACCCCCGGCGCGAGAAGCCGCCGGCTCGTCCGTGTCCATCCTTGCGTCCACCATTGCGCACGGTCATCGCCCTCTCCCTTGGCTGCGCCGGCCCCCGGGCCCGAAGCCACGGCCGGAAAGAAGAAGTGTCGGAGGGGGCGCAGTCCGCGTCAACCGGTATGCTGCGCTGCAAAAGCGACGGCGGCCGCCCGCCGCGCCCGGCCTGCGGCGGCGAAGTTGAACCGCCCGCCCGGGCGTCCTACCTTGCGCCGCAGAAAGCCGGCCGCCGCAAGCCAGCGGCAGGCCGGGCAGACGGTTTGAGGGATCAGGAAGAACATGCGTTTCGAAGGCACCGAAAGCTATGTGGCGACCGAAGACCTGCGGATCGCCGTGAATGCGGCGATCACCCTGGAGCGGCCGCTCCTGATCAAGGGCGAGCCCGGCACCGGCAAGACCGTGCTGGCGCAGGAGGTGGCGGCGGCGGTGAACGCGCCGCTGATCACCTGGCACATCAAGTCGACCAGCAAGGCGCAGCAGGGCCTCTACGAGTACGACGCCGTCTCCCGCCTGCGCGACAGCCAGCTGGGCGACGAGAAGGTGAACGACATCCGCAACTACATCGTCCGCGGCAAGCTGTGGGACAGCTTCGTCGCCGACCAGCGGCCGGTGCTGCTGATCGACGAGATCGACAAGGCGGATATCGAGTTCCCGAACGACCTGCTGCTCGAGCTCGACCGCATGGAGTTCTACGTCTACGAGACGCAGGAGACAGTGAAGGCGGCGCAGCGGCCGATCGTCATCATCACCTCCAACAACGAGAAGGAGCTGCCGGACGCCTTCCTGCGCCGCTGCTTCTTCCACTACATCCAGTTCCCCGACAGGGACACGATGCAAGCGATCATCGATGTCCACTATCCGGACATCCAGTCGATGCTGGTGCGCGAGGCGCTGAACATCTTCTACGACATCCGCGAGACGCCGGGCCTGAAGAAGAAGCCCTCCACCTCCGAGCTGCTGGACTGGCTGAAGCTCCTGATGGCGGAGGAGCTGCCGCTGGAGGTGCTGAAGAGCAAGGACCCCAACAAGCTGATCCCGCCGATGGCCGGCGCCCTTCTGAAGAACGAGCAGGACGTGCACCTGTTCGAGCGCCTGGCCTTCATCGCCAAGCGCGACCGGAAGAACTGACAGCGGCATTCATGCCCGTGTCATCCCGGCCTTGAGCCGGGATCCATTCCGCAAGCGGTGCGGCGCCGCAAGGCCGGCGGAATGGGTCCCCGGGTCAGGCCCGGGGACGACGGCAAGCAGTCGACCAGAAACCGCCCCCGCAGGAGAGAGCGCCATGTTCGTCAATTTCTTCCTGGAGCTGCGTGCCGCGCAGGTGCCCGCATCCTTGCGGGAATACCTGACCCTGCTGGAAGCGACGGAGAAGGGCCTCGCCGAATATTCGGTGGAGGATTTCTACTATCTCTCCCGCGCCTGCCTGGTGAAGGACGAGCGCAACCTGGACAAGTTCGACCGGGTGTTCGGCAAATGCTTCAACGGGCTGGAGTTCGGTGCCGAGGAGGTGACCGCCGAGATCCCCGAGGAATGGCTCCGCAAGATGGCGGAGAAATACCTGACCGAGGAGGAGAAGGCGGAGATCGAGGCGCTCGGCGGCTGGGAAAAGCTGATGGAGACGCTGAAGAAGCGGCTCGAGGAGCAGAAGGGCCGGCACCAGGGCGGCTCGAAGTGGATCGGCACCGCCGGCACCTCCCCCTTCGGCGCCTATGGCTACAACCCGGAAGGCATCCGCATCGGCCAGGACAAGAGCCGCCACCGCCGGGCGGTGAAGGTCTGGGACAAGCGGGAATTCAAGAATCTCGACGACAGCGTCGAACTGGGCACCCGCAACATCAAGATGGCGCTGCGGCGCCTGCGCCAGTTCGCCCGTTCCGGCGCGGACATGGAACTGGACCTGCCCAACACCATCAAGGCCACGGCGAACAATGCCGGCTATCTGGACCTGAAGATGGTGCCGGAGCGGCACAATGCGGTGAAGGTGCTGATCCTGTTCGATATCGGCGGCTCGATGGACGACCATGTCCGCACCTGCGAGGAGCTGTTCTCCGCCGTCCGCACCGAGTTCAAGCACCTGGAATACTACTATTTCCACAACTGCGTGTACGAGAAGCTGTGGAAGGACAACCGCCGCCGCCATGCGGAATTCCTGCCGACCTGGGACGTGCTGCACACCTATGCCGCCGACTACAAGCTGATCTTCGTGGGCGACGCCTCGATGAGCCCCTACGAGATCGTCTATCCCGGCGGCAGCGTGGAGCATTGGAACGAGGAGGCCGGGCAGGTCTGGATGGAGCGGATGCTGGGCATCTATTCCAAGGCGGCCTGGATCAACCCGGTGGCGGAGAAGTACTGGGAATACACCCCCTCGATCCAGATCATGCGGCAGCTGATGAACGACCGCATGTACCCGCTGACCCTGGAGGGGCTGGACAATGCGATGCGGGAACTGACCCGCTAGGGAGCGACGGCCATGCGGCGCACGATCATCCTGGCGGCGGCCCTGGCGGCCGCCCTGCCCTTCCTGGCGGCCGCGGCGGGCGCGGCGGACAGCGACGACAAGGACAAGGGCCCTTCCTTCGGGCCCGACTGCACCGAGCTGCAGAGCGACTACAAGGTCACCGAGGGCAAGGCCGAATACGACTTCGTCACGCCGAAGAGCGGCGACCCGAAGATCGACACGCAGCTCGCCGCCTTCGTCCGCGGCCTGCGCGAGGCTGCGGTGAAGGAAGGCACCGAGAACCCGCCGCCCCCCGACAGCTCGATCCAGCAATACACCTTCATGCTGTCCTGCTGGGTGCCCCGCAACGGGCCGGAGATCGCCTCCTACATCTTCGTCGACTACCAGTATACCGGCGGCGCGCACGGCATCTCCGCCTTCCATACGAAGAGCTACGGCAAGGACGACAACAAGGAGATCGCCCTGGCCGATCTGTTCGCCGACATGGACAAGGCGCTGCCGGTCCTGTCGGAAGGCGCCATCGCGGCGCTGAAGAAGACCCTGGGCGAGGCGGCCGATGCCGACTGGATCGCCAAGGGCGCCGGCCCGACGGCGGAGAATTTCCAGAACTTCGCGATCGGCGAGGATTCCCTGATCCTGCTGTTCGACCAGTACCAGGTCGGCGCCGGCTATATCGGCCTGCAGGAGGTGAAGCTCCCCTTCGCCAGCCTGGACGGGCTCTGGTCCGACAAGGCGAAGGTACTGCTGGGCCGCAGCTGACGCCAACGCACCGGATGCCGTTGAGGTTTCCGGCATCCGGAAACCACTGCCCGGACTGTCGGATGCCGGCCGCGCGGTGCGTCGTACCGGCGAATTGAAACGGCAGCCGGGAGCACAGCATGCCCAACACGATCCGCCTTCACCGCGTCTTCGCCGCAAAGCCGGAAAAGCTCTATCGCGCCTTCGTCGAGGCGGATGCGATGGCGAGCTGGCTGCCGCCATACGGCTTCGTCTGCACTGTCCACGAACTGGAGGCGAAGGCCGGCGGCACGCACAGGATGTCGTTCCGGAACTTCAGCACGGGCGAGAGCCATTCCTTCGGCGGCACCTATCTCGAGCTCGTCCCGGGGGAACGCCTCGTCTACACGGACAGGTTCGACGATCCGGACCTGCCCGGCGAGATGACAGTCACGGTGACCCTGAAGGCGGTGTCGGTCGGTACCGAGCTGCATGTCGAGCAGCAGGGGATCCCCGACCTCATCCCGGTCGAGGCCTGTCATCTGGGCTGGCAGGATTCGCTGCAGAAACTCGCCCTGCTCGTGACACCGGAGATCCCGTAGCGCGGCAGGCCGTTGTCAGGCGGTCGCCCGTCGCCAAAGGGCGGTCGTCACTCCGGCCGCGACCAGCAGGCTGCCGCCGACCCGGTTCACCGTCCGCTGCACTTCCGGCCGCCGGATGGTGCGCCGGGCGCCGGAGGCCAGCAGCGCGAAGCCCAGCGCGTTCAGGGTGGCGAGGCCGACGAAGGTCGCCTCCATGACCGCGAACTGCGGCAGCAGCGGCCGCCCCGCCTCCAGGAACTGCGGCAGGAAAGCGACGAAGAAGACGATTCCCTTCGGGTTCAGCGCGGTGACGAGGAAGGCATGGCCGAACATGCGGCGGCGGTTGAAGTCCGGCAGCGCCAGTTGCGCCGGGTCGCCGACCGGCGCGCGCCACAGCTTGATCCCCAGCCAGACCAGATAGGCCGCGCCGAGCCATTTCAGCACGGTGAACAGCATCGCCGAGGTGGCGAGCAATGCGCCGAGGCCCGCCAGGGAGGCGGTCATCGCGACGAAATCGCCCAGCGCCACGCCGGCCACAACCGACAGGGCCGCCCGCCGGCCATGCGCCAGGGCATAGGAGACGACCAGCAGCACGGTCGGTCCGGGCAGCACCAGCAGGGCGCCGGCGGCCAGCGCGAAGGCCAGCCAAAGATCGAAGGACATGGGACCGCTCCTGACCCGGAATCTGAGAGCGGCCAGTGATCCACAGCCCGGCCGGGACTGCAAGGCCCGGCCGGGCAGCGGGAACGGGACGGGTCAGGTCACCTGAATCAATCCCAGTTTCCCTGAATCAGTCCCAGTGCGGCAGCTTCTCCAGCTGCTCGTTGGTCAGCTGCGTCGCCAGGCGGCCGTCGCGCAAGGTGATCTGGTCCAGGCCCAGGATCACCTCCCGGTCGCCGATGCCCAGGAAGCCGCCGACCTCGGTGGAGATCGCGACGATCTGGCCGTCCGCACCGGACAGGATGTCGTCGACCGTGCCGATCACCTCGCCCTGGGCGTTCACGATCTCCATCCCCTCGACCTGCTCCACCCGCAGCTCGATGCCGGGGACCGTCAGGTCGTCATTGTCGACCTCCAGATACCGCACCGCGCTGCCGCCGGGGTCTGCCGCGATCGCCTGGCCGGTGAACAGCACCGCCGTCGCCAGAATCGCCATCGTCAGGCCCGGGCGGGCTGTCGGTCCATCGTTCCGCATCTTCCTGCCTCCTTGCTATCTGCGCGGCTACAACACGCAAGCGAGGCGGAAGGTTGCGCGGCAGGCCGCGACGGCCGCCGGCTCAGGTCTCCGGCAGCACCGCGGCGTCATGGCCGAAGATCGGCGCAATCGCCTTGAACGACCAGTCGGTGGAGCCCTGCGCCATCTCCGCGTCGCGGGCGGCCTGGGCCGGCCCGTCGGGCAGGTGGAAGCGCTGCTTGTTCGTGGTCGCCAGGCCCTGGACATGGCTGGTGCGCGGCAGGCGGATGCGCTCGTAGCGCAGCAGCGCCGCCGGCACGTCGTCCGGCGCCGCCGCCAGGCAGGCGGCCAGGCAGGCGCCGTCCTCGATCGCCTGCGCGGCGCCCTGCGCGATGAAGGGCAGCATGGCATGGCAGGAATCGCCTAGCAGGGTGACCCGGCCATCGCTCCACCGCGCCATCGGCGGATGGTCGAACAATCCCCACACGAAGGTCTCGTCGACCGAGCCGATGATTTCCCGCACCAGCGGGTGCCAGCCCTCGAAGGCGGCCAGCACGTCGGCCACCGCGCCGGGCTCGGTCCAGGATTCCGCGGTCCAGGTGTCGCGGTCGATCACCGAGACGAAATTGAACAGCGCACCGCCGCGCACATAGTAGTGCACGAAATGGTTGCCCGGGCCGAGCCAGGCCACCGCCTCCACCGGCAGGTCCAGATGCGCCAGCCGGTCCGCCGGCACCAGGCCGCGATAGGCGATGCAGCCGGTGAATTGCGGCCGGTCCCGGTCGAACAAAGCCGCCCGCACGGCGGAGCGGATGCCGTCGGCGCCGACCACTGCATCCGCCGTGACGGTCGTGCCGTTGGCGAACCGCGCCTCGGCCCGGTCGTCATGGGTCGCGACCGCGGTCAGCCGGTGGCCCAGATGCAGGCGCTCGGTCGGCAACTGCGCGGCCAGGGCCGCCAGCAGGTCGGCGCGATGGACATGGTAGTAGGGCGCGCCGAAGGCCTCGATCGCGGCATCGCCCAGGTCGGTGCGCAGCAGGGTCCGGCCGTCGTCCCAGCGGCGCTGATGCCAATGGCCCGGGCGCACGCCGATACGCGCCAGCACCGGCTCCAGGCCGATGCGGTGCAGGATGCGCGACGCGTTCGGCGCCACCTGGATGCCGGCGCCGACTTCCCGGAGGTCCGCCGCCTGCTCATAGACATGCGCGTCGATGCCCGCATCCAGCAGCGACAGCGCCGCCGCCAGCCCGCCGATGCCGCCACCGACCACCGCAACCGACAGATCGCGAACCGTCACCTTGCCTTCCTCCGCTCACGGATGCCGGCCGGCATCGAAGCTGGCCGCCACAGACGGTAGCCTCCGCATTCCGCCGGCGGCAACCGGCAGGCCCTGCCGGCGGCTGCATCCAGGGCGAGGGCTGACGCATCACCCGCGCCGCTCAGGCGGCGCTGCGGCCGCCCGTCGTCCGATCCGGAATCCGCGCGACCGCATCCGGCAGGCGCGGATCGGGTCTCGGCACCAGGACATGGATGTCGGCGGCCGCCGGCCCCACATCGAGCCGCGGCCGGAACTGCTCGGGCTGGCGCGCCGCCTCTCGGATCGCCGCGCGGGACAGGCCGATATCGTGCAGCAGGCGGTCGTCCAGGGCGTTCAGCTGGCGCACGGTGGCCGCCCGGCGGTACAGCCGGTGCAGGGCACGCGCCGGCACGGCCGCAGCGGCCAGGACGGTGCCGGCCGCAGCAGCGATCCGGTCCATCGTCTCCGCCATGGCGGCGACCCGCGCCTCGTTGTGGCCGCGCTGGATCTCCTGGAAGCGCGCGTCGCTGCTGAGCCAGTAGTAATAGGGTCCCATCTCTCTTCTCCCGATCGGGGCGCGGATAAGATTTTCTGGATGCCTGTCCGCGTCACGAGATTGCGATTCCGTTCGACAACCGGGAGAATGGTGATGAGAACCGGTCGCGACAAACGACTTATCCTGCCGCGACGGATTAGAGAATCTTATGCGACGGCCGGTCCGCACCGCTGCACCGGCCATTGCCGCGAAAGGAGCCGGCGATGCCGCGCCGCCTGCCGCCGCTGAACGCCCTGCGGGCCTTCGAGGCCGCCGCCCGCCATCTGAGCTTCAAGGATGCCGCCGACGAACTGGGCGTCACGCCGGCCGCCGTCAGCCAGCAGGTGAAGCTGCTGGAGGAACATGTCGGCGCCGCCCTGTTCCGCCGGCTGACCCGCGCCCTGGTGCTGACCGAGACGGCGCAGCTGGCCCTGCCCGCCCTGCGCGCCGGTTTCGACCATCTGGCCGATGCCGCGGAGATCCTGTCCAGCGACACGCGGCAGAGCGTGCTGACGGTCAGCGTCGCGCCCTCCTTCGGCGCGAAATGGCTGGTGCCGCGGCTGTCGCGGTTCCAGGCCGCGCATCCCGATATCGACGTGCTGATCGACGCTGCCGACCGGCTGGTGGATTTCGAACGCGACACGGTGGACATGGCCCTGCGCTTCGGCCCCGGCGGCTATCCCGGACTGGTGGTGGAGCGGCTGTTCGCCGACCGCCTGTTCCCGGTCTGCAGCCCGGCGCTGCTGAAGGGCGCGCATCCGCTGCGGCTGCCGGAGGATCTGCGCCACCATCACCTGATCCACTACCAGAAGCCGCAGTTGAGCGATGCCGACCCGGCCTGGGCGATGTGGCTGCGCGCCGCCGGGGTGGAAGGGGTCGACGGCACGCGGGGGCCGCGCTTCTCCGCCCATACCCTGGCGCTGGAGGCGGCGGTCGCCGGCCAGGGCGTGGCGCTGGTGGAGAGCAGCCTGGTGGAGGACGACCTGGCCTCCGGCCGGCTGGTCCGCCCCTTCGCCGAGGTCGCGCAGATGGAGACCGAGTTCTCCTACAACATCGTCTATCCGCAGGCCCGCGCGCAGCAGCCCAAGATCCGGCATTTCCGCGACTGGGTACTGGCGGAGGCCCGCGCCTTCCTGGGCGTCCAGGACCGCCCGCGGGATGACGATGCGGGGGCCGTCGCCGGGGAGGCCGCAGAGGACGGGCTGAGCAACGCTGCGGAATAGGAGGCGGCGCCTCCCGGCGCTCCGGCATTGGCGCTGCGACCGGCGCTCTCCTAAAGTGATGTGCGGCCGTCGGCGGAAGACCGGTGCCGCGTCAGGGAGAGGGGGCAGATGTACGACTATGTCATCGTGGGCGCCGGCTCGGCGGGCTGCGTGCTCGCCGCGCGTCTGACCGAGGATCCGCAGGTCAAGGTCTGCCTGCTGGAGGCCGGGCCGCGGGACCGCGATCCGAAAATCCACATGCCGGCCGGCTTCGCCCAGCTGGTCGACTCGGAGCTGAACTGGCAGTTCGACACGGTGCCGCAGCCGCATTGCGACGGCCGTACCATGTTCCAGCCGCGCGGCCGCACCCTGGGCGGCTCCAGCTCAATCAACGCGCAGCTCTACATCCGCGGCCACCGCCTGGACTACGACCTGTGGCGACAGATGGGCAATCGCGGCTGGGGCTTCGACGACGTGCTGCCCTATTTCCGCAGGGCGGAGGGCAATGTCCGCGGCGCCGACCCGCTGCATGGCGCCGACGGCCCGCTGGGGGTGGCGGAACAGACCGGCCCGCTGGACCTGTCGCTGCGCTTCGTACAGGCCTGCACCGAGGCGGGCATCCCGGCCAACCCCGACTTCAACGGCGCGGAACAGGAGGGCGCGGGGCTGTACCAGGTCACCCATCGCCGTGTCCGCCGCTGCAGCGCTGCCGTGGCCTATCTGCATCCCGCGATGCGGCGGCCGAACCTGACCGTGATGACCGGGGCAAGGGCGCTGCGCATCCTGGTCGAGCAGCGCCGCGCGACCGGCGTGGAATATGCCGGCCGCGGCGTCGTCGCGCAGCTGCGGGCGGAGCGCGAGGTGCTGCTCTGCGCCGGCGCCTTCCAGTCGCCGCAGCTCCTGCTGCTGTCGGGCATCGGCCCGGCCGAAGGGATCGCCGCGCATGGCATCGCCGTGCGCCACGACCTGCCGGGGGTGGGCCGGAACCTGCAGGACCATGTCAATGTCGACGTCCACCGCCTGGCCACCGGCGGCCGCACATATGACGGGCTGACCAGGCTCTGGCCGATGCTGCGCACCGCCCTGCAGTACTACACCCGGCGCAGCGGGCCCGGCGCCTCGGTGCTGGCGGAGGGCGGCGCCTTCGTCCGCACCGACCCGGCGCTGGCGGCGCCGGACGTGCAATTCCACTTCATCCCCGCCATCGTCATCGACCATGGCCGGGTGAAGCATCCGGGCCGCGGCGTCTCGCTGCATGTCTGCGCCCTGCGGCCGGAGAGCCGCGGCGAGGTGCGCCTGGCCAGCGCCGATCCGCTGGCGCCACCGGCGATCGACCCGAACTACCTGGCCGAGCGGCAGGACCTGGAGACCCTGGTGCGCGGCCTGCGCAAGGCGCAGGAGGTGCTGGCGGCGCCGGCCTTCGCGGGCCTGCTGGGGGAGGAGTTCGCCCCCGGCCCGGGCCTGTCGGACGCGGAGCTGCAGGCCTATTGCCGGCGCACGGCGGAAACCATCTACCATCCGGTCGGCACCTGCCGGATGGGCAGCGATGCGCTGGCCGTCGTCGACGACGAGCTGCGGCTGCGCGGGCTGGACGGGCTGCGGGTGGTCGATGCCTCGGTGATGCCGTCCATCGTCGGCGGCAATACCAACGCGCCGGTGATCATGATCGCCGAGAAGGCCGCGGACCTGATCCGCGGCAGGGCGATGGCGGCGGCGGACGCCGCCTGAGGCCGCGACGGAGTCGATCAGCGGAAGTTGCGGCCGTCGGGAAAGTCCACTTTGACCGCCGGGCTGCCCGCATCCGGGCCAGGCCGCGCCGGGGCCAGCACCTCCGGCGGGCGTGCAGGATGGCGCTTCTGGCGGCTGCGCAGCGCGGCGACGACCTTGGCGTTGGGCGGCCGCCGCGGCTCGTCGGCCCGCGCCATCGCCCCATCGAAGCCCGTCATATCGAAGCCGGGCTTTTCGAAGCCGGGCATGTCGACCGTCCGCGGCGCCGTCTCCTCCGCCGGCGGCGGTGCCGGACCGTCCAGCTCCGCCAGCCAGGCCAGGCGGTCGGAGAGGTCCTGCAGCTGGTCCGCGATGACGTGGATCACCAGCCCCTCGCGCTGCAGCCTGCCCCGCACCAGCAGCAGCCGGGCGCCCATCACGTCGCGGCGGAAGCGTTCGAACATGGCGGGCCAGATCACCACGTTCGCCACCCCGGTCTCGTCCTCCAGGGTGGCGAAGATCACCCCGCTGGCGGTGCCCGGCCGCTGCCGCACCAGCACCAGGCCGGCCACCGCGACGCGGGATTCGTCCTTCGCCTGCGCCAGCCAGGACGCGGGCCTCAGGTCGGGAATGCTGCCGCCCGCGCCGCCCAGCACCGGCCGCAGAAGCTGCATCGGATGCGCCTTCAGCGACAGCCGCAGCTGCGCATAGTCGTGCAGCACATGTTCGCCCAGCGCCATCGGCGGCAGCGCCACCTCCGGCTCCGCGCCGCCGTCCAGCGCCGGGCGGTTGCTGCCGCGGCCGCCGATGGCCGCCCGCTCCGCCGCCTCGGCATGGGCGAACAGCGGCAGCGGGCCTTCGCGCAGCGCCGCCGCCTGCCATTCCGCGCGGCGGCGGTCCAGGCCGACGGAGCGGAAGGCATCCGCCGCGGCCAGCCCCTGCAGCACCTGCGCCCCCAGCCCGCTGCGGCGGTGCAGGTCCGCCATGTCGCGGAACGGGCCGTCCCGGCGGGCGGCGATCAGGCGGGCGATGTCGATCTCCCGCGCGCCCTTCACCTGGCGGAAGCCGAGCCGCAGGGCGGCACCGTCCGCCGGCAGCGGCCCCCCGCCTTTTCCCGGCCCCCTTGAGCTGCCGAGCGGTTCCAGGGTGCAGTCCCAGCCGCTGTGGTTCACGTCGACGGGGCGCACCTGCACGCCATGGTCGCGGGCGTCGCGCACCAGCTGCGCCGGGGCGTAGAAGCCCATCGGCTGGGCGTTCAGGATCGCGCAGGCGAAGACCGCCGGATAGTGCCGTTTCAGCCAGGCGGAGACATAGACCAGCAGCGCGAAGCTGGCGGCATGGCTTTCCGGGAAGCCGTATTCGCCGAAGCCCTCGATCTGCTGGAAGCAGCGTTCGGCGAAGTCGCGCTCATAGCCCCGCGCCACCATCCCCTCCACCAGCTTGCGCTGGAATTCGTGGATCGTGCCGACCTTGCGGAAGGTCGCCATGGCGCGGCGCAGCCGGTCGGCTTCCGACGGGGTGAAGCCGGCGGCGACGATGGCGATCTTCATCGCCTGCTCCTGGAACAGCGGCACGCCAAGGGTCTTGCCCAGCACCGCCTCCAGCGCCTTGGAGGGATAGGTCACCCGTTCCTCGCCATGGCGGCGGCGCAGATAGGGATGCACCATGTCGCCCTGGATCGGCCCCGGGCGGACGATCGCCACCTCGATCACCAGGTCGTAGAAGTTGCGCGGCTTCAGCCGCGGCAGCATGGTCATCTGCGCCCGGCTTTCCACCTGGAAGACGCCGATGGAATCCGCCCGGCAGAGCATGTCGTAGACCCGCGGGTCGTCGGGCGGCAGGCTCGCCAGGTCCAGCCGGCGGCCGTGATGGGCGGCGATCAGGTCGAAGGCCTTGGCGATGCAGGTCAGCATGCCCAGCGCCAGCACGTCGATCTTCAGCATGCCGACCGCGTCCAGGTCGTCCTTGTCCCATTCGATGACGGTGCGGTCCTCCATCGCCGCATTCTCGATCGGCACCATCTCCGACAGCGGGCCGGCGGTGATGACGAAGCCGCCGACATGCTGCGACAGGTGGCGGGGAAAGCCGGTCAGGTCCTGCGCCAGCCGGATCGCGGTGGCGAGCAGCGGGTCCGACGGGTCCAGCCCGCCCTGGCGAATGTGATCCTCCTCCACCCCCTCGCGGCCGAAGCCCCAGACGGTGCGCGCCAGCACGCCGACGGCGTCCTGCGACAGGCCCAGCGCCTTGCCCACGTCGCGGATCGCGCTGCGGCCGCGATAGCAGATCACCGTCGCCGCCAGGGCGGCACGGTCGCGGCCGTACTTGTCGTAGATGTACTGGATCACCTCCTCGCGGCGCTCATGCTCGAAATCGACGTCGATGTCCGGCGGCTCGTTGCGCTCGGCAGAGACGAAGCGCTCGAACAGCAGGTCCACCGCATCCGGGTCGACCGCGGTGATGCCCAGGCAGTAGCAGACCGCGGAATTGGCCGCCGAGCCGCGGCCCTGGCAGAGGATTCCGCGCGACCGCGCGAAGCGCACGATGTCGTGCACGGTCAGGAAATAGGGGGCGTAGTTCAGGCTGCCGATCAAGGTCAGTTCGTGCGCCAGCACCCGGCGGATCTTCTGCGGCACGCCGTCGGGATAGCGCGCCCGCGCGCCCTCCCAGGTCAGCCGCTGCAGCGCCGCCTGCGGCGGCTCGCCCGCCGGCCCCGCCTCGCGCGGATATTCGTAGGCCAGTTCGTCCAGGGAGAAGCGGCAGCTTTCCGCCACCGCGCAGGTGCGCGCCACGGCCTCCGGATGGCGGCGGAACAGGGCCGCCATCTCCGCCGCCGGCTTCAGGTGGCGTTCGGCATTGGCGAACAGCCGGCGGCCGGCCGTGGCCAGGGTGCAGCCCTCGCGGATGCAGGTCAGCACGTCCTGCAGCGGCCGCCGGCCTGGGCTGTGGTAGTGCACGTCGTTGCCGGCGACCAGGTCCAGGCCGCTGTCGGTTGCCCATGCGGCGGCGCGCGCCAGCCGCCGGGCATCGTCGCCGCGATACAGGTTGTGCGCCAGCAGCCAGGCGGTGTCGCCGCAGGCGGCCTTCACCGCCTGCAGGTGGCGGCGCAGCGCCTCCTCCGCCATCTCCGTCCCGCCCCCGTCCGTCCCGTCCCCGTCCGCCCCACCTTCTTCGGGCAGCAAAGCGAGCACCGCCTGGCCCGCGGCATGGTCCAGGAAGTCGGCGAAGGACAGGTCGCAGGCGCCCTTCTCCGCCCGGCGCTTGCCCAGGGTCAGCAGGCGGCAGAGCCGGGCATAGGCCGCCCGGTCGGTGGGCAGGCAGAGCAGGTCCGGCGCGTCGCGGAAGACCAGCCGCGCGCCGGGCAGGAAGCGGATGCCGTGGCTCTTCGCCGCCGCGTGGGCACGCACCACCCCGGCCAGGCTGTTGCGGTCGGTCAGCGCGATGGCGCGATGGCCGAGCGCGGCCGCGGCGACGACCAGTTCCTCCGGATGGGAGGCGCCGCGCAGGAAGCTGAAATTGCTGGTGACCTGCAGCTCTGCATAGGCGGGCGCGACGATCTCAGGTGCAGAGGCCATGCAGGAACCAGCCTTCATCCGTCCCCTGCGCCCCACTCCCCTGCGCCCCACTCCCCTGCGCCGTGCCCCCCTGCGCATGACAGAGGCGGAACAGCCAGAAGCGCCGCCCCTCCGCATCCTCCACCCGGTAATAGTCGCGGGCCGGCGGCAGCGGCGCCTCGGTCACGCTCAGCGCCTGCCACCAGGGCGGGGCGATGCGCTCCGGCCCTTCCGCGGCCACCACCCGGTGCAGCACCCGCCGCCAGCGGAAGAGGAGTGGCGGCGCATCCCCGGCGGCGACGGCCTCCACCGCCACCGGCTCCGGCCGCGGCAGCAGGCTGACCGGCCGCGGCGGCGCGGCCGGGTCCCACCTCCCTGCCCCGCTGCCCGCCGGGCTGCGGCTGCCCGCCGCCTCCAGCGCCGGCAGGTATCGTTCCGCCAGTTCCGGCAGATGCGCCTCCACCGCCAGCAGGCAGCGCACCTGCGCCGCGCCGAGCCGCACCGTCAGCCGGTCCAGGAGCGGCGCCAGTGCGGCCTCGAAGCCATGCGCCCGCCCCTGCGGGGCGGTATGGTCGCCCCCCCCAGCCGGAACCGACCCGGCCGGGGCCGGCCCGCCCGAAACCGGCCCCTCCGGTACGGGTTCCGGGGGCGCCAGCACCGCCGCCGGCGCGCCGGCCTGTTCCGCCGGCAGCCATTCGGTGACCGGCGCCGACAGGATCATCACGTCGATGCCGAAGCCGGGCGCCGCCTCCCCCAGCCGCTCCGCGAACAGCCGCATCAGATGGCCGGGGTCGCGGACCGGGCGGGCGGTGCCGATCTGCAGGTCCTGGCTGTCGCCGTCGCTGCGATAGAGGGTCAAGGTGAGCCGGCGGGCACCGCGGCCGTCGCGTTCCAGCCGGGCACAGAGCGCCTGCAGCAGGCGCAGGCAGCCGGCATCCAGGTCGCCGCGCAGGGCCACCGGTTCCGGGAAGGTCAGCCGCACCCGCCAGTCCGGCACCGGCATGGCGGGGGAGAGCGGCCGCTCCGCCCGCGCCAGGGCGGCATCCAGCCGCTCCAGCAGGTCGGCGCCGAAGCGCCGCGCCAGGCTGGCCCGCGGCAGGCCGATCAGGTCGCCGATGCGGCGCAGGCCGACCCGGTTCAGCGCCTCCAGCCGCGCCGGCTCCAGCCGCAGCGCCGCCAGCGGCAGCGGCCGCAGCGGCGCCTCCCGCTCCCCCGGCGGGGCGATCAGGATGCCCTCCTCCTCCGGCATCTCGGCCGCATCCCCGCCATCCCGCTCCCCAGCGGCGAACCGGGCCAGCGCCCAGGCGGCGGCGGCGCTGTCGGCGATCGCCAGGCGCACCACCAGGCCGCGCGCGCGCAGCCGCCCGGCCAGGTCGCAGGCCATCGCCGCCTCGCCGCCGAACAGGTGGGCGCAGCCGCTGATGTCCATGCGCACCCCGTCCGCCCCGTCCGCCGCCACCCAGGGGCTGTAGCGGCCGCACCAGCGCACCAGCCGCTGCAGCGCCGCATCGTCGGCGGCGCGGTCGGCCTCCCGGCAGCGCAGCTCCGGCAGCAGGGCGCGGGCATCCGCCGCGCTCATCCCGGGCCGCAGCCCCAGCGCGGCGGCGCGGCGGTCCACGGCGAACAGCCGCACCCCGCCCTGCACGCTCTCCGTCAGGGCCCAGGCGGCGGATGATGTGCTGTCGCCGCCGCCATCGCCACCACCATCCCCGGTCGGCGACAGGCGGTCGGTGGGCCAGTAGGGCAGCCAGAGGGCAAGGAAGCGCTTCATGACGGGACCTCCAGAGCGGCAGGCAGAACGGCAGGCAGAACGGCCGGAATGCGAAAACGGGAACATAATAGGAACATTTTGCCCGGCAGCACAAGCGGAACCGGTTCGCCCTGCGAACCGTTCTCTTTCCGCCCTAGCGAACCGGCAACCCGGTGCGGGCAGATGCAGCGGCAAGGAGAGGCGCAGCGGAGCGAGAATGATCGAGCGAGAGAACGGCGTCGGCGCGGAAACCGTGACCGGCACGAAGAGTGACGCCGGCAACGGCGAAGCCCATACGGGGATCGCGGGCCTCGACGGGATCATGTGCGGGGGGCTGTCCCGCGGCAGCATGTTCCTGGTCGAGGGCGAGCCCGGTGCCGGCAAGACGACGGTGGCGCTGCAGTTCCTGCTGGAAGGCGCGCGGCGCGGCGAGCGCGGCCTCTACATCACCCTGTCGGAGACGGAACGGGAACTCCGCCAGGGCGCCGCCACGCATGGCTGGACCCTGGGCGAGGGGATCGAGATCTTCGAGCTGATCCCGCCGGAGAGCCTGCTCGACGAGGACCAGCAGCAGAGCCTGCTCTATTCCTCCGACCTGGAGCTGGGCGAGACCACGAAGCAGATCTTCGGCGCCGTGGAGCGGGTGAAGCCCCGCCGGGTGGTGCTGGACAGCCTGTCGGAAATCCGCCTGCTGGCACAGAGCTCGCTGCGCTACCGGCGCCAGATCCTGGCCATCAAGCACTACTTCACCCGCCATGACAGCACGGTGATGCTGCTCGACGACCTGACGGCGGAGGCCGCGGACAAGACCGTGCACAGCGTCACCCAGGGCGTGATCCGGCTGGAGGAGATGGCGCCCGACTACGGCGCCGAACGGCGCCGGGTGCGGATCCTGAAGTATCGCGGCCGCAAGTATCGCGGCGGCTATCACGACTTCACCATCACCACCGGCGGGATCAACGTCTTTCCCCGACTGGTCGCCGCAGAGTATCGGGGCGGCCGGCGGCGCGGCCGCATCACCTCCGGCATCGCCGCGCTCGACGCCCTGCTGGGCGGCGGGCTGGAGGGCGGCTCCAGCACCCTGGTCCTCGGCCCGGCCGGCACCGGCAAGACCCTGATCTCGCTGACCTTCGCGCTGGCCGCAATCGCCCGCGGCGAGAAGGCGGCGATGTTCGTCTTCGACGAGGAGCTGGGCCTGCTGATCGACCGGATGCAGGGCATGGGCATCGACCTGCAGGCCCTGCAGCGCGACGGGACCCTGTTCCTCGACCAGGTCGATGCCGCCGAGCTGTCGCCGGGCGAGTTCGCGCACCGGGTCCGCAGCGCCGTCGACGCGCGGGACATCAAGACCGTGGTGATCGACAGCCTGAACGGCTACCAGGCGGCGATGCCGGCGGAGAATGCCCTGATCCTCCACATGCACGAGTTGCTGCAATACCTGAACCGGCAGGGGGCGGCGACCTTCATGACCGTCGCGCAGCACGGCCTGGTGGGCGACATGGCCGCCCCGGTCGACATCACCTACATGGCGGATTCCGTCATCCTGCTCCGCTATTTCGAGGCGGCGGGGAAGGTCCGGCGCGCGATCTCGGTGATCAAGAAGCGCTCCGGCACGCACGAGACGGCGATCCGCGAGTTCCGCATCGACCCTGGCGGCCTGTCGGTGGGGGAACCGCTGCACAGCTTCCAGGGCGTCCTGCGCGGCGTGCCGACCTATGCCGGGACGGAAACGCCGCTGCTCACGGATCCCGGCGCGTGAGCGCGGCCGATCCGCTGTCCGAGCGGGTGCTGATCCTGGCACCGCAGGGCCGGGACGCGCAGATCGCGGCGATGATCCTGCACGAGGCCGGCTTCAGCGCCGATATCCGTTCCACCCTGGCCGAGCTGTCGCAGGAACTGGAGAAGGGCGCCGGCCTGGCGATCGTGACCGACGAGGCGGTGCGCCATGCCGACCTGCGGCCGCTGGCGGCTTTCCTGGCCGGGCAGCCGTCCTGGTCGGACCTGCCGGTCGTCCTGCTCACCCATCGCGGCGGCGGCCTGGAGCGCAACCCGGCGGCGGCGCGCCTGGCGGAGGTGCTGGGCAATGTCACCTTCCTGGAGCGCCCCTTCCATCCCACCACCCTGGCCAGCGTGGTCCGCACCGCGCTGCGCGGCCGCCGCCGCCAGTACCAGGCGCGCAGCCAGCTGGAAGCCCTGCAGGAGGGCGAGCAGCGGCTGCAGACCGCCCTCTGGGCCGGCCATCTGGGTTCCTGGATGCTCGACCTGAAGGGCGGCGCCTTCTGGACTTCCGAGACCTGCCGCGCCCATTTCGGCCGCGCCCCGGAAGAGGAACTGGATTTCGCCGCCTTCCGCGGCGCCGCCCATCCGCAGGACCGGGCGCGCCTGCGCGCCGCCTTCGCCGCCAGCCAGCGCAGCGGCAGCGACCTGGCCATCGAATATCGCATTCTCTGGCCCGACGGCAGCACCCACTGGGTCGACCTGCGGGCCCGTGCGGTGCGCAGCGCGGACCAGAGGGTCGCGCAGTTCGTCGGCGTCTCGTCGGACATCAGCTTCCGGAAGCGCGCGGAGCTTGAGCGCGAGCGCCTGCTGGAGGCGCTTGCCGCGGAACGGGCCGCATTGTCGGACCTGACCGCCACTCTGGAGGAGCGGGTGCGGCAGCGCAGCGGCGAGCTGATGGCGGAGGTCGCGGCGAAGGAGAAGGCGCAGGAACAGCTGGTGCAGGCGCAGAAGATGGAGAGCATCGGCCAGCTGACCGGCGGCGTCGCGCACGATTTCAACAACCTGCTCACCGCCGTGATCAGCAACCTGGAACTGCTGGGCAAGCGGCTGCCGGACGATGCGCGGGCGCAGCGCCTGATCGACGGCGCGATGCAGGGCGCAAGGCGCGGCGCGGCGCTGACGCAGAGAATGCTGGCCTTCGCCCGGCAACAGGACCTGCGGACCACCTCCGCCGACCTCGCCGAGCTGCTGGAAGGCATGCGCGACATGCTGAAGCGCACCCTGGGACCGCAGGTGGCGCTGCAGATCGACGTCGCGGAGGGTCTGCCGCCGGCCCGGGTCGACGCCAACCAGGTCGAGCTGGCGATCCTGAACCTGGCGATCAACGCCCGCGACGCGATGCCCGAGCGCGGCCGGATCGCCATCGCCGTCGACCGGCGCGCGCACGAGCCCGGCAAGGGGCTGCCCGACCGCGACTATCTCTGCGTGACCGTCACCGACGACGGGGCGGGCATGGATGCCGCCACCCTGGCCCGCGCGGTCGAACCGTTCTTCTCCACCAAGCCGACCGGAAAGGGTACCGGCCTGGGCCTGTCCATGGTGCATGGCCTGGCGGTGCAGCTGGGCGGGCTGCTGGAGCTGTCCAGCGAGGTCGGGCGCGGCACCACCGCGACCCTCTGGCTGCCCGTGGCCACCGAACCCGTGGTCCTGCCGGCAGCGCCGGCGCCCGCCCCGGCCTCCCGCCAGGCGGTCGCCCGGATCCTGGTGGTCGACGACGATCCGCTGATCGCCATGAGCACGGTCGACATGCTGGAGGATCTGGGCCACCAGGTGATCGAGGCGGAGTCCGCCACCCGCGCGCTGGAGATCCTCGAGGCCGGGGCACAGGTCGACATGATCATGACCGACCATGCGATGCCCGGCATGACCGGCATGGAACTGGCGGAGGTCGTCCACCGCAGCCATCCGCTTCTGCCGATCCTGCTCGCCACCGGCTATGCCGATGCCCTGACCGACGCCGAGGCCGACCTGCCGCGCCTGTCGAAGCCCTACCAGCAGTCCGAACTGGCGGCGGAGATCGACCGGCTCCTGAACCCGCCGGCACAGGCAGAGCGCTGACACCGGGTCGAGGTCCCGACAAACCTGATATCCTGGCGCCGGCCGGGCCGAGGTGACGGACATGGGGGAGCAGGCAATGGCACCGATCGATGTCGATGCGGACGCACTGGAGGCGATGGCGGGCGGCGACCCGGACGAACCGGTGGTCATGCTCAACCTGCTGCGCTACCGGGAGACCGCGCAACCGGGCCACGGGGTAGACGGCCTGAGCGGCCGCCAGGCCTACGAGGTCTACGGCCGACGGTTCGCGTGCCTGCATCCGCGTTTCGGCGGCGAGCCGGTCTGGATGGGCCGGCCCAGCCGGTCCCTCATCGGTGGCGAGGCCTGGGACCTGGTCATCCTCGTCCGCTATCCGACCAGGCGGCAGTTCGTCGAGATGCTCAACGACCCGGACTACCAGGCGATCGCGCCGATCCGCGCCGCGGCCCTGGCGGACAGCCGCCTGATCGAGACGAGGCAGCTGCTGCCGCACAGCTGAGCGGCGTCTGGTATCGGTGTCGGGATCGTCATCCGGGGCCGGGCCCGGGTGCATCGGGCGGGGAGCGCGGGACATGAATCGCGATGCGTATGTGGCAGCCAACAGGGCCGCCTGGGACGCCACTGCGCCGCAGCACCTGGAGGCGGCGCGCTGGCAGGAGCTGAGCGAGGGCTTTTCGCGGCCCGGTTTCACCTGCCTGGACCCCGTGCTTGCCGGTCTGGTGGAACGGAGCGGTGGGGTGGCCGGGCGGGATATCGCGCATCTGTGCTGCAACAATGCCTGCGAGCTTCTGTCGCTGCGGAACATGGGCGCCGCGCGCTGCACCGGCTTCGACCAGTCGGCGGCCTTCCTCGGCCAGGGCCGGGAGCTGGCCCGCATTGCCGGACAGGAGGTCGAACTGGTGGCCGGCGATGTCTATGCCCTGCCCAGCGCCTATGACGGGGCCTACGACATCGTCCTGGTGACCTGCGGCGCGCTGGGCTGGATGCCGGACCTGCCGGCCTTCGCGCGCACCGCCGCCCGGCTGCTGCGGCCCGGCGGCGCCCTGCTGGTGGCGGAGCAGCATCCGGTGCTGGACATGTTCCTGCCGGACGCCGACAGGCCGTTCGAAATCGCCGATCCGTATTTCGCGGATCGGCCCTATGCCGGCGAAGCGGCGATCGTCTATGACGGCGCGGCGCCGGCAAAGGTGCCGGTGAACTACTGGTTCACCCACCCGCTGTCCGCGGTGGTCACCGCCGCCCTCGATGCCGGCCTGCGGCTGGAGAGCCTGCAGGAATACCCGATCAACATCTCCTCGGCGCAGTTCGCCATTTACGAGAGCCCGAACGGCGCCAACATGCCGCTGAGCTATGCCATGACGGCCCGTAAGGCGCCCCAAAAGGCGGCTTAGGCAGCCGCTACCGCGCGGCCCGCAGGCTCTCGATATAGGCGCGCAGGTCGCGGATCTCCTGGCGGGTCAGGCTCATGTCCGGCATCGGCGGATGCGGGTCGGCCAGGAAGGCGTCCAGCCAGTCCAGCCCCTGCCCCTTGCCGGCGATCTGATCGAAGGTCGGGCCGACATCGCCGCCGCTGGCCTGCGCCCCGCGCACCACATGGCAGGCCGCGCACCAGCGCATCGCGATGCCGCGGCCGATATCGGAATCGCCGGGCTGCAGTTGCTGGGCCGCGGCCGGCGCCGACGCGGCGCCCAGCAGGACGCCCGCAGCGAAGACGGCAGCGGACAGGACCGCGGCCGGTCCCTGGCAGCGGAGCCGCAGTTCGATCATCCTCCCTCTCCTTCCGTGCGCAGGCTCAGGACATAGGCGACGACATCGCGCAATGCCCCGCGGTCCAGCATGATGTTGGGCATCGTCGGATGCGACGAGGTCATCCAGGCATAGAGCGCCATCTCCGTCATGCCGGGGGCATCGGCGACCGCCTGGAACGGCGGTGCCTCCACCATCGGGGCGTCCATTTCCCCCGGCGCCACGGCATGGCAGGACGCGCAGACATCGCGCGCGATGGCGGCCCCGGCCACGGGGTCGCCCTGCGCGTCCTGCGCGACGGCGGGACCGGACATAACGGCCGCGGCGGCACAGGCGAGGGCTGCGCGGCGGATCGGGCTTCGCGGAAAGCGCATGCTCACCTCCCGGATCGAACCTTTATGACCGGGATCGTAGCAGCGCCGCCCCAGGTTCAACCAGACCGCGCCAGGCAGAGAGCGGGCGGCGTAGCGCCGCAGCTCGATGACTGGCGGATATGGCGGGTCAGGCGGCCTGTCGCCAGGCGATGAATATCCCGTCCAGCACCGTTGCCGGCGCCACCGGCGGGTTCCGCGCCGCGATCGCGATGCCGGCCAGGCCCGGCGGCCCCTGCTCCGCGTTGGGGGCCAGGCGGGCCAGCTGCGCCGGCGTGGCGACGACCAGGGCCTGACCGCCGCAGCCGACCTCGACCCCGTCCTCGACCGCACGCACCACGCCGCCGGTGAGGACCGCCAGTGCGGCGGCATCCTCCGCCGGCTGCGCCGAGCGCAGATAGACCGCCTCCAGCGCCACGGCGCCGTTGGCATGGGTCTGGAACCGCTCCTTCCAGAAATGCTGCGGCGCCTTGTGCTGGCACAGGAAGAAGATGCTGCCGGGAAAGCCCGGCAGGGTCGCGAAGCCCAGGCTGAAGCCGACCAACGCCTGACTGCCGTCCGGCAGGGTCGTCTGGCGCTCGAACGCGAACGGAGCGAAGGTCCGCACCCCGCGTGCCGCCAGCGCCTCCAGGTCGGCGTGGGCATCGGCGGTGGTCAACGCCAGCATGGACAGGCCCGGCCCGTCCTGCAGGACGTCGCGGTTATGCGCGCCGAAGCTGAAGCGCGGCGGCACCTCCTCCGGCCCATGCGGGGCGACCGTCGCCGGCCGGTCGACCTCCAGCAATTCCAGGAACACCCGGTTGGCGAACTGCACCAGCCGGTTGGCGGTGCCCATATGGTCGGGATGACTGGCGCGCGGCGTCAGGGTGAAGCCGAGCCCCTCCCACGCCGCCGCCGCTTCATCCAGGTTGCGCACTGCGAGCACCGGATGGTCGATCGAACGCTGGCCGGACATTGCGCTTCCTCCCCTAACCCAAACCGCGCAGGTGCCGGATCGGCCGGCCGGGCGACAGGCCCTGTGCCGCCGCCAGGATCGCCTGGGCGTCAATGCCGTGGTGGCGGTAGAGCTCGGCGATGGTGCCGGTCTGGCCGAAATGCTCCACCCCCAGCGCGCGGGTGCGATGGCCCTGCACGGCGCCCAGCCAGCCCAGGGTGGCGGGATGGCCGTCCAGCACGGTAACCAGGCCGCAATGGGCCGGCGCCTCCGCCAGCAGCCGCTCCACATGCGACCGGGCATGCACCAGGCCGCGTTCGCGGGCGCGGGCCGCCGCGGTCCAGCCGGCGTTCAGCCGGTCGGCCGAGGTCACCGCCAGCAGGCCGACATCGCGGCGGTCCTCCGCCATCAGCCCGGTGGCCGCGATTGCCTCCGGCGCCACCGCGCCGGTGAAGGCGACGATGGCCTCGGCATTCGGGCCGGGCCGGCGGAGCCAGTAGGCGCCGTCGACGATGTCGCGCGCCAGGTCGGGCGTCATCTCGCGCCGGATCTGCTCCACCGGCCGGGTGGAGAGCCGCAGGTAGACCGAACCCCCGGTCTCGTCGCGCAGCCAGGTGCGTTCCGCCGGCTGGCCCTCGCCGTCGCGCTGCAGATAGTCGAAGGCGAAGCGCAGGATCACCGCCAGCTCGTCGACGAAGGCGGGTTCGAACGCCGCCAGCCCGTCCTGTGCCATGCCGATCAGCGGCGTGCCGATCGACTGGTGGGCGCCGCCCTCCGGCGCCAGGGTGACGCCGGACGGGGTCGCCACCAGCAGGAAGCGGGCATCCTGGTAGCAGGCATAGTTCAGCGCATCCAGGCCGCGGGCGATGAACGGGTCGTAGAGGGTGCCGACCGGCAGGACCCGCGCCCCGAACAGGGAATGCGACAGGCCAGCCGCGGCCAGGGTCAGGAACAGGTTCATCTCCGCGATGCCCAGTTCCAGGTGCTGGCCCTTCGGCCCGGCCGCCCATTTCTGCGCCGAGGCGATGCGTTCCTCGCGGAACAGGTCGGCCATCGCCTGGCGCGCGAACAGGCCGCGGCGGTTCACCCAGGGGCCCAGGTTGGTGGAGACGGTGACGTCGGGCGAGGTGGTGAGGATCGCGTCGGCCAGCGGCCCGCCGGACTTCGCCAGGTTGTCCAGGATCTTGCCGAAGCCGAACTGGGTGGAGGTCACCGCCGGCACGTCGGCCGGCAGGGTGTCGGGCACCGGCACCGCCGGCGCGGCATGGCGGCGGGTGCCCTCGGCATTGAACGGCACGCCGTCGAGGAAATCGCGCAGCTCGCCCGCCGGCAGGTCCAGCCCCTCGAACGGCTCCCATTCATGCCCTTCCCGCACCTTCATCGCCTGGCGGAAGGCGGACATCTGGTCCGGGGTCATCAGGCCGGCATGATTGTCCTTGTGCCCGGCCAGAGGCAGGCCGTAGCCCTTCACCGTATAGGCCAGGAAGCAGACCGGCCGGTCGGTCGGCGCGCTCTCGAAGGCGTCGACCAGGCTCTCCAGGTCGTGGCCGGCCAGGTTGGTCATCAGGGCGGCCAGCTGGTCGTCGGAGCGGCGCTCCAGCAGCGCGGTGACATCGCCCTGGTCGCCGATCTCGTCCATCAGCCGCTTCCGCCAGGCGGCGCCGCCCTGGAAGGTCAGCGCGGAGTAGAGCTGGTTCGGGCAGCGGTCGATCCAGTCGCGAAGCGCGTCGCCGCCGGGCTCGGCGAAGGCCGCCTCCAGCAGGCGGCCGTATTTCAGCACACGGACCTCCCAGTCCATCGCGGTGAACAGGGCGGAGATGCGGTCGTACAGCCCCTCGCGCACCACCGCGTCCAGGCTCTGGCGGTTATAGTCGATCACCCACCAGCAGTTCCGCAGGCCGTGCTTCCAGCCCTCCAGCAGGCATTCGAAGATATTGCCCTCGTCCAGCTCCGCATCGCCGACGAGCGCGATCATCCGCCCCTCCGGCCGGTCGAGCCGGCCATGGGCGGCCAGATAGTCCTGCACCAGGCTGGCGAACACAGTCACGCCGGCGCCCAGGCCGACGGAGCCGGTGGAGAAGTCGACATCGTCGCCGTCCTTGGTGCGCGACGGATAGGACTGCGCGCCGCCGAAGCCGCGGAACGCTTCCATCTTCGCGCGATCCTGATGGCCCAACAGGTACTGGATGGCATGGAAGACCGGGCTGGCATGGGGCTTCACCGCGACCCGGTCCTGTGGCCGCAGCACGGCGAAATAGAGCGCCGTCATGATCGTCGCCAGGGAGGCGGAGGAAGCCTGGTGGCCACCCACCTTCAGCCCGTCGCCGGTGTCGCGCAGATGGTTGGCGTTGTGGATCATCCAGGTCGCCAGCCACAGCACCTTGCGCTGCAGCGCCGCCAGCCGGCGGCTTTCGCCTGCGTCCAGGCTCATCGCCCACTCCCGTTTCCGTGCTTTCAAGCTGCCCACCCAGGGGCCCGCATGATGATGGCGCCGTTACCGGCGTAGTCCAGACTTGGCGCTCACGCGCTGGCCGGCCTGCGCCGCAGCAGGAAGGCGGCACCGTACAGCACGGCCACCAGGGCGGCACCGATCAGGTCGGTGTTGTGCTCCGGGATCAGCAGGGTGACGGAGGCGGCGAGCGCCAGCACCGCCAGCGGCCAGGAGATCCGCCCGACGCCGTAGAGCCAGCGCTCCACCCCGGCGGAGAACAGCCAGACGGAGGCGAGGGCCGTGCCGCAGGCCAGCACCACCTCCGCCACCGTGCCATGCAGGATCAGGGCCGGGTTCAGCACGAACAGGAAGGGCAGGAAGAACAGCACCAGGCCGAATCGCACCGCCACCACGCCGGTCGCCACCGGGCTGGAGCCGGCGATGCCGGCCGCGGCCACGGCCGCCAGCGCCACCGGCGGGGTGATGAAGGACAGCATGCCCCAGTAGAGGATGAACAGGTGGCTGGCCATCGGGTTCAGCCCCGCCTCCTCCAGCGGCGGCCCCAGGATGATCGCCAGGAAGATGTAGCAGGCGCTGGCGGTCATCCCCATGCCCAGGATGAAGCTGGTCAGCGCGCCCAGCAGCAGCAGCAGGACGATGCTCTGCCCGGCATATTGCAGCAGCTCGCGGCTGAAGGCGGTGCCGACCCCGGTGATCGACAGCGCGCCGATGATCAGGCCGATGCCGGCCAGCAGCACCACCAGCTGCGCGATGTTGCGGCCGCCGGCGAAGAACAGGCCGCCCAGCTGCCGCAGCATCGCGACGGGCCCCTCCTTCAGCAGGGTCGTCGCCGCGCCGACCGCGACCACCAGGGCGGTGGCGACGAAGGGGGCCAGCCCCTCCATCCGCTCCGCGACGATCAGCCAGATCAGCACCACGAAGCTGGCCAGGAAGCTCCACCCGCCCAGCAGGATGCGCCAGACCGACGGCACCTCCTCCTTCGGCAAGGTGGCGAGGCCGGCGCGCGCGGCATAGGCGTCGGCCTGGAACAGCAAAGCGGCATAGAACAGGACCGCCGGCGCGGCGGCGGCCAGCATCACCTCCGCATAGGACACGTTCAGGAAGTTGGCCATGATGAAGGCGACCACCCCCATCACCGGCGGCATCAGCGCGCCGCCGGTGGAGGCGCAGGCCTCGATCGCGCCGGCATAGCGGGCGGGATAGCCGCAGCGCTTCATGGTCGGGATCGTCATCGCGCCGGTGGAGATCACGTTGGAGATCACCGAGCCCGACAGCGAGCCGAAGAAGCCCGAGGACAGGATCGCCACCTTCGCCGGGCCGCCGCGATAGCGGCCCATCAGGGCGGTGGCCAGGTTCATGAAGAAGGCGCCGCCGCCGAACTGGGTCAGCGCCACGCCGAACAGCAGGAAGCCGATCAGTAGCTCCGTCACCACCCGCATCGGGATGCCGATGATGCTCTCGCTGCCCAGCGCATGGGCGCGGACCAGTTCCTCCGGCGTGAACTGGAAGCCGAAGAAGACGCCGGGCATGGACCCGGCATAGAGCGGATAGGTGGCGAAGAACAGGCAGATCAGGAACAGCGACAGGCCGCCGGCGCGGCGCAGCCCCTCCAGGGACAGCACCACCAGAACCGCCGCCACCAGGGTCGGCAAAGCCGGCGCCTGCAGGTCCCAGCCGCGGGTGATGATCTCTTCCGCGTTCAGGGCCAGCCAGACACCGACGGCCAGCGACAGGACGCTCAGGACGATGTCGTACCAGGGCAGCCGGTACCGGTCGGCGGCGCGCGCCGGCAGCATCAGGAAGGCGATCGGGAAAAAGGCCGCCGCAATCCAGTAGTAGTAGCCGGTGGAGATCGGCCTGAAGCCGAAGGCGCCCAGGTTCATCACCTGGTTCAGCGCCATGGCGAGGCCGATGCCGCAGAGCAGGCCGACGATGAGGCGCACGACGGGGCCGCCGCGGGCGGGCGCGTCGGCGGCGGGCGGCTGGTCCTGATCGGTCTGGGTCATGTTCGACGGGGGCATGGTCGGAGCCGCCCTGCCCGTTCATTCACCCCTGCCGTCGTTCCCGGGCTTGACCCGGGAACCCATTCCGCCGGCCTTGCCGGACGTCACCGATTGCGGAATGGATCCTCGGGTCAAGCCCGAGGATGACGGAAAAAGTGAATGGGCTGGGCGAAGCGCCTTTGCCTCAGCCGCCCAGATGGTCCTTGCGGTACTGCTCCCAGAAGGCTTCCCATTCCTTGCCGGGCAGGCCCTTGTCCAGCGCCTCGTCGGTGGCGGCGTCCCAGGCGGCCTGCACCGCCTTCATCCGCTCCAGCCGCTTGGCGTTCCAGGTGTCATGGGCATCGGTCCAGACGCCGGCTTCCTTCAGGTAGCGGACGGCGCCGGGATGGAAGGGCGCGTCGGCCGGCGGCACGCCGGCCTGGTTCACCGACCAGAGCGGCATCACCTTGGTGGCGCCCTTATAGTCGTCGAAGCTTTCCGCGATCGCCTTGGTCAGGGCATAGACCTCGTCCTCGGACTGGTCGGCATAGACCGTGACCATCGGATAGCGATAGGCGATCAGCTCCGCCGGCTGCTCCTCCGACAGGCCGGCGCCCAGGGTCTCGGTATTCGGCGCGAAGAACGGCGCGATGGCGCGCAGATTTTCCCAGCCCTTGGCGTCGTCGGCCGGGATGTCGGGCCAGAAGATGCCGTGCGGGCTGGCCTCCAGCTCGCGGAACAGGGCGGAGGTCGGCACCCCGCCGGCAGCATCGGCGCGGCCTTCGATCACCGAGCGCACCGCGGCGGCGTAGGACGGCGTCTCCACCACCTCGACATCGTCGCGGGTCAGGCCGGCGAAGGCCAGGATCGCGTCGTTCTTGGTGTTGATCGACGGGTTCGCCTTGATATAGGCGATCCGCTTGCCCTTCAGGTCGGCCAGGGTCTTGATGTTGGCATCCTTGGCGGTGGCCAGGCCGTAGCTGGCCGGCCGGCCCATCACCACCCGCAGGTCCTGCGGCCCCCATTCCTGGGCGGCGAAGTCGTGGATCGCCTCGGTCGCGAAGAACACCTCGTTGGCCAGCCAGCCCTGGCTGACCCGGCCGGTCTTCAGCGGCAGCAGGCGGCCGATGGAGGTGCCCGAGGGCAGGATGCGGATCCGCGTGTCGTGGTTCTTCATCAGCGCGTCGGCCACGGCGGAGGCTTCCGCATGGCCGGTGGAGCCGACATCGTAGGCCGACCACATCATCTGGTTGGGGACGCCGTCAGCGGCCTGCGCGGGGGCGTCTGCGGATGCGGCAAGGCCCAGCCCGATGGCCAGGATGCCGGCGGCGGCAAACGCAGTGATCCTGCGATCTGCGGTCATTCTTCATTCCTCCCTAGCACTTGCCTGCCCCGTTTCCAGGCCGGTCCGGTGAGGACCGGCCCGGTGCGGCAGGCGGTCTGCGGTCAAGCCGCAGGTCCGTTGGCACAGTGATGCGCGCGGGAAGAATGCGGTCTGTCAGGAGGGGTGTAAAGCGAGGCGCCTGCAAATCAGGCCCGCAGAACAGGTTTGCGCGGGCAGTGCAGGCACGCCGGGACGGTTCAGGCGCCGGTGGCCGGGCCGTGTTCGAAGGGGATGGAGCTGGAGCGGCTCAGGTCTTGATGTCGAGCAGCGCGCCGGTCATCTGGTCCGCCGTCTTCAGGGTGGCGGCACCGGCCTCGAACTGGGTCTGCGCGGCGATCAGGTCGACGACATCGGCGGCCTGCACGGTCCGCCCGGTCACGATACGCTCGGCGGCACGGGCCGCACCCTGCTGCGCCTGGCTCAGGGCCTTCAGGGCCGCCTGGGTGGCGTTTGCGGTGCTGGCGATATTCATATCGGCTTCCGTCGTGTCAGCATTCTGCCTGTGGCGGCATCGGCCGCCCGTATCCCCACCATATCGTCCGATTCGCCCCGGATGAAAGGGGTTTTTCGTCGCAGAGGGCCCCGGAACCCCGTCGCGACAGGCCCGGCAGGATGCCGGAGGAGCAAAAAGCGCGTTTTTTCGCGGATTTTCGGGCTCATATATCCGCCTCCGATTTTTGGCAACCACAAAATATGGTATGCAGCTGATCGTGACGTGCGGAGCTGCGGCGCGTCGCAACCGGGCTGACGCCCAAATGGCCATCGGTCATCGGGCCGCTTCCGGACGGGTTCCGGGAGAGGGTTTTCCCAGGGAAGGATTTCCGGGGGCTACCTTCGGGGTGCTTCCTTCGGGGACTTCCGATGTTCCGCGACAAGGGAGAGCAACTTGAACAAGGCCGACATGATCAACATCGTGCGTGAGCAGACGAATTCGACGAAGGCCGCGGCCACCAGTGCCGTCGATGCGCTGTTCGATTCCATGGCGAAGAACCTGAAGAAGGACGGTGCCCTCAGCATCGCCGGCTTCGGCGGCTTCAAGGTCACCAAGCGCGCCGCCCGTACCGGCCGCAATCCGCAGACCGGCGAAAAGATCAAGATCAAGGCCAGCAAGTCGGTCCGTTTCCGGCCGGCGAAGGCGCTGAAGGATTCCCTCGGCAAGCGCTGACCCCGGGGCTGGCAGTAGGGCCGACAGCAGCGGCCGGCGAACCGCCGGCCGGGCCCGACCGATCCCCTGGTCCCTCGCCCGACACTTTCGGCGCGGGATCGGCAGGAGCCATGGTGCCGCAAGCTCCGACGAAGAGGCAGCGGCACTATGGACTGCCTCCTTTTATGCGCCGCGGCCTGGATGACCGTCGTTCCGGTCACCCGCCATTTTTCCGTCATCCGCCGGCCCGTCATCCGCCGGCCCGTCGTCCGCATCCGGGCCCGCATCCGGGACTGTCGAAGCCCCGCTTGCGGCATCGAAGGTGCCGTGCAGCCGCCAGCGGCCGGGCCGTCCGCCCCGGCAACGCAGCAGGTCCAGGTCCCAGCAGGGGGGCGGCAGGATGCCCGCCACCTCGATTTCCGGGGCCTCGATTTCCGCCGCCTCGATTTCCGCCGTTTCCCGGCCAGCTCCCGTGCCTTCGCCGGCCTGCCGAACCGACGGCCGGGCCGCGATCCGCCAGCGGGTGAGCGAGGGGCAGCTGCGCCCCGCCGCACCGGGATCCGGCCGCAGCAGGAGCAGCGGCCGCCCGGAGCGTTCCGCCGCCAGCTGCAGGCGCCGCAACGCGACATCCGGCAGGGCCGCGCCGACGCGCGCGACCTCTCCCACGACGGCGGCGGCAGGGCTGTCCCGCAGCGCCTCCTCCAGCGCCCAGAACAGGTCCTCCTCCCGCCGCGCCTCCGCCAGGACCAGGCTCTCGGTCGCCAGGCCGCAGGCCCGCAGCCCCGGGCCGTAGGGCAGCCCGTCCTCCTGCCGCCGCGGCAGCAGGCGGCACCAGATCACCGGTGCCCCCGCCCCCCTGGCTGCCTGCTGGCCGGCCGCCTGCTGGAAGCGGCCGGCCAGGAAGGCGGCAAAGGCGATCGCCGCCGTCTCCCCGCCGCTGCCGCCGGCAGAGACGGCACAGATCTCGTGCAGCCCGCCGGCCGGCAGGCCGTGCCAGGGCAGGGCCGCATCGACGGCCGGCAGGCCGAGGGCGACCGCCCCGGACTGCTGCGCCCTGGGCTGCTGCGCCCCGGGCTGCTGCGCCATGGCGGCAGGGCCGCCGGAGGCGCGCGTGGGGTCGGTGACGGCAGCGAGAAGCCGCCGCGCTTCCTGGATGCGCAATGTCTGGCGCAGTGCCGCGACGGCGGCGGTGGGCGGAACGGAGGACATATGTTCGTTATATGTTCCGATCCTGCGCCGGGCAACAGCCCGGCCGCCACTCTGCAAAGGCCCCGCCCTGCAAATGCGGCTATGGGCTCAGAGCACCTGCGTTTCCAGCTGCCGCCCCTCCGCCAGCAGGGTCAGCCTGCCGCCGTCGACGGCGATCTCGGTGCAGGAGCAATGGTCCGGTTGGCTGACCATGACCTCCGCGGCGCCGGCGGCCGCACCGACCGCCACGTTGATGGCGATGAAATGGGTGAAGATCACGCTGTCCTCCGGCATCGCGGCCAATGCCGCGAGCAGCGCGTCGCGCCAGGCCAGCAGGCCGGCATCGGCGTCGCTCCAGCGCCCTTGCAGGAAGTCGCGGATCCAGGGGCCGCGCGCCGCCAGGCCGATCCCCTCCGGGCTCGGCAGTTCCGCCACCCGCGGCTCGATGCGCGGGGCTGCGGACCAGAGCGCCGCCAGCGGCGCCGCGGTCTCCTGCGTGCGCCGCAGGGGCGAGGTCAGGATCGGCAGCGCCGCGGCGCCGGCGGCCTGCCGCGCGGCGGCGAAGTCGCGGGCGAAGCGATCGGCCTGCGCCTGCCCGGTCGCGTCCAGGCCCGGGTCCAGGTGGGCGTCGAAGCCGGCGGCCGCCCTGCCGTGGCGGACGAGATAGAGATGGGTCATGGGATTGCCGCCTCGGCGTATGGGGTGGTTCGACGTTGCTCAGGCCAGGTTGATGCGCATGTTCTCCCGCGCGACGATCGCGCCGGTCCACAGGCTGCGGGCATCGGCCTCCAGCCGTTCCATGAAATGGTCCTCATGGTCGGGATCGTGGTGGAAGATCGCGAGGGTCTTCACGTTGGCCTGCTGGCACAGGCGGATGCCTTCCTGCCAGGTCGAATGGCCCCAGCCGATCTTTCCCTCGAACTCCTTGTCGGTATAGGTGCAGTCGTAGATCACCAGGTCGGCGCCCTCGATCAGTCCCAGGACGTTCTGGTCCGGCCGGCCGGGCACATGCTCGGTATCGGTGACATAGCAGAGCGACTTGCCGGCATGTTCGATGCGATAGCCGGTGGCGCCGTTGGGATGGTTCAGGGCGGCGGTGCGGATCTGGATGCCGCGCCCCAGGGTGAAGCTGTCGCCCTGGCGAAAATCCTCATATTCCAGCCGCGCCGACATCACGTCGATCGGCACCGGAAACCAGGGCTGGGTCATCTGGTTGGACAGGATCGGCCGGATCCCGCCGCACTCGGTCAGATGCCCGGCCATGATCTGGAAATGCCGGTCCTTGCGGAAGGCGGGGGAGAAGAACGGGAAGCCGTTGATATGGTCCCAGTGGGTATGGGACAGCAGCAGATAGGCGTGGTGGACATCCTTGCGCAGGAACCAGTGGCCGAGATTGCGGATGCCGGTGCCCGCATCCAGCACGATCCGGCGTCCGCCCACCGACACCTCCACGCAGGAGGTGTTGCCGCCGAAGGCGATATGGCGCGGCGACGGGGTGGCGATGCTGCCGCGCACACCCCAGAACTTGACCTTGAAACTCATGCAGTCGCTCCCGCGCGCGCCCATTCCCCACCGGCGGCCGGCCTGTCGGCCGGTGCCTGTGCCAGAGCCTGTGCCAGAGCCTGTGCCAGAGCATGTGGGTGGCGGGACGCGGCTGCCGGTTGGCCCGAGCCGACAGAGTAACCAGCCCGGCGCGGAATGCACACCGTGCGGCGGCGACCGTATACCTTTGGCGGCAGCGGTCGGACGACCGCCGCCGCGGCAATGCCGGCCGGACCGTCCGTCAGTGACTCATCAGGACCGGGACGGTCATCTCGTTGAAGATCTTGCGGGTGACGCCGCCGAACGCCCATTCGCGCATGCGGGAATGGCCGTAGGCGCCCATCACCAGCATGTCGCAGCTGTTGTCGGACAGGGCGGCCAGGATCGCGTCGCCCACCTCGATGTCGCGCGCGACGGTCGAGCTCGCCTCGGCCCGCACATTGTGACGCGCCAGATGGGTGGCCAGGTCCGCGCCGGGATAGTGATGGCCGCCCTCGGCATTGACGCTGAACACGTACACCTTCTCGGCCTGCTGCAGGAACGGCATCGCGTCGCGCACCGCGCGCACCGCCTCCCTGGTGCCGTTCCAGCCGATCATCACGGTCTTGCCCATGCTGTCGAAGCGGCCGGCATAGGGCACGCAGAGCACCGGGCCGCCGACCTCCATCACCACGTCGTGCGGCAGTTCCAGGATCTCCGCCGGCAGGTCGCTCTCGCTCTCGTCGGGCTGCGCCAGCACCGTCATGTCCGCATAGCGGCCGTGCAGGGTGACGGCATTGCCGGGCATGCCGCGGGCCATCCGCCATTCCGCGGCGACGCCTTCCTTGCGGCAGCGCTCCTCGAACACCGCCTGGGCCTGGCGGCCGCGCTCTTCGGCTTCCTTTTCGATCCGCTGCGTCACCTCGACCGGGACATAGCCCATCACGTAGGCGGGTACCTGCGCCTGCGGGATGGTGAACAGGGCGGTGATGTGGGCGTCGAACTTCTGGGCAAGGCGGATGGCGATCTTCGCCCGCTCCTCTACCCGGCGATCGTCTGCGACATGCAGAAGAATGTCTTTCATGACTGCCTCCTCCCTATGGCGCCTGTCCTGCGGCACGCGCCCCCATCCGGGACGGTACCGGCATACGCGCCCAGCGGGTAAAAGAGGATCAGCCGCGGGCGCCTTCGGTCAAGCGGCCTAATGCCGCAACGACATCCGCCACCGCCTGCGACAGTGCCGCCTGGGCTTCCGCACGCCGCTCGGGCACCGCCTCGGCGCCGACCAGATTCTCTGCCGACGCGGCCAGCTGCGCCACCCGGCCCGCACCGATACCGCGCGCAGAGCCTTTCAGCGAGTGGGCGGCCTCGTGCCATGCCTTGTCGCTGGCGTCCGGCACCATCGCCGCGACATAGCCGGCGCTGGTCTCGGCGAACAGTTCGGCAATCTCCAGTTCCAGGGCCGGTTCCCCGGCGGTGAACTGACGCAGTTGGGAGATGTCCAGCACCTCCGCATCGATTTCGCCCATTGCAGCCTTTCCGGTGCCGCCGGGCCATCGCATCGCCCCCGGCGCCGCCGCCCCCCAGTTCGTTGACACAGCCGTTCACATAGCCGCCGGCGACGTCCCATTGCGGGGCAGCCGGCCTTCCAGGGCCCGCACAAGCGAATCCCGTGCCAGGGGCAGGGTGGCGACCGCATCCCAGCCGGCCGGCTCCGCCTGCCGGCTGTCCACCGGTACCAGCGCGACAATCCAGGCCGACGGCATGGCCCGGCGCAACCCCGTGCCCAGATGCAGGCCGCCCGCGCCGGTCAGGGACCAGTCGACCAGCAGCACCGCCGCCGCGCCCGCTGGGAGTATGGCAGCGGGGTCGTCCGCGGGGCCGATGCTGCGGACCGGATGGCCCGCCGGCTCCAGGAAGCCCGCAGCGGCGGCCCCGATGCGGGGGTCCGCGGCCACCACCAGGATCGTTGCCGACGGCCCTGCGATCATGGCCCCTTCGTCAGGTTGATCGCCAGTTCCACCAGCGCATAGAGGCCGAAGGCGAGCATCAGGAAGCCGGAGATCCGGTTGACCCAGCGCAGGCCGCCGCCCTGCAGGTGGCGCCGGAAATAGCCGGCGCCGGCCGCCAGGAACAGCCACCAGGCCATCGAGCCGATGAACACCCCCGCCACCAGCGCCGCCGCCAGCCAGCGGTCGTGCGAGACCTCGGCGATGCCGACAGCCGTGAAGATGCCGAGGAAGGCCAGGATCGTGATCGGATTCGTCAGGGTCAGCGCGAAGGTGGAGCCGAAGGAATGCAGCACCGAGCTGTCGTTGTCGGTCGCCGCCGCCGCGCCGCCGCGCTCCCCCTGCCCCATCGCCAGGATGCGCCAGGCCAGGAACAGCAGGAAGGTACCGCCGATCAACTGGATCGCCACTCGGTGGTCCAGCAGCCAGCCGGAGATCAGGGTCAGACCGAAGGCGGCGACACAGCCGTAGAGTGCGTCCGCGACCGCCGCCCCGAAGCCGGAGACCAGCCCCGACACCCGGCCGAACATCAGGGTGCGCCGCACGCAGAGGACGCCCACCGGGCCGACGGGAGCGGCAATCGCGAAACCCACCGCCGTTCCCTTGGCGAGCAGAAAGAGCCAGTCGAGCATGAACCTCAGATCGAAATGCGGGCTGCGGCACGGTGTCGGAGTTCGGGCGTACAGCGCCTGGGACGCCGGTTATGGCAAAAGCGCCGGGATTTGACAAAAGGCGCATCGCCGCGCCCCCGGGGCACGGCGCAGGCCGGGGCACGGTGCGCCCGGCGACCGCGGCACCAGGGCACCGACCGGGCGAGGAAACGTTTTCCCTGCAACAAAAACATCAAATTTTTTGAGTAGTTATAAACATCTCGACCACCCCGGCGGCCCTCAAGCCTTCCGGCATCGGAGTAACGGGCCATGACATCGTCAGACACGACCGGGTTCAAGAGCCTGACGGAGCAGTCCGGCAACAGTGCCGCTTCCAGTTCCAACTCCTCCTGGACCGATTGGGTGTCCGATCATTTCGCGACTTACAACAAGCCCGAATCCTCAACCAAGCAGGCCTCCAAGTCGATCGCCCTGACGGCGGGGTTCAAGGGCGCGGTAGGAATCAGTTCACAAGTGAACGAAGCGACCTTTATCAAGTTCTACGGTCCCCTGTTCTACGGCACCCTGTCGGCGCTGGCGCTGAAGTCCGACGTGACCCTGCTTTGCGTGGCAAAGCTGTCGGCCGGCCTGCAATACGCCCGCGGCGTTGCCGAAATGCAGGTCAGCGGCGTGGCGGTGAAGTGCAAGCTGGGCGGCAAGGAGGAGATTGCCAGCAAGACCGGCGTGATCGGCATCCACAATGCGGTGCTGCTGACCCGCCAGGACACCTCCGGCGTGAAGGCCGCGATTCCAGCCATCCAGGTCCAGGTCTAGGCCACAGCCGGGCAGGCCGGAACGGCGCACGGCACAATGGCACAGAAGGCCTACCAGATCGTCCAATGGGCGTCGACCTGCGACGACTATTCCGTCACCGCCAATGCCTATTTCGGCATCACTGTCGGCGCCTCGTACAAATACTACTATGACACATACATCAAGGGGGCGGGAGGACTTCTGGCATCGGTCTATGTGGCATCGATCTATTCGACAGATGTCCTGGCCGGCGCCTACATAAAGCCGGACATACTTGCCTTCGTCTACAAGTACTACAAGATTCAGTTGAAGGCGCGCGGCGTCGAGGTCGAGTTCAAGGTGTATGGCAAGGACGGCAATGACGTGAAGGCGGAGACCTTCCTCATGCGGACCGACGTGCATATGGGCATGACGAAGGTCGAACCCGCCCGGGCGGAGGTCAACGGCGCGGTCGCCAATGCCGATGCCAGCCACCAGCAGACCACCAGCAGCGCCGTCGCGGCGGGCCCGGATACCGGGGCCCCCGGCCCCAGCGGCGGCGGCGGCACCGGTGCCGCCGGCGACAGCATGGGCGACCTGGAGGTCGGCGACATGCCGGAACTGGAAGAGGCCGGCGAGACCGGCGAAGGCGCCGACGCCGAGCCCGAGGCCAGCGGATCCGGCGGCGAGCCCGAGGCCAGCGGATCCGGCGGCGAGCCCGAAGCCAGCGGATCCGGCAGCGAGCCCGAAGCCAGCGGGTCCGGCAGCGAGCCCGAAGCCAGCGGGTCCGGCAGCGAGCCCGAGGCCAGCGGATCCGGCAGCGAGCCCGAAGCCAGCGGGTCCGGCGGCGAGCCCGAAGCCAGCGGGTCCGGCAGCGAGCCCGAAGCCAGCGGGTCCGGCAGCGAGCCCGAAGCCAGCGGATCCGGCAGCGAGCCCGAAGCCAGCGGGTCCGGCAGCGAGCCCGAAGCCAGCGGGTCCGGCAGCGAGCCCGAGGCCAGCGGCTCGGGGTCCGGCAGCGGTGACAGTACCTGGAACAAGGCGAAGTCCGGCATGGAGGCCCCCACCAAGTCCGGTATCGGCGGCGGCGCAGGTGGCGGCGGTGCCAGCACCGCTGGCAGCGAGACCAGCAACAAGGTCGGCAGCGACCAGATCACCGACCGGTCGGACTAGGGGGGCCCGGGAGGGCGCAGCAGACACGGGCAAGGGGCAATGCGGCGACAACCGGGATGACCTGATGGCGGAATGGAATAAATCATTCAACAAGGACTATCATTTCATCACTGTCGAATCATCGACAGCGAAATATTACGGCTATCAGTATTCATTCAATTGTTCCGGTGAACTCGACCTCTACATGCTTCTGAAGAGCTATTCGCAGCAGAAATCGGTCTACATCAGCGGCAATTCCCTTACCGCCAATGTCACTTACTGGTCGGCAGCCTCCGTCGCCCTGGAGCTCTCCGGCCTGGTGGCCAATGTCGTCATCTATGACAACAACGCGATCAAGACCCGAACCCACGGCACGGGCTGGCGCATCGACATCAAGATCAACGAGACCCAGGCCAATGTGGTCAAGACCCTGACCAAGGCGCTGAAGGCGCGCACCGGCGCGGTGAAGATCAACGGCGCCACCATGCAGTCCACGGCCTGACATGCCGGGCGCCGGACCGGTGGCAGCCGCGGGTGCGCCGCGATGAAGCTGTTCAAGCCGCTGCGCACCGGCTATCTGGGCCGCATCGTGATCCATGCCGGCCGGCCCCGCCTGTCGGTGGCGCTGCTGCACTACTTCCCCTTCGACGATCCGCGGCGGATCGGCCTGGAACAGGAGCTCTGGACCGAGGTGATGCCCGTTCTGGGCGACCGGATCCTGGACCCCTGCGATCCGAAGCCGCGGGGGGAGGTGATCATCTACGGCGCCTTTCATGCGCCCGAAGGCGAGACGGTCCGCCATGGCACGGTCCGCCTGCGGCTGGGCAGCGCCGTCGACAAGATTCTGCAGGTGACCGGCGACCGGGAATGGGTGCGGTCCCGGCACGGCCGGCTGCGGGCCACGGCGCCCCTGCCCTTCCAGGCGATGCCGCTGGAATGGGAGCGCGCCTTCGGCGGCGCCGACTATCCGGAGAACCCGGCCGGGATCGGCGGCTGGCCGAGGCGGAACGGCGCCGCCCGCTATCCGCTGCCGAATCTGGAATATCCCGAACGGCGGATCCGCCTGCCGGACGACCGGCCGCCGCCGGCCGCCTTCGCGCCGCGCCCGGTCGACCATCCCGAGCGGCTGAAGCTGGTGGGTACCCACGACGCCTATTGGGCGCAGCATCACGAACCCGGCTATGCCCGCGACATCCAGCCGGACTTCTTCCTGACCGCGGCGCGGGACCAGGTCCTGCCGGGCTATTTCCATGGCGGGGAAGTGTTCCGCATCGAGAACATGCATCCCCGCAACAGGCAGCAGACGGGCCAGCTTCCCGGCCTGCGGGCGCGCTGCTTCGTCCACCAGAAGCGACCCGACCGGCCGGTCGGAACGACCGAGGGCGGCCGCTTCATCGAGGTGCCCGTGCGGCCCGACACATTGCTGCTGTTCCCGGACCTGGAGCGCGCGATCCTGATCCACCATGGCAGCGTCGCCCTGCAGGAGATCGACGGGCTGGACCTGAACTATCTCGTGGCCGGGTTCGAATGGCTCGAGGACAAACCGCGCCCGTCCGCCTACTGGCAGGCGGCCATGGAAAAGCGGCTGGATCCGGCCAGGGTGGCCCGCGCCGTCGTAGAAACCGCGGATCTCTGCCCGATCGGCTGGGTGGAACCGACCCTGGAGCCGGCGACCACGATCAAGCCGTTCGCACCGCGTGACGACGCGGCCCTGCCGCCGCGCATGACCGGCCTGATCGCCAGGGTCAAGGGCGAGGCGGCGCAGGCACGCAAGGCCGCGGGCCTGCCGGCGGCCACCCCGCTCAGCGAGGCCGCGGGGAGTGACGAGCCGCCGGAGGTGAAGGCGGTCCTGGCCGCGATCGACCAGGTCAAGGACATGCGTCCCGCCAGCTTCGCCGAGGCGGAGGAATTCCGCGCGAAGATGCAGGTCGTCGCCGACCGGATCGAGAGCCTGGGACGCGGCAAATGGGCGGATACGGAGGCCGAGGCACGGCGCCTCGCCGACCGCTTCGGCTATGACTATGAGATACTCACCGCGCAGTCCCGCGCCGAAGCGGGCGGCGAACCCAACGCGATGGCCAGCCGCCTCGCCGCCCTGGCCGAACGATCGAAGGAAGGCCTGGCGCCCGATGTGAAGGCACGCCTGGAGGCCGGCATGCCGAAGGACCTGGAAGGCCGGCTGGCGGGCATGATGCAGGAGACGGCCACGGCGCAGGCCCGGTGCGAGAAAGAGGCCGCGCACCTGTTCCCGAAGCCGGAACTGCTTCCCGGCTCCAGGCAATTGTCAAAGGCCCGCGCGCTGGCCCAGGCGCTGGCGGCGGGCGAGGCGCCCCCGGACAAGGCATTGGCCGGGCTCGACCTGACCGGCCGCAGGCTGGACGGCATGGACCTCTCCGGCGTCGACCTGACCGGGGCACAGCTGGTCGGCGCCTCCCTGATGGGCACGAACCTGGAGGATGCCGGGCTTGCCCATGCCGACCTGACCCGCGCGAACCTGAACGGCGCCAACCTGAAGGGCGCCAATCTCAACCGCGCGGTGCTGCACGACACCTCCCTCGCCATGGCGGACCTCAGCGGCATGCAGCTGGCCGACATCCAGGCGCACGGACTGACCTTCAGCCAGGCAAGACTGGTCGGCGCCCGGTTCAGCGGCTGCCGCATGAGCAAGGTCAGCTTCGTCCGTGCCGACCTCAGCGAGGCCTCCTTCAACCAGTGCAGCTTCGAGCATGTCGACCTGCGCAGCGCCACGGTGGCGATGACCGCCTTCGTCTTCTGCCGGCTGGACAATGCCGACTTCCGGCGCATCTCCGGCGCACGGCTGATGCTGATCAACTGCCAGGCCGCCGGCGCGAAGTTCCATGGCGCGAAAGTCGACCGCCTGTCGGTGGCGGGAAAGACCGTCCTGGACAGGGCGGATTTCTGCGGCACCAGCCTGCCCGCCTGCAACCTGAGCTTCGCATCTCTGGTGCGGGCCCATATCACCGATGCGCAGATGCCGGGGGCCAATTTCTGGCAGTCCGACCTGACCGGGGCGAACCTGTCCGGCAGCTTCCTGCGCGGCGGCCTGCTGATGCACAGCAACCTGACCGACGCCGTCCTGGAAGGCACCGACCTGATGGACGGCAACCTGCTGCGCGCGGTCCTGGTGCGGACCAACCTGCGGGCGGCGAATCTTTACGGCGCCAACACCCTGAAAGCGGTCCTGAAAGACAACGTCCTCGACAGGGCGGAGATCACCGGCACGCGCCTCGCCGCACCCAGCATCTCCTGAACCGGCACCGGCGAAGCCGGGCCCGCCGCGATCCGGCGCGCGGGCGCATGTCACATGATCGTCACATGCCGACATGAGGGCGCCGCCGCAGCACTTCATTCGACCGCCATTCCTACAGTCAGCGGCTCGCCCTGCAGAGCGATACAGGCGCGCGGCCCCCGCACCGGTCCAGGCTTGCGCCGGACCCGGACTGCGCTACGCTGCGCGCGATCGGTTTCGCGTGTCCGGGCGGCCTGCGCGGGATATCTGTCAGGATGGAGACGTGGCATGGCGTCGGACAACAGCAGCTTCAAGGCCCTGACCGAGTGGTGGGATAACGCGAAGGACGATATCGGCGACTGGTTCGGCCAGCATTTCGCCACGGTCGAGAAGCCGCAGGACAGCAGCTACCAGTCTTCCAAGGCGATCGCCCTGGGGGCGGGATTCAAGGCCAATGTCGGCATGATCTCCCAGGTGCAGGAAGCCTTCAGCGTCTATACCGCCGGGCCGGTTGTGAACGTGACCCTGGGCGGCCTGGCGCTGTTCCCGACGACCTCCGCGATCTGCACCGCCAGCACCAACATCAACGCCTCCTGGTCCTGGGGCACCACAAGCCTGGGGGCGACGGGTGTCGGGGTGGGCTGCACGCTCAGCAGCGCCAGCGAAGGCGCGGCCGGAACCGAAGCGATCGCCAGCAAGAACGTCCTCGTCCTGACGGCGCAGAACAAGGCCGCCATGGCCTCGCTGATACCGGGTATCGATATCTCCGCATGAGGCCGCGGCTTCCGCCGAAACCGTCGCCGACGTCACCCGGGCAGGGCATGCAATGGCCGATCCAAATTCACTCGTCACCTGGACGACCGAAAAAGACAGCTATGGCGTCACCGCGACGATGTATTTCGGCATCGCGGTGGAAGCTGCCTATACCTACTACTACGACACGAACGTCTATCTCGACACCGGCCTGATCGCCTGGGCCTATGTCGGCGCGATCTACACCACCGATGTCCTCGGCGGTGCGATGCTCAATGTGAACATCGCCAATATCGGGCTGTCGAACACCAAGGCCAGCATTGCCCTGCGCGGCGTGGACATGGGTTTGACCGCCCGCAGCGTCAGCAACAACACCACCTCCACCAGCGCTGTCCTGACCCAGCTGAAGATCTTCGGCGGCGTGAACGCCGAATTCGCCACCCAGATCCAGACCGAGGCCGCCCGGCTCCGTATCAACGCCAACCGCCAGGACGAGGAGGGCGCGGGCGGCGGCGAGGACGAGGAAGACCCCGGGCCCGAGCGCAACGCCAGCGGCAATGCGCTCGAAGAGGACGAGAGCGAACTCAGCGACGACGAGTTCGGCGAGGAGGACGAGAGCGGCGCGGGCGAAGAGGAAGAGAGCGGCGGAGACGAAGAGGAAAGCGGCTCCGGCGACGAGGAAGAGAGCGGCGGAGACGAGGAGGAAAGCGGCTCCGGCGACGAGGAAGAGAGTGGCGGAGACGAGGAGGAAAGCGGCTCCGGCGACGAGGAAGAGAGCGGCGGAGACGAGGAGGAAAGCGGCTCCGGCG
>NZ_JBHRTR010000050.1:0-108714 GCF_042646425.1 Marinibaculum pumilum
GCCCGCGGCCCGGCGCCGCGCAGCGAGCGGCCGCCTGCGACCGTGCGCCGCCAGACCCGCGGTCGCGCGGTGCTGAAGGAACTGACCGACGAGGAGAAGGCGCAGCGCATCAAGGCGCTGGACAATTCCCGCAAGCGCGCCGTCGAGGCGCGTGCCCGCGCCGAGGAGGAGGCCAAGCGCCGCGCGGAGGCCGACGCCCGCGCCGCCAAGGAGCGCGAGGCGGCGGAGGCGCGTGCCCGCGAGGAAGAGGAGCGCAAGCGCGCCGACGCGGAGATGCGCAAGCGCGCCGAGGAGGAGGCCGAGCGCCGCCTGCGCGAGCAGGAGAAGGCGCGCCAGCCTGAAGGCGAGGCCGCGCAGCCGGCGGCCGAGGGTGCCGAGGAGTCCCGGGCGCGTCCCGCGGCGGGCGCACCGAAGGAGCGGACCCCCACCGCCGAGGAGGAAGAGGAACGCGGGCGGCGCAGCCGCGGCAAGACGCCCGCGCCGGCACGCCCCGGACCGACCCGCAGCCGGGGCGGCGAACGCCGCCGCGGCGGCAAGCTGACCATCAACCAGGCACTCGACGACAACGAGCGGCAGCGTTCGCTCGCGGCGATGCGCCGCCAGCGCGAGCGTGATCGCCGCGCGCATCAGGGCGGTGGCCAGCGCGATGCCTCGCAGCGGATCGTGCGCGACGTCATCGTGCCGGAAACGATCACAGTGCAGGAACTCGCCAACCGCATGGCGGCCCGCGGCGTGGATGTGGTCAAGAGCTTGATGAAGATGGGCGTAATGGCCACCATCAACCAGGTGATCGACGCGGACACCGCCGAACTGGTGGTGTCGGAGTTCGGCCACAACGTGCGGCGGGTGGCGGAATCGGACGTCGAGATCGGCCTTGCCGGCGCGGACGACGAGGATACGGACCTGACGTCCCGGCCGCCGGTGGTCACGATCATGGGCCATGTCGACCACGGCAAGACATCGCTGCTGGATGCCCTGCGCAAGACCGACGTCGTGTCGGGCGAGGCCGGCGGCATCACGCAGCATATCGGCGCCTACCAGGTGACCACGAAGTCGCACAACCGGATCACCTTCATCGATACGCCGGGCCATGCGGCGTTCACCCAGATGCGGGCCCGCGGCGCGCAGGTGACCGATATCGTCATCCTGGTGGTGGCGGCCGACGACAGCATCATGCCGCAGACGATCGAGGCGATCCGCCATGCCAAGGCGGCCGAGGTGCCGATGATCGTCGCGATCAACAAGTGCGACCTGCCCAACGCCAATCCGGAGAAGGTGCGGCAGGAGCTGCTGCAGCACGAGATCGTCGTGGAATCGATGGGCGGCGACGTGCAGGCGGTGGAGGTCTCCGCCAAGTCCGGCGCCGGCCTCGACGAGCTGGAAGAGGCGATCTCGCTGCAGGCGGAAGTGCTGGAGCTGAAGGCCAATCCGGCCCGCCCGGCCGAGGGCGTGGTGGTGGAAGCGAAGCTGGAGCGCGGCCGCGGTCCGGTCGCCACCGTCCTTGTGCAGCGCGGCACCCTGCGGGTCGGCGACATCTTCGTCGTCGGCAGCCAGTGGGGCCGTGTCCGGGCCCTGGTGGACGATCGCGCCGAGAACGTGACCGAGGCGGAGCCCGCCTTCCCGGTGGAGGTGCTGGGCCTGCAGGGCACGCCCGAGGCCGGCGACACCTTCCACGTGGTGGAGAACGAGGCCCGCGCCCGCGAGATCTCGGACTATCGCCAGAAGAAGGACCGCGACGCGCGGGCGGCCGAAGGCAGCCGCGGGACGCTGGAGCAGATGTTCGCCTCCATCAAGGCGGGCGAGGCGAAGGACCTGCCGGTCGTGGTCAAGGCCGACGTGCAGGGCTCGGTCGAGGCGATCGTCGGCGCCGCGCAGCAACTCTCCAACGAGGAAGTGCAGGTCCGCCTGCTTCACGCGGCGGTCGGCGGCATCAACGAGTCCGACATCACCCTGGCGGCGGCGTCCAAGGGCATCGTGCTGGGCTTCAACGTCCGCGCCAACAAGCAGGCGCGCGACCTGTCGGCCCGCGACGGCGTCGATATCCGCTACTACAGCGTGATCTACGACATCATCGACGACCTGCGCTCGCTGCTGACCGGCCTGCTGGCACCGAAGATGCGCGAGGATTTCCTCGGCAATGCGGAGATCCTGCAGGTCTTCAACATCACAAAGGTCGGCAAGGTGGCCGGCTGCCGGGTCACGGAAGGCATGGTCCGCCGCGGCTCGCATGTCCGCCTGCTGCGCGACGACGTGGTGATCCACGAGGGCAAGCTGTCGACCCTGAAGCGCTTCAAGGACGAGGTGCGCGAGGTGCGCCAGGGCATGGAATGCGGCATGGCGTTCGAGAACTACCAGGACCTCCAGCCTGGCGACGTCATCGAATGCTTCGATCTGGTCGAGGAGCAGCGGCAGCTTTCTGCCGCCAGCTGACCGGGCAGGAAGGCGGCATCCCGGGGTCGGTCCGCCGAGGGTCGGCCCCGCGTATTGCACCCCGCGAATCCCGCCTGGAGGCCCGATGCCGACCCCGACGGGGCGGGCGACGCGCCCTTATGGCCGGGCTGCGCCGTGGCGGGCTGTCCATATGACGGGACGGCCCCGGGCCGGCGACGAACGAACGGACAGGAAAGATGTCACGAGGCCGAACGCGCTCCGCGCGCGGGCAGGCCGCCGCCCCGTCGCAGCGGCAGCTGCGGGTGGGCGAGGCCCTGCGTCACGAACTGGCGGGTCTGCTGAACCGCGGCGACCTGCACGATCCGGAACTTGCCGGGCGGTCGATCACGGTGACCGAGGTCCGGACCAGTCCGGACCTGCGCAATGCGACCGCCTTCGTCATGCCGCTTGGCGGCAGCGACGCCGGCGCCATCGTGGCCGCGCTGAACCGGGCGGCACCGCATCTGCAGGGCCAGCTCGGCCGCCAGCTGCGGCTGAAATTCTCCCCTCAGCTGCGGTTCGCCATGGACGACACGTTCGAGCATGTCGCCCGGATGGAGCGGCTTCTCTCCGCCCTGCCGGAACATGAAAAGGCGGATGGGGCGGATGACGACGACGATGGCGGGAAGAGCCGCTGATGGCACGCCGGCGCAAGGGCGAGCCCGTGCATGGCTGGCTCGCGGTCGACAAGCCGCAGGGCATGACCTCCGCGGCGGTGGTCGGCCGGCTGAAGCGCTGGACCCGGGCCGCCAAGGTCGGTCATGCCGGCACCCTCGACCCGCTGGCCACCGGGGTGCTGCCGCTGGCCTTCGGCGAGGCGACGAAGACCGTGTCCCACGCGCAGGAGGGTCGCAAGCGCTACCGCTTCGAGGTGCGCTTCGGCGAGGGCCGGGAGACCGATGACAGCGAAGGGGCGGTCACCGCGCGCAGCGACGCACGGCCGGCACGTCCTGCGCTGGAGGACGCCCTTGCCGGCTTCCGCGGCCTGATCTGGCAGCGGCCGCCGGCCTATTCGGCGATCAAGAGCGGCGGCCAGCGTGCCTACGACCTGGCCCGTGCCGGCAGCCCGCCGGACCTTCCGCCGCGACAGGTGCGGATCGACGCGCTGGCGCTGCTGGACGTCGAGATGCCCGCGGGGCCGGCGGAGCTTGTCGACGTGGCGGTTCTTGAGGCGGAGGTGGGCAAGGGCTTCTATGTGCGGGCATTGGCACGGGACCTGGGCGAGGCGCTTGGTGTGCCGGCCCATGTCGGGGCCCTGCGGCGGCTTCAGGTCGGCGCCTTCACCGAGGACCTGGCATTGCCCCTGGATAAACTTGAAGAGATGTGCGAGAAGGGCGCCCTTGTTCCGAACCTGCTCCCGGTAGAGACCGCGCTGGACGACATCCCGGCCCTGGCCCTGACCGGAGAACAGGCGAACCGGCTGCGTGCCGGTCAGTCGGTACGGGTGCTTCGTACGCCCGGCCTGCCCGAAGGAGAGGGCGACTGCTACGCGGTCGCCGACGGCAAGCCGGTCGCGCTGGCCCAGGTCCGGGCCGGGGAGATGCACCCCTTGCGCGTTTTCAATCTTTGAGCCGGCCGGTACGGCTGGGCTGACAGCGAAGGAATATCCACGATGTCGATCACGTCGGAGCGCAAGTTGGCGCTCGTCAAGGAATTTGCCCGTGCGGATGTGGACACGGGTTCCCCTGAGGTCCAGGTCGCGATCCTCACCGAGCGGATCAACAACCTCACCGAGCATTTCCGGACCCACAAGAAGGACGTCCATTCCCGTCGCGGCCTGCTGAAGATGGTGAGCCGTCGCCGCCGTCTGCTGGACTATGTCCGTGGCAAGGACCAGGCGCGCTATCTGGAACTGATCCAGCGGCTCGGGCTCAGGAAATAGCGGCCCGGAAGGGTCCGAAGGAACGGAGCGGCGGGATGGGCGCGTGCCGGACAGGCCAGCGCGCCCCGTGCCGCATGCGGTCTGCGCCAGGCGCGCGGCCGGCGCAGGCCGCCGGTCGCGGCCGCAGCGGCATGCGTATCGCCGCCCAGCAGCAGGAAGAAAGATAAAGGCATGTTCAACGTCCAGAAGATCGAACTCGACTGGGGCGGAAAGCCGCTGTCCATCGAGACCGGGCGGGTCGCCCGCCAGGCCGATGGCGCCGTGATCGTCCGCTACGGCGAGACCGTGGTGCTCTGCACGGCGGTGGCCGAGAAGACACCGCGACCGGGCATCGATTTCCTGCCCATGACGGTCAACTACCAGGAGAAGACCTTTGCGGCGGGCAAGATCCCCGGCGGCTTCTTCAAGCGCGAAGGTCGTCCGTCGGAGAAGGAGACCCTGACCTCCCGCCTGATCGACCGGCCGATCCGGCCGCTCTTTGCCGACGGCTATCACAACGATACCCAGATCATCGCCACCGTGCTGAGCCACGATCTGGAAAACGATCCCGACATCGTCGCGATGATCGGTGCTTCTGCGGCGCTGACCCTCTCCGGGGCGCCCTTCATGGGGCCGATCGGTGCCGCGCGGGTCGGCTATATCGATGGCGAGTATGTGCTGAACCCGACCATGGCGCAGATGGCGGAGAGCCAGCTGGACCTGGTGGTCGCCGGCACGGTCGATGCGGTGCTGATGGTGGAATCGGAGGCCGAGGAGCTCTCCGAGGAGGTGATGCTCGGCGCCGTGATGTTCGGCCACAAGGGCTATCAGGCCGTGATCGACGGCATCATCGACCTGGCGGAGCGCGCGGCGAAGGAGCCGATGGCGCTGGAGGAGCGGCCGCAGCGGGCCGAGCTGCGGCAGAAGTTCGAGGCCGCCGGCGTACCGGCCAAGCTGGTGGAGGCCTATGCCGAGCCGGTGAAGCAGGAGCGCCAGGCAAAGGTCTCCGCGGTGAAGGACGCGGCCAAGGCCGCCCTGGGCGAGGACCATGGCTATGACCCGGTCGATGTCGGCACCGTCCTGAAATCGCTGGAGAAGGACGTCGTCCGCGGCCAGATCCTGGACACCGGCAAGCGCATCGACGGTCGCACCACCACCGACATCCGCCCGATCGTGGCGGAGGTCGGCGTGCTGCCGCGCAGCCATGGCTCGGCCCTGTTCACCCGCGGCGAGACCCAGGCCCTGGTGGTGACCACCCTGGGCACCGGTTCGGACGAGCAGATCATCGACGCGCTGGCGGGCGAGTACCGCGAGCATTTCATGCTGCACTACAATTTCCCGCCCTATTCGGTCGGCGAGACCGGCCGCGTCGGCGCACCGGGCCGGCGCGAGATCGGCCATGGCAAGCTCGCCTGGCGGGCGATCCGGCCGCTGCTGCCGACGAAGGAGCAGTTCCCCTACACGATCCGCGTCGTCTCGGAGATCACGGAGTCCAACGGCTCCTCCTCGATGGCCACGGTCTGCGGCACCTCGCTGGCGCTGATGGATGCCGGCGTGCCGGTGGCACGGCCGATCGCCGGCATCGCCATGGGCCTGATCCTGGAGGATCGCGGCTATGCAGTGCTGTCCGACATCCTCGGCGACGAGGACCATCTGGGCGACATGGACTTCAAGGTGGCCGGCACCGAGGGCGGCGTGACCTCGCTGCAGATGGACATCAAGATCGCCGGCATCACCGAGGAGATCATGCACACCGCCCTGGGCCAGGCCCGGGACGGACGCCTGCATATCCTGAAGGCGATGGGCGCGGCGCTGACCGGCAGCCGCGGCGAGGTGCGGGAGACCGCGCCGCGCATCACCGTGATCGAGATCCCGAAGGACAAGATCCGGGAGGTGATCGGCACCGGCGGCAAGGTGATCCGCGAGATCACCGAGCAGACCGGCACCAAGATCGACATTGAGGATGACGGCACGATCAAGGTGGCCGCCACCGACGGCGAGGCGGCGCAGCGCGCCATCGACTGGATCAAGTCGATCGCCTCGGAGCCGGAGATCGGCGTCACCTATACCGGCAAGGTCGTGAAGATCGTCGATTTCGGCGCCTTCGTGAACTTCTTCGGCAACCGCGACGGTCTGGTCCATATCTCGGAACTGGCCCCGAAGCGGGTCGCCAAGGTGACCGACGTGATCAAGGAAGGTGAAGAAGTCCGCGTGAAGGTCCTCGACATCGACGATCGCGGCAAGGTCCGCCTCTCGATCAAGGCCGTGCTGGCCGACGAGGGCAAGGACGGCGACGAGGCCGCGGCCGACGCCGAGCAGCCGGCCGAGTAACGATCCGCGTCGCGGCCGGTCGTTCCTGCGACCGGCCGCGGCCGGATCCCCCGGAAAGCGAAAACGGAAAACCCCGCCCGGGACTCTCCCGCGGCGGGGTTTTTCGTCTCTATGCGCGACGTCGGTCGGGTGGCCCGCGCGGCTATTCCTGCGGCAGGTCGCCGCCGTTTCGCGCCGGCACCGCTGCCGGGTCGCTTTCCGGCATGCCGACGATATTGAAGCCGGAATCGACGTGATGGACCTCGCCCGTCACCCCGCCGGAAAGATCGCTGAGGAAATAGAGGCCCGCGCCGCCGACATCGGCAAGCTGCACGTTGCGGCGCAGCGGGGCATGGTCCCGGCTGTAGCGGTAGACGTAGCGGGCGGCGCCGACCGCGGACCCCGCCAGGGTCCGCATCGGCCCGGCGGAGATCGCATTCACCCGGATCGCACGCGGACCCAGATCGGCGGCCAGATAGCGGACGCTGGCCTCAAGCGCCGCCTTGGCCACCCCCATCACGTTGTAGCGCGGCATCACACGATAGGAGCCCGCATAGGTCAGGGTCAGCATCGAGCCGCCCTGGTCCATCAGCCCGGCGGCATGCCGTGCCGCATCGGTGAAGGAATAGCAGGAGATGTCGAGGGTGCGCAGGAAGTTGGCCCGGCTGGTCTCGATATAGGGGCCCTTCAGCTCGCCCTTGTCGGAGAAGGCGATGGCATGGACCAGGAAGTCCAGCCGCCCCCATTTCCGGCCGATCTCGGCGAAGGCCTCGGCCATGCTGTCCGGCTCGGCCACGTCGCAGGGCAGGATCAGGTTGCTGCCCAGGGCTTCCGCCAGCGGCCGCACGCGGCGTTCGAAGGCGGTGCCCTGGTAGGTCACGGCCAGTTCGGCGCCATGGGCGCGCAGTGCCGCGGCAATGCCGTAGGCGATCGAATGGTCGTTGGCGATTCCCATCACGACGCCGCGCTTGCCGGCCATGAGGCCGAACCGCGGGTCCGGCAGGCCGCCGGCCGCCTGCTCCGGCGCTGTCTGGTCTTCAGTCATGAACCCTGTCGTTCCCCCCGTGCCGGGCGCTGCATCGGCTCGGCCCGTCCCCGTTCTCGTGCTGTCGAACAGCGTTCTGTCGTCCTGCAGCCGCCCGGTTCAGGCGTGGGCGGTCAGGCATGATGGCGCTGGAAGACCAGGCAGGCGTTGGTTCCTCCGAACCCGAAGGAGTTGGACATGACGGTGTTCAGGCCGGCATTGTCGATCCGCTTGCGCACGATCGGCACGTCGGCGAAGGCCTCGTCCAGGTTCTCGATGTTGATCGACTCGCCGACGAAGTCGTTCTGCAGCATCAGCAGGCAGTAGATCGCCTCCTGTGCGCCGGCGGCGCCCAGCGAATGGCCGGTCTGCGACTTCGTCGAGGCGATATGCGGCAGCCGGCCGCCGAACACCTGGCGGATGGCGTCGATCTCCACCGTGTCGCCGATCGGCGTGGATGTCCCGTGGGTGTTCAGATAGTCGACCGGCCCCTCGATCCCTTCGAGGGCCATCTGCATGCAGCGCACGCCGCCCTCGCCGGAGGGCTGCACCATGTCGTGGCCGTCCGAGGTCGCGCCATAGCCGACCAGTTCGGCATAGATGTGGGCGCCGCGGGCGAGCGCGCGCTCGCGTTCTTCCAGCACCAGCACGCCGCCGCCGCCGGCGATCACGAAGCCGTCGCGGTCGCGGTCATAGGCGCGCGAGGCCTTTTCCGGCGCCTCGTTGAAGCCGGTGGACATGGCCGGCATGGCATCGAACAGGACCGACAGGGTCCAGTCCAGCTCTTCGCCGCCGCCGGCGAACATGATGTCCTGCTTGCCCCACTGGATCAGCTCCGCCGCGTTGCCGATGCAATGCGCCGAGGTCGCGCAGGCGGACGAGATCGAATAGCTGAGGCCCTTGATCTTGAAGGCGGTCGACAGGGTCGCCGAATTGGTCGAGGACATGGCGCGGGGCACCATGAACGGCCCCACCTTGCGGGGACCCTTGTCCCGCGTGATGTCGGCGGCCAGCAGCAGGTTGCGCGTGGACGGACCGCCCGAGCCCATGATCAGCCCGGTCCGGGGATGCGAGATCTCGTCCTCCTCGAGCCCCGAATCGGTAATGGCCTGCTTCATCGCCAGATAGTTGTAGGCCGCACCATCGCCCATGAAGCGGCGCTGCCGCCGCTCGACCGTGCTTTCCAGGTCGATCTTGACGTCGCCATAGACCTGGCTGCGGAAGCCCAGGTCCTTGTACTCCTGCGCGAAGGAGATTCCGGACCTGCCCTCGCGCAGGGCGGCGATCACCTCCTGCGCATTGTTTCCGATGCTGGAGACGACGCCGAGACCGGTTACCACCACTCGACGCATGGCGTATCTGTCCCTTGCTTCAGCTCTCGCCGGCGCCGAAGACGCCGACACGCATATCCTTGACCTGATAGACGGGTTCGCCGTCGGCCTTCATCACGCCGTCGGCAATGCCCAGCTTCAGCTTGCGCAGGATGACGCGCTTGATATCGACCTGGTAGGTGACTTTCTTCACCGACGGCACCACGGTGCCGGAGAACTTCGCCTCGCCCACGCCCAGCGCGCGGCCGCGTCCCGGCGCCTTGATCCAGCCCAGGAAGAAGCCGCAGAGCTGCCACATCGCATCCAGACCGAGGCAGCCGGGCATGACCGGGTCCCCCTCGAAATGACAGCCGAAGAACCAGAGGTCGGGTTTGATGTCCAGTTCCGCAACCACCTCGCCCTTGTCGTAGGCGCCGCCGGTGTCGGAGATCTTCGTGATACGGTCGAACATCAGCATCGGCGGCAGCGGCAGCTGGGCATTGCCCTCGCCAAACAGCTTGCCATGAGCGCAGGCGATCAGGTCGTCATAGCTGAAACTGGTCTGTTGCGCGACGTTCGACATGCAGCTTCCCGACTTGCTCTTCCCACATCCAGGGCGTTGTTTGTGCATCCGGCCGGGGCCGGCTGCCGCGCCGCCCGGGCGCATGATCTGCCGGGCGGAAAACCTGTTCGGGCAGCGTTCCGTAAGCCCGATCCGCGCGACTGCGGCGGTCCGGGTCTCGGCAACGGGCCCGAGAATGATAGTGTTGTCGACACCGGCCGGCGCCGCAACCTGGGTGCGGCACCGCAGATGCAGAATCGCGACTGGCACGGCCGATCTGACCAGCGGTGTTGCAATGCCGCTGCAATCCGATCCGCCGCACTATAGGCGGTGCGTCGGCGGCACTGTCAAGCGACGCGGCGGTGCCGGGAAGGTCCGGCAGGGTCGCGGCCGGGGCCCGTCGACGGCGGCATGCGGCCATGCCGGGCGCGGCACATTGGCGGTACCGGGTGCCGCCGTAGCCGCATTGCCCCGGGCGCGGCGCCGGCACCTCTTCAAGCCAAGGCTTTCCGCCCTATATTGTCGGAAATGGAGACGCATTTGCAGGATCATGTACTGACGACGAGGCTGCGGCGTGTCGGCCTGCGACCGACCCGCCAGCGGGTCGCACTTGCACGCCTGCTGCTGGACCAGGGCCCGCGCCACGTCACGGCGGAGGCGCTGCATGCGGAAGCCGATGCGATCGGCATCCCCGTCTCGCTCGCGACCGTCTACAACACCCTCCATCAGTTCACGGAGGCAGGGCTGCTGCGCCAGGTCGTGGTGTCTCAGGGGCGGAGCTATTTCGACACCAACACGGCCGACCATCACCATTTCTATTTCGAGGATAGCGGTCGCCTGCAGGACATCGACGCCGGTCATGTCGCCTTCGACCGCCTGCCACAGGCGCCGGACGGCACCGAACTGCACAGGATCGATGTCGTCATCCGGGTGCGCGAGCCGTCCGCGAAATAGCCGGGCCTCCGCACCCGAGGGTGTGCCGCGCTTTTTTTGATTAGAACCTTTCCAGACTATTGACCCCCTAAGCGGCTGTCGCCATATGCTGGGGCAGAAGGGCGGGACATTGCCATCCGTACCTCCTGTCCAACCCGCCTTCCCGGCCGCCATCCTGGTCCGCCGGGAGATGGGCTGGCCAGCCGGTGCCGCTGGCACCCATCGGTCGCGGACGGCATGCCGCGGCCGCGCCCCTTCGCCGCCGACGGGCGACGGCCCGCCGGTCAATGCGTCGGTGGGGCATAGACCTCCTGCCGACGCGTTCGGATCAATGGAGGAGAATCATGGCACTTGCGGGCACCAAGACCCACGACAACCTGAAGGAAGCCTTTGCGGGCGAAAGCCAGGCCAATCGCCGCTATCTCTATTTCGCCCAGAAGGCGGATGTGGAGGGCTTCAACGACGTCGCCGCGGTGTTCCGCTCGACCGCCGAGGGCGAGACCGGCCATGCGCACGGCCATCTGGAGTTTCTGGCCGAGGTCGGCGACCCCGCAACCGGTGAGCCGATCGGCGACACCTCCGCCAACCTGAAGGCGGCGATCGCGGGCGAGACCCACGAATATACCGACATGTATCCCGGCATGGCCCGGACCGCGCGCGAGGAAGGCTTCGACGAGATCGCCGACTGGTTCGAGACCCTGGCCAAGGCCGAGAAGAGCCATGCCGGTCGCTTCCAGAAGGCGCTCGACACGATGGGCTGACCTTCGGGTCCGGTCCTGAAAGGCCCGGGACCCCGCTACCCATCGGGATTCGTCCTGAAGGCACCGCTGCGCCGGCTCCGGCCGGCGCGGCGGAAGCGGGTCCGGGCCTTCCCTTTCCGGCAGTCGCACGGACGGCGCGTCGGCCCGGCCAAAGCCGGCGGGTCGAAGGCAGGATCGTCATCCCGCGCCCTGGCCGCGTCGGCGGTGCAAGGTGCGGCGGGAGCGGCTAGTCTGTCCGGAAAGGAAGAAGAACATCGGATCAGCTGAGGAGATCGCGTCATGACCGAGGGCAGCCTGGACGCGCCGGTCCGCCATCCGCTTGCCTGGGACGACCCCGACTTCACCGATCCGGACAAGATCGATGCCGAACTGCGGCGGGTCTTCGACATCTGTCACGGCTGCCGGCGCTGTTTCAACCTCTGCGACAGCTTCCCGCGCCTGTTCGACCTGATCGACGAATCCGAGAGCGGCGAGCTCGACAGCGTCGAGTCCAAGGACTTCAAGCCGGTGGTCGACGCCTGCACGCTGTGCGACCTCTGCTTCATGACCAAGTGCCCCTACGTGCCGCCGCACGAGTTCGACCTGGATTTCCCGCACCTGATGCTTCGCTACCGCTATGCGGAGTTCAAGAAGCAGGGCGCCGCCTTCGCCGACAGGCAGCTGACCGAGACCGACCGCAACGGCCGGCTCGCCGGCATGATGCCGGGCCTGGCCAACTGGGCGAACAGGGAGGGCAACAGCCTGACCCGCCCGCTGCTGGAAAAGACCCTCGACGTCCACCACGAGGCCGCGCTGCCGAAATTCCACGGCCGGACCTTCAAGGCCCGCGCCGCCGCCGCGCCGCCGCAGGTGAACCGCGAGGCGCCGGCCTTCGGGCGCAAGGCGGTGCTCTATGCCACCTGTTTCGCGAACTACAACAACCCGTCGATCGGCACCGCCACCCAGGCGGTGCTGGCCCGCAACGGGGTCGAGACCCGGGTCGAATATCCGCGCTGCTGCGGCATGCCGCATCTGGAGCAGGGCGATATCGAGCGGGTCGCCGAACATGCCCGCGAGGTCAGCCGGGCGTTGGTCCCGCTGGTCGACGAGGGCTATCACATCGTCGCGCTGGTGCCGTCCTGCGCCCTGATGCTGAAGTTTGAATGGCCGTTGATCCTGCCCGAGGACGAGAACATCAAGAAGCTGTCGGCGGCGACCCGGGACGTCACCGAATATGTCGTCGAGATTGCCAAGAACGAGGGGCTGGCCGACGGGCTGAAGCCGCTCGACGGCAAGGTCGCCCTTCACCTGGCCTGCCATGCCCGCGCCCAGAACATGGGCGCCAAGGCGGCAGAGATGCTTCGGCTGATCCCCGACGCCAAGCTCGACGTGATCGAGCGCTGCTCCGGCCATGGCGGCTCCTGGGGGGTGAAGAAGGAGTTCTTCGACATCGCCCTGAAGGTCGGCAAGCCGGTCGCCCGGCAGGCGAAGAAGGCGGAACCCACCTACCTCTCCTCGGAATGCCCGCTGGCGGGCATGCATATCGTGCAGGGCATGGAGCGGCTGGGCGACGGGCCGGCGCCGGTGCAGGAGTCCCGCCATCCGATCGAGCTGTTCGCGATGGCCTACGGCCTGGCCTGAGCTGGGCCCCTGAGCAGGAGCCCCCTGAACCGGAACCCGGTACCGAGAGCGCCGGCGGACGGGCCCGTCCCGGGCCCTGCGGCGCTGGCGCGGAAAGGAACGGAGGATGAAACACGAGATCACCCGCGCGGACATCCTGTCCCTCGATGAATTCGAGACGGTGCGGAAGGAGCGCCGCTCAGGCCTGATCGCGCAGAAGCGGCTGCGGCGGCTGGAAGTCGGCCCCTATGCCACCTTCTATTTCGAGAATTACGACACGATGTGGTGGCAGATCCACGAGATGCTGCGGATCGAGAAGGGCGGCGAGGCGCAGATCGAGGACGAACTGCGGGCCTATTCGCCGCTGGTACCGCAGGGCCGCGAACTGGTCGCGACGATGATGCTGGAGGTCGACGACCCGGTGCGGCGCGACCGCCTGCTGCGCCAGCTCGGCGGCATCGAGGAGAAGATCGCGATCCGCATCGGCGATGACGAGGCCCGCGCGGTGGCGGAGGACGATGTCGAACGCACCACGGCCGACGGCAAGACCTCCTCGGTGCACTTCCTGCGCTTTCCCTTCACTGAGGCGCAGGTGGCCGCGTTCCGCGACGGGCAGGTTCCGGCCATGCTTGCGATCGACCATCCGAACTACGGCCATATGGCGATCATCTCGCCCGAGGTCCGGCAGGCCCTGGCGGGCGATTTCGACGCCTGACGCGGCCCGACCTGCCTATTCGTCCGGCGCGACGCCCCAGACCTGCCCGCGCGGCAGGTAGCCGCGGCGATCGGCCAGGACGACGCGGCACCAGCTGTCGTCGCAGCCCTCCAGTTCCCCCATCACGCCTGGCTCCGCCCGCAGCAGGGCGGCCGCGCTGCGATGCGGTTCCTCCAGCAGGGTCGCGATGCGGCCGGCGACGAGGAAGGTCCGCCGGCCGGACAGCAGGGCATGATGGACCCAGGCCTCGTCGCCCTCCTGGTCGCGGATCTTCCGCCAGTTCTGCGACTCCGCGACGATCAGGACCGGCAGGTGCTGGCGGTGATATTCCCAGCGGATCGGATATTCGACGCCGGGACCGGCGCGCGCATTGACCCGTGCCGAGGCCAGGCTGGCGAAGCGGGGCAGCGGCCGGCCGGTGACCGGTCCGACCGACTGGTCCTGCGCCGCCGCGGCCGGCACGCCGTCCGGCGCCGCAAGCAGGGACAGCAGCAGCACCAGCAGCAGCGCCGCCAGCAGGCTGCCCGCGGGCCGGCGCCATGCGCGGTCATCACGGACAGGCCATGCCATCCGACGATGCCGCCAATACGCTGCCCCGGTCATTCCCGCATCGATCCTTTCCGCCTGGCTCCCGCTGGCTGGTATCCTGCGCCCCGGATGTGGTCAAGCGCCGCATCGCCCCGGCGGCCGGGATGGCCTGCGCGGATCAATTGTCCGTCCCGCATTGATCTGCTAGGAGAACGATACCCCTTCCGGGACGGTCGCCGCGGCATGTTGCGGCCGGCCGGACCAGCGGATCCGGGCAGCTCATCCAGGCGCATGGCTTCATGTTTCGGACGGCTGCGGCGCCGGTCCGCCGCCAACGCGGCGGCTTCCCGGCGACACGCGCCGTGACAGGAGGCGGCGCCGGATCCGTCCGGCGAACGGACGGTCCAGCCGGTGGGCGGGTGGGAACGACAAGACGCGGCCGAAGGATTTCAAGAGCATGGCATCTTCCAAGAAGCCCCTGGTGATCGTCACCCGGAAGCTGCCCGACTCCATCGAGACCCGGATGATGGAGCTGTTCGACACCCGGCTGAACGTGGAAGACCGCCCGTTAACCCAGGCGGAGCTGGCGGAAGCCGTGAAGGCAGCCGATGTCCTGGTGCCGACCGTCACCGACCGCATCGATACCGGCGTCCTGGCCCAGGCCAATCCGAACCTGCGGCTGATCGCCAGCTTCGGCACCGGTGTCGACCATATCGATCTGGCGGCGGCCCGCGCGCGGGGCATCACGGTCACCAACACCCCCGGCGTGCTGACCGAGGACACCGCCGACATGACCATGGCGCTGATCCTGGCGGTGCCGCGGCGCCTGCTGGAAGGCGCCAATGCCCTGCGCGAGAACGAATGGGCCGGCTGGTCGCCGACCTGGATGCTGGGCAAGCGGATCTGGGGCAAGCGGCTCGGCATCATCGGCATGGGACGGATCGGCCAGGCGGTCGCGCGCCGGGCGAAGGCGTTCGGCCTGTCGATCCACTACCACAACCGCAACCGGGTGGCGCCGCAGGTGGAAGAGGAACTGGAGGCGACCTACTGGGAAAGCCTGGACCAGATGCTCGCGCGGATGGACATCATCTCCATCAACTGCCCGCACACCCCGGCAACCTATCACCTGCTGTCGGCGCGGCGCCTCGACCTGATCAATCCCGGCGCCTACATCGTGAACACCTCGCGCGGCGAGGTGATCGACGAGAATGCGCTGACCCGGAAGCTCCGCAAGAAGGAGCTTGCCGGGGCCGGCCTGGACGTGTTCGAGCATGAGCCGGCGGTCAACCCGAAGCTGCTGGAACTGCAGAACGTGGTGCTGCTGCCGCATATGGGCTCAGCGACCCTGGAGGGCCGCATCGACATGGGCGAGAAGGTGCTGATCAACATCAAGACCTTCGTCGACGGCCATGCCCCGCCCGACCGGGTGATCGCCAACCTGCTCTGACGGCGTCCTCCAGCGGCGGCCGCTCTCCCGTCAGCTGGCCGCGCAGAGCGGACAGGCCGGGTTCCGTCGCAGGCGGATGGTGCGGAATTCCGCGTTCATCGCGTCGTAGAGCATCAGCCGGCCGGCCAGGCCGGTGCCGATCTCCAGGATCTCCTTCAGCACCTCGGTGGCCTGCAGGCTGCCCATCACCCCGGCCAGGGCGCCCAGGACCCCCGCTTCCACGCAGGCGGCGTCCAGCTCTTCCGGCGGCGCTTCCGGGTGCAGGCAGCGATAGCAGGGCTGGTCGGGCCCGGCATGTGGCTTGAACGTGGCGAGCTGCCCGTCGAACTGCTGGATGGCCGCACTGACCAGGGTCCGCCGGGCCCGGAAACAGGCATCGTTCAGCAGGAAACGGGTGGCGAAATTGTCCGATCCGTCCGCGACGATGTCGTAACCGCCGACCAGTTCGTCGACATTGTCCGGGCCCAGCCGCAGGGCATGCGCGACAACCTTCGTGTCGGGGTTCAGGGCCGCCAGCCGGGCGACGGCACTGTCGGTCTTCGGCCGGCCGACGCCTTCCGTGTCGTGCAGGATCTGGCGCTGCAGGTTCGACAGCGACACCGCATCGTCGTCGACAATGCCAATCGTGCCGATTCCGGCGGCGGCGAGGTAGAGCGCCAGCGGCGAACCCAGGCCGCCGGCGCCCACCACCAGGACCCTTGCCGCGAGCAGTCGCGCCTGGCCCTGCCCGCCGACTTCCTTCAGCAGGATATGGCGGGCATAGCGCTCCAGCTGCTCGCGGCCGAGCACCGCCTACAGGCCTTCGAACAGGGCGGTCGAGAGATAGCGCTCGGCAAAGGACGGGATCACGGTGACCACCACCTTGCCCTTCATCTCCGGCCGGGTGCCGACCTCCAGCGCGGCGGCGATGGCGGCGCCGGACGAGATGCCGACCGGCAGCCCCTCCATGCGGGCCGCCTTCCGCGCGGTCTCGAAGGCGGTCTCGTTGCCGATCGTCAGAACCTCATCGATCAGGCTGCGATCCAGGATCCCCGGCACGAAGCCGGCGCCGATACCCTGGATCTTGTGCGGTCCGGGATTGCCGCCGGACAGGATCGGGCTGTCCTCCGGCTCGATGGCGATCATCTTCAGGCCCGGCTTGCGCGCCTTCAGCACCTGGCCGACCCCGGTCAGGGTGCCGCCGGTGCCGACGCCGCTGATCACCACGTCCACCCGGCCATCGGTATCGGCCCAGATCTCCTCCGCCGTGGTCACCTTGTGGATCGCCGGGTTGGCCGGATTCTCGAACTGCTGCGGCATCACCGCGCCCGGCGTCTGCTCGATCATCTCCTGGGCGCGGGCGACCGCCCCCTTCATGCCCTTCGCCGGGTCCGTCAGCTCCAGCTCCGCGCCGAGCAGCTTCAGCATCTTGCGGCGCTCGATCGACATGCTTTCCGGCATCACCAGGATCAGCCGGTAGCCCTTCGCGGCCGCGACGAAGGCGAGCGCAATGCCGGTATTGCCCGAGGTCGGCTCGATCAGCACCGTGCCCTCTTTGATCCTGCCGTCGCGCTCCAGCGCCTCGATCATCGACACGCCGATGCGGTCCTTGACGGACGCCAGCGGATTGAAGAACTCCAGCTTGGCCAGGATCTCCGCGCCGGCGCCGGCATCCTCTGCCAGGCGCCGCAGGCGCACCAGTGGGGTGCCCCCGATGGTATCGATGATGGAATCGAAAATCCGCCCGCGCGGGGCGGTGAAGCGATTGTCCATGGCCGCTCTCCTCCGTTCCGATGCTTCGGGCCGGCCCTTCGGCGGCCGGCTGTCACGACAGGTCTGGCGGTGGGCGGCCGCTGCGGGCCGCCCGGGCCGTCAGATCGAGAAATCGCCCGGCTCGTCGCCCTGCGCCCGGATACCGATGTCGCGGGCGCGGGCGCAAAGTTCCTCCAGGCTGATGCCGGCAAGCCGGTCGACAAGTTCGGCCTCCACCTCGTCCCAGAGCGGGCGCACCACCTTCTGGCCCAGGGCGGAACGGCTCTCGCCGATATCGTCGCCGCCGTCGCGCTCCAGTGCCTGGATCGCCGTGACGATGTCGGCCACCGAGATCCGGCGTCGTTCCCGCGCCAGCACATAGCCGCCGCGCGGCCCCCGTACCCCTTTCAGGACGCCGGCATGAACCAGCTGCTGCATTACCTGCTCGAGGTAGCGCGGCGGGATCCCCTGCCGACGGGTGATCTCCTTGGCCTGGACGGGATCGGGCCGTGCGTTGAAGGCGATGTCCACCACCGCCTCGAGGGCATATAGCGCTTTTCTGGGAAGTCGCAGCATGGCGGTCAGTCCGGCCCGGCGCCGCGCAGGCCGGTGGAGCCGAAGCCGCCGCCGCCGCGCGCCGTGTCCGGCAATGCGTCCTGCTCCGACCAGGTGGCGCGGGTCACCGGCGCGACGACAAGCTGGGCGATCCGGTCGCCGGGCTGCAGCTCCACCGCCGCCTCGCCCAGATTGACCAGCAGCACCTTGATCTCGCCGCGATAATCCGCATCGATCGTGCCCGGGGCATTCAGGACGGTCACGCCATGCCGGGCGGCCAGGCCGGATCGCGGCCGGACCTGCGCCTCGAAACCGTCCGGCAGCGCGATCGCCAGGCCGGTCGGCACCATTGCCCTGCCCCCGGCGGGCAGGGACAGCGGGCCGTCGATGGCCGCCATCAGGTCCATCCCGGCCGCACCGGCGGTGGCATAGGCCGGCAGCGGCAGGTCGGCGCCATGTGGCAGCCGGGTAACCGGCACGACAATGGTTGGCGCCACACCGCTCATGGTGCCACCTGCGGTGCCGCCGGCGGTTGCAGGGCCGCGGCGATCCGCGCCGCAAGTCGCGCGGCGATCGCCGCCTTGTCGGCCTTCGGCCAATGCTCGTCGCCCGCGTCGCTGATCAGGTGTACCTCGTTCTGGCCGCCGCCGAAGGTTCCAGTCGCCGGGCTCACGTCGTTTGCCACGATCCAGTCGCACCCTTTCCGCTGTCGTTTCGCCCGCGCGGCCTCCACGACATTCTCGGTTTCCGCCGCGAAACCCACGACCAGTCGCGGCCGCTGCGCGTGGTGGCTGATGGTGGCCAGGATGTCGGGATTTTCCGCCAGGGCCAGGACCGGCGGTGCGCCGGACTTCTTGATCTTCTGCCCGGCCGCGCTCTCCACCCGCCAGTCGGCGACCGCGGCGGTGAACACCGCGGCATCCACCGGCAGGGCGGCTTCGCAGGCGGCCAGCATGTCGCGGGCGCTCTCCACCGGGATCACGCGCACGCCGGGCGGATCGGCCTCCTGCACGGGGCCGGAGACCAGCACCACCTCCGCCCCGCGGGCGGCGAGCGCTGCCGCCACGGCATGGCCCTGCTTGCCGGAGGACCGGTTGGCGATATAGCGCACCGGGTCGATCGGCTCGTGCGTCGGGCCGGAGGTGACCAGGATCCGCCGGCCGGCAAGGTCGCGCGGGACCGGGGCGGCCAGGGCCTGCAGCCGCGCCTCGACCGCGGCGACGATCTCCAGCGGTTCCGCCATGCGGCCGGCGCCGAACTCGCCGCAGGCCATCGCGCCCTCGTTCGGCCCGACGAAGGCGACGCCGTCCCCGGCAAGGGTCGCCATGTTCCGCCGGGTTGCCGGATGCTCGTACATCCGCACGTTCATCGCCGGCGCCGCCAGCACCGGCGTGTCGGTGGCCAGCAGCACGGTGCTCGCCAGGTCGTCGGCCAGGCCGGCGGCCATCTTCGCCATCAGGTCCGCGGTCGCCGGCGCGACCACCAGCAGGTCGGCGTCGCGGGACAGCTGGATATGCCCCATCTCGGACTCGTCGGTCAGGTCGAACAGGTCGCGATAGACCCTGTCCTCGCTCAGCGCCGACAGCGACAACGGGGTGACGAATTCGGCGCCGGCGCCGGTCAGCACGCAGCGCACCCGGGCACCCCGCTCGCGCAGGCGCCGGACCAGGTCCAGGCTCTTGTAGGCGGCGATCCCGCCGCCGACGATGAGCAAAATGCGCCTGCCTGTGAGCATCCCCCCTCCTGCACCGGTCGCGGCCCGCCGTTATAGACCCGCTGTCCCCCAGCAACAATCGAATGGGGGCAACAATCGAAGGGGCAACAATCGAAGGGGGCGGCAATGGAAGGCGGCTTCCTGTCGGACAGCCGTCGTCAGGCGAAGATGACCAGCAGCAGCAGGGCGAGCGCGGCGGTCCAGCCGGCATAGGCCGCCATCATCCAGCCCGGGCCGGGCCCCGGCGTGCCCTCCACCAGCCGCCGCAGGGTGTCGGGATGCAGCCGCAGGCCCTGCGCGCCGGCCTGTTCGGCCAGCCCCTCCAGGGCCTGCAGGGTCTGCGGCAGCCTGGGCAGGGCTTCCGCCAGTCGTGCCGCGGTCTCCCGCATCCGGGCCTCCGGCCCCAGATGGCTGCGCAGCCAGGCCTCGACCACCGGCTGCGCGGTGGCCCACATGTTCATCTCCGGGTCCAGCGACCGCGCGATGCCCTCGGCGCTGACCATGGTCTTCTGCAGCAGGAGCAGCTGCGGCTGCGTCTGCATGCCGAACAGCTCCGTGATCTGGAACATCTGCTCCAGCAGCCGGCCCATGGAAATGCCGGCTGCGGTGCGGTCGCGGATCGGCTCGCCGATCGAGCGCAGGGCCATCGCGAACTCGTCCAGGGACTGACCGGCGGGCACATATCCCGCTTCCAGATGGGCGCGGGCGGCGCGCCGGTAGTCGCGGCTGATGAAGCCGACCAGGATCTCCGCCAGGGTCCGGCGGGTCGGCCAGTCCAGGCGCCCGACAATGCCGAAATCCACCGCCGTCAGGGTGCCGTCGGGTGCCACGAACAGGTTGCCCTGGTGCAGGTCGCCGTGGAAGAAGCCGATCTCCAGCGCCTGGTGGAGGAAGCCCTGGATCACCTCCTGCGCCAGCCGCCGGCGGTCATGGCCCGCCGCGTCGATCGCCTCCAGGTCGTCGACCGGGATCCCTTCCACCCAGCCCAGGGTGAGGACGCGGTCGGAGCAATGGCTCCAGACCACCTCCGGCACGCGGAAGCTGACCGGGCTGCGGTCCAGCGCCCCGAACTCGGAGGCGGCGGCCGCCTCGAAGCGGAAGTCGGTCTCCATCCGCACGGTGCGGGCGAAGGTCTCCACCACCGCCACGGGACGCAGCCGGCGCAGCACCGGCCGGGTCCGCTCCGCCAGCACCGCCAGCCAGTGCAGCAGCGCGATGTCGCGCGCGAAGGCGCGCTCCAGGCCCGGCCGCAGGATCTTGACCGCCACCTGCCGCGGCGGTCCGCTGGCCGGATCGGCGATCTGCGCCCGATGCACCTGGGCGATCGAGGCCGCGGCGACCGGCGTCTCGCCGAATTCGAGGAACAGCGCCTCCAGGCTGCCGTCCAGCGCCGCCTCGACGGTGGCGCGGGCCTCCGCCGTGGCGAAGGGCGGCAGCTTGTCCCGCAGCCGGCCGAGGTCGCGCGCCAGTTCGTCGCCGATCAGGTCGGGGCGGACCGACAGGGCCTGGCCCAGCTTGATGAAGCAGGGGCCCAGGGCGGTGAAGGCCTCCGCCAGCCGTTCCCCCGGCTGGGTGCCGCGCCATTTCCGGCGTTCGCGCGGGCGCGCCAGAAGCCTGGCAGCGAGGCGCAGGCCATGCCGCAGCAGCCGCGGCAGGGGCGCCAGGTCGAAGACGAACATGGCGTCGTGCCGCGCCAGGGTGCGCATGATCACGAACAACCGGCCGAGATGCAGGGCGCTGGCGGCGGCGATCCCGCCGCCGGGCGGCAGGAAGCGGGCCGCGCGCACGGTGCCGGCGAAGGGGGATGGCCCGAACGGCTGCGGGTCGAATGGCTGGCCCGACACGGCGCGCCCCGCTCCTAGATCGCCCAGCCGGAATGCAGCGCGACGATGCCGCCGCTCATGTTGCGATAGCGCACCTGCCCGAAGCCTGCCTCCCGCATCATCGCGGCCAGGCGCTCCTGCGGCGGGAAGCGGGCGATGCTCTCCGCCAGGTAGCGGTAGGACTCGGCATCGCGGGTGACGACCGCGCCCATCGCGGGCAGCAGATGGGTCGAATAGCGCGCATAGAGCCGGTCGAGCACCGGCAGCACGACGCGGGAGAATTCCAGGCAGACGAAGCGCCCGCCCGGCTTCAGGACGCGCCGCGCTTCGCGCAGGGCGCCGGGAATGTCTGTGGCATTGCGGATGCCGAAGGCCAGGGTGACCGCATCCATTCCGGCGATGGGCAGGGGCAGGGCCTCCATCATGGCGCAGACCCATTGCAGCTGCCCGGCATAGCCGCGGTCGATCGCGCGGTCGCGGCCCACGGCCATCATCTGGGCATTGGCATCGGCCACCACGATCTGCGGCGCCGGCCCGGCACGTCCCGGGCGGGCGGCATCCGCAACGGCATCGAACCGGTCCAGGATGGTGAAGGCGATGTCGCCCGTGCCGCCGGCCAGGTCGGCGATCCGCCAGCCGGGCCGCGGCGCCAGCCAGTCGATCATCCGGGCCTTCCACAGGCGATGCACGCCGAACGACATCAGGTCGTTCATGAGGTCGTAGCGGGCGGCCACGGAATCGAACACCTCCCGGACGAGCTGCGGCTTCTCCGCCGCCGCCACGTCTCGAAAGCCGAAGGGCACCGTGGCGGGACGCGTGCCGGGGCCGGGGATATCCTTGGGATCGCTCATTGTGCCGCTTTCGGGGCGAAGGCCAGGGAGGCCAGCAGCGGGAAATGGTCGGAGCCGATGCTCGGCAGCACCTCCACTGCGGCCGTCCGGAAGCCGGGATTGGCCAGCACATGGTCGATCGGCAGGCCCAGGAACGGGAAGCGGCTGAACCAGGTGGGGTGAATGCCGCGGCCTTCCGACACGTCGGTCAGGCTGCCCGACCGCAACATCCGGCCGAAAGCGCTCGACCAGGGCGTCACGTTGAGGTCGCCGGCAACCAGCACCGGTCGCTGCCGGTCGCGCGCGGCGATACCGGCCGCGGCGGCGATCTGGCGGTTGCGCAGGCCCAGATTGCCTTCTCCCAGCGGCCGCGCGGCATGCAGCGCGACGACGCTGTAGCAGGGCGGCCCGTCGGTCTCCGTGGTGACCACGGCCTGGGTGGCGCAGAGCCGCGCATCGAGCACCGGCAGGTATCCGGTGGTCGGGTAGACGAACTGATAGGCCAGGATGCGGTGCCGGCTCAGCAGCAGGACATTGTAGGGACTGTTGCGCAGTTCCGCCGCCCGGAACGGATAGAGCGCGTCGAGTTCGCGGAGCGCCGCCTCGGCCGTGCCGGAGATCTCGGTCAGCACGATCAGGTCGGGCATCCGCGTGCGCGCGATCTCCACCAGCGCCGCGGCGGCGGTCGGCCGGCCCTCCAGGTTGACCACCAGGACCGAGACGTCGCCGCCGGCGGCGACCGGCTCCGCCGGCGGATAGTAGTAGGGAAGCAAGGGCCAGCCGTTGGCGAGGCAGGCCAGGACCGCCAGGATCAATGTCCAGCGGCTCCAGCACAGCAGGCCGATCGCCACAAGCAGCACGGCCGCCACCAGCAGCTGCGGGCGGAAATTGGCCATCAGCTCGGCCACGTCGATCGCCTGGCCCAGGAAGCTGAAAGCGGTGACCGCCAGCAGCACCACGGCGACGATCGTGAAGAAGAACCTGAGCCAGCGCATTGTCGTCCAGTCGCCTCGCAAATGCCGCGCAGGGCCGGTGGCCGACGCGGTCCCGCCGGCGCCTGTAGGATGCCCGCCCGGGTTCGTTCCGGAAGGTCCTCCAGGCAGCGAGGCCCGGGCCCTCCGGGCAGGCAATCCCGGCGCGTCCGGCCGGGGCATGATCCCCGGGCAGGGCGCGTTGACAGCCCCATGCGGCGCGCGCACCATGCCGTTGTTTTGCGCACCGCCGCAAGTGGGCCGCGTGGTCGCGGCCGCGGAAGCGGGCGCCGCTCCCGCCATCCCGCATGCCGCCGCCGCCTCGCCCGACCGGGTCGGCCCCTCGGGTCGCCTGATCGGTGCGGTTGCGCGGCCCTGCCAGAGCGACCGAATGCCCGAACTGCCCGAGGTTGAGACCGTGCGCCGCGGCCTGGAAAGGCGTGTCCTGGGCCGCCGCCTCGCGCGGGTCGAGACCCGTCGCGGCGACCTGCGCTGGCCGCTGCCCGCCGGCTTTGCCACCGCCCTGCAGGGCCGGCGGATCCTGACCCTGCGGCGCCGGGGCAAGTACATCCTCGTCGACCTGGATGCCGGGCCGCATGACGATGCCGGCCGGGTCATGCTGCTGCATCTGGGCATGTCCGGGCGCATCGTGATCGGCGGCGAGGAGACGGAGCTGCCGCAGCACGAGCATGTCGTGTTCACGATGGACGACGGGCTGCGCGTGCGTTTCCGCGATCATCGCCGCTTCGGCGCCATGGACCTGTTCGGGGTTGCGGAGGAGGCGCGGCACTGGCTGCTGGCCGGCCTCGGCCCGGAGCCGCTGGAGCCCGGTTTCACCGCGTCCGTCCTGCATGCCCGCCTGGCGGGCCGCCGCACGCCGCTGAAGGCCGCGCTGCTTGACCAGAAGGTCGTTGCCGGACTGGGCAATATCTATGTCTCCGAGGCGCTGTTCCGCGCCGGCCTGTCACCGCGACGCCTGGCGCGTTCGGTCGGGCCGCATCGGGCGGAACGGCTGGTGGCGGCGATCCGGGCGGTACTGGAGGAGGCGATCGCCGCCGGCGGCTCCAGCCTGCGCGACTATGTCGATGCCAGCGGCGAGCTGGGCTATTTCCAGACGCGCTTCCGGGTCTACGATCGGGCCGGCCGGCCCTGCTCCAGCTGCGCCGCGCCGGTGCGGCGGATCGTCCAGTCCGCCCGCTCGACCTTCTATTGTCCGGCCTGCCAGCGCTGAGCCGCCGGACCGCGGGAGCGGAGCCGGCGTTGGGGACCGGGCTTGACGCGGCGGCCGGATTGGCGTTTCTCGCGGCGCATTCCGCGGACATGCCAATCGGCAGGCGACAGCCCAATCGGCAGGCGAAAGCAAGGAGAGGAACCCATGGCGTACGAGAACATCCTGGTCGACCAGAAAGGCGCGGTCGGGATCATCACGCTGAACCGGCCGAATGCGCTGAACGCCCTGAACGGCGCCCTGATCGAGGAGCTGAACGACGCCCTTGACCGCTTCGAGGCGGATCCGGAGGTCGGTGCCATGGTGCTGACCGGCTCGCAGAAGGCCTTTGCCGCCGGTGCCGACATCAAGGAGATGCAGCCCAAGCACTACATGGACGTCTATTTCGAGGACTTCATCTCCCGCTGGGAGCGCATCTCGCGCTGCCGCAAGCCGGTGGTGGCGGCGGTTGCCGGCTATGCGCTGGGCGGCGGCTGCGAGCTGGCGATGATGTGCGACATCATCCTGGCCGCCGATACGGCGAAATTCGGCCAGCCGGAGATCAATCTCGGCACCTTTCCCGGATCCGGTGGCACGCAGCGCCTGACCCGCGCGGTCGGCAAGGCCAAGGCGATGGACATGATCCTGACCGCCCGCATGATGGATGCCGCCGAGGCGGAGCGGGTGGGCCTGGTCAGCCGGGTGTTCCCCGCCGACGAGCTGCTGGACGAGGCGGTGAAGACGGCGGAGAAGATCGCCGAGAAGTCTCTGCCGGCCGTCATGATGGCGAAGGAGTCGGTGAACCGCGCGTTCGAGACCACCCTCGCCGAAGGCGTCCGCTTCGAGCGGCGGCTGTTCCATTCAACCTTTGCCCTGGAAGACCAGAAGGAAGGGATGGCCGCCTTCGCGGAGAAGCGCGAGCCCCAATTCAAGGACCGCTGATCAAGGACCGCTGATCAAGGACCGCTGATCAAGGTCCGCTGGGCGGCGGCTGCAGGTCGCCGGCGGCGGTATGAAATGCCGCGGCTGCCGATTGCATGTTGACGGCCGGGCTCAACGCCGCTAAAAGCCGCGGCCTGTTTTTCTTTCAAGGCTAGAGTGTCCTCTCATGGCAAACCACAAGCAGGCGGAGAAGCGCAACCGCCAGCGCATTCGGCGCACCGCCGTCAATCGCGCACGCAAGTCGCGCATCCGTTCGGCCGTGAAGAGCGTGGAACTCGCCGTGGCGGCCGGTGACCAGAATGCGGCGCTGGCAGCGCTGCAGCAGGCCCAGCCGGAACTGGATCGGGGCGTCAACAAGGGCGTCCTGCATCGCAACACGGCCTCCCGCAAGCTGTCGCGGCTGACGGCACGCGTACGGTCGCTCGGCGGCTGAACGACCGGGCCCGAACTTTCGGCATCCGGTCGCACCGGCATGCCGACGGATTTCGAAGGGGAGCCATCGGCTCCCCTTTTTCGTGTTCGCAGCTGTCGACCCGTTCTTTCCCGCAATCCCGGACCGTTCCGGCAGTCCCGGGCCTGTTCCGCAGCGCCGGCTGCCCCTGCGCCGGCCCGGCCTGAAGGCGCGAAGGTAATATAATACCTTTTTTGCGGTCCCCTTCCCGAACATGGGCAGATCTAGTGGGTGTCGCTCGCGGTGTCGATTTGCAATCGATCGGTCACAAACGCAGGACTGTGGTCCGGTGAAAAAAATCGGCGGCCGATTTTGTTCGCCCGCCATGGGCAGGCCCGACGCAAGGGCGTCGGCAGGACGATCCGGAATCGCGGATTCAGCCGCTGGCCGGCCCGCACATTGTTCGGTCCAGGCCGCCGCGACAGCAACGAAGCGCAGATGACAAGCGGTTTTTCGGCCATCGCGCGGCCCCCGGCGCGGTTGCGGCTCGCGGGTGAGTCCGACTAATCTACCTACCTCGCACGGGCACGGGCCATGGGCCGCCCAGTCCTGAAAATGAGCCTCTTTCCGGTGGGGGAACAGCCTTCCCGCGCACGGGAAAGTCGTGTCGCTCATGACCGGGAATGCGCGTGCATGCACCGGCTTGGGGTGGCCGGTGGTGGGATGCGTATTTGATCGAGGGCTGCAGGTTCCGGAGCGTCGACAGGGTCGACGCCGGCCGCCGTGGTTTTGTGTGACAGACAGGAATTGAGGGCAAGTTCATGACGACATCCGCGACAGGAAGCGGGGCCGCCGGTTCGGCGGGCGCCGCCGGGAGCTACGCAGGCGATGTGACGCCCCGCGAGGCCTGGGAGGTCCTGTCGTCGAACCCCGATGCCGTTCTCGTCGACGTGCGCAGCGCCGCCGAATGGACCTTCGTCGGACTGCCCGACCTGCGGGGACTCCAGAAGCAGCCGCTGCTTGTCGCCTGGCAGGACTTTCCCGGCATGACGCCCAATGCGGGGTTCCTGCAGAGCCTGCAGGACGAGATTCCCGGCCGGGACGCCCCCGTCTTTTTCCTCTGCCGTTCGGGGGGCCGTTCGCGGTCGGCGGCGATCGCCGCCACCGCGGCGGGCTTTGCGGCCTGCTTCAACGTCGCCGGCGGCTTCGAAGGCAATCTCGACGAAGCCGCGCACCGTGGACAGCGCGATGGCTGGAAGGCGCAGGGCCTGCCGTGGGTCCAAAGCTGATCATGGATATGCGACGCGACCACCGCTCCGATCCGGCACCCCTGGACGACGAGGTGTCGGATGCCGACGCACCTCCCCAGCGGGAGCCTGTTGCCGACAGGATGAATGGCGATCGCCGGGTCGCCGTGGAAGGCGGCGCCGGCGATGGCGGCCGGGGCGACAGCGGCCAGCCTGCGGAGCGGGCGCCGTCCGATGCCGTCCATGCGGCCTGGCAGCGGGTGCGCAGCCGGCTTCGCCGGGAATATGGCGAGGAGGCCTTTGCCTCCTGGCTGAGCCCGATGGTCCTTCTTTCCGCCGAGGCGGGGGAGATCGAGATCGGCCTGCCCAGCCGTTTCATGCGGGATTGGGTGATCAGTCACTACAGCGAGCGCGTGAAGGCGCTCTGGCAGGTCGAATGGCCTGCCACCCGGACCCTGTCTTTGCGGGTGCAGCCCCTGGCGACCGCGATGGGGCGCGAGAGCGCCGGCGGACCGGCACGGCCGCAGGCCGGATCCGTCCGGCCGTTGCGTGCTCCGGCCACCTCTGGTCGTACGGCGACGGGCCGGGCTGCAGCCGTTCGGTCCGCAGCTGCAGACAATGCTGCTGCGACTGTGGCCGCGGGCGCGACAGGACGGACGCTGGGCCAGGTGGCACCGATGGTGATGGCCATGGCGCGCAAGCCCGTGCCGACGGCCTCGGCCGGGTTCGGGGCAGGGCGGGGCGGCAACGACGTTCCCCGTTCCGCGACCCCGGCCGGCCAGGAGGTCGCGGGCCAGGAGGTCGCAGGTCGGGACTCGACCGGCCACGATGCGGCCGGCGATGGCATGGCCCCCGGCTGGTCGTCCGGCTGGTCGCCGAGCCGCGGCAGCGACCGTCCCGAGGGGCGGGATCCTTCCGCCGCGAGCCGCGGCCCGTCGGCGGCCGGCACATGGCCCGGCATGGTGGGCGGGGGTGCGCTGGACCAGCGCAATACCTTCGACAGTTTCATCGTCGGGCGGTCGAACGAGCTGGCTCATGCGGCTGCCCGCCGGGTGGCGGAGGCGGCCTGGGGCAAGGTGCCGTTCAACCCGCTGTTCCTGTACGGCGGCGTGGGCCTGGGCAAAACCCACCTGATGCACGCCATCGCCTGGCATATCCGCCTGCGCGATCCCAGCCGGAAGGTGATCTACCTGTCCGCCGAAAGCTTCATGTACCAGTTCATCACGGCGGTTCGGTACAAGGACACGATGGCGTTCAAGCAGCAGTTCCGTTCCGTGGACGTGCTGATGATCGACGATATCCAGTTCATCGCCGGAAAGGACTCCACCCAGGAGGAGTTCTTTCACACCTTCAACGCGCTGTGTGACCAGAACCGGCAGATCGTGATCTCCGGCGACCGCTCGCCGGCCGACCTGGAGGGGATGGAGGAGCGGATGCGCTCCCGGCTCGGCTGGGGCCTGGTGGCGGATATCCATCCGACCGACTACGAGCTGCGGCTGTCGATCCTGCAGTCCAAGGTGGAGCAGCTGGAGATCGACGTGCCGCGGCACGTCCTGGAATTCCTGGCGCACCGGATCACGGCCAATGTGCGGGAGCTGGAGGGGGCGCTGAACCGGGTCGCCGCCTTCGCCAGCCTGGTCGGCCGGCCGGTGGAGATGGACATGGCGCAGGAGGTGCTGCGCGACCTGCTGCGGGCGAGCGACCGGCGGATCACCATCGAGGAGATCCAGAAGCGGGTGGCGGAGCACTACAACATCAAGCAGTCGGAGATGCATTCCGCGCGCCGCGCCATCGCCGTGGCCCGCCCCCGGCAGATCGCCATGTACCTGGCGAAGCATCTCACCACCCGGAGCCTGCCGGAGATCGGCCGGAAGTTCGGCAACCGCGACCATACGACGGTGATGCATGCGGTGAAGCGGATCGAGGAGCTGCAGGGCCGCGACCCCGATCTGGCGGAGGATATCGTCCTCCTGAAGCGCACCCTGGAGAGCTGACCGCCCTCTGTCCGGCCGGTCCGGCGCGCCCGGCGCCGGCCGGCCCCCGCGGGCGGCGCTGACCCTTGGAATCGTTTAGAATTCTCGCCTCTGCGGAACGGATCTGCTACATTCCATTTCCCCCGCAAGCCGGGGGGTGATCCTTCCCGGCGTCGGGCAGCGGCAGGTGCCAGGCCGGCGCGATTCGGCGGGTGGCACCCCGATGCCCGGCCTGAGGATCCGGCGGGACAAGGCCGGTGCGGATCTCAGGCTTCGCATGGCGTTCCAGGCAATCCGCTCTTCCGATCGCCGGGGCCGACAGGTCGGCAGCCAGGACGGGGAAGGAGTCTTCCCGGGGCCGTTTTCCCGGGATGCGGGGGCGGGGTTTGGCCGTCCGGACCGCCGGCAGCGACGGGCAGTCGTCCCGCGGCCCGGCTGCACGGACGAGAACGAGGTTGGGCGTAACAGATGGAAGTCGTGATCGAGCGCGCCGCGCTGCTGAATTCCCTGAACCATGTCCAGAGTGTCGTGGAACGGCGGAACACCATCCCGATCCTCGCCAATGTCCAGATCGAGGCGGTCGAAGGGGCCGTCGCGCTGACCGCGACGGATCTCGACATCGCCGTGGTGGAGCGCCAGAACGCCACCATCGTGCAGGACGGCGCCACGACGGTCTCCGCCCATACCCTCTACGACATCGTCCGCAAGCTGCCGGACGGATCCGAGATCCGGCTGGCGATGAAGGGCGGCGAGGGGCGGCTGGCGCTTTCGGCGGGGTCCTCCGCCTTCAAGCTGCCCTGCCTGCCGAAGGAAGACTTTCCGGTGATGGCGGAAGGCGATCTGGCCACCCGCTTCTCGGTGACCGCCGCCGACCTGAAGCGCCTGATTGAGAAGGCGCGCTTCGCCATCTCGATGGAGGAGACCCGCTATTATCTGAACGGCATCTACCTGCACGCGGCGGAGAACGAGGGCGTCGCCGTCCTGCGCGCGGTGGCGACCGACGGCCACCGGCTGGCCAGGGTCGAGATGCCGCTGCCGGACGGGGCCGGCGGCATGCCCGGGGTGATCATCCCGCGCAAGACGGTGGGCGAGCTGGTGCGGCTCCTGCCCGACGGCAGCGAGACGGTGGAGATCGCACTGTCGGACACCAAGATCCGCTTCGAGTTCGGCGATGTCGTCCTGCTGTCGAAGCTGATCGACGGCACCTTCCCCGATTACGAGCGGGTCATTCCCAGCGGCAACGACAAGGTGATGGAGGTCGATGCGGCGCTGTTCTCCAAGGCGGTCGACCGGGTCTCCACCATCTCCAGCGAGAAGTCGCGGGCGGTGAAGCTGGCGCTGGAGCCGAACAAGCTGGTGCTCAGCGCCACCTCGGCCGAACAGGGCAGCGCGACCGAGGACCTGCCGACGGTCTATGACGCGGATCCCATCGAAATCGGCTTCAACGCGCGCTATCTGATAGACATCACGGACCAGATCGACGGGGAGAGCGCCCGCTTCCAGATCGCCGACGGTGCGGCGCCCGCCCTGGTGCGCGACGGCGGCGACGAGTCCGCATTGTACGTGCTGATGCCGATGCGGGTCTGATCGCCTGCGGGCGCGGCATGGGCGTGGCGCTGCCGGCGATCGCGAACGGCCCCCCGGTGTCACCGGAGCTGGGGCCTCCGGAGCAGGTGTCTTCGGAGCAAGGCACGCCGGCTGCACAGTCCGGCGGGGCCGGCCGTCCGGCGCCGGGGTCTGCGGGGGCGCATCCCCTGGGGATCGTCGATCTGCGGCTCACGGCCTTCCGCAACTACGCCGCCGCGCATCTGCGGGTGAAGGCCGGCCGGGTCGTGCTGGTGGGACCGAACGGGGCCGGCAAGACGAACCTGCTGGAGGCGGTTTCGCTGCTCTCCCCCGGGCGCGGGCTGCGCGGCGCGGCGCTGGGCGAGATCCTGCCCGGGGCGCATCTGCCGGAATCCGCCGGCGACAGGGATGGGGCGCCGTCGGGCTGGGCGGTGAGCGCGCGGGTCGCGATGCCGCCACCGCCGCCGCCCGGCGGTGCCGCTGTCGCGGCGCCGCCACTGGAGGCCCAGCTGGGGATCGGCCTGCGGCGCATGCCGGATGGCAGCGAACGGCGGGAGACGCGCATCGACGGGGTGGCCGGCCGGCCGATGGCGGAATTCGCCGACCGCCTGCCGATGCTCTGGCTGACCCCGGCGATGGACCGGCTGTTCGTCGAGGGGGCATCGGCGCGCCGGCGCTTCCTGGACCGGCTGGTCTATGGCTTCGACCCGGCCCATGCGCGGCGGGTCGTCGCCTTCGAGCAGTCGATGCGCGAACGCAACAGGCTGCTGAAGGCCGGCCGCGGGGATGCCCGCTGGTTCGCCGCGCTGGAGGCGCGGATGGCGGAACAGGCGGTGGCCGTCGCCGCCGCCCGGCGCGACGGCATCGACCGCCTGGGGCTCGCGCTCGCAGAGGCCGAGGGCCCTTTCCCGCGCGCCCTGGTGGCGCTGGACGGCGAGGTCGAGAGCTGGCTGGACGAAGCCCCGGCGGTGGCGGTGGAGGATCGCTACCGCGCGCATCTGGCGCGATCGCGGCCGGTGGATGGCGAGGCGGGGCTGACCCGGTCGGGTCCGCACCGCACCGACCTGCTGGTGCACCAGGCGGAGAGCGGCGCGCCGGCGGCCGGCTGTTCGACCGGCCAGCAGAAGGCGCTGCTGATCGCCATCGTGCTGGCCAATGCGCGCATGGTGCGGCAGGCCCGTGGCTGGGGCCCGGTCCTGCTGCTGGACGAGATTGCCGCGCACCTTGACCGGGTGCGCCGTGCAGCCCTGTTCGCCGTCCTGGCCGAACCGGGCATGCAGACCTGGATGACAGGCACCGACGCCGCCCTGTTCGAGGAGCTCGCGGGCGATGTGCAGGTGCTGCAGGTCCAGGATGGACAGATCGCGGCCGCCGGTACCGGCGGCGATGCGGTGAGTTAGGGAAGTGCTAGGCCATGAATGAATCCGCGCGTCCGACGGACCAGGGTGAGAACTACGATTCCAGTGCCATTTCGGTCCTGAAGGGTCTGGAGCCGGTCCGCAAGCGGCCGGGCATGTATATCGGCGACACCGACGACGGCTCCGGCCTGCATCACATGGTGTACGAGGTGGTGGACAATGCCATCGACGAGGCGCTGGCCGGCTATTGCGATTCGATCCAGGTGGTGCTGAACGCCGACGGCTCCTGCACCGTCCGCGACAATGGCCGCGGCATCCCGGTGGACATCCACCCGGAAGAAGGCGTCTCCGCCGCCGAGGTGATCATGACCCGGCTGCATGCCGGCGGTAAGTTCGACCAGAATTCCTACAAGGTGTCCGGCGGGCTGCACGGCGTCGGCGTGTCGGTGGTCAACGCGCTCTCGACCACCCTCGACCTGACGATCTGGCGCGCCGGCAAGACCTGGAGCATGCGGTTCCACGACGGCGAGCCCGAGGGGCCGCTGCAGGAACTGGGACCGGCAGAGGGCAAGCGCGGGACCGAGGTGCGCTTCCTGCCTTCGCCGAAGATCTTCACCATGACGGAGTTCGACTACGAGACCCTGGGCCATCGCCTGCGGGAACTCGCCTTCCTGAACGACGGCGTGTCGATCACCCTGCGGGACGAACGCGGCATCGAGCCGCAGGAGATGCAGCTGCGCTACGAAGGCGGCGTCTCCGCCTTCGTCCAGTATCTGGATCGCAACCGGTCGCCCCTTCATGCAGGGCCGATTGCCATTGGCGGCAGTCGCGACGGCATCGAGGTGGATGCCGCGCTGCAATGGAACGACGGCTTCCACGAGAACGTCCTCTGCTTCACCAACAATATCCCGCAGCGCGACGGCGGCACCCATTCCGCCGGCTTCCGCGCGGCGCTGACCCGCTGCATCAACAGCTATGCCCAGTCGTCGGGCATCCTGAAGAAGTACAAGGTGGCGCTGTCGGGCGAGGATGCGCGGGAGGGCCTGACCTGCGTCCTGTCGGTGAAGGTGCAGGATCCGAAATTCTCCAGCCAGACCAAGGACAAGCTGGTCTCCAGCGAGGTGCGGCCGGCGGTGGAATCGCTGATCGCGGAGCGGCTGGCGATCTGGTTCGAGGAGCATCCGAAGGAAGCGCAGGCGGTGATCGGCAAGGTGGCCGAGGCCGCCGCCGCGCGCGAGGCCGCCCGAAAGGCGCGCGAGCTGTCGCGGCGGAAGACCGCGCTGGACGTGGCCAACCTGCCCGGCAAGCTGGCCGAATGCCAGGAGCGCGACCCGTCGAAGGCCGAGCTGTTCCTGGTGGAGGGCGATTCCGCCGGCGGCTCGGCGAAAACCGGCCGCGACCGCGGCTTCCAGGCCGTGCTGCCGCTGCGCGGCAAGATCCTGAACGTGGAGCGGGCGCGGGTCGACCGGATGCTGTCCTCGCAGGAGATCGGCACCCTGATCACGGCGCTGGGCACCGGCTTCGGCGAGAACGAGCTGGATCTCGACAAGCTGCGCTACCACAAGATCATCATCATGACGGACGCCGATGTCGACGGCGCCCATATCCGTACCCTGCTGCTGACCTTCTTCTACCGGCACATGCGGCCGATCATCGAGGCGGGGCACCTCTATATCGCCCAGCCGCCCCTGTTCAAGGCCCGTCGCGGCCAGTCCGAGACCTACCTGAAGGGCGAGCGCGAGCTGGAGGATTTCCTGATCGGCGACGGGCTGAACGGCGCGATCCTGACCCTGGACGGCGGCGCCCAGCGGGCCGGCGCGGACCTGCGCGAGGTGGTGGAGCAGGCGCGCGGCGTGCAGCGGATCCTGGACAGCATCGCGATGCGCTACAACACCCGGATGGTGGAGCAGGCGGCGGTGATGGGACTGCTGGACCCGGAGGGCCCGCTCGCCACTGCGACCGGGGCGGAGGACGAGGCAGCGGGTGCGTCGATGCAGGCCCTGGCGGCCCGCATGGACGAACTGGCTGATCCGCTGGACCGCGGCTGGCAGGGGCGCCCGCGGGAGGATGGCGCGGTGCAGATCTCCCGCACCCTGCGCGGCTATACCGAGACCTACATCCTGGATCGCGCCTTCCTGAACAGCGCCGAGGCACGGCGGCTCAACAATCTGTCGCGCGAATTCGAGGGCCTGTTCGAAAAGCCTTCCGTGCTGGAGCGGAAAGAGGACCGGCGCAGGGTCGACGGACCGGTCGGCCTGCTGGACGCGGTGATCGCGGCCGGCCGCAAGGGGCTCAGCCTGCAGCGCTACAAGGGGCTGGGCGAGATGAATCCGGGCCAGCTGTGGGAGACCACCCTGGACCCGGAGGCGCGGCGTCTGCTGCAGGTCAAGGTCGAGCACGACGATACCGCCGACAACATCTTCGAAACCCTGATGGGCGATGTCGTGGAGCCGCGCCGCGACTTCATCCAGAAATACGCACTGACCGTCGAGAACCTGGACATCTGAGCGTCCGGAACCTGTCGTCCGCCGGGCCTTATCGGCTACCCTGGCGGGCGATGGGGACGTCGGGCGAAACGGGGCGATCGGGCAGGATCGGGCAGCGGGACCGCGGCCGGCACGCGTGCCGCCGGGTCGGCGCGGGCGCGGCCGTCATCCTGGGCCGGGCGGGGGCCTTCCTGCCGGTCCTGGCCTGCGTTGCGGCGCTCGGTGCCGGCCTGCCCGCGGCACTGGCCCAGCAGGCATCCGGGCCGCAATCATCCGGGCCGCAATCCTCCGGGACGGCCGCGACCGGGGCGATTCCGCCCTGGGCGCTGGACGGGGGCGCGGCCTCGAACCGCAGCGATGCCGGTCCGGCCGATCGCCGCGTGGTCAGCATGTCGCTCGCCGATGCGGTCCTGCTGCTGCTGCGCAACAACCGCAGCATCCGCAGCGCCTACCTGAACCGGATCACGGCGAAGTACAGCCTGATCCTGCAGGAAGACCGCTTCGTGCCCACAGGCTCGATCACGGTCGGCCCGCAGTTCAGCCGCAACCGCGACACCAGCGACACGATCAGCAACACCACCACCTGGCAGGTGAACCCGTCGGTCACCTGGAACACCCCCCTGGGCGGCAGCTTCACCTTCAACTGGAGCAATACCGGGACCAGCGCCAATGGCGTCAACAGCTATGCCAGCAATCCGAGCTTCAGCCTGACCCTGCCCCTGCTGCAGGGCGGCGGCATCGACGTCAACCGGATCCCGATCCTGCAGGCCCGGATCACCAACCGGAATGCGACCTGGGGCCTGCGCAGCACCCTGATCAGCCAGATCACCTCGGTGATCCAGAACTACCGCAGCCTGATCCAGCAGAGCGAGAACGTGAAGATCCAGCAGCAGGCGCTGGAACGCGCCCGCCAGCAGGTGGCGGTGAACCAGGCGCTGATCGATGCCGGCCGCATGGCGGCGCAGGATATCGTGCAGTCGAACTTCAGCCTGGCGCAGAACGAGATCTCGCTGTCCCAGGCGCGCAACAGCCTGGACAATGCGCGGCTCACCCTGCTGAACCAGCTCGATCTGCCGGAAGATGTCGAGATCGTGCCGACGGAGAGCCTGGATACGCCGGCGGTGACCCTGGACGTGGACCGGCTGTTCCAGATCGCGCTGGACAGCAATCCCGGCTACCGGCAGGCCCAGCTCAGCCTGGAGAATGCGCGGCTGAGCCTGGAATCGGCGGAGAACAACTATCTCTGGTCGCTGAACATCACGGCCTCCGGGAGCTATACCGGCACGGCGGACAGCACCTTCGTTCCCCGTGGCGCCGGCTACCAGACCCAGGACAACGAGACGATCGGCCTGACCCTCACCATCCCGCTGAACGACCAGCAGCGCGACCAGACCCTGGTTTCCGCCCGGGTCGGCATGCGCCAGCAGCAGCTGGCGCTGGAGGACAACCGGCAGAGCCTGCGCACCGACATCCTGAACGCCGTCCGCAACGTGGAGATCCTGTATCGCCAGCTCCAGCAGTCGCGGGTGGCGCTCGAACTCGCCCGCCAGCAGCTGGAGACGGAGCGGGTCAAGCTGCTGAACGGCCGCTCGACCAACTTCCAGGTCCTGACCTACGAGAATTCCTATGTGCAGGCGCAGGTCAGCGAGCTGCAGGCGCGGATCAGCTACCTGAACGCGCTGACCACCCTGGACCAGTCCCTGGGCCAGACCCTGGATACCTGGCGGGTGGAGGTGCCGTTCCAGACCGGGCCGCTGGACCTCGACCGGCCGTAGCCGCGCCGCCGGCGATGGCCCCCGTCGGTTCCGGGGCACGTCGGCGCGCTGCCGTCAGTTCGCGGCCGTGACGGTGGCCCGGGAGGCATTGGTCACCACGCTCTGCCCCGCCTTCAGGCCGGAGGTGATCTCGATCCCGCTGGCGGTGCGCTGGCCGAGCTTGACGTCGACCGGCTTCGGATCGCTGCCCGTGCCGCCCTCGACCACCAGCACCCGGGCATTGCCGGGGCCGCCGAGCACGGCATTGACCGGCACCACCAGGGCAGAGGGATTGCGGTAGATGATCACCTGCAGGTTGGCGGACATGCCGACCCGGATCTTCTGACGCGCCTCGTCGGTCATCGACTTCACGGTGATCGTGGTGCCGAAGGTCGGCACGGAGCCGGAGCCGGAGGAGGCCTGTGAGGAAACCGAGGTCACCTCGCCATGAAGGGTGGTGCCGGGCAGGGCGTCGCTGGTGACATCCACCTTCAGCCCGGTCTTCATCGAGCCGATATTGTATTCCGAGACCTGCGCGGAGATCGACAGGGTCTCCAGGTCGCCGACCGACAGCAGGATCTGGTTGGCGGTCACCGGCGCGCCGACCGCCAGGATGCCGGAGCCCTCGTTGCTGCCGGCGCCGCCGCTCCGTCCCGCCTGGACGGGGCGGAGCACGATGCCGCTGACCGGTGCCTTGACCTCCGCCTCCGACACCTTCTTCTTCAGGCTGTCATACTTGAACTTCGCATTCTCGAAGGCGAGCCGGGCGACTTCCAGGGCCTCCTTGTTGCCCTGCTTCCTGGCGGCGTCCAGGGCCTCCTTCGCGCCGCTGACCGAGACCCGGGCATTCTGGAAGGTGCTGTTGGCCGAGGTCAGTTCCTGCTGCGAGACGATGCCCTTCTCGTACAGGGCCTTGGTCTGCTGGTAGTTCTGCTGCGACTGGGAGAGCGACATCTGCGCCTGTTCCAGCGACCGCTGAGCGGAGGTGACGCTGCTGCTGGTCTGCCAGTTGCGAACCTCGTCCAGCTTCTGCCGGGCCTGGATCAGCGCCGTCTCCGCATCGCGCAGCTGGACCTCGACATCGTCGGTGTCCAGGGACAGCAGGACCTTGCCCTTCTCCACCCGTTCGCCATAGGTGAAGCTCATCTCCCGGATCTGCCCGGCGAAGGGGGCCACCAGGTTCACCACCCGGCCCGGCTCCAGGGTGCCGGTCAGATTGACGGCGTTGGTCAGCGGCTGGGCCGTGACCTGCATCACCTGCAGCCGCGTGCTGGCGCCGCCGCCATCCAGGCCCAGGACCTGATCCAGATCCTGCACGTTGAGCTGCGTGGCCATCCACGACCAGCCGCCGACGAACAGGAAGATGCCGATCACCGCGGCCGTGGCCATGATGCGGGAGCGGTTGCCCAGGGTGGCGGCCGTGCGCAGCTCGGCATTCTCCGCCACCGACCGGCGATAGGCCTCGGCGATCTGGCGGTTCTGGGAATCGGCCTCGGCCGCGATGGCCTCCCCGCCGGCGGTCCCCGCCGCGGCAGCGCCGGCCGGCGCCGGGCGGAAACGCACCGCCGTCAGCCCGCCTTCGGTCGCCACCCGGTCGACATCGAGGGCGCCGCGCGGCAGTTCGACCCTTCGTGTCTCCCCCGGCGGCGGCGCCTGCGGGCCATAGGCCGCTGCCGCAAAACGGGCGAAATTGCCGGCAACGCCGGTGAGCCGATGGCCGGCGAGGCGGTCGGCCGGCAGCCCCATCAGCGCCGCCGCGCGGGCATTGCAGCGCTCGATCAGCCCGTCAGCGTCGCGCACCAGCAGGATGCCGACATCCTCGCGGGAGAGCAGGGCTTCCGGATCGGCGGCACCGTCGGCGGCGCCGTCGCCTGCCGCGCCGGCCGTCATGGCCGTTGCCCGCCGAGCTGCGGGGTGGCCGGCCCGGCGGCATGGCTACCGCCCAGTGCGGGCGCGCGGCCCGGTCCGGCGGTGGAATCCTCTTCCCCGCCATCGGCCTGCCCGCCCGCCCGCAGGCCGCGGATCGCGCGACCGCTGCGGATGTAGCGCTCGATATGCTCCAGCGATTGCCGGCGGGGATCCGGCACGACACGCCAGAGCAGGGCGAGGCCGATCAGTGTAGCGATGCCATAGGCCAGGAACAGCGGTGCGGAGCCCAGGGAATCGGCGGCGACCTGGTAGCTGAACACGATCGGCAGGTCGAACAGGAAGTTCAGCGACAGGATGATCGGGATGCCCATGGTGCGGACATGCAGCGGCATCAGTTCGCAGGTCAGCAGGACCGGGATCGGGCCCAGGCTGAGGGTCACCGCGCAGACGGCGATCGCCACGATCACCCCCTGGATCAGCGGCGAGGTCACGTACATAAGGGCGCCGGCCATCACCAGCATCGCCACGGCGGCGGCGGCGAGGCCGATCAGCAGCAGGATCCGGCGGCCCACCGTGTCGATCAGCGCGAAGACGATCAGGGTGGTCAGCAGGTTCCCGGCCGCCACAAGCAGCTGGTACTGCTCCACGTTCAGGCCGTCGACCAGGGAGCTGTTGAACAGGACGTTGGAACTGCCGGTGACCTGGTCCATCAGCATCAGTGCGCCGGTCAGGAAAAGCACCGGCCGCACCATCGGCGAGAGCAGCCGCAGGCGTTCCCCGGCACGGACATTGGCGACGATCTTGTCGGCCTTCGGCTCCGCCATGCCTGCCGGCCAGCCCAGCCGGCCGAGCACCGCGCGGCCGGCGTCATGGTCGCCGCGCAGGAACAGCCAGTAGGGCGAGGGCGGGCTGAACCACGCCGCGACCAACGATGCGACCGACAGGCCGCAGACGATCCAGAAGGCCAGCCGCCAGGTCGCGGCATAGTCGGCAAAGATCTGCAGCACGGCCATCGCCAGGATGCCGGTGCCGAAGCCGACGAAGAACAGGGTCACCATGCGGCCGCGGTTTTCCGCGCGCGAGGCTTCCGACAGGATCATCGGCGCGGCGACCCAGGCCAGGCCGATCCCGGCGCCCAGCACCATGCGGCCGAAGGCAAGGTCGCTGACCGTGCCGGCCAGCGCCGACAAGAGGCTGCCGAGGATGAGCAGGCAGGCGGCGCCGAGCAGCGCCCAGCGCCGTCCGACGATCTCCGCCAGGGGGCCGCAGAGCAGGGCACCGCCGAACGCCGCCACCGGGACGGAGGTCGCCAGCACGCCGATGACGAAGCCGGAGGTGCCCGCCGCCTGCCGGGCCAGGTCGATCAGCTGCGTTGTGGCCGCGAACGCGAAACCGGCCGCCAGACCGACCAGCAGGCAGGCGATGACGACCCGGTTCATCGACGCCGGCTCCGGATGACCATGGGCGCAGGCTGCCTCATTTCAAAAGGGGGTCCTGCATCGCGACCCAGCCGTGCCGCTCCATGCAATAGGCCATGGCATCGTCGGCGGCGTCCGGCCGCTCCGCCGCCGCCGCGCAGTCCGCCTTTGCCACCTCCAGCGCCGTCGGGTTCGGGCGCACATCGACCCAGACGGTCGACCAGCGGGTGATGACATTGCCGCCGCAGGCGGACAGGCCCAGGGCCATCGCCAGGACGCTGGCGGTCATGCCAGTCGCCACGACGACCGACCGGGAGCGCCGGCCTTGCCGGCCGGCCGCCATGTTCGTGCTCGCAACCGTCACGCCCTGCCTTCGTCATCGCCCCTCGCCGCACGGGGCGATGATAGTCGCGCCGTGCAGGCGCAGCAAAGGGGGCGGCCGGCCCACCCCGCCCGGACCGCCCCGCCCGGGTCACTCTGGCCAAGTGCCGGGCGGATGCAGATAATCGCGCCATGGCGCTGCTGGAGCTCGAGGATATCCGCAAGACCTACTTCACCGGCGACATCGCGCTGGAGGTGCTTAAGGGCATCTCCTTCACGGTGGAGAAGGGGGAGATGGTGTCGATCATGGGCCAGTCCGGGTCCGGCAAGTCGACCCTGATGAACATTGTCGGCCTGCTCGACAAGCCGACGGCGGGCACCTACCGGATCCAGGGACGTTCCGTCGACAGCCTCGGCGCCAACGACATGGCGCGGATCCGCAACCGGTCGATCGGCTTCGTCTTCCAGTCCTATCACCTGCTGAAGAAGGTCACGGCGGTGGAGAATGTCGGCCTGCCGCTGTTCTACCGCCAGGTGCCGCGGCGTGAGATGCTGGCCCGCGCGGAGGCGGCGCTGGCAAAGGTCGACATGGCGGAGCGGGCGAACCACAAGCCTTCGGAAATGTCCGGCGGCCAGGCCCAGCGGGTGGCGATCGCCCGGGCGATCGTCGGTCAGCCGGAGCTGCTGCTGGCGGACGAACCGACCGGCGCGCTGGACACAAGGGTAGGGGACGAGATCCTGGCCCTGTTCAAGCAGCTGAACCGGGAGCAGGGGATCACCGTCGTGATCATCACCCACGACCCGTCGGTCGCGGAGGCCTGCGACCGCCGGCTGGTGGTGCGCGACGGCCTGCTGATCGACGACGAGGGCGAGTTCCGCCATCGCACGGCCGTTGCGGCGGCCGGCTGAGCACCGGCAGGCCGGATCCGGGATGGCGCAATGAACATGACCGTGCTCCTGCAGCTCCTGGCCGAGGCGCTGCGCAACTTCGCCGCCTCCAAGCAGCGCACCGTGCTGGCCCTGATCGGGCTGGTGATCGGCACCAGTTCGGTGATCGCGATGATGAATGTCGGCAAGATCGTCGCGGTCGAGGCGCTGCGCTCCTTCGAGAAGATGGGCACCGACATCGTGACGGTCAGCGTCGGCCGCAGTTCCGGCCAGAATGCCGGGCCGTTCGGCTTTGCCGATTTCGACGCCTTCCAGAAGCAGGTGCCGCACCTGACCATCGCTGCGCCGGTGGTGCAGTCCGGCGGCACCACCCGCTACAAGGATGTCGACCTGCAGGGGATCGTCACCGGCGCCAGCGACACTTTTGCCGACGTCGCGAAGCTGCGGCTCACCCAGGGACGCTTCATCTCGCCGTTCGACGGCAACCTGCCGTTCGCGGTGCTCGGCGCCAATGTCTACCAGCGGACCCTGCAGCGCAGCGGCAGCGGCCCGCCGGTCGCGCCGCCCAAGCCCGGCGACACCATCCTGATCGGCTCCCTGCCCTTCACGGTGGTCGGCATCCTGGAAAGCTACGACCAGAACCCGATGATCCCGGTCTATGTGAACGGCTCGATCTTCATCCCGATCCAGGCCACGCCGCGGCTGGGCAATTTCGAGGGCATCACGAACATCATCGGGCGGATGTCCTCCACCAATGTCCGTCAGGAGGTGTCCGATTCGATCAACAGTTTCTTTCAGGGCATGCAGCCGCCGCGCAGTGCGCAGGTGCAGACGGCGCAGCAGCTGATCGCGCAGATGGAGGCCCAGGCGCAGATGTTCACCCTGCTGCTGGGCGCGATCGGCAGCATCTCGCTGATCGTGGGCGGCATCGGCGTCATGAACATCATGATCGTGTCGGTCAGCGAACGCCGGCACGAAATCGGCCTGCGCATGGCGATCGGCGCCCGTCCGCTGGACATCCAGCTGCTGTTCCTGGTGGAGTCGATCGTCCTGTCCTTCTTCGGCGGGGTGATCGGCTGCGTGCTGGGGATGGCCGCGTCCTACGGCTTCGCCGCCTCGCAGGGCTATGGCTTCATCGTGTCGGAGACGGCGGTCCTGCTGGGGCTTGTGGTTTCCGTCATCGTGGGCATCTTCTTCGGATACTATCCGGCGCTTCAGGCCTCGCGGCTGGACCCGATCGAAGCGCTGCGGTCCTGACCCTCCCGCCTGGCGAGCTGCCGATGCCCGACTTCGACCTTCTTCTCACCGACGGCGAGATCGTCACGCCGTCCGGCCGCGGCCCGGCGGCGATCGGTATCCGCGACGGCCGCATCGCCGCCATCGGCGACCTGGGCGGCGCCGCCGCGGCGGAGCGGATCTCGGTCTCCGGGCTGACGGTGCTTCCCGGCGTGATCGACAGCCAGGTGCATTTCCGCGAGCCTGGCGCCACCCACAAGGAGGATCTGGAGAGCGGCACCCGCGCTGCCGCGATGGGCGGCGTGACGGCCGTGTTCGAGATGCCGAACACCGCGCCGCAGACCGTCGACGCCGCCGCCATCCAGGACAAACTGGACCGCGCGGCCGGCCGCGCCCATGTCGACCATGCCTTCTTCGTCGGCGCCACCGGCGGCAATGCGGACCTGCTGGGCGCGCTGGAGCGCCTGCCCGGCGTCTGCGGCGTGAAGATCTTCATGGGCTCCTCCACCGGCGGCCTGCTGCTGCCCGACGATGGCGGCCTGGCGCGGGCGCTGCGCAGCGGCGTCCGCCGGATCGCCATCCATGCGGAAGACGATCTGCGGCTGACCGCCCGCAAGGACCTGGCGGAAGCCGGCCGGCCGGAAACGCATCCGGTCTGGCGGGACGAGGAAACGGCGATCCGCGCCACCCGGCGGATCCTGCATCTGGCCTCCGCGGCCGGCCGCCGGATCCATGTCCTGCACATCACGACGGCGCAGGAGATGGCGCTGCTTGCCGAGTTCAAGGACCTGGCGACGGTGGAGGTGACGCCGCAACATCTGACCCTGGCCGCGCCGGACTGCTATGCCGAACTGGGCACCCACGCCCAGATGAACCCGCCGATCCGCGACGCGCATCATCGCGCAGCGCTCTGGCAGGCGGTGGCGGACGGGGTGGTGGACGTGATCGGCTCCGACCATGCCCCCCACACGGCCGAAGAGAAGGCGAAGGACTATCCCGCCACGCCGTCGGGCATGCCCGGCGTGCAGACCCTCGTGCCCTTGATGCTGAACCATGTCGCCGCGGGACGGTTAAGCCTGGAACGGTTCGTCGACCTGACATCGGCCGGGCCGCAGCGGATCTACGGCATCGCCGGAAAGGGCCGTATCGCGGTCGGCTATGACGCGGACTTCACCATCGTCGACCTGGGCGCCAAACGCCGAATCGAGCAAGACTGGCTGGCATCCCGCTGCGGCTGGTCGCCCTTCGCGGGCATGAATGTGTCCGGCTGGCCGGTCATGACCGTGATCCGCGGCCAGGTCGTCATGCGTGACGACGAACTGCTGGCGCCGGGGCTGGGCAGGCCCTGCCGCTTCGTGGAGACATTGCCGACGCGGCCGCTCTGACGATCCTTGCCGGAGCGGCAGGACAATCCGCAGGACCATTCACGGCGGACGGAGGCCGGATGATGAGCGAAGCGCAAGTCCGAGAGGCCGGGAGCATGGCGATCGAACGGATCGGCGCCGGCAGCGAGGGGGTGCCGCTGGCGGAGCGGTTCGATGCCGTCCGGCGGCGCAGCCTGCAGCTGGTGGCGCCGCTTTCGGCGGAGGACATGGTGGTGCAGAGCATGACCGATGCCAGCCCCGCGAAATGGCACCTGGCGCACACCACCTGGTTCTTCGAGACCTTCCTGCTGCAGCCTTCGCTGGCGGGCTACGACCCGTTCGACCCGTCCTTCGGCTATCTCTTCAATTCCTACTATGAGACGGTGGGCGCGCGGCATCCGCGGCCGGCGCGGGGCATGCTGACCCGGCCGTCGGTGGACCGCGTATTCGCCTATCGCGACCACGTCGATGCGGCGATGCGCGACCTGATCGACGCACGGACCGCCGGCCATGCGGAACTGCGGGCGCTGGTGGAACTTGGCCTGCATCACGAGGAGCAGCACCAGGAACTGCTGCTGACCGACCTGCTGCACGCCTTCTCGTGCAACCCGACCGACCCGGCCTATCTCGACACGGCCCTGCCGGTGGCGGAGGGCGGGCCGCAGGGCGATGGCGGATGGGCCGATTTCGAGGGCGGCATCGTCCGCGTCGGCCATGACGGCAACGGCTTCGCCTTCGACTGCGAAGGGCCGCTGCATGAGGTTCTGCTGCGCCCCTTCCAGCTGGCGCGCCGGCCGGTCAGCAATGCGCAGTGGCGCGCCTTCATGGAGGATGGCGGCTATCGCCGGCCGGAATTCTGGCTCTCCGACGGCTGGGCGCGGGCCCAGGAGGAGGGCTGGCAGGCGCCGCTCTACTGGCGCGACGAGGGTCAGGGCGAATGGAGCGCCCTGACCCTGCGCGGCCGCGGACCGGTCGATCCGTCGGCGCCGGTGGCCCATGTCAGCTATTACGAGGCGGATGCCTTCGCCCGCTGGGCTGGCGCCCGCCTGCCGACCGAGGCGGAGTGGGAGCATGCGGCGCAGCATGCCACCCGCAGCGCCAGCCGCGGCCGCGCGGCGGAGGGCAATACCCTGGGCAGCGGCGCCCTGCAGCCGCGCGCCGTCGGCAGCGCGGCCGAGGGCCCGCTGCAGCAGATGTTCGGCGATGTCTGGGAATGGACCCAGACCGCCTATGCCGCCTATCCGGGATTCCGACCGGCGACCGGTGCGGTGGGCGAATATAACGGCAAGTTCATGTGCAACCAGATGACCCTGCGGGGCGGCTCCTGCGTCACCCCGGACGATCATGTCCGGCCCAGCTACCGCAACTTCTTCTATCCCCACCAGCGCTGGCAGGTGATGGGCCTGCGCCTCGCCGGCGACGCATGAGGGGCCGGTCGGACATGCCCGTCCTGTCCGGCTGAGCGATGGCTGCAGGGGGCAGGCGCCGCGGCGGCCCGCCCGACGGTTCCGGTCCGTCCGGCACTTCCGGCCGGCCGAAGCGCGGCCGCGGTACAGCGGGAGCCGGCCGGGCCGCCGGGCCGCCGGCATCGCGGCGCACAGCGACACCATCCAAGGACAAGTCGGCGACAGGCGGAACCGCGAAGCGACCGGCGCCAGCGGCGCCGCGAAAGGCGGACGGGCCGAAGGCGGGCGGGCGGAAACCGACTGGGCAGAAGACGGGCGAACGGGGCGGCGGCGCAGGCGGCCGTCGCCGGGCCGCCGGGACCGCGCCGCGCGACAGGCGCCGTCGCGGCTTCGGCCGGCTGCTGCTGAAATGGGGCATCGTCGCCAGTGTCTGGCTGGCGGTCGCGGCGCTGGCGCTGCTCGCCTGGTTCGCCTACGACCTGCCCCGCACCTCGGAACTGCTGGCCGCCGCCAGCCCGTCCGACGGGCCGGCGGTCGTCGTCACCGGCGATGACGGCACCGTCCTCGCACGCTATGGGGCCCTCTATGGCGCCCATACACCGCTGGACGCGATGGCGCCCCGCTTCGTGGAGGCGGTGCTGGCAACAGAGGACCGGCGCTTCTTCCAGCATCCGGGCATCGATCCGGTCGGCGTGGCGCGCGCCCTGGCCGTGAATATCTGGGCCGGTCGCATCGTGCAGGGCGGCTCGACCATCACCCAGCAGCTGGCCAAGAACCTGTTCCTGGAGCCGGACCGGACCCTGCGCCGCAAGGTGCAGGAGGCGATGCTGGCGGTCTGGCTGGAACTGCAGTTCGACAAGCGGCAGATCCTGGATCTCTACCTGAACCGGGTCTATTTCGGCGCCGGCGCCTACGGTGTCGGCGCGGCCGCGGCCCGCTATTTCGGCAAGCTGCCGGCCGACCTCGACCTGGCGGAGAGCGCGATGCTCGCCGGGCTCCTGAAGGCACCCTCGCGCTGGGCGCCGACCGGCAATCTCGCCGGCGCGCAGGCGCGGGCCGACGCGGTGCTGGAGAACATGGTGGAGGCCGGCTTCATCGACCGGGCCGCGGCCCGGGCAGCGGCGGCGGATCCGGCCCGACCGATCGCCGCCCTGGGGGAGACACGCGGGGTCCGCTACTTCACCGACTGGGTCCTGGAGGAGCTGCAGCAGTTCGTCGGCCGCCATGGCGACGACCTGATCGTCCGGACCAGCCTGGACCCGCGCCTGCAGGCCGCGGCGGAGCGCGCCGTGCGCGAGGGTGTGGCGGCGGCCGCGAACCGCGATGTGGGTCAGGCCGCCCTGGTGGCGATGCGCCCCGACGGGGCGGTGCTGGCGATGGTCGGCGGGACCGACCATGCCCGCTCCGCCTACAACCGGGCGACCCAGGCGCTGCGGCAGCCGGGATCGGTGTTCAAGCCCTTCGTCTACCTGGCCGCGCTGGAGGCGGGCTATGCGCCGGACGACCTGGTGGCCGATGCGCCCCTGACGGTCGGGGGCTGGCAGCCGGAGAACTATGATGGCCGCTACCGCGGCGAGATCACCCTGACCGAGGCGCTGGCCGGCTCCGTCAACGCCGCCACCGTCGCCCTGTCGGAGGCGGTGGGCCGGGACAAGGTGGTGGAGGCGGCGCAGCGCCTGGGCATCTCTGCGGCCATGCAGCCGCTGCCGGCGATCGCACTGGGCGCGGCGGAGGCCACCCTTCTGGAGCTGACCACCGCCTACGCCGTGTTCGCCAGCGGCGGACAGGCGGTGCTGCCCTACGCGATCGCCGAGGTGCGCCGGCGCGACGGCAGCCTGGTCTATGAACGGTCCGGTTCCGGCCTCGGCCGGCTGGTCGCCGGGGAGGATGCGGCCGAGATGACCGCCATGCTGCGGGCGGTGGTCGACAGGGGCACCGGGCGGGCCGCCCGCCTGGACCGGCCGGTGGCGGGCAAGACCGGCACCAGCTCCGACTATCGCGACGCCTGGTTCATCGGCTATACGGCCGCGCTGGTCGCCGGCGTCTGGACCGGCAACGACGACGGCCGGCCGATGGAGGGCGTGACCGGCGGCAGCGTGCCGGCCGGCATCTGGCAGGACTTCATGTCACGCGCCGGTTCGTGACCCGTCGCGGCGGCCGGCTGGCCGCGAGCTTCAGGCCGCCTCGGCACCATAGGCGAACAGCCGCGACCCGTTCTCCCGCAGCCAGCGCCGCGCGACGTCCGTTGCCGGCATCATCTCCCGCACCAGGGCCCAGAAGGCAGGGCCATGATTGGCATGGCGCAGATGGGCGACCTCGTGCGCGGCGACATAGGTCAGTACCTCCGGCGGGGCCAGGATCAGACGCCAGGCGAAGCTCAGATTGCCGTTCGGTGCGCAGCTGCCCCAACGGCTGTGGAGTTCGCGGACAGCGACACGGCGCGGGCGCCGGTCGATGCCGGCCGCCAGGTCCATGGCGATCCGCGACAGTTCCGCCCGCGCCTGGCCGCGCAGCCAGTCCGACAGGCGGCGGGGCACGAACTCCGCGGCGCCGCCGACAACCAGCTCACCATCGCCCAGCAGGACCGTGCCGCGCAGTGCGGGATCGTGGCGGATCCGGACGGGTTCGCCGCGATAGGCCAGTTCCACCCCGTCGCGGAACGGGCGGGCGGGCGGCAGGGCGGCGATCTGGCTGGCCAGCCAGCCGGCATGGCGCTGCAGGAAGATCTCCGCCTGCGCCTGCCGGAAGCCGGGCGGCAGGGTCAGGGCGACATGCCGGCGCGCGCTGTCGACCCGCAGCTGGGCCCGCCGGGCCCGCGGGTTGCGCCGGCATACCAGCGGCAGGCGCATGGCGGTGCCGCACGGCAGGGTCACCGCGACCCTGTCGTTCACCAACTCTGCGCGGATCGGCGCGATATGGCCCATGAGCCGCAGTCTACCGCGATTCGCGGGCCGGCCAGAGGGTCCCTGCCAGAGGGTCCATGGCGGTCGACGATGCGGCGCCTGCGCGGCTTAATGTCCTCTTTGCCGGTGGCTGCGGGGCCGCTAAGGGCTGCCGTTCCCAGCAACAGTGAAAACGTTGGCGACAGTGAAAAGGTTGGCAACGGCGAAGACGTTTTCACCACGACCCGTCCCGGGAGCGCCATCGCGATGCCGGTCACCCTGGCGAGCTACAACATGCATTTCGGCATCGGCACCGACGGCCGCTACGACATGGCGCGCCTGGCCGATGCCGTTGCCGCGGCGGACATCGTCTGCCTGCAGGAGGTCACCCAGGGCTGGCCGCAGACCGGCCACGAGGACCAGCTGGCCACCCTGGCGACGCGGCTCGACCGGCATGCGGTGTTCGGGCCGATGCTCAGCCTGGATGCTTCCACCCGGGATTCCGAAGGTGGGATCGTGCAGCGCCGCTCCACCTTCGGCAACGCGATCCTCAGCCGCTGGCCGATCCGCCATGCCCGCACCGTGCCGCTGCCCAAGGCCACGCCGCCGGATAGCTTCGACCTGCAGCGCGTGGCGCTGGAAGGCGTGATCGAGGTGCCGGGGCTGCCGCTGCGGGTCTACAGCGTCCATCTCAGCGATATTGCGCCCGGACAGCGCCGCCTGCAGGTCGATACCCTGCGCGACATCGTCGCCGGTGCCGCGGCCGCCGGCCGGCCCTGGGATGGCACCTCGCCGCTCATGGAGTTCCTCGGCTACGGCCCGTTCGAGGTGCCGCAGTCGGTCGCGGTGCTGGGCGATTTCAATTTCACCCCGCAGGAGGCGAACTACCCCCGGCTGCTGGCGCCCGCGGCGACGGCCGGCCATGACGCGGCGCCGGACGGGTCGTTCCTGGTGGACGCCTGGGACATCGCCCGCGCCCGCGGTGTGGCGCAGGGGGCGGACCGCACCTATGCCCTGGGCCCGGAAGCCGAGGCGCGCATCGACTATTGCTTCCTGGATGCCGGCCTGGCCGGCCGGGTCGAACGCGCCTGGATCGACAGCGCCGCGCAGGGAAGCGATCATTACCCGCTGTTCGTCACCCTTGAAAGCCGATCCCAGCCATGACCGCCGCGACCCCGCTGTTCCATCTCGCCTTCCCGGTCGACGATCTTGCCCGCGCCCGCGCCTTCTATGGCGGTCTGCTGGGCTGCCCGGAGGGCCGCTCCTCCGACGAATGGGTCGATTTCGACTTCTACGGCCACCAGATCGTCGCCCATCTGGCCCCCGGCGAGGTGCGGCCGGCGGCGCGCAACGCCGTCGACGACGACCAGGTGCCGGTGCGGCATTTCGGCGTGATCCTGGACATGGCCAGCTGGCAGGATCTGGCGGATCGCCTGCAGGCTGCCGGCACCGCCTTCATCATCGAGCCGCATATCCGGTTCAAGGGCGAGGTGGGCGAACAGGCCACGATGTTCTTCTGCGACCCGGCCGGCAATGCGCTGGAGATCAAGGCCTTCGCCGACATGAGCCAGGTGTTCGCGCACTGAGCCGCCCTGCCGCGGCCGGCATCAGTCGATCCGGTAGTGGATCGGCTTGAAGGCGAAGTTGTTCGATTGTTCCGCGGAACAGGCGGTCAGGCCGATCAGCAGGTCGGTTTCCGCGCGGAACACGATCCGGTCCCCGGCGCGGCTTTTCGGCGGCAGGACCTTCAGCGCGCCGCTGGTCCCGTCGATATCGACATGCATGAAGATGTTGAAGGCGACGGGGATCCGGTCCTCGCCGATGCCCCAGGGGGCGAGCGCCTCGGCCAGGTTGCCCAGGCAGCCGCGATGGGGCCGGTCATGGCCGTAGATGATGCGGAAGGTGTCGGCGCTGCAGGGTGTCAGGAGGAAGTCGTGGCGTCCGACATCGTCCCGCTCGATCTGCAGCATCACCCGGCTGCGGTTGGAATAGAGCGGATCGCCGGCGGTCAGGAACAGCCGGCTGGCATAGTCCAGGGTCCGGCCGGAGGAGATCGCCTCGTCCTGATCCTCCAGGGCGAAGGCCACCATGTCGGAGACCTGCTCGCCCTCCGGGTCGATCACCGTCAGCCGCTGACCGCGCTGCAGGACGAAGGCGGTGCCAGACCGCGGCGGGATCACCTGGGCCGTCATGCGGAGGCCCCCCGTCCGGCGGCGTGGAACGGACAGCGCCAGTCGGCGCCGACCCGCCGGCCGCTGTACTGCAGCGCCTCGCTGGCCTCGCCGTAGGAGGTGGCCATCGGGTTGGGGCCGCCCTGCAGGCCGGTATCGCGGCGGCGGATCGCCAGCCGCAGCGGGTCGAATCTCTGCGCCTGCCGCAGCATCTCGAACTGGTCGTGCGGGTTGAAGACCAGGGTCGGGTGGGGAAAGCGCCGCGCCAGCCGGCTGGCGGCGCCATGCAGGCCGACGACGAAGAACCCCTCCGACCGCAGGCTGAAGCTGAAATGGGGCGAGGAGGGATCGTCGGACACCCGCGGATCCCAGGGATTGTTCCGGCTGTCCAGCCGGTGCATCGATGCCAGGCGCTGCCAGAGGGCGCGCTCGAACGCCGCCTCGCCGGACAGGCGCGGGCCTTCGAAGATCGCGACGAACGACCGGAACGGCGTCGGTGCGCGGCGATAGCGCTCGACGAAGCGGTACAGGGCCAGCAGCAGGGCACCGTCGTCGCGCCGGTCGGTGAGCGAGCGGCCGACATAGAACTCCATGCCGTCGCGGCCCAGCGCCGCCTTGGCGCCGACGCAGGGGAAGCTCCGTTCTTCCACGAAGCGCCGGAAGCGGGCGGTCATGTCCGTCCCGCGCCCGGTCGACGACAGGTCTACTGTCAGGGTCATCCCTTCCTCCTTGCTGGATCCGCACCGGCGTTGCCAGGCGCGGCGCGGAGGTGAACGGCAAGGGCGGGGCGTTGGTTCCAGCGGCGGGCTTGGCTGCGGCGGCGCCTATTGCCGGCGGGCGATCATCACCGGCTGGAAGAAGCCGCTCTCCTCCGGCATCATCCAGCTGCATTGGCTGAAGCCTGCTGACCGGGCCATGCGGGCCAGCTCCGCGCGGCGCAGGGCGCGGTAGCGGGTGACGCCGTGATGTACCTTCCAGCTGCCGGGACCGTCGCGGGGTCCGTCGGCGCGGTCCCCGCCGGCCTGGTCCCCGTTGGCCTGCTCATCGCGCCAGGTGATGTAGAGATGGGCGTCGTAGAGGCGCTCGTCCTGCCAGTCCCAGACCTGGTAGAGGATGCGGCGCGGCGGGCCCTCGTGGATGAATGGACCCTCGCCGAAGGGACGCTCGCCCTCGTCCAGGCAACGGTCGAAGTCGCGCATGCTGAGCAGCAGCAGACCGCCCGGGCGCAGCACGGCGGCCAGGGCCCGCAGGGCCACGATGATCTGGTGTTCGGACAGCAGGTGCGGGATCGCATTGTCGATCGCCAGCACCGCATCGCGCGGATTGCGGATCATCGCACCCAGCGCACGGATGTCGCTGGCCCGCGCCTGGAGCGGCAAGTGCAGGAGCCGCGCCTCAGCCGCCAGCCGCTGCAGCGCGGCGGGGCTGATGTCGGTTGCCGTCACCCGGTAGCCCGCCGCCGCCAGCCCCAGCGCCTGGGTGCCGATGCCGGCGGCGCAGTCCAGGATCTCCGCGCCCGGCGCGATCCCTTCGCCTTCCAGCAATGCGGCGAAGACTTCGCCCTGGTGCCGGCGGGCAAGCGGCCAGTCCGGATAGATCAGGTGGTAGACAGCGGCCAGCCCGTCATAGAAGCCCTCCGGCGGCGGCGAGGGGCGATCCGCATCGGCACTCCGCACCGGCGGGGCCAGTCGCCCGGCCGGCGGTCGCCGCACCGCCTCCGGCCGGCTTTCGCTGCCGCGCGGCGGCGGCGGGTGCGGCGGCTGCGGCGGCGACATCCGGCTCACTCGATCCAGTCGACGATATGGTCTTCCAGGTCGCCGGCCTCGTCTTCCGACAGGGTCAGGCCGCGCACCCCGATTCCGGCCCGATGCACCGCCTCCCGGTCGCCGCAGACCAGGTGATGCCAGGCGGGCAGGTCCTGGCCCTCGGACACCAGCCGGTAGGCGCAGGTGGAGGGCATCCAGTGGAGGCTGTCGATCACGGCCGGGGTCAGCACGACGCAGTCGGGGACCTTGGCCTTGCGGTTCGGATAGTCGGTGCAGCGGCAGCTGCCGCTGTCGAACAGCCGGCAGGCGACATTGGTGTATTCGATCTCGCGCGTGTCGGCCCATTCGATCTTGTGCAGGCAGCACTTGCCGCAGCCGTCGCAGAGGCTTTCCCATTCCGCGGCCGACATCTGCGCCAGGGTCTTGCGGCGCCAGAACGGCGCGTCGGCGACATCCGCCGGGACGGGGCCATCCGATGCGGCAGGGCCGGTCAACGGGCCGCCTGCACGTCGCGGATGAAGGCGGCGATCCGCGGCGCGATCTCGGTGCGCCAGCGGCGGCCATTGAACACGCCGTAATGCCCGACCCCCTGCTGCACATAGTGCAGCCGCCGGCCGTCGGGGATCGCGGAACAGAGGTCCTGCGCCGCCTCGGTCTGGCCCAGGCCGGAAATGTCGTCCTTCTCGCCTTCCACCGTCATCAGTGCCGTACGGCGGATCCGCGACGGATCGACCGGGCGACCGCGGCTGGTCATCACGCCGCGGGGCAGCTGGTGTTCCTGGAACACCTTCTGGATGGTCTGCAGGTAGAATTCCGCCGGCAGGTCCATCACCGAGAGATATTCGTCGTAGAAGTCCCGGTGGGCCTGGGCGCTGTCGCCGTCGCCCTGGACCAGGTGCCGATAGTGCTTCATCTGCGCGCCGACATGGCGGTCCAGGTTCATGGTCATGAAGCCGGTCAGTTGCAGGAAACCCGGATAGACCCGCCGCATGAAGCCCAGATAGGGCAGCGGGACCCGGGTAATCACCGTGTTCTCGAACCAGGCAAGGCTGCGCGACTGGGCCAGGTCGTTGGGCGCCGTCGGGTTGCGCCTGGTGTCGATCGGCCCGCCCATCAGGACCATCGCCGCGGGGCTGCAGGGATGCTCCTGCGCCGCCATCAGGCTGACCGCGGCGAGCACCGGCACCGACGGCTGGCAGACCGCCATGACCGTGGTGCGCGGGCCCAGGAACTCCATGAACGAGATCAGGTAGTCGATATAGTCGTCCAGGTCGAAGGCACCCTCCGACAGCGGCACGTCGCGTGCGTCGCGCCAGTCGGTGATGAAGACGCGGTGGTTCGGCAGCAGGGCCTCCACCGTGCCGCGCAGCAGGGTGGCGTAGTGGCCGCTCATCGGCGCCACCAGAAGGATCTTCGGATCGTGCCGGAACGCGCTGCCGAAGCGCTTGAAGTATTTCAGGTGGCAGAACGGCCTGCGCAGCACGTCGCGTTCCCGCACGGCGACGACGCGGCCGTCGACCTCTGTCTCCGTCAGGTCGAACACCGGCTTGCCGTAGGGGCGGGTGGCGCGCTCGAAGATCGCGCTTCCCGCCGCGATTGCCCGGCCGACCGGGGTGAAGCTGACCGGGTTGTAGGGATTGCGGAACGCATAGGTATTCGCTTCGGCGGCCCATCGCCACGGTGTCATCGACGCGTTCTGCAGTTCGTGCAGGTGGTAGAGCATTGGTTCTGCCTTTTCGTCGCCGCGCCGGCCCGTCCGGACGGGGCTGCCACGCGGCGCCGCGCAATCTATGCCGATCCGCTGCCGTCTGAAAGCCGGGCTGCCCGGATCCGTCCGGTCATGCGGTCAGATCACCTCGCGCACCCGGTCCGCGATCTCCTGCGGGTCGGTGTTGGGGCGGAAATGGCTCAGGTAGCGGCCGTCCGGTCCCAGCAGGTAGACGAAACCGGAATGGTCCATCAGGTAGCCGACATCGCTGTCCGGCTGTTCCACCTTTGCGTAGTAGACCTTCGCCGCCTTGGCCGCCGCGGCGATCTGCTCCGGCGTGCCGGTCAGCCCGACGAAGCCGTCGTCGAAATGACCCAGATAGGCCTTCATCACCTCGGTCGTGTCGCGCTCGGGGTCCACGGTGATGAAGACCGGCTGCACCGCCTCGGCGTCAGAACCGAGGATATCCATCGCCTGGCTGATGTTCGCCAGTTCGGTGGGGCAGACATCCGGGCAGTAGGTGTAGCCGAAATAGAGCAGCATCGGCCTGCCGGCCAGGTCCTGCGCGGTGACGGTGCGCCCGTCCTGGTCGGTCAGGGTGAATTCCGCATGGATGGTGGCGGCGGGGTCCTGCATCATCTCCGCGCTGGTCAGCCAGCGGACCGCCAGCACCGCCGCTGCCGCGGCGATGATCACGACGACCAGCAGCAGACCGCGCCGCAGGCCGCGCGCCATGGGGCTGCGTAGGGTGTCGCCCTGCTTGCCGCTGCCGGATGCCGGCGGGCCGCCTTTCGCCTTGCTCACGTCCTGTCCTTCCATGCGTCTTGCGAGAAGCGGCCGGGGACTGTCAGGCGCCCTGCCAGCTGCTGGCCAGAACCAGGGCCGCGGCGGTCCCGGCCAGAAGGGGGCCGATGCCGGGCCGCGCGAGCCAGCGCAACGGCTGCCGGCGCGGCCGATGCCCTGTGAGATAGATGAAGCAGGCGATCGCGCCGATCAACCAGAGCGCCAGAATGCCGCGCTCCGCCAGGGCGGCATCGTCGCGCCACAGGTTCGGCGCGGCCAGCACGATCACGGCGCTGCCGCCCATCACCGCGGCAGCGAGCAGGCGCCCGGCGCCGGCGCCCGGCGAATGACGTCGCCCGCCGGTCATTCGCCCTGCTGCAGCAGCAGGCCGTCCCGCCGCGCGATGCGGAAACAGCGCAGGAAGGCAAAGGTGCCCAGCGCCAGGTAGACCAGGTTCAGGCCGTAGCCGATGGCCATCAGGTCCAGCCGCACCGTGCCGTCCAGCAGGATCGTGCGCATGCCCTCGAAACTGTAAGCCGCCGGCATCAGCCAGGCGACCCAGGCGATCCAGTCCGGCAGGGCGGTGACCGGGTAGTAGACCGCGCTGAACGGCATGATGCCGAAGATCGCCGCCCAGGCCAGCGACTCGGCCCCCTGCCCCCAGAGCAGCACCAGGCCGGACACCGCCAGCCCGATCGCCCAGGCGAAGATCAGCAGGCTGAGGAAGAAGCCCACCAGCGGCAGGCCCAGGTCGTAGATCGAGAAGCCGAAGAAGAAGATGGCCAGGATGGAGGCCGGCACCACCCCGATCAGGGTGCGGATCAGGCTCATCGTCACCAGGGCCGCCACCAGTTCCAGCGGCCGCAGCGGGCTGACGAACAGATGGCCCAGGTTGCGCGACCACATCTCTTCCATGAACGAGATCGCCAGACCGATCTGGCCGCGGAACAGGATGTCCCACAGCAGCACGCCGGAGATCAGCACGCCGAAGGCCTGGCCGATATAGGAGGAGTTCTCGGCCAGGAACATCGTCATGAAGCCCCACATCAGCATCTGGACGGTGGGCCAGTAGGCGAGTTCCAGGATGCGCGGCCAGGACGACAGCAGCAGGTAGGTGTAGCGCCGCACCATCGCCGTCACCCGGCGGATGCTCCAGGCGGGCACCGCGACCGGCCGGCCTTCCGCACCGGGCATGGAGGCGATGCCGTCGCGCCGCGCGGGATCCGCCAGGCCGTCGCTCATGCCGCGTCCCCGCCGGCCCCGTCGCCCCCGGATTCGGCCGCCCGGCCCTGCCGGCGCGCAATGTCCAGGAAGACCTCCTCCATGGTCTGCCGGCCGTATTTGGCGATCAGGCCCTGCGGCGCGCCTTCGTCGACGATGCGGCCCTGCCGCATCATCAGCACATGGTCGCAGATCCGTTCGACCTCCGTCATGTTGTGAGAGGCGAGCAGGATCGTCGCGCCGGTCTCGCGGCGATAGCGGAGCAGCCAGTCGCGCACCCATTCCGCGGTGTCGGGGTCGAGAGAGGCGGTCGGCTCGTCCAGCAGCAGCGCCATCGGCCGGTTGATCAATGCCTTGGCCAGCGACACCCGAGTCTTCTGGCCGGCCGACAGCTTGCCGAACGGCCGGCCCAGCAGGGCGGCGAAGTCCAGTTCCCGCGCCAGGTCGTCGATCCGGGCCCGCGGCTTCGGCACGCTGTAGAGTTCGGCATAGATCGTCAGGTTCTGGCGGACCGTCAGGCGATGCGGCAGGTCCACATAGGGGGAGGAGAAGTTCATCCAGGGCAGGACGCGGTGCCGGTCGCGCAGCATGTCCGTGCCCAGGATCTCGATCCGGCCGGCGCTGGGCAGCAGCAGGCCCAGCATCATGGACAGGGTCGTCGTCTTCCCCGCACCATTGCCGCCCAGAAGCCCGGTGACGCTGCCGCGCGGCACCGCGAAGCTGACCTCGTCCACGGCGACCACGGTGCCGAAACGCTTGCCCAGGCCGGCCACCAGGATGGCCGGGTCGGCCGCCAGGTCGGGGCTGTGGCCGTCGCGCAGGCGCGAAGCGGGGCCGCTGCGGCTGGCCGACGGGCCGGCCGCCCGGGTATGAGGGATGGCGTCCATGCGGCCTATATGCGCCGCCTGGCGTCGCTTGACCATAGGGAGCATGCAGCGGTGCAGCAGGGGCCGGCGGAGATGCAGGTGGCGGAAGCGTCGGAGGCGGCGGCGTCCCTGGCGGGGGGGCGGAACGGCGACGAGAGGTTCGGCCCGATCGAGGACCCCGAATCGGTCGTCGTGACGGCAGCAGGCGGCACCTCGGTCCGCCTGCGCACCCTTGGCGTCATCCGCTGGGTTGCCATCGTCGGGCAGGCGCTGGCGGTCCTGTTCATCCACTACGGCCTGGGCATGCGGCTGCCGATCGACGCGGCCCTGGGCGTGGTCGCGATCTCCGTCGCGGTGAACCTCGCCAGCTTCCTGATCTATCCCGCGGCGACCCGCCTGAACCACCGGCAGGCCGCGGCCCACCTGGCCTTCGACCTGGTGCAGCTGGCCGCCTTGCTCTACCTCACCGGCGGGCTGGAGAACCCCTTCTCGCTGCTGATCCTGGTGCCGGTGACGATCTCCGCCACCATCCTGCCGCTGCGGGCGACCCTGGCGCTGGGCCTGCTGGCGGTGGTGCTGCAGAGCTTCCTTCTGTTCGTGCACCTGCCGCTGCCCTGGGCGGCGCCCGGCTTCGGGCTGCCGGTGCTCTACATGATCGGCATCTGGGTCAGCCTGGTTCTGGGGCTGGCCTTCCTGTGCATCTATTCATGGCGGGTGGCGGAGGAGGCGCGCCGCATGTCGGCCGGCCTTGCGGCCACGCAGCTGGCCCTGGCGCGCGAACACCGCCTGGCGGCGCTCGGCGGGCTGGCGGCGGCGGCGGCGCACGAACTGGGCACCCCGCTGGGCACCATCGTCGTCGCCGCGGCGGAACTGCGTCGCGAGGCGGCGAGCGCCGCGCCCGACATGGAGGCGATCCGCGAGGATGCCGCCCTGCTGCACGCCCAGGCGACCCGCTGCCGGGGGATCCTGGCGCAGTTCTCCGCCCGGCCCGGCGCCGATCACGGCGCCGACCATATGCGCAGCCTGACGGTCGGCGCTCTGGTGGAGGCGGCCGCGGAGCCGCATCTGGGGCCGGACAAGGGGTTCGAGCTGACGATCCTCAACAGCGGCCCGCAGCTCGTCGTGCGCCGCCGGCCGGAAATCATGCACGCCCTGGGCAACCTGATCGAGAACGCGATGGATTTCGCGGCGGGCCTGGTCACCGTGACCGTCTCCTGGACCGACAGCGAACTGCAGATCACCGTCGCCGACGACGGACCCGGCTTCAACATCGACATCCTTTCCGCGCTCGGCGAACCCTACACGACCAGCCGGCCGGATGAGGGCGGCATGGGGCTGGGCGTGTTCATCGCCAAGACCCTTTTGGAGCGGACCGCGGCGCGGGTACGGTTCGCGAACATGTCTGTCCGCGGCGGCGCCATGGTGACGATCCAGTGGCCGCGGGACGCGATCGAGGACGCGGCCGGGCGCGACGGCGATCCCGCCCGGTCCTGAGAGCCCGGTGCCGAACGCCAGTGCCAAACGCCACTGCCGAACGCGCGTGTGGGCGGGCCGCGACACTTGTGCGCAGAGCGACTTGGCCATATGTCCCGGAATGGTCCATATTCCACCGGTCCAGGCGGTGAAAAGGACAGAACAGGCGGGTTCGGCCGATCCGGGGCCGCCGCCGGTTGGGGGAGATGATGCCAAGCGACATAGCCGAGGAAGGCCGCGGCGCCGGCCCGGACGAGGCGGCTCTCGGCCGCAGCCTGCTCATCGTCGATGACGACGAACCGTTCCGGACGCGTCTGGCGCGGGCGATGGAGAAGCGCGACTTCCTGGTCCAGGCCGCCGGCGGCGTGGAAGAGGCGATCCGGATGGCCCGCAGCGAGCCACCCGCCTTTGCGGTGGTCGACCTGAAGCTTGCCGATGGCAGCGGCCTGGATATCGTCGAATCGCTGCGGCGCCTGCGCCCCGACATGCGCATCGTCATGCTGACCGGCTTTGGCAATATCGCCACGGCGGTGGCCGCGGTGAAGGCCGGTGCGATCGACTATCTGGCGAAGCCGGCGGAGCCGGACGATATCGAGGCGGCGCTGCTGGCCGCGCCGGAAGGCAAGCCGGAGCCGCCGGAACATCCGATGTCGGCGGCCCGCGTCCGCTGGGAGCATATCCAGCGCGTCTATGAACTCTGCGACCGGAACGTGTCGGAGACCGCCCGGCGCCTGAACATGCATCGACGCACCCTGCAGCGCATTCTCGCGAAGCGCTCGCCGCAATAACGCCGGCACGGCTATAACCTGGGCGGGCGGAACGGCGCGCGGGGCGGGCGCGGCGGCGGCACGATCCTTGCGCGACGCCCCGGAAACCAGGTCGCCGATCCGGGTCGCGGATCCGGGCCGCGGGTCCAAGGTCGAAACCTGCCGGGGGGCAAGGCTGCATGCGCGTTCTTTTCCTGCACAACAACTTTCCTGCGCAGTATCGTCACGTCGCGCCGGCGCTGGCGGCGTCGGGGCACGACGTGGTCTTCGTCACCCAGCGCCAGGGCGGCACCCTGCCCGGCGTCCGGACCCGGGTCTACAAGCCCAGCCGGCAGGCGGCGAAGGAAACCCACCACTATCTGCGGGGCACGGAAAGCGCGGTGCTGAACGGCCAGGCCGTCTGGCGGGTCTGTCGCGACCTCGCCCGCGAGGGCTTCGTGCCCGACATCGTCTGCAGCCATTCCGGCTGGGGCAATGCGCTCTACGTCCAGGACGTCTTTCCGCAGGTGCGCAGCCTCGTGTACTACGAATGGTACTATCGCGGGCGGGGTTCCGATGCCGACTTCCTGCAGGATCCGCCGCTCGGGGCGGACGACCTCTGCCGCCTGCGCACGCGCAACGCCTCGATCCTGCTGGACCTCGCGGCCTGCGACTGGGGCATCTCGCCCACCCGCTTCCAGATGTCCCGCTTTCCCGGCCTGTTCCGGCAGAAGATGACCGTCCTGCACGACGGCATCGACGTGACCTTCTTCGCCCCTGCGGCAGATGCCCGCGCCAGGCTGGCGGCGCTCGCGATCCCCGGCCTGGAGCTGAAGCCGGAGACGGAGATCGTGACCTATGCCACCCGCGGCATGGAGCCCTATCGCGGCTTTCCGCAGTTCATGCGCGCGGCGGCGCAGGTCCTGAAGGAGCGGCCGCAGGCGCAGGCCATCGTGGTCGGCGAGGACCGGGTCGCCTATGGCCGGCAGCTGCCGCCGGGGGAAAGCTGGCGGCAGCGGATGATGGACGAGCTGAAGATCGACCCGTCGCGCATCCATTTCACCGGTTTGCTACCCTATCCCGACTATCTGACCGTTCTGCAGGCCTCCGACTGCCATATCTACATGACGGTGCCCTTCGTGCTGTCCTGGTCGCTGCTGGAGGCGATGTCGACCGGTTGCCTGATCGTCGGCTCCGATACCGCGCCGATCCGGGAACTGATCGACGACGGGGCGGAGGGCCTGCTGGCCGACTTCTTCGACACCGATGCGCTGGCCGGACGGATGCATGCCGCACTCGACCTGCCGGACGGCGGGCGGGTCCTGCGGCAGGCGGCGCGGCGGCGGATTGTCGACGGCTATGCCTTGCAGGACCTGCTGCCGCGGCATCTGCGGCTGATCCGGGATGTCGCGGCGGGAACGCTGCCGCCGCTTCGCGACGAGCCGGCCCTGCGCCGGGCGCCGGATGCCGGTCCCGCCGATCCGGAGCCCGACGCCGGCGCGGCGCCGGGCGCGGCAGGGGATGCCGGCGGCCAGGAGGCAGATCCCGAAGGCGGTTCCGGGGCGAAGCCAGGCGGCAAGTCCGGCGGACGCCGCCGCAAGTCGGGCCGCAAAGCGGTCGCGTGACCGGGCTTTGCCTCGCCGCACCGGACGGGGGCCCGCCGGTCCTGCTGCAGGCAGCCGCCGGCACCGGGCCGGTCCTGGCGCATCTGCGGATGGTGGCGGCCGGCTGGCCGGAGGCGCAGGCAGGTCCCGAGGCGGTGGCTGCCGGCGCCATACTGTCTGAGGGAGCGGGCTACTGGCGGCTCGATTCGCCCGCCCTCGAGGACGGCACCGCCCTGTTCGACAATGCCCTCGCCGCCGCCAACGCCGCCGCCGGCGTGATGGTTTCGGCACTCCTGCAACAGCGGCCCGACTGGCTGTGCCTGCATGCCGCCGCCATCCGGCCGGCCGGCGGTGGGGAGGCCTGGCTGTTTCCCGGCGCCCACAAGGCGGGCAAGAGCCTGTTCGCTGCCGTGGCGGCGGCTGGCGGCGCATCCCTGCTGTCCGACGACCGGGCGGTGCTGGACCTGTCGGGTGCCGGCCCGGCCGGCGCGCTGATCGCGCTCGGCATCCAGCCGAAGCTGCGCCTGCCGCTCCCGGCCGACCTGCCGGCGCCGCTGGCCGCCTTCATCGCAGGCCGGCTGGGGCCGCAGGAAGGCGAGATGCATTTCCTGGCCCTGCCCGCCGGGACGGGCGGCGGTATGCTGATGCCGTTCGGCGCCCGCGCCCGGCTGGCGCGGATCTGGTTCCTGAACCGGGATCCCGATGCCGCGGCGCCAGCCATCGCGGGGCTGCGACAGGCGGAAGCGGCTGCGCGCCTGATACCCTATATATATGCACCGGGGCGCGATGCTGCCGGACGGATCGCAGCAGCGGCCCGGCTTGCCGGGGCGATTCCGGTGCAGGAACTGCGGTATCGCGACAGCTGGGACGCCGTGGCGATGCTGAACGCGCCACCACCGGGCATCGTTTAGGGCAAGGGGAAGGGGCAGCGCGATGATGACCGCCGACACCTATGCACGCCGGCCCGACCTGGCGGCGACCGAGGTCGAGCAGGAGCTGTTCCTGATCGTTCCGGAAGGGCAGGAGATCGTGCATCTCGACCGCATGGCCGCGGCCCTGTGGCGCCTCCTGTCCGAGCCGATGACCCTGAACGGCATCGTCGACACCTTCGCCGCCGCCTTTCCGGAGACGCCGGTGGCGCAACTGCGCGCCGACGTCCTGACCGCGCTGGGGGAACTGGAGGAACAGCGCGTGATCGCGGTGGAGCGCATCGGCCGCGGCGGGCCGCTCTGAAGCATGGCCGCCCCGGCGGGCGCCGGGGCGGGGCCGGATCAGTTCTCGGTAAAGGCGGTGTCGGTGGTCGACAGGATGCGGTCCGTCAGATAGGCGAGGATCGACTTCTCGCCGGTCTGCAGTTCCACGTCGACCAGCATGCCCGGCGTCACCGGCTGCTGGCCCTCCGCCGCGCCCAGATAGTCGCGCTCGGTGCGGACCTCAGTCTCATAGTAGATCTGGCCGGTCTTCTGGTCCGTGGTGGCGTCGGCATCGATCCGCGCGACCTCGCCCGTCAGCACGCCGTATTTCAGGAAGTCGTAGGTCCGCACCTTGACCCGCGCCTTCTGGCCGACATGGATCTGGCCGATATCGTCGTTCGGCACCCGGGCCTCGATGATCAGCCGGTCGCTGACGGGCACGATGTTCATCAGCGGTTCCAGCGGACTGAGCGACTGGCCGATATTCACCACGTTCAGGTCCTGCACGATGCCCGCCGACGGGGCGGTCAGGGTCAGGTCGCGCAGCCGCGCGGCCAGCTGCTGGCGCTGCTCGGCCAGGCTCTCCCGCTCCGACCGCGCCGCGGTGAGCTCGTCGAAGACGGTGTTGGTGAAGTCCTGGTCGACGAGCTCAAGCTGGGCGCGGGTCTCCTCCAGCGCCGCCCGGTTCGCGTTGAGGCTCTGCATCAGCCGGGCGATCTCGCCCTGGCGGTCGCTGATGTCGCGCTCGATGCTCTGATAGCGCAGCCAGGGGAAATAGCCCTTGCCCGCCAGCTCCTTCAGGCTCGTGCCCTGGGCCTGCAGGATCTTCAGCCCGGACCGCTGCGACGACAGCAGCTGCTCCGTCGAGGCGATCTCCGCCTGGCGTTGCAGGATCGCGTTCTCCGCCTGCAGCCGGCGGTTCTGCAGCGCGTCGGCACGGCTCTGGAACTGGTTGCGCTGCAGGGCGACCAGGTCGGGCCGGTCGCGCAGGATCTCCTTCGGGAAGGGGATGGTCGGCTCGCCCAGGGCCTCCGCCTCCAGGCGGGCCGCCCGGGCGGCCACCTCTTGCCAGGCGCCGGTGACCCGGTCCAGTTCGGACTGCAGCAGTTCCGGGTTCAGGCGCAGCAGCGGCTGGCCCTCGGTCACCCGCTCGCCCTCGCGGACCATGATCTCCGCCACCCGGCCGCCCTCGGCATGGTTGACCACTTTCACCCGGCCGCCCGGGCGGACCTGGCCCGGTGCATGGACCGACTGCTCCACCTCGGTGAGGGCCGACCAGATCAGGAAGATCAGGAAAAAGGCGGCGATGACGATGACCAGCAGGGTGGCGACCGGGGAGTGACGCCGGCCGCTGATCGCCTCGTGCTCGGGCAGGAAGTCGGTGTACTGGCCGCGCAGCTGCTTCCACGCCATCGCGCTGCCGCGCTGCATCATGGTGGGCCGCTGCGGCTTCGCGCCGGCCCCCTTCTTGCTGCCGCCCGGCGTTCCGGCCAGGCGCAGCTCCGCCGGCCGGGTCACCGCGCCTCCCGGTGCGCTATCGGCATCGCCGCCGGTTCGGCCGGATCCCCTGCCGGGCGGCCCGGCATCCCGGTCGGGGGGGCCTGGCGCCTGCTCCGCCATCAGGTGCGCGTCCCGGCGCGCTCGCCGTCCTGTCCCGGGCTGGGCGCCGAATCCAGCCGCCGCGGCCGGCCGTCATTGTCCCAGTCGCCGCCACCGGCATCGCCGCCGGGACTGCGTTCGCCGGCGGCTTCCGCGGCGCGCTCCGCCATTCGCGTGCGGGCGAAGGCGATCACCTCCTGCGGCGGCCCGGCGCGCTCGATCCGGCCGTCGATCACCAGCGCGGCGCGGTCGGCCACGACCACCGGCGCCATGCGGTGGGAGATCAGGATGATCGTCCGGCCCCGCGCGGCACGGCGCAGGTTGCGCATCAGCCGTTCCTCGGTGACCGCGTCCAGGGCGCTGGTCGCCTCGTCCAGCACCAGGATCCGGGGGTTGCGCATCAGCGCCCGCGCGATCGACAGCATCTGGCGCTGGCCGGCGCTGAGCCCGAAGCCGCGTTCGGTCAGGACCGTGTCATAGCCCTTCGGCAGGTGCTGGATGAAGTCGTGTGCGCCGACGAAGCGCGCAACCTGGACGACGCGGGCGGGGTCCTTGTCGCCGACCCCGAAGGCGATGTTCTCGCGCACCGTGCCGGCGAACAGCTGGATGTCCTGGGGCACCACGCCGATCTGGCGGCGCAGGGAGGAGGGCGACATGTGCTGCACGTCGGTGCCGTCGATCAGCACCCGGCCATGACTGGGGGCATAGAGCCCCTGGACGAGCTTGGCGATGGTCGACTTGCCGGAGCCGCTGGGACCGATGATGCCGATCACCTGCCCGGGCTCGATCTCCATGCTGACATCCTGCAGCACTTCCGGCCCGTCCTCGTCATAGCCGAAGGAGACGTTCTCCAGCCGGATATGGCCGCGCAGGGTGAGGCCGGGCCCGACCTCCCCCGGCTTCAGCTCCACCGGCTCGTCCATGATCTGGTTGATCCGGGTGAAGGCGGCGCGAACCTCCTGCAGCTGGTACCAGGCGGACACCACCTGCCGCATCGGCGCGATCGCCCGGCTGGCCAGGATGTTGGCGGCGATCAGCTCGCCGATGTTCATGTCGCCGGCGATGATCGCGCGCGCGCCGATGACGATGATCGCCAGCCCGGCGACCTGCTGCAGCAGCTGGCCGATGGTGGCGATGGCACCGGACAGGTTGCTGACCCGGAAGCCGGTCCAGGCCGCCAGGCCGAGCCGTTCGTGGAAGCGGCGCTCGACCTCCGATTCCAGGGCCAGCGACTTCACCGTCAGGGCATTGGTGATCGTCTCGTTCAAGGCGGAGGACCGGGCCGCCTGGCCCATGAAGCTCTGCTCGGCCAGCTTGCGCTGGGTGGCGTGGAAGGCGATCGACAGCAGCACGAAGACCGGCATCACGGCGAGGGTGACGAAGCCGAGCATCGAGTTGATCATGAACAGCACGAGCAGGAACACGCCGACGAAGGCGAGGTCGACGATCGTCAGCGGCATCTGGCCGGTGAAGAACGCGCGGATCGTGTCGAGCTGGCGCAGCCGCTCGCCGATCATGCCGGAGGCGGTGTTCTCGAAATGGCGGTAGGGCAGGTGCAGCAGGTGGTGGAACACCTCGCCGCCGATCAGCGCTTCCAGCCGCGCGCCGGTATGGCTTGAGATGTAGCTGCGCACCACCCGCAGCAGGGCGTCGAAGACGTAGAGGGAGATCATCCCGATGGCCAGCACGGTCAGGGTGTCGACCGCCTGGTTGCCGATGACCTTGTTGTAGACGGTCATCACGAAGAGCGGCCCGGCCAGGGCGAAGATATTGATGACCAGGGAGGCAATGCCCAGTTCCCAGATCACGCCGCGGACCCGCGCCATGATCAGCTGGCGCCAATGCTGGTTCTCCTGGTCCGCGGCGGAGAACGGCTTCAGCAGCAGGATGGCGCCGCCTGCCGCCTCGATCTCGCCGATCAGTTCGTCGCGGGAGACGGTCAGGTTTGCCGAGGCGCGCGGGTCGTAGATCGAATAGTTCGGCCCGTCCTGTTCCAGGATCACCCGCGCCGTGGCCGTGCCATGCTCGCCTTCGCCCAGTTCCTCGCCATCGTCCGGCTGCGGGTCGCGCAGCAGCACGAACGGCGCCGGGAAGGTGTCCAGGCTTTCCCGGTTCAGGGGCGCCACGGCGACCTTGTAGCCGAGCCGGCTGCCGGCCAGATGCAGGGCTTCGAGGGTCAGCTCGTCCGGGCTGACCGCCCCCGCGGCCAGGACATCCGTCTCTCCCACCGGCCGGCCGTAGAACTGCGTGACCCGCATCACCGCACGCATCAGGTCGCGCGCGCGGCGGTGTTTCGCCCGGGCGGCACTGGCTTTCGCGGCCGCCTTGGCCACCGCCGGATCCTCTTCCGCCTCTGCCGCCGCCGGGGCGGGCAGGCCGCTGCTTCCGGCGGCTCCGTCCGGCGCCGCTTCCGCCGCGACTGCCATCCCATCGCCGGCGGATCCGGCGCGCGACCGAGGTGGCAGCGGGGTCACGTTGCTGCCGTCCGGCGCCGGGGCTTGCGGACCGCGGGCGGGCGGTCTGGCCGGGTCGCCGGGTCCGGCCGGCCCGTCCGCGACAGACGGCCGGGGTGCCGCCGCGTCACCTCCCGCCGCGTCGCCTCCCGCCGCGTCACCTCCCGTTGCGCCGGGTGCCGGAGCAGAGGGTGTCGGAGCCGCGTGTGTCGGTCCGGCGGGTGCCGATGCGGCGGGGCCTGGGGCTTCGGCCGAGGGCGCGTCCTGTTCCGGCACCGCGCTGGCCGCAGTGCCGGGGGTGCTGGCTTCCTCCGCACCCGGTGCGGCTGCGACGGGTGGTTCCTGCGGGATGCCACGCTCGCGCCGGCGCTTCACCCGCACGACCCTTCGGGCTGGCTGCCTGCCGTCTCCGTCGGAGTTCCGGTCCCCGTCGGGCCGCTCGGAATTCTGCTGTACTCGGTCTGAAGCCACTGCCGTTGCCTTGCCCCGTCCCGGATCCGTTCCGGCGGGCCTGCCCATGCGCGATTCATGCCGCCTTCGCGACCCGGACGACCAGGTCCCCGACCCCCGGACCCCGTCGCCCCGGACCCTCGGACCTTGGACCCCCGGACCTCGGACTGCCGGTACACCAGCCTGTCTCCGGGCAGGAAGACAGCGCTGCCTGTCCGCGTGTCGGGGTGCGGTACGGCCGATGCCCGCCATACCGCACGCATCCGACGATGGTGTCGCACACCCGCCCTGCTCCGGCAGGCTGGGCGGTCCGGCGCCCTCTGCCGGGGCGGGCGCGGCAATGCCCCGCCCGGGCGGTTGTTCCGCAGCCACCCCTTCGGACAGATTACCGGGTTCTGGCAGTGGCCGCCACGGACAAACGGCCGGCGCCGGCTATTGCAGGTCGGCGAGCATGCCGCGATTGGGACGCGCCAGTCCGGACAGGCGCGTGATGTTGCGCCACAGGACTGTGCGAAGGGAGGCAGACAGCAGAACCTCCCGCAGCAGCTTGTGTCCGAGGCCATGGTCCAGTTCGGGATCGCCGAACCGGCCTGAGCCCAGCTCGGCGGCGATCGACCGCAGCAGCCAGGCACCGGGATCCGATGTCCCTGACCGCAGCCGGGCCGGGACATCGGACAGGTCAAAGCCGAGCAGCCCCATCAACGACAGGTAGGACCGCAGCCCGCGCAGGCCGTCGCCGTCGGTGGCGCGGCGCTCGACCTCCTGCCAGTCCAGTGCGGTGCCGCTGCCGTCCTGCCGCATGAGGATGAAGGCGCCGTCGATCAGCAGCTTCAGGCTGGGCGGATCGAACAGGTCCCGTGCAGCATTGCTTGCGGCGATCAGCAGCTGATGCTCGCGGCAGGGCACCCGTATCTCCCCTTCCATCGTGCTGCAGACCTGGCTGGCCGCCATCACCGCCTCGGTCGACAGGCCCTTGTGCAGGGGCCAGGCGTCGGGGTGCCGGTGCAGGTCGATATTGCTGCCTTCCGGACTGATCAGGGGCTCCGCGCTGGCATCGCCGATGAAGCCCCAGCTGTGGCGGGTCGGTTCCTGACCCACCGCGAAGCCCTGCGACAGGAAGAACTGCAGGGCCGGGCCCAGATCCCGGCCGCGCAGCAGCAGGTCGGCATCCGCCATCGCCCGCAGGCCGCTTTCGGGATAGATCGTTGCCGCGGCGGCAAGGCCCTTGATGCACACCGTCTCTATGCCCGCTTCCCGCAGGCGGACGGCCCATCGCCAACCGCTGGCGATGCGGTAGCGGTTGTAGAGACGGCTGCGCCGCACGTCCGCGCGGTCGTTCGGCAGCTGCATGGCCCAGCCGACCAGCGCCATGCCGAGGATGCCGGCATAGGCCGCGGTCTCCGGCGCTACCGGCAGGTCCGGCGCCGTCCCTCCGGCCCCTTCCGACAGGCTGTCCGGTGCGACGATCCGTTGCCGGAGGCCCTGCCAGAAGGGCGCCAGGTCGGCCGCAGCCGCGGCGGCGGGCTGGACGGGCAAAGTCACGGCCTTGGCGACGGAAGTGGTGGCCGACCGGCACCCGAACCGCGACGCCGGCGGAGGAGGGACGATGCCGAAGTCCCGGAATGGAGCAGAATGGAAATCGCGTGTCCCATATCAGGACAATCCTTCCGGCGGCGGTGCTTGCGGCTCAGAGCTTAACGTTCAGTTGAGCAGTATTGGATCAAGCAATTGATTTTGCGACAGAATAATGATAGAAGTTCCATTCTGGAACGCTGGGTCTTATATGGGTGCTGGCCCTGTCTGATCCAACCTGGGTCGGCATGATTCTTGCTCGACCGTATTCTAATGTCCGGTCCGCGAATTTGGGGGCCGGTGACAAGGCAGGTTGATGCTATGTCGCGCAAACATCTGCAATCGCCAGGATCGGGAGCCATCTTGGGCGAGGATGCGGGCCAGGGGAAGGCCGGTAGCGCCCGGACTCACTCTTTGACCAGCGCGTCCCGACACCGCAACAGAGTTGCGATCGGCACCGTCCTGCGGCTTGCCGCGGCGGCCTCTGCCATGGCCCTCGTCCTGCCGGCAGCCGATGCCGGCATTGCTCAGGCACAGACCCTTGCGCCGGATGGTGTCGCCGCCGCGCCGGCGGACGGTCAGGGCGGCAGCCCGGGTGCAGGCCTCGACATAGGTAATGTCGGCGTCAGCGGCACGGGCGGGGCATTCGGCCCGACGGCCGATGACGGCCAGGGGGCGTTCGGTCCCGGCAGCGCGGCAGGCGAGGTCGGCGGCAGCCTGCAGCAGGTGGTGGCCGCCCTGCAGGGCAGCGCCGAGGGCACCGAGGCCCTGATCGGTGCACTCACCGGTTCCACGGACGGGCTGGAGCGGCTGTCCGATTATCTCAACTCGGCGGATGCCGACCCGGACGAGGTTGCCCAGCGGGCGGAAAACCTGATGACCGCCCTGATGGGGGGCAATCTGGTCGACGATCCGGTGGCGCTGCAGCAGGCCATCGCCCGGATCGAGCAGAGCGCCAGCACCGCCCTGGTGGCGGCGCCGGTGATGAAGACGGTGGTGACGCCGGACTTCCAGCTGGACGAACGCCGGATCGGCTACGACTTCGGGCCGCCGGACAGCTCGGTGATGACCGGGTTCCGCCGGGTCGATATCACCGAGGACGCCTTCCTGACCGAGGACGGCACGCCGCAGGATCTGCAGACCGTGCGCCGCCCGAACGGCGATCCGCTGCTTGTCGACGGCGTCGCCAATGTACGCGAGGTCACCCTGCCGGCACCGAACGGACGCTATCGGGTGGTGATCCTCAGCAACGATTTCGGCGACAGCGCCCAGTTCGGCCGCCCCTTCGGCGATGAGCTGGAGGTGAACGGCGTCGCCACCCGGATTGCCAACACGGCGCCGGACGAGTGGATGGACAGCATCGCGCTGACCAATGCCCGCGGCACGGACGTGCAGGCCGGCAATTTTCAGTTCATCGACCCCAACCAGCGCGGCGGTGCGATCGTCATCGATACGGTGGTTAGCGGCGGCCAGCTGCGGATCAAGTTCAAGGCGCGGCCGGGCCGTCCGACCCTGCTCTCCGGCATCGTCCTGGAACCGTCGGACGATGCCGACAGCATCCTGCAGCCGCAGTCCGAGGAATCGCGCCGGTTCCTGTCACGGAACCAGCAGAACCAGAACCAGGCGCGGGAACGCCGCCGCCAGGCGGAGAGCCGGATCCAGGACTCTGCCGCACGGGTGCTTGCCAATCTGGCCACCGCAGCCGGCCAGCGCCAGCAGCAGCAGCAGACTGTTGCCGCCCTCCTCGGCCCGCCGGATCCGGTTGTCGACAGGGGCACCACCATCAGCGCGAACTGATCTTTGGGCCCGCTCCCGTCAGGGCCGAGCGGGCGGAGTCCCTCCCTGCCCCCGGGAGAACCGTCGCCGGACTGCGTCCATGCGGCCGGAGCAGGCGGCCGATGGCGCGACGGGCGGTCGGCGGCCGGCCTGGATCCCCAGCCTCGGTCCAGGCGCCGGCATCCCCTTCTTTCTCTGTGCCTGGCGGCAATGCTGGGCGTTGCGCCCTTCTGGCCCTGGCGGACCGCAGCCGCGCAGGATGTCGGCGTGATCAAGGAGCCGTCGGCGGACCGGGAATCGGTGCGCAACCGCTCTCGACCCGAATACGATGCCCAGGGCATGAATCTCGGCCAGGCCCTGTTCGGCGCCGATCGCCGGGTGGATCCGGAAACCGGGCTGCGGCTGCACACGCGGGTGGCAGACAGCTTCATCCTGAAGCCCAAGCTGGAGGTCGAGACCGAGTACAACGACAACATCGTCAATTCGTCGATCGTCCAGCTGTCCGATGTCATCCTTCGCCTGAAGCCGCGTCTGGACCTGACCAGCGACTGGGACAACCACCAGTTCCGCACCAGCGTCGCCGCGACCATCCAGCGCTATCGCGAGAACGATTTCGAGGATGCCAATCTGTGGGATGCCTCGGTGGGCGGGCGGCTGGATGTCACCGAATTCCACGAGGTTAATCTCAACGCCCGCCTCGCCCGGACGCAGGAGCGGCTCACCTCCCAGGACCTGCTGACTAGCGGCGCGCGGACCCTGACCGTCACCTCCTTCTACCCGATCCCGGTCACGACCCTGTACCTGGATGCCGACTGGAACTACCAGCGCGATGCCTTCCTGTCGGAACTCAAGGCGCGCGGCCGGCGCTTCGACTATGACAATGTGCCGCAGGCTGCCAATCCGTTCGATCGCAACCAGCAGGACCGCGACCGCTGGGAATATTCGCTGACATGGCGTGCGGGCTATGAGGCCTTCGAGGATACGATCCTGTATGTCGAACCGCAGGCCAATATGCGGCGCTACAAGATCGTTCCCGACGATGCCGGCTTCCGGCGCGATTCCCAGGGCTGGCGGGTCCTGGCGGGACTGCAGTACAACGCCTCCGCCGTCAGCTACCTGGATGCCGCCATCGGCTACCAGGAACAGACCTACGAGGATGCCCGGCTGTCCACCCTCTCCGGCCCGACGGCGCGGCTGGGCGTGGTCTGGAATGCGACCGAGCTGCTGACCATCCGCAGCAGCCTGGAGCGCCAGCTGACCGAGCAGATCCTCAACAATGCGGGCGGGCAGACACGCACCATCTTCACCCTCGAGGGCGAACAGGAGATCTACTATCGGACAATCGCCAGCGGGGGCTATCGGATGCAGCATGACGTGACCGCCAGCAATGGCCAGGTCGCAGGCTATACCCAGACCACCCACAGGTTCGATGCGAGGCTGAAGCGCTTCTTCAACGAGTACCTGATCGGCGAGGCCTTCATCCGGCATTCGCGGGCCGTCTCGCCCACCAGCAGCCTGGAATATACCGGAACCATCCTGGGCCTGAACCTGGACCTGCATATCTGATCGTCATGGAAGACTTGAGAATGGACCCTTGCGCAGCGCGACCGGCAGCTTTGTCGACCTCCCGGCTGGCCCTGTCCCGCCGACCCCCGGCGGAGGGCGGGTGGCGCGGCCGGATGCCTGTTCTGACGCTGCTGCTTGCGCTTCTGGGCGCTGTTGTCCTGTCGGCCTGCCAGAGCAGGGAGATCCCGCCGCCGCCGGTCAGCAAGGCGGGCCAGGGCGAGCAGGTCTATCGGTATCGCCTGGGCGCGGGTGACAAGCTGGCGGTCAAGGTCTTCGGCCAGGACGACCTGTCGGGCGAATTCGAGATCAGTGGCGACGGCCAGCTGGCAATGCCGCTGATCGGCCAGGTCGACGCCGCCGGGCTGACCCTGGCGGAGCTGCGCCAGGAATTGGTGGACCTCCTGAACAAGAACTACCTGGTCGATCCGCAGGTGACGGTCGAGGTCGCCAACTACCGGCCGTTTTTCATTCTGGGACAGGTCAGGAACCCAGGCAGCTTTCCCTACCAGTCCGGGCTGAACATGCGGCAGGCGGTGGCCCTGGCGGGCGGCTACACGAACCGCGCCCTGCAGGAGCCGATGATCGTCATTCGCCAGAACGAAGAGAATGTGCCGACCCGCTACTCGGTCACCCAGGATTATCCGGTCCTTCCCGGCGACACGATCGAGGTTCAGCGGCGGCTATTCTGATCAATTGAGGAACAATGACGCCGGCGACCACCGACTCCGCACCGCGAACGGGCCGGATCAGGGCATCCGGGACATGATGGGGACCGTGACGGATCGCCGGCGGGACCGCCGGGCAATAAGGCCGCGGGCGCCGGCGCTGCCATTGGGCGGCCGGGCTGCCCTATTAATGCCACAGTGTTGGCACGATCTGTGCCAGGATGACCGGAACCGAGGTGAACCGGGGATCTTCCCCTGAGATCAATGGCATGGCGACCGTAACCTACATCGCGCCGCAAGGTCAGGAGCCGGAACCGCACGACGCTCCGTCCTATGGGTCGATCGAGCGGCCGCAAGACGCGGAAGCACCGCTCCGCCACCTGATCGCCACGATCTGGCGGCGGAAATGGATCATCATTGCCACCGTGATCGTGGCCGTGACCCTCGCCACCCTGTTCGTCTTCCAGATCACCCCCCGCTACACCGCCAGCGCCCAGGTCCTGGTCGAGACGCGGCAGATGAACGTGCTGAACATCCAGGCCGTGGTTCCCGGCCTGGGCGCCGACTACCAGACCAACGAGACCGAGGCCGCCGTGCTGCGGTCGCGGGAACTGGCCAAGAAGGTCGTCGACCTTCTCAATCTCACCGCCAATCCGGCATTCAACCCGGAGCTCCGGCCGCCATCGCCGGGCCTGATGACCCGCCTTTTCGGCGAGTTCAGCCTGACCGACATCTTCATGGGGGTGATGCCGGAGTTCGTCACCGCGCCGATCGAGGAGGCGCGGGAGCGGCGGCGCCTGGCCGAGAACCGCCTGACGCCGGAGCGCCGCGCCGAACTGACCCGCGAATGGGTGGTCGACTATTTCCTGGCAAGCCTGAGCGTCACCGCCAGCGAGCGCAGCCGCGCCATCCGGCTCGACTTCACCGCCGAGGATCCGGAGCTTGCCGCCGAGGTGGTCAACGCACTGGCGGATACCTACGTGCTGCAGACCGCGGAGAACAAGCGCAGCGCCACCAACCGGGCCTCCGACTGGCTGGAACGCCGGGCGGAGGAGGTGCGCAGCCGGATGGTGGAGGCCGAGAGCCGGCTTGCCGCCTTCCGGCGCGATATCGGTCTGATCGACATCGGCCAGCAGGTCACCCTGATGACCCAGCAGCTGGTGGAGCTGAACCGGGAGCTGATCGACGCCCGCAGCAAGCTGAACGAGGCGGAGGCGCGCTATCAGCAGGTGCAGCAGCTGATCGCTTCGGATGCCGGGCTGGAGACGGCGGCCGCGGTCCTGCAGTCGCCGCTGATCCAGCGACTGCGGGAGCAGGAGAGTGAGGTCGCCAGGCAGCTGGCGGAGCTCAAGACGCAGCTGCGCGAGGGCCATCCCCGGTATGAGCTGAAGCTCAGCGAACTCCGCGACGTGCGCGAGAAGATCAGCACCGAGATCGACAAGATCGGCATCAACCTGCGCAACGAGGTGGAGATCGCCCGGGTCCGGGTCCAGAACCTGGAACGCGCGGTGAACCAACTCGACCAGACCTTGCGCGGGCAGTCCGAGGCGCAGGTCAAGCTGAAGCAGATGGAGAGCGATGCGCGCTCGGAGCGCGAACTCTACGAGCGGCTGCGCGACCGGTTCCGGGAAACCGGGGTGCAGGAGGACGGCGAACTGACCCTGCCGGATGCCCGCGTGATCTCCTATGCCGTGCCGCCGGATTATCCCAGTTATCCGAACAAGAAGGTCATGATCGCCTTCGCCTTCGTGGTTTCCGCCGCGCTGGGTGTCATGCTGGTGTTCGTGGCCGAGCATCTGGATGCCGGCTTCCGGTCGGTCAAGCAGCTGGAGGCCCAGACCGGGATCCCGACGATCGCCGTGCTGCCGCGGGTCGGCGGCGGCCATGGCGGTCCGCAGGAACTGGTCCTGTCGCGACCGGGATCGGTGTTCGCGGAGGCGGTGCGAAGTCTGCGCACGGCGCTGCTGCTCTCCGATGTCGACCATCCGCCCCGCACGGTGCTCTTCACCTCCTCGGTGCCGGGCGAGGGCAAGACCACCACCGCTCTGGCGGTGGCGCGGGCCTCCGCGCGGGCCGGGCAGCGGGTGATCCTGGTCGATACCGACCTGCGCCATCCCTCGCTGCACTATGCCGTCGGGGTGCCGAACAATGCCGGCCTGGTCTCCGTTCTTTCCGGCGAGGCACGCCTGGAGGACGTGATCGAGATCGATCCGCGATCGGGCATGCATTTCCTGACCGCCGGCCCGCCGGCGCCGAACCCGCCCGACCTGCTCGGCTCGGCGCGGATGCAGCAGGTCCTGATGCGCCTGAAGGATGCCTACGACCTTGTCGTGGTGGATACGCCGCCGGTGCTCGCGGTGGCTGACGTCCTCGTGCTGCTGCGCCAGATCGACAAGAGCGTCTTCGTGGTCCGCTGGGGGCGCACCCATCGGGAGGCGGCCTACAGTGCCCTGAAGCAGCTGCTGGAGAGCGGAGCCGACCTGGTGGGTACGGTTCTCAGCCAGGTCGACCTGAAGAGACACGCCCAGTACCATTACGGGACATCCAGCGGCTATTATCAGGGCTACTACAAGGAATATTATGGCGGCGGGTGATCCGACGGCGGTCCGCGCCTCGGGATTGCGGCCGGGTTTCTATGCCCTGGCCGTCTTCGTCGCCGGGGCACTGCTGGCGGCGCTTTCTTTCCCGCAGTTCGTCGCCGCCCTGGCCCGGGTTGCCGGCGATCCCGTCGTGGCCGCCATCGGTGCCGGCGATCAGGTCGACGACCGCCGGGCGGCACGTGCCCTGCGCAGCCGTGTCGGTGCCGCGAAATGGTGGGCGACGCCGCAGGACAAGGCGGACCTGGCGCTGCTGCAGCTGTGGCAGGCCCGGCAGATGGACCTGGACCGTCAGAGCGGGCAACGCCGGCTGATGCTCGACCGGGCGGTTGAGTCGGCGCGCGAGGCGATCGCCCTCGACGCAGGCAACCCCTATCTCTGGATGCGGCTGGCGGAAGGACTGTTTCTGCGCGACGGCCTGAGCCCGGCTATGGCTGCCGCCGTGACCCGATCCATGGCACTGGGGCCGACGGCGCAACCGATGATCCTGCCCCGCCTGGAAATGGCATTCATGCTGGATGCCCGCCTGACCGACGACCAGCGGGCGGTGGTTGCGGAACAGATCAGGCTGGCCGCGCTCTGGCATCCCGACTGGCTGGTCGCCTATGCCCGGCAACGCTATGCCCTGGGCATCGTGCGCCGTGCCCTCGCCGCGACGCCGGATCGCCTGGCGACCTTCGACAGCCTCTGGGACGAGACCCGGCCGGGCAGCTAGAGCGGGCCGTCGGGCTGGTTGGCCGGCTTTGACTGTCGCACGAACACCATCGCGGAGACGCCCGGCGGCAGGGTTTGCGCATAGCCGCATCCCAGCAGGCTGATCCAGACCAGGGCGATGGCGGGGATCTGGGCGCTGAAATCCACCGCGCTGTGGGCGCCGATCGTCACGCTCGCGCCGATGGCGGTGATGCCGTAGCGGCCGCCGACCCGGTTCAACACCCCCCGCAGCACCTGCCAGCAGAGCCATGCCGGGATCGCCAGCAACAGCAGGCCGAAGGGCAGGCCCAGTTCCACAAGGACCTCCAGATAGGTGTTGTGGGCCTTGTCCACCTGGTAGGCGAAGACATGCGGCTCGTCCTGGTAGGCGAAGAAGATGGATTCGTAGGTGCCCAGGCCATGGCCGCGCAGCGGCGCATCGGCCAGTGCCACCAGGCTGCGTTCCCAGATCTCGCTCCGCCCGGTCTGGCCGCGTCCGTCGTCCAGCCGGTCCATGACCGCGCCGCCGCTGATCAGCAGGACGACCAGCATCCCCGCCCCGACGGCGAGCGGCCAGAGGCGGGCGCCGGCCGACGGGCCGAGAAGGTCGTCCCCGGCACGGCCGCCGCCGGCACGATAGTGCAGTCCTGCCACCACGGCGGTGCCGATCAGGGTGGCGGCGAGGCCGGCGCGCGAACCCGTCAGCAGCAGGGCGGTAAACAGCACCAGCAGGGTCGTCAGCAGCAGGGCAAGCTTGGCGAACCTGCGGTCTCTGGTCGCAACGTCGTGGTCAGGCCCGTCCCGCCGGTCGCGGCCCTCCGACAGGAGGGAGGAGACCAGCGCCACGATGCCGATGCCGCAATAGGTGGCAAAGCTGTTCCGGTTCACGAAGGTCGAGGTGAGGGAATCCGGGTAGGCCCATTTCTCGTACCACAGGATCGTCGCGTTGCCGGAGAAGTCGACGAACAGGCCATAGGCGGCATAGGCCAGCACACTGGCGATGACGGTATTGGAAAGCCGGCGCGCGTTCGATCGTTCCCGGCAATACTGCATCGCCAGGAAGAAGGCGGCAGCGTAGGCGGCGAGCCGGGTGATGCCGGTCAGGGTCTCGCGCGGGACGGCGCTGATCGCTCCTGTCGCCTCGGCGCCGAGGGCGTCTGCCGCGCCGCTCCACATCCAGTGGTGCAGGAAGGCCGGTGTCCAGGGAAAGGCCTGGATCAATGCCCAGACGAGCACGGCCCCGAAGGCGCAGGCCGGCCATTTCCAGAACGGCAGCCGGACATGAAGCTGGGTCCAGTCCCGCCACATGACGATACCCCAGCCCATCAGCATCAGGCCCATCCAGAGCGCCAGCAGGCTCCACGGTCCCGGGCGATTGCTCCCCAGGGGCAGCGGCGCCAGCGCGATGGCGATCAGCAGGCCGATGAATGGCAGAAGACGCATGGAAGGCGGCCGTTCAGCGGACTGTTTCCCTGACCTGGGAGGAGAATTCCTGCCACAGCCCCAGCGACATGCCGGGGAACAGGTCGATGCCGATCCAGGATTTCAGGGTGTAGAGGATGCCCAGCAGGGCCAGCAGCAGCATGCCGAAGAAGAACAGGCCGAAGACGATGTTGCCGGCCGTGACCAGGGGCTGGCTCCGCCGGTCGTAGGAGCGGCGGTTCCTGGAACGCTTCTCGCCGCCGATCAGCAGCACCATGTACATGCGGCGGAAGGGGATCGGCAGCGAGACGCGAAGATCGACCATATGCGCACCGCGATAGCGCGCACCGAATGCGCGCTTGATCGCGAACAACTGGTCCTCGGTGAAGGTCGGCCAGGTTTCCTTCGGGATGCGGCCGAAGAAATCGTGGAAGAAGGGATCCTGCCGGATCTCACGTCGGTGCATGCACATCTCCCCGCCGCCGGTGCGGCGGGGTCAGGCCCGCCGCAGAGGATTCCGGCCCCTGTACTGTCCCGATCCGGGCGTCATGCCGCCGGAGTGCCGGTCAGTAGGCGTTCTCGTTCACGAAGCCGACGAAAAGGGTGCGGAAAAGAATACGCATGTCCAGCCATATCGACCAGTTCTCGATATAGTACAGGTCGGCCTGCACCCGTCGCTCCATCTTTTCCGGCGTATCGGTCTCGCCGCGCAGGCCATTGATCTGCGCCCAGCCGGTGATTCCCGGCTTCACGCGATGGCGGCCCATGTACTGGTCGATGATCTTGGCGAATTCCTCGTTATGGGCGATCGCATGGGGGCGCGGTCCCACCATCGACATCTCGCCGCGCAGCACGTTGAAGATCTGCGGCAGCTCGTCAAGGCTCGTGCGGCGCAGGAAGCGGCCGATTCGCGTCACCCGCGGGTCCTCGCGGGTCGCCTGTGCCAGGCCGCCGATGCCGGCCCGTTCTGCAACCGCCGACCCTTCGGGCAGCGGCGCGGCCAGTCCCGGCGGCGGTCCCTGGTACATCGTCCTGAACTTGTAGACGTTGAAGATGTTGTTGTTGAAGCCGTAGCGCGGCTGCCGGAACAGCGCCGGGCCGGGGCTGTCCAGCCGGATCAGCAGCGAGATCACGAGCATCGCCGGCAGGAACAGGATCATGGCGATGACCGCCAGCACCCGGTCCTCGATCGCCTTCACGAAATAGCTCCAGCCGCCCAGCGGCCGCTCGGCGACGGTGATCATCGGCAGGCCGGCGAACTGGTGGACGCGGCGGTCGATCAGCCGGTAGGCGACATGGTCCGGCGCCAGGGTGATGTCAGTGGGTGCTGTGCGCAGCTTGGCCATCAGGTTCATCAGCCGCTCCTCGGCATGCCAGGGCAGGGTGATGATGATCTGATCCACGTTGTGCCGCCGCAGGTACTGCATCAGGTCGTCCACCGTGCCCAGCAGCGGGACATGCTCGATGCCGCGCGGCACCCGTGTGACCCTGTCGTCGAACATGCCCAGAACCTTCAGGCCGTGGTCCTGCGTCCGCTCCAGATGGGTGATCAGTCGCCGGGCATTGTCGTTGGCGCCGACGATGACGGTGGTGCGGGCCAGGTAGCCGCGGCGGCGCCAGACATAGAACAGCACGGCCACCGGGATGCGGATCAGGAAGAAACCCGCATAGGTGCCCAGGAACCAGGTGCCGGCCCATAGCCGCGAGAAGTCCTCCGAGGTCTTTGAGAAGAAGGCCGCCGACGCCAGGCCGACGCCGACCGCGACCCACAGGGGCGCCAGGCGCGCCATGTTCCGCATCAGATGGCGGAAATTGTCGTAGCGATAGATCCCGCCGAAATGGAATATCTGGGCGGTCAGAATGCAGGCCAGCGCGATGCCGACCCAGTACTGCGTCGGCATGGCCCATTCGTCGTGGCGGAACTCATAGGCGGCGATACCGACCAGCAGGATCACGATCAGGTCGGCCGCGCGCAGCAGGCCGAGCAGGATGCTCGGGTCCTTCGCCAGAACGAGAATGCCTTGCCGCATAATACTGTATTCACCGACCCGCAGCGGTCACGGCGTCCGGGTTCCCGCCGGCAGGTGAGTCCATGACCGGGGTTGGACGCTGTTTTTCGGCGGGATTTGAGCCCCCTCGACCGACCGTGCCAATTCTCCCTTCGGATGATGGCAGGCGAAGGGGCAGCAAACCGCATCTCAACGATGCAACCACCATGCCGATTCGTTCAGGGAATAGATCGGCTTGTAGTGCCGGATCGCCGACTGGTCGACCACCTGCTTGATCTGGTTGTCGAGGATCAGGTAGCGCCCGGCGAAGCGCACGATCAGGATCGCATGGGGAATGCGCAGATTCAGGTCCTGAAGAACCACCAGTCGCAGATCCTCCGGCGGCCAGCCCAGGGCGCGCAGCGACAGGTATTTCGCGATCGCATAATCCTCGCAATCGCCGTCCTTGGTCAGGAACTGGCCGGGGGCGGCCCAATAGTCCTCGATCCCCCAGTTTATGGGGTCGGTGATATAGGGGCGATCGTTGAAGAACGCGTTGACGGCGCGCAGCTGCTTGAGATCCTTCTTGCCTTTCAGGTCTGCCAGCATCTTCTGCCATTCTTCCCAGTGGCAGCGGTTGAAGGTCTTGTCCGTGCAGCTGCCGTCGGTGCGGCCGCGTTCCTTGAAATAACGCTCCAGCGCGGAAGTCCATTTCGGGAACGGCTTCAGGTTCTCGCGCCGGAACTCCCAGGTCTGGAAGAAGCTCTTCGTGCCCTGCGTCGCCGCCATTGCGCTGCCGCCGAGGCCCGTCACCGCGGGTGTGCCGGTCCAGATCAGGCCGGAGAGCAGCACGAAAGTGATGATTCGCAGGGAGGCGATGATGCGCAGGGGCAGTATGGGATGCATGGTGCGGGGCATCTGTGGCGCGTTCAGCTGTTCGGTACCAGAATGGGACAATCAGTGCTTCAGGGCCAATCACATTGCGGTCGGCCGCGCCGGTCGGTGACCGAAGTCACAACTGGCCCGAATCTGGCACGGTGGGGCCTGGATCGTTAATCTGCCGCCGGTGATCGGACGATAGGGGCAAATCCTTGCCGATCGGTGACCAGGATCGCCGCCTGGGGTGAGGGCTGGCGGGTGATGAGGGGGCGATGACCGGGGAAGACGTGTCGAAGGGGGACGCCAATGCCGGGTCCGCACCTGGCCTGGCGGAAGATCAGGACGATGCCGCGCAAGGGCGGAAGAGCCGCCTCTACATGCTTGGCGCTGCCGTGGTGCTCGCCTTGCTCGGCATTGTCGGCGTGCTGCTTGCGGTCGGCTTCGTCGATGCGGAGCGCAGCCGCGACCTGCGCGCCTGGCAGACCCGTCTCGGGATCATTGCCGACACCCGTGCCGCCGCTGTGCGCGACTGGGTGATGGACCAGGCCCGCGCGCTGCGGGACGTAGCCGACAACGATTCCGTCCGGCTGCTGATGACGGAGCTGTCGTTCGCCGGGTGGCAGCTCGACCAGGTTCCCGATGGCGAGGGCCAGCGCGAATATGTCCGCATCTTCCTGATCTCCACCGCGAACCTCACCGGGTTCAGTGCTCCGGCGCGGGGGCCGGCGGTCAATGCGAACGTCACCCGGGTGGGCACGGCGGGCCTGGCGATCATCACCCCCGACAATGAACTGGTCGTCGCCACGCCGGACATGCCGCCGCTGGACAGCCGGCTGAAGGCCTTCCTGGAGAACCGTCCGCGGGGCGAAGCGGCCATGCTCGACATGTACCGAGCGCCGTCGGGGGAGGTCAGCATGGCCTTCGTGCAGCCGATCTTCGCGATCCAGTCCGACCCGTCGGCGGAAGCGGAGCTCGGTGCGGTCATCGGGATCCGGCCGGTCCAGGCGGAGATCGAGCGGCGGCTTGTGCAGCCGGGCGATACCAGCCAGACCTCCGAGAGCCTGCTGGTCCGGGCACAGGACGGCCAGGTCCAGTACCTGACGACCCTGGCGGACGGGGCGCAGCCGCTCGAGCGGCTGCTGTCGCGATCGGATCCTGAACTGGCGGCGAACCTGGCTCTGGACCAGCCCGGCGCCTTCGGCCAGCAGGTCGACTACGGCAACCAGCCGGTGGTGATGACCTCCCGCGCCATCGAGGGGACGCCCTGGGTGCTGGTCCGGAAGATCGACGAGGCGGAGGCGCTGGAGGAGACCGAGTACCGGGCCCGGGTCCTGCTGGCGACCCTGATCGGTGCGATCCTGCTGGTGGCGATCGTGGTCGTCGCGGTCTGGCGCCACGGCACCTCGATGCGGGCGGCACAATCCGCCGCGCGCTACCGGCGGGTCGCCGAGCGGCTGGATTCCCTCTCCGGCTTTCTGCGGGTGGTCACCGACAGCCAGCCGACCGCAATCACCGCGGTGGACGATGGCAACCGGATTTCCTTCGTCAACCGGCAGGCCGCTGCCGCTGTGCGCCAGGATCCTGCGGACCTTGTCGGCAAGGAACTCGGCGCCGCCTTCGGCCCGGCCCTGGGCGAGGAACTGGGCAACCTGAACAGGCAGGCCCGCAAGGCCGGCGCCACCGTGACGGAAATCCGTCGCCGCCACCTGGCCGGCAACGGGACCGGTGTCGGCGAGGACCGGATCCTGAAGTCCGATCACATTCCGCTGCCCGGCGGCGCAGGCGGCAGTGTCGGCACCGGCGCGGTGCTGATGGTGGAGACTGACATCACCGAGGTCGAGCGCGAGCGGGTGCGTCGCGAGCAGTCGATGCGGCAGCTGGTGGAGACCCTGGTCGCGCTGATCGACCGGCGCGATCCCTATGCCGCGAACCATTCCAAGCGGGTCGCGCAGGTCGCGGCCGCCACTGCCCGGGAGATGGACCTCACCGACGTCGACGTTATGACGGTGGAGATTGCGGCGGCGATGACCAATCTGGGGAAGATCGCGGTGCCGGAGCATATCCTGGCGAAGACCGACAAGCTGTCGGAGGACGAGCTCAAACTGGTGCGCGATTCGATCCAGATGTCCGCCGATCTGCTGGAGGGGGTGGAGTTCGACGGGCCGGTGGTGGAGACCCTGCGCCAGATGCAGGAGCATTGGGACGGCACCGGCCGGCCCCACGGCCTGTCCGGCGATGCCATCCTGCCCACCGCCCGGGTGGTCGCGGTGGCCAACGACTTCGTGGCGATGGCCAGTCCGCGCGCCTGGCGGGCGGGGCTTGATTTCGACACCATCACGGTCGAATTGATGAAGAACGCCGGGACCCGGTACGAGCGCAAGGTGGTGATCGCGCTGGTCAATGTCCTGGACAATCGCGGCGGTCGCGAACGGTGGGCCCATTTCGGCGAGGCGGAGCAGCAGCACGGCGATGCTGCCGGCCCCGCATGAACCGGCAAAGCGGAAAGTCCTCAGTCTGATGTTCAAGAGGTTGCGCAGGCAGGCGTCGCGCCAGGGCCATGACGGGGCGCGGAGCGCGGCGCCTGCCGCCGCCGGCGCCCGCGGCCGCGTGCCGGACGGCTGCCGGATCTATGCCATCGGCGACATCCACGGCCGTTCGGACCTGCTCGACCGGCTGCACGAGATGATCCGCGAGGATGCCCGGCAGGCGGGCGAGCCGGACAAGGTCATCGTCTATCTCGGCGATCTCGTCGACCGCGGCATGGACAGCCGGGGCGTGATCGAACAGCTGCTCGAAGGTCCGCCGGACGGCTTCTCGGCCGTCCACATCCTGGGCAACCACGAAGCGGCGATGCTCGATTTCCTGGAGGATTCCTCGATCGGCCCGCACTGGATGGTCAATGGCGGCGACATGACCCTCTACTCGTACGGCGTGCCGGTGCCGCGCAACGCCGTCGGCGGCGGGCCGGAATTCGTGGATGCCCGCAAGGCGCTGATCGAGAAGCTGCCGGAGGCGCATCTGCGCTTCCTGAAGGACATGGTGCTGGCCCATGAGGCCGGCGACTATCTGTTCGTCCATGCCGGGATCCGTCCCGGCGTGCCGGTGGCCCGGCAGGACCCGCAGGACCTGCTCTGGATCCGCGAGCCGTTCCTGTCCGCCACCGCGGATCTGGGGCGGATCGTCGTGCACGGGCACACCATCACCCCGGAGGTGGAGGAGCGGCCCAACAGGATCGGCATCGACACCGGCGCCTATCACACCGGCCGCCTGACCGCGCTCGTTTTGTCCGGCGACCGGCGCAGCTACCTGCATACCTGATCCGGCCCTGCCGCAGCGGCCGCCGGCTCTCCGGCGGTCGGGCGCTCAGCGATCGGTGGGGGGATTCAGGATCGCCCCGCCTGCGCCGATCGCCACCGCGTTGTTGCCGATCTCCAGCCGGAAGCCGCCGTCCGGAAGCGGCGCCAGGTCGCGGACCGGCACGGCCCTGCAGTTCAGGCGCAGCAGGGCCAGGAACTCCGTCTGCCGCAGCCTGTCCCTGGTGGCGAAGCGGGCATGCCATTGCCGCGGCAGGTCGGCCCGGTCCGGCGGACGGTCGGGATCGCCGAATCGGTTGGTCTGCGTGAAGTCGAGGGTCTGCGGCGCAAGCATCTCCACGCACAGGGAGGTGTTGTCCTGGGCGATGCCTGCCGCATTGGCGGCATAGCGCACCATTTCGACATAGCTGTGCAGGTTCCATTCGAAACTGCGCGGCGTGGCGCTTGCCACCCGGTCGTAGACCAGGACGATGTCCGGGCGCAGCAGCGCAATGGTCCGCACCGCCGTTTCGAGCGCGCCGTCATAGGCGGCGGTGGCGTCGCCGGTCACGCTGGCCAGGCGCCCGTCATCGGCAAATGCGGTGATCCGGCCCGCCAGGTCGGCCCGCTTGATCGGCTGTCCCTGGCCGCCGTCGAAGGTGATCGCGTTATGGGCCTGGGTCTGCCGGGTCCATCCCAGCATGTGCGGCGAGTCGTAGGTGACGTAGTAGCCGCTGTCGATCGCCATGCGGCGGCGGTTCAGGTCGATGATGAAGCTGTTCTGGTCGGCGTCGTTGTGGCTGACGGAGCCGAACGGGCCGGAGCGGAAGTAGATCGAGGCGCGGTCGCGGCTCTGGATGTCGGAATGCAGCGCCGCCCAGCCGATCGACGGCAGCACGGCGGCATCCGGCAGGGCCGCCGGATCCGGCCCCTCCGTTGCCAGCGGGCCGGCCGGCGGCGCCGTCAGCTCCATCATGTGGGGGATGGGATAGCTCTGCGGCACCTGCAGGCTGTACCAGCGTGCCAGGCGGCTGCCGGTCCGGGCATAGAGGCTGCGCATGACCGTCCCGGTCAGGCCGGCATCGCCATGGCCGGCGCCGTCGCCGAACGCGAAGCGGCTGCCCGGCCCCTGGAAATAGCTGGCATAGAGCGGGAAATGGCGGGCCCAGGCACTGTCCGCCGGGTCGATGCCGATGCCGTTGCGCAGGGCGTCCCAGCGCGGGATCAGGTCGACCATGTAGTAGAAGGCGTAGTTGCCGCCATTCCCGGAACCGCCATCGTCGCCGCCCCAGGGATGCGGCATCGCGAGCAGCAGCGGCACCGCCGCCTCGAACCAGCTCTCCGCCTGCGGCAGCTCACCGGCAAAGATCACCGACAGCGCCGCCAGGTTGGCAAGATGGCCGTAGCCGTGGCTGTTCTGCGGCCGGGCCTGCATCCGCGCCTGCGGCCGGTCGGAATTGTCGAAGAACCAGCGATAGGCCGGAACCGCGCTGGCCGCGACGGCGGCGGCGGCCCGGGTGCGCTCCGACGGCGACAGCTGGTCGTAGAGCAGGTCGTAGGCCACCGCGATCCCCCAGGCATGGTCCATCGCCAGCTGGTCGTTGCGATGCAGCGCGACGGCGCCGTCCGCCGGCCAGGACAGGACGTTCTGCAGCCGCGCGCGGGCGTCGTCGAGGATCGCGGGATCGCCGGTCACCTTCCAGACCATGGCCGCCCGCTCCAGCGCCTCGAGTTCGCCGCGGTAGCGCTCCTCCCCGGCCTGCGGCCACCAGCCCGGTTCCATATCGCCCGCGGGCAGCGCCCGCCGGTCCTCCGGCGGCGGCTGGAAAAGCCGGCCGGACCGGGCCGTCACCGCGTCCTGGACGCGGGCGAACAGTGCCGCGCGCCGGCCCTGAAGCAGGTCGGCGCGATGCCGCATCCAAGCCTCGCCCTGCGGCAGAAGCCGCGGATGCGGCGCTGCGCGTGCCCGCTGCCACAGGGTGGCGATATCCGGAACCGGAAAGGGCACGGCGCCCTCCGGAACCTCGAAACGGCGTTTCGCGCTCCAGTCCGGCCCGGGCTGCCCGGCCACCGCCACCTGCCAGTCGTAGCTGCCGGCCGGCAGGACCCGGTCGAGGAGGAGGGAATTGCGCGGGCTGTCCCGCTCGACCGTCAGGCCGTCCGGGCCGGACAGACGGAAGCGGTAGCCTGCGGCCGGCGCGACATCCGGCCAGGTGAAGCCGGGCGGCGATTGCAGGACGGTGCTGCCATGGGCAGGCCGGACCGGCATTTCGGTCGGGTCGCCGGGGGTCAGCCAGTCCTGCACCGGGACGAGGGTCGGCAGGCGGGTGATCCGGTCCAGCACCGGCTGGCGGTCCTGCGCCGCAGCGGTACCGCCGGCGGTCAGCAGCGCAATCGGCAGGAGGAGGCAGGCCGCGAGGCGGCGTAGCGGGGCAAGGCGGTGCGGCATCAACTGGTCCCGGACATGCGAGGCGGCCTATTCTGCGGCGATGTCCGGCGCCTGCAAGGGCGGGCGCCGCGCAACCGGGCTGAACCAGGGAGGCAGGAGCCTGCATGTCGCCACCGCGGGAACGGGCGCAACCGGCCGGACGGACCCGCCTGCGCGACCTGCTGCGACCGGACCGCTTTTCCGGCGCCGCGGGCTGGACGATGGCCCTGCGGCTGGTCGGACTGCCGTTTCAGCTGCTGCTCTTCCTGCTGGTTGCGCGCCTGCATCCGGTCGCCGATGTGGGCCTGTTCGCGGTCGTCCTCGGTCTCTGGCTGGCGGCGCGCTCCCTCGGCCCGCTGGGTTTCGACCAGGCGGCGATGCGCTTCATCCCCGCGTTCCGGGCGGACGGGCGCAGCTGGGCGGCCGCTGCCTTCGTCCGGATCGCGCTGCTCTGGATCGGCCTGCCTGCGGTCCTGGCCGGCGCGTTCCTGGTGGCCGGCGCCCTTCTCCAGGGCTGGAGCCTGCCCTCCCTGGCCGCCTTCGGCATGGGTGAGGGGCAGGATCCCGCGACCGGCAGTGCCTTCGTCCTGCTCTGTGGCCTGGGCCTTCCCGGCTATGTCCTGATCGGCTTCCTGGTCGGGGTCGTCCGGGCCCGCCGGCAGGTGATCGCCGCCCAGCTGCCGGAACTCGTGGCACAGCCGCTTCTGGGCCTGGCGGCGGTCGGGGGGGTGGCCCTGGCGATGCCGGAGAGCGGCGTACTCGGCTCCCTCGCCGCGGTGGCCGCCGCGGCCTGGGCGGTGGCGCTTGCCTATCTCTGGCTGGCGCGGGGCGTGCTGTGCCGCGGGCCGTCGCTGCCTGCGGCGGAGCGCCGCGCCATCGTCCGGACCTGCCTGAGCATCGGCCTATCGAAGGCGGTCACGATCGTGACCCTGCGGGCGCCGCTCTTCATCCTGTTCCTGCTGGCCGGTGCGGCGGCAGCGGCGCTGTTCGAAACGGCGCAGCGCCTGGCCCTGCTGGGCACCCTGGGGACCTGGGCGATCATTGCCGCGGCCTCGCCCATGATCGCGGAGGCCCATGCCGCAGGACAAAGCGAACGGCTGCGCCGCCTCGTCGCGGGCAGCATCGTGATCGCGGCGGCGCAGACCCTGGCCGTGCTGCTGGCGCTCCTGGTGCTGGGGGACTGGCTGCTCGGGCTGTTCGGGCCTGCCTATACGGCGGCCCGCTGGACCGCGGTCATCCTGTCCCTGGCCTTCCTGGCGAATGCCGTCGGCGGTCCGGTCGGCAACGCCTTCTACATGATCGGCCGGGAGCGTCTGCCGCTGGGCTTCAACATCGCCGGCCTTGCCGTGATGGCGCTCGCCGTCCCGGCCGGCACCCTGCTGGCCGGGCCGGCCGGCGCGGCGGCCGGCTTTGCGCTGGCGCTGCTGGTTCGCGACGGCGGCATGGCTGCAATGGCTCCCGGCATGCTCGGGCTGCGCCCTGGCGACCTGCATCCCGGACGGATGGCAACGGCCCTGCTGGCCCGGCGGGGCGGGGCGCCGGACGTGACGGGGCCGGCCGGTGCGCCGGTCAGGTCCGGTCCGAAGCCGCCCTGACCGCAATCAGCGACTTGACGAAGCCGAACCGGTACTCGCGCAGGATCTCCGCATCCGGAAACAGGGTCGCCAGCTCCGCCGCCGTCAGCAGGTGCCAGTCGGGCAGGGAGCGCTTCGGCCAGAAGCGGCCGAAAAAGGCCATCACCCGCTTCTGCACCGGGCGCGGCAGGAGGACGATCAGGACCGGCAGCCAGGTATGCGATTCCACCGGGAAGTATCGGTACGGGGTCTGCACGAAATAGCTGCCGCCGATGCGCCGGATCTCCGCCGCGAACTGCGCCTGGTGGCGGCGGGCGACGGCACGGAACTCGGCATCCGTCTCGATCGCAAGCACGGTGGCCTTTGGCCCCGTGACATGCTCCAGCACCGAGGAGCAGAAGACGATGTCGAAGGCGCCATCCTCGAACGGCAGCCGTTCCGCACCGTCGATCCGCTGGGTCCGGAAGCCGTGATGCGCGGCGGCGCGGGCCAGGTCCGCGGCCGACAGGTCGGCGATGGTGACATTGTCACGGAACGGGAAGACGGAGGCGAAATGATCGCCGGTGCCGCCGCCCAGGTCCACGATCCTGTCTTCCGGGCGGGGCCGCAGGCGGTCGATGAAGACAGCGGCCCGCCGCGCGCGGGAACTGCGCGACATCCAGTGCGCCAGGCGCTTCAACATGACGGCGATGGCCCTTTCAGGGCGGGCATGCCCGCCGGCAGACCTGTCGCTTGCCCTACCATCCGCGCGGGCCGATCGTGCCGGGCCGGCCGCGCAGGGCCGGCCGGTGGCGTTGCGTCGTCTGCCTGGCGGCCCGGGCCTGCCGGTCGGCGGCCGCCTGCGCGAAGCCGCGCGGATAGCAGGCGGCGATCGCCACGGCGAGGCCGATCAGCGGGACATAGAGGTCGGAGGTCAGGGTCGGGGCGGCAATGGTCTTCACCAGGGCGGTCACCAGGACAAAGCTTGCGAACAGGTTCTCCACAGCAGGAAATTTCAGTGCGGCCCGCGTGACCCGCACGGCGAGGTAGAGCAGCAGGCCCAGATAGGCGGCGAGGCCGATCCAGCCGCTTTCGCCCAGCACCTTCGGCCAGAACACGTCCTGCAGGTAGTAGGGATGCAGGCGCGATGCGCCATAGATCAGCGACAGCCCGGTCTGGTCGTAGATCGGACTGAAGAAGGTGGTGAACGAGGCGAGGCTGCCGAAGGTCCCGATCCCCGCGCCGAGCGGGAAGTTGTCGACCGCCAGGTCGAACGAGATCAGGTACATCAGGGTCCGGACGGCGCTCTCGCCATCCTGGACATAGTCGGTCACCTGGCCCTGGATCACCGGCAGCGCCAGGTCTGCGAACGGGACGGCGAGCAGCAGGCCCAGGGTGACGGCCGCGGCGCGGATCAGGAACTGCGTGTCCTTGCTGCGGAACCGCATCGCCATGACTGCGATGCCCAGCACAAGGACCACCGCCACGATCTCCTTGGCGACGATGTGGAGCATCGTCAGGAGGGCCAGCAGGGCGGTGAGGCCGGCCCACACGGCATTCTTCCGGATGCCCCAGAGCGCCGCGGCGGCCATCGTCGCCATCAGGTGGATATCGACGCTCGCCGTGGCGTGGTGGTACAGGCCCTGTGGCCGGTACATGCCGGCACGGCGGTCCATCGGCTCGCCGTAAATGTTGATCCCGCTGTTCAGTGCCAGGTCCCGCAGCAGGAACGGCAGGTTCACCAGTGCCACCCCGATCAGCGCGTAGAGGAACGGGGTCATCACGTCGGAATCCCTGGCCTGCGAGAGGCAATAGGCGAAGGCCAGGGCCAGGATGATCGGCTTGGAATCGAGGGCGATGGTCAGGCCCGTCACGGTCGCGAACGGGTAGCCCCCGATCGGACTGAACAGGCCCGATATGGTTCCCATCGCGATGTAGATGCCGAAGCACAACGGCACCGGCCAAAGGCCGTGCGGCATGCGGAACAGCGCGGCGGCGGCGAACGGGGCGGCGAACAGGACCGTGATCTCGTCCAGATAGCCCGACAGCTTCTCGGCGGTGCGGATCAGGACATTGTCCACCAGCAGCAGCACGTAGTAGATGCCGGCCGCCCACATCGCCAGCCCGGGCAGTTCCAGCGGCCGGCGGCGCGCCGGCGGCCGGCCGATTCGCTGCGCCCGCATCCGGTTCGTCGCCATCCTGTCGCCGCGGCGCGGCAGCGGGGCGTTGGGTGGCTTCGGAGTCACGCGGCCTGGGGTCCCTGTCCTCATCGATCCTGCGACTTCCGGGCCGGCGCCGGCCCATGCTGCCGGCCCCGACTACCGGGGCTGGCCCACAATGTCCCCATGAACCATCGGCAAATGTGTTACACGATACGTGCCAATGCAGCGATTGGCCGCGAAGTGCTCCGGACCCGACAGCATGGCGAGCGCAACTGTATCGTATTCGGACAGGTCAGAGCATTGCCTTATGCGTTATCTGGTCAGCAGCGGCCGGGCCGCAGGACTTGGGGCGCTGCTGGTGACCATGCCGCTGGCCGCCCTTGCACAGGAGCGGCAGGCGGATCCGGCGCCGGACCAGAGCCTGGGCGCGGCGGTACTCGAATGCGCAGAAATCAAGCCGCTGTTCGACAGGCTCCGCTGCTACGACCGCCTGGCCCGCGACGTCGACACCTTCGATGCGGTGGTGCGGGAGACCTGCGGCACCTCGGCCACCGGCCGGCTGGAGGATCCGGCGCTGGAGGAAGCGCGCCTCCAGCAGTCCGTGCAGGGCGCGGTTGCCGCCCTGCGCCAGGGGCAGCTCGGCGCCGCGCCGCCGCAGCAGCTGGAGGTGCGGCGCAACGTCAAGGTCGAAGGGATCGACTTGACTCCGAACTGGACCGTCGATGAAGTCCGCGACGGTCAGGGCGTCCTGGTCGAGGTGCGCCTGTCCACGGTGGCGTCCAATGCGCTGACCGAGGGCGGGGCGAAGCCGAGCTTCAACATCCTGTGCCGGCAGCGGAACACCTTGGCCTGGTTCGAGACCGGTCTTTCCGGCGGCGGCGGCACGACACCGGTCAGCCTGGTGTTCGGCGGCGATGCCGAGCCGATGGCGGTGACCCTGGACAATACCCAGAACGGCAAGGCGATCGGTGTCTGGAACAAGGCGGAGACCATCCTGCAGCCGCTGCTGGACAAGAAGGCGATGAGCGTGCGTTTCACTCCCGAAGGTGCCGACAAGCCGGTCGCCGCGGATTTCAACCTGAACGGCTTCGAGAACGCGATCGAGGTCATCCGCCTGCAATGCGGGTGGTAGCCGCCATGACGGCCGCAGCGGATCCGGGGGCACCGCCCTCCCCTGTCGAGATCGCCCGGGCGCTGGCGCGCATCGGGTCGGTTCACGTCATGGTCGTCGGCGACGTGATGCTGGACCGCTTCGTCTATGGCGATGTCTCCCGGGTCAGCTACGAGGCGCCGATCCCCGTGCTGAACGTGGCGCGGGAGAGCGCCATGCCCGGCGGCGCCGGCAATGCCGCGCGCAATGCGGCGGCGCTGGGCGCAAGGGTCAGTCTGGTCGGCGTGGTGGGCGACGATGCCGCCGGGACGGAGCTGCGCGAGATCGTCGCCGGCATTGCCGGCCTCAGCGACCGCCTGATCGTGGAGGCCGGGCGCCCGACCACCCGGAAGACCCGCTTCGTCGCGCAGGGGCAGCAGCTGCTGCGCACCGACCGGGAGACCCGGGCGGAGCTGCCGGACCGGGTGGCCGAGGCGCTTCTGCGCACGGTGGTCGAGGGCCTGGCGGATTGCCAGGTGATGATCCTGTCGGACTATGCCAAGGGAGTGCTGGGCGAGACTGTCCTGCGACCGCTGCTGGACGCTGCTGCAGATGCCGGCGTGCCTGTCGTGGTCGACCCGAAATCGACTGACTTCGCCCGCTATCGCGGCGCGGCGCTGATCAAGCCGAACCGCCAGGAAATGGCTGCGGCGTGCCGCATGCCCTGCGACAGCGATGCGGAGGTGGAGGCGGCGGCGCGCCAGCTGCTGGCCGCGACCGGAATCGGCGCCTTCGCCGTCAGCCGGGCGGAAAAGGGGCTGAGCCTTGTGCGCCGGGACGGTCCGCCGATGCACCTGCAGGCGCTGGCGCGGGAGGTGTTCGACGTTTCCGGCGCCGGCGACACCCTGGTGGCGGCGCTGGCGCTGGGCCTCGGCGCCGGACTGGACCCGGCCGTGGCCGCCTGGCTGGCGAACATGGCCTCAGGCCTGGTGGTGGAGAAGGTGGGGACAGCCGTCGTCCATCCCGACGAGATCCTCGCCCGCGCCCATGAGCAGGAGGTGCTGGACACCGATTCGAAGGTGATGCCCCGCGCGACCGCCCTGCAGAGGATCGCCCGCTGGCGCGGCGAGGGCGCGCGGATCGGCTTCACCAACGGCTGTTTCGACCTGGTGCATCCCGGCCATGTGTCGCTGCTGCGCCAGGCGCGGGCCGCCTGCGACCGCCTGGTGGTGGGCCTGAACACCGATGCCTCCGTGCAGCGGCTGAAGGGGCCGGAGCGCCCGGTGCAGCCGGAGACGGCGCGCGCGATCGTGCTTTCCTCCTTCGCGGCGGTGGACATGGTGGTGCTGTTCGACGAGGACACGCCGATCGAACTGATCCGGGCGGTGCGCCCCGACGTGCTGGTCAAGGGCGCCGACTACCGGCCGGAGCAGGTGGTGGGCGGCAGCTTCGTGGAGAGCTATGGCGGGCGGGTGCTGCTGGCCGACCTGATCGACGGGCAGTCCACCTCCAGCATGATCGCCCGCGCCGGGCATCTGCGGGCATGATCCTGGTCACCGGCGGTGCCGGCTTCATCGGCTCCAACATTGTGGCCGCCCTCGCCGCGGCGGGCGAGGAGGTCGCCGTCTGCGACTGGTTCGGCAGCGACGACAAGTGGCGGAACCTGGCGAAGCATGACGTGGTGTCGTTCGTCGCGCCGGAGGATCTTCCGGACTGGCTGACCCGCGCGCCCCGGCTGACCGCCGTCGTGCATATGGGGGCGATCAGCGCCACCACGGAACGCGACGTCGACCTGATCGTCGCGACCAACATCCGGCTCTCATGGAGCCTGTGGGAATGGTGCGCCGCTGCCGAGGTGCCGTTCATCTACGCCTCCTCCGCGGCGACCTATGGCGACGGCCTGGCCGGCTTCGACGACGACAATGACGCGCAGGCGATGGGGCGGCTGCGGCCGCTCAATCCCTATGGCTGGAGCAAGCTGGCCTTCGATCGCCGGGTGATCCGGGCGGTCCAGGGCCGGGAGCCGCGCCCCCCGCAATGGGTCGGCCTGCGCTTCTTCAACGTCTACGGCCCGAACGAGTATCACAAGGGCCGCATGCAGAGCGTGATCAGCCAGAACTATTCCCGCATCGCCGCCGGCGAGGAGATGCGCCTGTTCCGCTCCTACCGCAGCGACTATGCCGATGGCGGACAGCTGCGCGACTTCATCTATGTCCGCGACTGCGTCGATGTGGTCCTCTGGCTTCTGTCCCAGACGGAGACGAGCGGCATCTTCAATGTCGGCACGGGACGTGCAAGGTCGTGGAACGATCTGGCACAAGCGCTGTTCGCCGCGGCCGGACGCGAGCCACGGATCAGCTACATCCCGATGCCCGAGGATCTGCAGGAGCGCTATCAGTATTTCACGGAGGCGCGGATGGACCGGCTGCGCGCCGCCGGCTATCCGCATGCCTTCACGTCGCTCGAGGACGGCGTCGCTGCCTATGTGCAGGGCTTCCTGGCCAGCGATGATCCCTATCGCTGAGCGCATCATGGCCAATGGCGGCACCTGACCCTGCGCGCCCGCCGGACCGGGCCACCCCTGCAACCGGTGCCTCGGGTCTTGCGGAACGGCTGTTCTGGTACCTGCACCGTCTGCGCGCGATGTCCCTCCAGGAAGTCGCGCACCGGCTGCGCGAGCAGCAGCGGCGTCATCTGTCGCGACGCCTGCGACCGGCACCCGCGCGATGGCTGCTGCCGGAGGCGGAGGACCGCCTGCCGGACCACCCGCCCCTGCGGCGCGGCCTGGTCGCACTGGCTGCCGCCGCCCCGGTCGCCGACCGGCTGGCCCAGGCGGCCGAGGCGGTGGCGCGGGGCGAGATCGAAGTCTATGGCCGTAGGTGGCACTGTCGCGAGGGTGCCCTCCCGGATTGGCCCCTTCCGGACTGGCATTGGGATCCCGGCTCCGGCACGCGCTGGCCGGCCGACCGCTACTGTTTCGACATTCCGTTCCGCCATGTGCGGCTCGACGATGCCGAGTCCGCCGCGGGCCGAGGGCCGGGCGAGGCACGGTTCGTCTGGGAGCTGAACCGCCTGGCCTATCTGCAGCCGGTCGCCGCCCATGCCTGCCTGAGCGGGGATCCGGCGGCCCGCCAGCTCTGCCTGCGGCACCTGGAGGACTGGCTGGACGCGAACCCGCCCTTCCTCGGCATCAACTGGGCCTCGGGGATCGAGCTCGGCACCCGCGTGATCAGCCTGGTGGTGATCCTCTCCTTCCTGGAGGCCGGGACATTGCCGCAGGCTCTGCGCCGCCGGCTGGCGGAGAGCCTGGCGGCCCACGGCTACTGGCTGCATCGCTTTCCGTCGCGCTTCTCCTCGGCCAACAATCATGTGATTGCCGAGGTGGCGGGGCTGTTCCTCCTGGGCAGCCTGTTCGGCGGGCTGCGCGACGCCGCCGCCTGGGAGCGCGAGGGGCGGCGCGGCCTGGAGCGGGAGGCCGGGCTGCAGATCCTCGATGACGGTGCGGGGGCCGAGCAGTCGCCGGCATATGCCGCCCTGAACCTGGAGATGTTCGGCATCTGCGCCCAGGTCGCGGCCGATCTCGGCCGGCCGTTCGACGCCGCCTTTCTCGACCGGCTGGCGCGCGGCGCGGAATGGCTGCAGGGGATCGGCGATCGCGACGGCCATGTGCCGGACCTCGGCGATGCCGACGGCGCGAGCATGTTCGCGCGCGAAGGGCCGCAGGACCGTTATCCGGCCGCCATCCGCGGCTGCATCGCGCAGCTCGTCGGGCGTCCGGGCATCGCACCGCCGCGGCCGGAACCGGCCCTGCGCCATGCCCTGTTCGGCCTGCCGCCGCCCGGCATGCCGGGCCCGGACGGGATGCGGACTTTTGCCGCCGGCGGCATGACGGTGCTGCGCTGGGACCCGGCCGGCGCCGCCGACGGGCGTGAGGCGCTGCTGGTCTTCGATCACGGCCCGCTGGGCTACCTTTCGATTGCCGCGCATGGCCATGCCGATGCGCTTTCGGTCTGGCTGCATCTGGACGGGCGGCCCGTGCTGGTGGATGCAGGGACCTGGATGTATCTGGGCGCCGGCAGCTGGCGCAGCCATTTCCGCGGCACCGCGGCCCACAACACGCTTTGCATCGACGGTGCCAGTTCCAGCGCGATGTCCGGCCCTTTCAACTGGCGCAGCAGGGCCGTCACGGCCCTGCTGGAAAGCGGCGAGGACGATGACGGCTGGTATGCGGTAGCGGAGCATGACGGCTATGCCGCCGATTTCGGCGTGCGCCATCGCCGGCACCTGCATCGGCAGGGCGACCGCCGGATCGTGATCGAGGACATGCTGGTCGCTGCCGGCGGCGACACTGCTGCGCAGGCGGCCGCCGCCGCACTGCCTGTCGAGATCGGCTTCCAGTTCGCCCCCGACCTTGAGCTGGCGGAGCGCAGTGACGGCTGGCAGGTCATGCGCGGCGGCGCGGCCGTGCTGCATCTTTCGGGCGCGGCGGGCATGACATGCTGTCTTGCGGCAGGCCGGACCGATCCGCCCGCCGGCTGGGTATCGACGGCTTTCGGCGAACGTCAGGCAGCGCCGCGACTGGAGTATCGCGGCCGGCTGCGGCCGGGCGAAAGCTGCCGCATTACCCTGACGATAGAGTGACGGCTCCCTCGGAATCTGCCAAAGCCTGACGGATCGCGGTCAGGAGGACCAATGAAACTCAGTATTTTCGGCCTGGGCTATGTGGGATCGGTGTCAGCCGCGCTGTTCGCCGATGCCGGCCACAGCGTTCTGGGCGTCGACCCCAATCGCGACAAGGTCGACCTGATCAACGAGGGGCGGCCGCCCGTCGTCGAGGCGGGCCTGTCGGAACTGGTGGCCAAGGCCGCGGCATCCGGCCGCCTGAGCGCCATGCAGGAAGGCCGCCAGGCGGTGCACGAGACGGAGCTGAGCATCATCTGCGTCGGCACGCCCAGCAACCACAACGGCTCGCTCGACCTGACCTATCTGCGCCGCGTCTGCCAGGAGATCGGCGCGGCGCTGGCGGACAAGGCCGACTACCACGTCGTCGTGATCCGCTCGACCATGCTGCCGGGCACCATGGAAAGCGTGGTCGTGCCGACCCTGCAGGAGCATTCCGGCAAGTCGGCGGGGGATGATTTCGGCGTCTGCGTGAACCCGGAATTCCTGCGCGAAGGCTCCGCCGTGCACGACTTCCTGCACCCGCCGAAGACGGTGATCGGCGAGATCGATCCGCGTGCGGGCGAGCTGCTGGCGCGACTCTATGCCGGGATCGACGCGCCGCTGATCCGCTGTCCGGTGCCGGTGGCGGAGATGGTGAAATATGCCGACAACGCCTGGCATGCGGTGAAGGTGGCCTTCGCCAACGAGATCGGCGTGATGTGCAAGGCGGTCGGCATCGACAGCCACAAGGTGATGGAGATCTTCTGCCGCGACACCAAGCTGAACCTGTCGCCCTACTACCTGAAGCCGGGCTTCGCCTTCGGCGGATCCTGCCTGCCGAAGGACCTGCGCGCGCTGACCTACCGGGCCCGCCAGCTCGACATCGACCTGCCGCTGCTGCGCTCGGTCCTGCCTTCCAACGACGCCCATCTGCAGCGCGGGCTCGAACTGATCCTGTCACGGGGCCGCCGGCGCATCGGCATCCTGGGCTTCAGCTTCAAGGCCGGCACCGACGATTTGCGGGAGAGCCCGCTGGTCGAGGTGATCGAGCAGCTGCTGGGCAAGGGCATGGATGTCAGGATCTTCGACCGCAACGTCCAGCTGGCCGCCCTGACCGGCGCGAACCGGGACTTCATCCTGAAGGTGATCCCGCATATCGCCCGGCTGATGGTCGACGACATCAACGACGTGGTGGAGCATGCCGAGGTGCTGGTCATCGGCAATGGCGATCCGGCCTTCCGCCGGGTGCTCGACATGATGCGTCCCGACCAGGAGCTGATCGACTTCGTCCGCCTGACCGAGCCGCCGCCGGAGCGGGACGGCTACCAGGGAATCTGCTGGTAGCGATGTCGGGACAAACGATACCGGGGGAAAGCATCGGGGGTGCGACTGCCGCCGATCCGGCGGAGCCGCCGCGCAGCGACCGGGGTCGCGGGCGGCGCGTGCTGATCATCGTTGAGAACCTGCCCGTGCCCTTCGACCGGCGCGTCTGGCAGGAGGCCACCGCCCTGGCCCGGCACGGCTACACCGTCTCGATCATCTGCCCGACGGGCAAGGGCTACGAGGCACGGCACGAGGTGCTGGAGGGAATCGAGATCTTCCGCCACACCCTGCCGCTGGATGCGAAGGGCGCCGCCGGCTACCTGCTGGAATACGGCGCCGCCCTGTTCTGGGAATTCTGGCTGGCGTGGCGGGTGATGTTCCGGCGCGGCTTCGACGTGATCCATGCCTGCAACCCGCCGGACAACATCTTCCTGATCGGCGGCTTCTTCAAGCTGTTCTTCCGCAAGAAGTTCCTGTTCGACCATCACGACATCAACCCCGAACTCTACGAGGCGAAGTTCGGGCGGCGCGATTTCTTCTACAAGGTCATGCTGGCCTGGGAGCGCTGGACGTTCCGGACCGCCAATGTCTCGATCGCCACCAACGAGAGCTACAAGCGGATCGCGGTCGAGCGCGGCGGCATGGACCCCGACCGGGTCTATGTCGTGCGCTCCGGGCCCAGCCTGGCGCGTCTGAAGATCATCCCGCCGGTACCCGAACGCCGCTGCGGCCGCCGCTTCCTGGTCGGCTATGTCGGCGTGATGGGCCAGCAGGAGGGGCTGGACTATCTGCTGGAGGCGGCGCGCCTGATCGTCCGCGAGCATGGCCGCGAGGACGTGCATTTCGGCCTGGTGGGCGGCGGTCCGGACCTGGAGCGGCTGCGCGAACGGGCGGTGGAGCTGGGGGTCGCGGACTATGTGACCTTCACCGGCCGGGTGCCCGACCAGGACCTGCTGGAGATGATCAACACCGCCGATGTCTGCGTGAACTCCGACGAGTTCAACGAGATGAACGACAAGTCGACCATGAACAAGATCATGGAGTACATGGCGCTCGGCAAGCCGATCGTGCAGTTCGACCTGACGGAGGGCCGCTTCTCCGCGCAGGAAGCGTCGGTCTATGCCCGCCCCAACGATGCCGCCGACATGGCGGAGAAGATCCTGGAACTGCTCGACGATCCGGAGCGCCGCCGGCAGATGGGCGAATATGGCCGCCGGCGGGTGGAGACGGAGCTGGCCTGGCCCTACGAGGAACCGAAGCTGCTGGCCGCCTACGACCGGCTCTGGGACTGAGCGGCGATGCCTGGGCGCGGCGGTGCGGCGCCCGGACTGCCGGCCCTGACGGTCCGGCTGCCGGCCCGCGGCCTGCTGCTGCGCGCGCTTGCGGCCGTCCTGCTGGCGGCCGTCACCCTGCTGCTCTATCTCGGCATCGGCCGCTTCGTGGAAAGCGGTGCGGAGCTTCTGCCGCCGCTGGACGCGTCCGGTTCCGGCGGTTGGCAGCGCAGCGGCCAGGTGCTGGCGAACGGTCCCGGCGGTGCGGCGCTGCGGAATGCGGATCCGGCCGGTGCCGCGACCCTGTCGGCGTTGCTGCCGGTGCCGCCGGATGCCCGTTTCCTGCGCCTCTCCGCAGAGATCCGCATGGCCGACGTGGCCGGTGGCCGCCAGCTGTGGGAGAGCGGGCGGCTGATTCTCCTGTCGCGCGACGCGCCCGGCGGCGACTGGCACTACGACTGGCCGCATACCGTGATCCGGGATACCGGAACCCTGCCCTGGCAGACGGTCGGCCGGGCCTTCCTGGTGCCGGCGGGCGGCGAGGTGCGGGTCGCCGCGCAGCTGCTGCGGGCCACCGGGAGTCTCTGGGTCCGCAACCTGTCGCTGCGCCGCGCCGACGAGCGCCACTGGTTTCCGCCGGCACGGCAGCTGCTGATCGCGCTTTGGGTCGTGGGCATGGCCTGGATCCTCTGGCCGCTCGCGCGGCCTGTCGGCCAGGTTCTGCGCGGCAGGCGGCCGACCTGGCGGCAGGCGGGCAGGCTGGCTGTGCTGGCCCTGGTCCTTGCCATCGCCGCCGCGGTGCTGGTGCCGCCGGCGGGCAAGCAGGCCTTTCGCGACCTGGCGGATGCCGGCTGGTCGCTGGCCAGGGACTGGACGGGTCATGCCGCCCCGCCGGCCGGCGATGGCGCGGCGCCGGCGTCATGCGGCCCCGTTGAAGATGGCGCGGCAGACGGCGTGGCCGGGAGGCGTCCCCTTCAGCCGGGATCGCCAGGCACGGCCGGCGCCGCGCCTGCCCCGGACGGACGGACGGACTTCGTGGCGCCGCAGCAGTTCCGCTGGCTGGTCGCCGACAAGCTCGGGCATTTCGCCGGCTTTGCCCTGCTGGCCTTCCTGTCACTGGCGACGGTTCCCCGGGATGGCGACCGGCGCCGCTGGCTGCTCCCGATCCTGGCGCTGCCGGGCTTCGCCGCATTGACCGAGGTCTGGCAGGTGATGGCCACCACCCGCGGCGCGAGCCTGGCCGATGTCGCGATCGATTGCGCGGGCCTGCTGGCAGGCGCCCTGGCCTGGCTCGGCATGCGGTTGCTGCTGTGGCGGCTGCGCCCGCCCCCCCGCCGCGCTGCCTGAGGACATGGCCGTCCGGCGCTCACGCCGGGCCCGCTACGGCGCCAGCGGCAGGATCTGTCTTGCCGCCCGCTCGGCGGCGGTGCGGGCCAGCCGCAGGGTCACCGCACGGCGCCGGGCGGGCGGCATCCGCCGCGGCTCCGCCGCCCGCAGGATCGCCGCGCCATAGCTGTCGGCGACCATCAGGCCGCAGCTGTCCGGAATCAGGGCAGTCGGGAAGTCCCGGTCGACCGCGAAATAGAACAGGTCGCAATGGTCCAGGTAGTCCGGCCATTTGCGGTCGCTCTGGAAGTCGGCGACAGAGCTCTTCACCTCCACGATGGCCAGCTGTCCCTTGCGGTCGACCGCCAGGACATCCGCCCGCCGGCCATTGTCGAGCGTGATCTCGAGCGCGGGGCTGAACCCCAGGTCGAGCAGCAGCCGAAGCACGCCCCGGGCGATCGCCTCCGCACCACGAACCTCCGCATCGGCCTCGCGAATTGCATGTCCTGAATCGGGGCACATGGAGCGCCTGTGTGTCAAATTGAAACGGTGCGGGCGGGGGCATCCCGGCGGTTTGTGCGCCCCGTCACAGGAATCCCGCCATGGCACGCGGGAATCCGCGGATCCTGGATTGCGTCAGAAGGCATAGCTCTTGCAGCCATGACTTGGCTTGTCACGCCCATATTGTGTCCGGGCGTGTGCAGGCAGGGCAAACGGCAATCTGCCGAGCCGTTTCCCCGAGACCGTCGCGGCAGACAGGCTGATGCAGGATCGTCGTCATGGGCAAGTACGGAAACAAGGGCGGAAACGGCAATGGCCGCTGGTCCCGGGACGACGACTGGGATGATGACGACTGGAACGGCCGCGACTGGGACGACGACAACGACGACGAGGAAGACGGCGGGTCCGAAAGCCAGACCTTTTCCGGCGGCAGCGGCGGCGATTTCCATTCCGGCGATGACGAAGACGAGGAGATCCGCGGCGAAGGCGGCAACGACACCCTCTACGGCAATGATGGCGACGACCTGATCGAGGGCGGCTCGGGCACCGACTACATCCAGGGTGGCGACGGCGACGACACCATCGACGGCGGCGACCACAACGACACGCTGTACGGCAACGACGACGACGATTCCATGTCGGGGGGCGAAGGCACCAACTACATGGAAGGCGGCGACGGCGACGACACGATGACCGCCGGGTCGCAGAACGACACCCTGTACGGCAATGACGGCGACGATGTCCTGGACGCGGGCGGCGGCTACAACGCCGTCTATGGCGGTGACGGCGACGATACGCTGTACGTGACCGACGGTCGCTCCACCCTGCAGGGCAACGACGACGACGACAGCTTCATCGTCCGCGGCGGCGACACCATCGACGACAATCTGGACGGCGGTTCGGGCCGCGACACCCTGTTCTCCGACGGGGACATCACCTTCGACGGCAATGCCCGCCTCTCCAGCATCGAGGCGATCGAGATCGACGGCGGCGGCCGCATCCTGGGCACCGGCGACAGCCAGGGCTTCGACTTCGACGACATGACCCTGACCGGGGTCACGGAGATCGACGGCGGCGCCGGCAACGACACCATCACCGGCCCGGACGGCGTCTCCCTGAGCTATGTCGGCGGCAGCGGCACCGACCGGATCGAGGCCGGCGACGGCGACGACACGATCGACGGCGGCGACCACAACGATACGCTGTACGGCAATGACGGCGACGATTCCATGTCGGGTGGCGAAGGCACCAACTACATGGAAGGCGGCGACGGCGACGACACGATGACCGCCGGGTCGCAGAACGACACCCTGCATGGCGGCCGCGGCGACGACATGCTGGACGCCGGCGCCGGCTACAACGCCGTCTATGGCGGTGACGGCGACGATACCCTGTACGTGACCGACGGCCGGTCGACCCTGCAGGGCAATGACGACGACGACCTGTTCATCGCCCGCGGCGGCGACACCATCGACGACAATCTGGACGGCGGCTCGGGCACCGACACCCTGTTCTCCGACGGGGATATCGTCTTCGACGGCAATGCCCGGATGTCGAACATCGAGCATGTCGAGATCGAGGGCGGCGGCCGGATCCGCGGCACCGGCGACAGCCAGCGCATCGACCTGGGCAATGTCTCCGTCCATGGCGTGACGGAGATCGACGGCGGTGCCGGCAACGACACGATCACCGGCCCGGACGGCGTCTCGCTCAGCTATGTCGGCGGCAGCGGCTATGACTGGATCCGTGCCGGCGACGGCGACGACACGATCGATGCCGGCAGCGAGAACGACACCGTCTATGGCGGCGACGGCGACGATTCCATCGACCTCGGCGACGGCTACAACTACGGCGAAGGCGATGACGGCAACGACACCATCACCGGCGGCGCGCAGAACGACACCCTGAAGGGCGAGAGCGGCGACGACGTCCTGGCCGGTGGCGGCGGCTACGACTATATCGACGGCAGCTCCGGCAGCGACACGGCCAGCTATGCCGGGGCCACCGGCGGGGTCACCGTCGATCTCGGCAATGGCAACTGGCAGAACATCGGTGCCGACCAGGGCGCCGACCAGTTGGTCAGCATCGAGAACGTCATCGGCTCCAGCCACAACGACACCCTGACCGGCAGCAATGCGGACAACCGGGTCGAGGCCGGCGCCGGCAACGATCTCGGCATCGTCGACTATGACGAATCCGACGGCGACATGTTCGACGGCGGCTCCGGCAATGACACCCTGCGGATCAACCTGACCAACGGCCAGTTCAACGCCAACGGCGTCTACGAGATCCTGCAGAGCCTGAAAGCCTTCATCGCCGAGCATGGCGATGCCGGCAGCGCCGACGGCCCCAGCTTCACCGCCGCGAACGGCCTGACGATCGCGAACTGGGAAAACCTGGAGGTCTATGTCAACGGCCAGCTGACGCAGATCGAGCTGCCGGAGGCGGACCCCGACCCGCTATTCTCCAACCAGGACGATTCCGTCGACTTCAACGCGCTGGCCGCCGGCGATTATGAGGATGGCAGCCAGTACGACGCCGGCGCGGGCGATGACGATGTCACCCTGGCGGCCGATGCGGCCGCTGCGGCCGATGCCGGCTATGCCCAGGGCAGGGCCTTCGATGCCGGCCAGGGCGACGACACGGTCGCTGGCGGCGGCCTTGACGATGCGGTCGAAGGCGGTTCCGGCGACGACAGCCTGACCGGCGCCGGCGGCGACGACAGCCTGGAAGGCGGCTCGCAGGACGACACGATCGACGGCGGTGCGGGCGATGACAGCCTGTCCGGCGATTCCGGCGACGACCTGCTGGTGGCCGGCGGCGGCAGCGACACGGTGTCGGGCGGCTCCGGTCGGGACACCGGCGTGGTGTACGGCAGTTCCACCAGCCAGGCGGTGTTCGACGGCGGCTCCGGCCAGGACGTTCTGCAGGTCCGCCTGACTGCGGCGCAGTTCGCCGATGCCGGTGTGGTGCAGGTGCTGCGGGCGCTGCAGGACCATATCGCGGCGCACGGCAATGACAGCTCCTCCAATGGTCCGACCCATTTCGCGTCCGGCTTCGGCACCTTCTCCAACTGGGAGAGCCTGGAGCTCTATGTCGACGGCCAGCTGACGGCGATTCCCGAGCCCGACCTCTTCTCCGATTCCGCCGATACCGTCGACTTCAATGCGGTCGAGGCCGGCGACTATGCCGAGGGCTCGCAATATGCCGCCGGCGGTGGCGACGACGATGTGACCCTGGCCGCCGATGCCGGTGCGGCGGCCGATGCCGGCTATGCCGATGGCACGGCCTTCGACGCCGGCGCGGGCGACGACACGGTGACCGGCGGCGGGCTGGACGATTCGGTCGCGGGCGGCACCGGCAACGACATCCTGACGGGTGCCGGCGGCGACGACACCCTGGCCGGCGGCGATGGTGCCGATGCGATCTCCGGCGATGACGGCAGCGACAGGGTCGATGGTGGCGATGGCAATGACGTTCTGACCGGCGGTGCCGGCGACGACACCGTCACCGGCAGTGCCGGCGATGACCTGCTGTTCGACGGCGAAGGCGATGACAGCCTGGCCGGCGGCGCAGGCAATGACACCGTCTACGGCTTTGGCGGGGCCGATACGATCGATGGCGGCACGGGCGACGATGTGGGTGTCGTCGGCGGCACGGTCACCTCCGGCGCCAGCTATGACGGCGGTGCCGGCACCGACACGCTGGTCATTTCGCTGACCGGGGCGCAGTACGGTTCGGCTGGGGTCGTCGAGGTTCTGCAGGCCCTCGAGCAGTTCATTTCCGACAATGCCGATGCCGGCACCGATTCCGGTCCCAGCCTGGAAGTCGGCGGCATCACCTTCACCAACTGGGAAGGCCTGCAGCTCTACGTCGACGGCGTCCTGACGGCGATCCCGAAGCGGGACCTGTTCTCCGCCGCTGACGACAGTGTCGACTTCAATGCGGTCGCGGCCGGCGACTATGCCGAGGGCTCGCAGTACGCCGCTGGCGACGGCGACGACGATGTGACCCTGGCCGCGGATGCCGCCGCGGCGGATGACGCCGGCTATGCCGAAGGCACGGCCTTCGATGCCGGCGCGGGCGCCGACACGGTGGCCGGCGGTGGCCTCGACGATGCGGTTGCTGGCGGCGCCGGCAACGACAGCCTGGCGGGCGCGGGCGGCAACGACACCCTGGCCGGCGATGCCGGCGGTGACGACCTTTCCGGCGGCGCGGGCGATGACAGCCTCTCCGGCGGGGCCGACGACGATACCCTGGCCGGCGGCAGCGGGCGGGACACCATTTCCGGCGGCAGCGGCGACGACCGCGCCATCGTGACCGGTGACAGCGGCGCGGGCAGCAGCTTCGACGGCGGCGCCGGCACCGACACCCTGGAGATCCGACTGACGGGCGCGGAATTCGCCAACGCCGCGACCCTCTCCTTCCTGCGGGCCCTGCAGGACTTCATCGCGGAGAATTCGGATGCCGGCACGGCCGCCGGCCCCGCTTTCACCGCCGACGACGGCAGCAGCTTCGCCAATTGGGAAGGGCTGCAGGTCTATGTCGATGGCGAACTGACCGACATCCCGGCCCCGGACCTGTTCTCCAACCAGGACGATTCCGTCGACTTCAACGCGATCGCCGCTGGCGACTACGCGGATGGCAGCCAGTACGATGCCGGCGCGGGCGACGATGATGTCACCCTGGCCGCCGATGCCGGCGCCGCTTCCGATGCCGGCTATGCGCAGGGCACGGCCTTCGATGCCGGGCAGGGCGATGACACGGTGACTGGCGGCGGGCTGGACGATGCCGTCGAGGGCGGCTCCGGCGACGACAGTCTGGCGGGCGCCGGTGGTGACGACAGCCTGGAAGGCGGCTCCCAGGACGACACGATCGACGGCGGCGCGGGCGATGACAGCCTGTCCGGCGACGCCGGCGACGACCTGCTGGTGGCCGGCGGCGGCAGTGACACGGTATCGGGCGGCGCCGGCCGGGACACCGGCGTGGTCGACGGCAGTTCGACCGGCCAGGCGGTGTTCGACGGCGGCTCCGGCCAGGACGTGCTGCAGGTGCGCCTGACCGCGGCCGAGTTCGCCGATGCGGGGATCGTGCAGGTGCTGCGGGCGCTGCAGGACCATATCGCGGCGCACGGCAATGACAGCTCCTCCAGCGGCCCGACCCATTTCGCGTCCGGCTTCGGTACCTTCTCCAACTGGGAGAACCTGGAGCTCTATGTCGACGGCCAGCTGACGGCGATCCCGGCGGCTGACCTGTTCTCCGAGTCCGATGATGCCGTCGACTTCAACGCCATCGAGGCCGGCGACTATGCCGAGGGTTCGCAGTACGCCGCCGGCGGTGGCGACGACGATGTGACCCTGGCCGCAGATTCCGATGCAGCCGCCGATGCCGGCTATGCCGAGGGCACGGCCTTCGACGCCGGCGCGGGTGACGACACGGTTACCGGCGGCGGGCTTGATGATTCGGTTGCAGGCGGTTCCGGCGACGACAGCCTGACCGGCGCCGGCGGCGGCGACACCCTGGCCGGCGATGCCGGCAATGACGACCTGTCCGGCGGTGCCGGCGATGACAGCCTCTCCGGCGGCAGCGGCGACGATACCCTGGCCGGCGGCAGCGGCACCGATACGGTCAGCGGCGGCGATGGCGACGATACCGCGGTCGTGGCGCCGGGTAACGATGCAGCCATCTATGACGGCGGTCGCGGCAGCGACGTCCTGCAGCTGCAGCTGACCCAGGACCAGTTCGACGATCCCGACACCCTGGAGGTGCTGCAGGCGCTGAAGCAGTTCATCGCCGACAATGCGGATGCCGGCAGCGACAGCGGCCCGAGCCACGAGGCCGAGGGCTTCGGCAGCTTCGCCGACTGGGAGGGGATAGAGGTCTACGTCGATGGCGCGCTGACCGAGATTCCGGATCCGCTCCCCGACCTGTTTACCGACCAGAACGATACCGTCGACTTCAGCCAGGTGCGTCGCGGCGATTATGTCGACGGCACCCAGTACAATGCAGGCGGTGGCGACGACCATGTCACCCTCGCCGACGACCCGCGTGCGGCCGCGCAGGCCGGCTACAGCACCCGGCAGGGCTTCGATGCCGGCGATGGCGACGACACGGTCCAGGGCGGCGCTTTCGCCGATACCGTTGCCGGCGGCAGCGGCGCCGACAGCCTGGCGGGCAACGCCGCCAGCGATTCCCTGTCCGGCGATGCCGGCGACGACACCATCGACGGCGGTTCCGGCCGCGACACCGTTCGCGGCGGTGCAGGCGACGACCGCATTTCGGTGACCGATGACGAGGCCGAGTCCGACCTGATGGATGGCGGCGCTGGCACCGACACCCTGTTTTCCGATGGCGATTTCAGCCTCTCCAGCAGCGCCACCCTGACCGGTATCGAGGCGATCGAGATCGAAGGCGGCGGCACCGTCTATGGCACGGCATCGGGCGACCGGCTCGACTTCAGCGATATCGAGAGCCTGCAGGGGGTCGAGGCCTTCGACGGCGGCTGGGGCAACGACACCCTGACCGGTCCCGAGACCGTGGCCGCCACCCTGCGCGGCGGTGCCGGCGGCGACAGCCTGACCGGCGGCCAGCAGGGCGATTCCCTGGACGGCGGCGACGGCAATGACAGCCTGACCGGCAATGCCGGTGCGGACAGCCTGAGCGGCGGCGCCGGCGCCGATGCCATGGATGGCGGCACCGGCGACGATTCACTCGACGGCGGCGCCGATAACGACACGATCACCGGTGGCGCCGGCGACGACCAGGCGGCGGGCGGCACCGGCAGCGACGTCGTCAGCGGCGGCGACGGCGCCGACACCCTGGACGGCGGCGCGGGCCGCGACACGGTCTCCGGCGGCGCCGGCAACGACCGGATCCTGGTGTCCGGCGACGAGGCGGTGACCGACGTCATCGACGGCGGCGACGGCACCGACACGCTCTATTCCGACGACAGCTTCAGCATCGGCCGCGGCTCCGTTTCCGGCATCGAGAAGGTGGAGATCGGCGGCGACGGCGGCACGATCTCCGGGACCGGCGAGGGCGACCTGATCGACCTTTCCGGCGCGGAGCTGGAAGGGGTGGATGCGGTCGAGGGCGGTGCCGGCAACGACACCCTGGTTGGCTCCCGCACCGATGCGACGACCCTGCGCGGCGGCGCCGGCAACGATGTCGTCACCGGCGGCGACAATAATGACGTGCTGGAAGGCGGCGACGGCATCGACACCCTGAGCGGTGGCGCCGGCGCGGATTCCATGTCCGGCGGCGCGGACAGCGACGTTCTGTCCGGCGGCGACGGCGCCGATACCCTGGACGGCGGCGCGGGCCGCGACACGGTCTCCGGCGGCGCCGGCAACGACCGGATCCTGGTGTCCGGCGACGAGGCGGTAACCGACGTCATCGACGGCGGCGACGGCACCGACACGCTCTATTCCGACGACAGCTTCAGCATCGGCCGCGGCTCCGTTTCCGGCATCGAGAAGGTGGAGATCGGCGGCGACGGCGGCACGATCTCCGGGACCGGCGAGGGCGACCTGATCGACCTTTCCGGCGCGGAGCTGGAAGGGATCGAGGCGATCGACGGCGGTGCCGGGAACGATACGATCCGCGGTGGTGGCAATGACGCCAATACCCTGCGCGGCGGTGCCGGCAACGATGTCGTCACCGGCGGCACGCAGGCTGACCTGATCGACGGCGGCAGCGGCGACGACACGGTCGACGGCGGCGCCGGCGACGACACCCTGACCGGCAGTGCCGGCCGCGACGTGATGACGGGCGGCGCCGGCACCGACACCGCCGATTACAGCGCCAGCAGCGACGGGGTCACCGTCAGCCTGGCGCAGTCCGGCTTCCAGACCGTCTCTGCCTCGCAGGGGCAGGACCAGCTGTCGGGCATCGAGAACCTGGTCGGTTCCGGCCATGACGACCGGCTGCAGGGCAATGCCGCCGCCAACATGATCTCCGCCGGGGCCGGCGACGACGTGGTTGCCGCCGTGCAGGGCGCCTGGAACGGCGACCGCATGGACGGCGGCAGCGGCAACGACACCCTGCGGCTGGACCTGACCGCCGGACAGTTCGGGGCGGAAGGGACCCTGGAGGGGCTGCAGGCGCTGCGCCGCTTCATCATCGAGAATGCCGATGCCGGCGCCACCGACGGGCCGGAAGGCAGCTATCAGGGCTTTACCTTCAGCAATTTCGAGGCGCTGGAGGTCTATGTCGACGGCGTCCTGACGGAGATCCCGCTGCCGCTGTTCACGGAGAACGCGGATACGGTCGATTTCAACACCGTCGATGCCGAGCTCTACGACGCGGGCACCCAGTACGACGCCCTGGACGGAGACGACGCGGTCATCCTTGCGGAGGACGAGGCGGCGGCCCTCAATGCCGGCTTCGATCCGGCGGAGACATTCGATGCCGGCGCGGGCGACGACACGGTGACCGGCGGCGGCCTGGACGACCGGATTTCCGGCGGCGACGGTGACGATTCCCTGGCCGGCAATGCCGGCGATGACCTGATCCATGGCGACGGCCTGTCCGGCGACGGCCGGGCGGTGGCCGGTGTCGATGGCCTCTACGATGTGGCCGGCCTGCCGGAAGTCACCGTCTCGGTCGACTTCCATTCCAGCAATGCCGGCTACAACAACAGCTATGGCTGGTTCCTGGCCGACGCGAACGGGGCGCCGGTCTCCGGCGCAGTCATCTGGGCGAACGTGAAGGGCCAGGACAGCGCGACCCTGACCCTGGATTCCGGGCAGCTCAACGGCGCGGCGAAGCTCGGCTTCTTCATCATTCCCGACGGCGACAGCTTCAATCCGGACCTGGCCGATGGCACGGCCGTCACCTTCCAGCAGGTCGACGGCGTCTGGACCGCCTTCGCCGACGGCAGCCCGCTGGCCGGGCAGTCGGTGGCCGCGCTGTTCTCCGACCCGGCGCTGAACCCCGCCGGCCGGGACTACGACCTCGATACCGGCGCCCCGGGCACCTCCAACTGGGAGGATATCTTCGGCGGCGGCGACAACGATTATGACGACGTCAATGTCACCGTGACGGTGGAGACCCCAGTCGCGGCCAGCGGCCACGACACCGTCTCCGGCGGTGCCGGCGACGACAGCCTCTACGGCGATGCCGGCGACGACGTCCTGACCGGCGGCGCCGGCGCCGATGCGGTCGAGGGCGGCGAAGGTGCCGACCTGATCCGCGGCGATCTGCCGGCCGATGGCGGGTCCGTCGGGCCGTCCGATTTCTCTGGCACCATTACGGCCGCCAATGTCCAGTCCACCGGTTCCGGCTTCACCGTCACCGCGCAGCGGCTCGACGGCAACGGCCAGCCGATGGAACCCGATGCCGGCGACATCTCACTGGATGGCGGCGGCTTCGGCGTGTCCGGCGGCAATACCGGCCCGTCGGCCCAGATCGGCCGGAACACCACGACCGGCGAGTCCGAGGCGCTGATCGTCGACTTCGACCAGCTGGTCGGCAGTTCCGAGGTCTCCGTCCGCCGCCTCTACGAGAACGAGGGCCAGGGCGGCGAGGTCGGGCACTGGTACGCCTATCGCAACGGCGCCCTGGTGGCCGACGGCACCTTCCAGGCCGCGGCAGGCCAGAACCAGGCCGGCTTCGAGATCGATCTCGCGGCAGAGGGCGGCTTCGATCGCCTGGTCTTCAAGGCCGACCCCTATGCAAATGCCGGCGCCACCGATGGCGGCAATGACAGCTCCGACTACCTGATCGACGAGATCAGCTTCGCCGGCCTGCCCGGCACCGGTTCGGCTGAAGGCGGCGAGGCGGGCGACGACATCCTCTCCGGCGGTGCGGGTGACGACACAATCTTCGGCGATGCCGGTGATGACACCATCGACGGCGGCAGCGGCGCCGACAGCCTGGACGGCGGCGAAGGCGCGGATGCCATCGCCGGCGGCGAAGGCGCGGACACGATCGCCGGCGGCGAAGGCGGCGACAGCCTGAGCGGCGATGCCGGTGGCGATTCCATCGACGGCGGTGCGGGTGCCGATACGCTCGCCGGCGGCGCCGATGGCGACAGCCTGGCCGGCGGCGATGGCGACGACCTTCTGGACGGCGGCAGCGGGGTGGATTCTGTCCACGGCGGTGCGGGCGACGACACGGCGGTGTTCACCGGCGGGGAGACCTCCGGTGCCGGTGACGTCTATGATGGCGGCACCGGCAGCGACACCCTGCGGATCAACCTGACCTCGGATGCCTATGCCGGGGAGGCGATGCGCCTGGAGCTCTGGGCGCTGAAGCAGTTCATCGCCGCCAACAGCGATGCGGGCACGGATGAAGGCGCCTCGTTCCAGGCGCTGAACCTGAACCTGACGGTCGAGGATTTCGAGGACGTCGTCCTCTACGTGGACGGTGTCGAGACGGACATCATGCCGCCGCCGCTGTTCACGGAAGGCGACGATACCGTCGACCTGAACGACGTGGTCGACGGCACCTATCGCGGCTCGCCGCACATCGCGCTGGACGGCGACGACCATGTGATCCTG
>NZ_JBHRTR010000050.1:108954-109451 GCF_042646425.1 Marinibaculum pumilum
AGGAGCCGATGCCGTCACTGGCGGTGAAGGCGCTGATAGCCTGTCCGGTGGCGCCGGCAGTGACTCGATCCTGGGCGGCACGGGTGCCGACACGGTCTCCGGTGGCGACGACGCGGACCTGATTGCAGGCGGCGCCGGCGGTGACGTGCTGGCCGGTGACGCGGGTGATGACACGATCGATGGCGGCGAGGGTGCCGATTCCATCACCGGCGGTGAAGGCGCGGACAGCCTGTCCGGTGGCGCCGGCAGTGACTCGATCCAGGGCGGCACGGGTGCCGACACGATCGACGGTGGCGATGACGCTGACCTGATCGCCGGCGGAGCCGGTGACGATGTTCTGGCGGGTGACGCCGGCGACGACACGATCGATGGCGGCGAGGGCGCCGACGATATCGACGGTGGCGAGGGCGCAGATAGCCTGGCTGGCGGCGCGGGCAGCGATTCGATCCTTGGCGGTGCGGGCGCTGACACCATCGATGGCGGCGACGATGCCGATA
>NZ_JBHRTR010000050.1:109461-109877 GCF_042646425.1 Marinibaculum pumilum
TGGGGCAGACGCCATCCTCGGTGGCGCCGGCGCCGACACGATCGACGGCGGCGAGGACGCCGACACCGTCTCCGGTGGCGACGATGCAGACCTGATCGGTGGCGGCGCCGGCGACGACGTTCTGGCGGGTGATGCCGGTGACGATACGGTGGGTGGCGGCGAAGGCGCCGACAGCATCGACGGTGGCGCAGGTGCGGACAGCCTGGCCGGTGGTGCCGGGGCAGACGCCATCCTCGGTGGCGCCGGCGCCGACACGATCGACGGCGGCGAGGACGCCGACACCGTCTCCGGTGGCGACGACGCGGACCTGATTGCAGGCGGCGCCGGCGACGACGTTCTGGCGGGTGACGCCGGCGACGACACGATCGATGGCGGCGAGGGCGACGACGATATCGGCGGTGGCGAGGGCGCAGACA
>NZ_JBHRTR010000050.1:109887-110665 GCF_042646425.1 Marinibaculum pumilum
GCGGGTGATGACACGATCGATGGCGGCGAGGGCGCCGACAGCATCGACGGTGGCGAGGGCGCAGACAGCCTGGCCGGCGGCGCCGGCAGCGATTCGATCCTTGGCGGTGCGGGCGCTGACACCATCGATGGCGGCGACGATGCCGATACCGTCTCGGGCGGTGACGACGCTGACCTTATCACCGGCGGCGCCGGCGGTGACGTGCTGGCGGGTGACGCGGGCGCTGACACGATCGATGGCGGCGAAGGCGCCGACGATATTGACGGTGGCGAGGGCGCAGACAGCCTGGCTGGCGGCGCGGGCAGCGATTCGATCCTTGGCGGTGCGGGCGCTGACACCATCGATGGCGGCGACGATGCCGATACCGTCTCGGGCGGTGACGACGCTGATCTGATCGCCGGCGGTGCCGGCGACGATGTTCTGGCGGGTGACGCCGGCGACGACGTGATCGATGGCGGTGAAGGTGCCGATGCCATCACCGGCGGTGAAGGCGCGGACAGCCTGTCCGGTGGCGCCGGCAGTGACTCGATCCAGGGCGGCACGGGTGCCGACACGGTCTCCGGTGGCGACGACGCTGACCTGATCGCCGGCGGCGCCGGTGACGATGTTCTGGCGGGTGACGCCGGCGACGACACGATCGATGGCGGCGAGGGCGACGACGATATCGGCGGTGGCGAGGGCGCAGACAGCCTGGCCGGCGGCGCGGGCAGCGATTCGATCCTTGGCGGTGCGGGCGCTGACACCATCGATGGCGGCGACGATGCCGATACCGTCTCGG
>NZ_JBHRTR010000050.1:110675-110797 GCF_042646425.1 Marinibaculum pumilum
TGGCGGCGCGGGCAGCGATTCGATCCTTGGCGGTGCGGGTGCTGACACCATCGATGGCGGCGACGATGCCGATACCGTCTCGGGCGGTGACGACGCTGACCTGATCGCCGGCGGCGCCGGCG
>NZ_JBHRTR010000050.1:110807-112881 GCF_042646425.1 Marinibaculum pumilum
ACGGGTGATGACACGATCGATGGCGGCGAGGGCGCCGATGCCATCACCGGCGGTGAAGGCGCGGACAGCCTGGCCGGCGGCGCCGGCAGTGACTCGATCCTGGGCGGCACGGGGGCCGACACGATCGACGGTGGCGATGATGCTGACACCGTCTCGGGCGGTGACGACGCTGATCTGATCGCCGGCGGTGCCGGCGACGATGTTCTGGCGGGTGACGCCGGCGACGACGTGATCGATGGCGGTGAAGGTGCCGATGCCATCACCGGCGGTGAAGGCGCGGACAGCCTGTCCGGTGGCGCCGGCAGTGACTCGATCCAGGGCGGCACGGGTGCCGACACGGTCTCCGGTGGCGACGACGCTGACCTGATCACCGGCGGCGACGGCGATGACGTGCTGGCCGGCGATGCTGGTGATGACGTGGTCGACGGCGGTGACGGCGCCGACAGCCTGTCCGGTGGCGCCGGCAGTGACTCCATCCTCGGCGGTGCGGGCGCCGACGCGATCGATGGCGGTGACGACGCTGACACGATTTCCGGCGGCGAAGATGCCGATCTGATCGCTGGCGGCGCCGGTGACGACGTTCTTGTCGGTGACGCCGGCGACGACACGGTCGATGGCGGCGAGGGCGCCGACAGCCTGTCCGGCGGCGCAGGCAGCGACTCCATTCTCGGTGGTGCTGGATCAGACACGATCGACGGCGGCGAAGATGCCGACACCGTCTCTGGTGGCGACGAAGCCGATCTGATCGCCGGCGATGCCGGTGACGATGTTCTGGCAGGTGACGCTGGCGACGACACGGTCGATGGCGGCGAGGGCGCCGACGATATCGACGGCGGCGAAGGTGCGGACAGCCTGGCCGGTGGCGCAGGCGGTGACTCGGTCCTGGGCGGCACAGGTGCCGACACAATCGACGGTGGCGAGGATGCCGACACGGTCTCCGGCGGTGACGACGCGGACCTGATCGCCGGTGGTACCGGTGATGACGTTCTGGCTGGCGACGCCGGCGATGACACGGTCGATGGCGGCGAAGGTGCCGACAGCATCGACGGTGGTGAGGGTGCCGACAGCCTGTCTGGTGGCGCAGGTGCGGATTCCGTTCTGGGCGGCGCCGGTGCCGACACGATCGACGGCGGTGACGATGCGGATTTGATCGGGGGCGGTGCAGGCGATGACGTCCTGGCGGGCGATGCCGGCGATGACACGGTCGATGGCGGCGAGGGCGCCGACAGCATCGACGGTGGTGCAGGCAGCGACGCCATCCTCGGCGGTGCCGGCGCTGACACCATCGATGGCGGCGATGATGCCGATACCGTCTCGGGCGGTGACGACGCTGACCTGACCGCCGGCGGTGCCGGTGACGACGTTCTGGCCGGTGACGCCGGCGACGACACGGTCGATGGCGGTGACGGCGCCGACAGTCTGGCCGGTGGCTCAGGCAGCGACTCCATCCTCGGCGGTGCGGGTGCCGATACGATCGATGGCGGTGACGACGCTGACACGGTATCCGGCGGCGACGATGCCGATCTGATCGCTGGCGGTGCCGGTGACGACGTTCTGGTCGGTGACGCCGGCGACGACGCGATCGACGGCGGCGAAGGCGCCGACAGCATCGACGGTGGCGAAGGTGCGGACAGCCTGGCAGGTGGCGCAGGCAGCGACTCGATCCTGGGTGGCGCCGGTGCGGATGACATCGATGGCGGCGATGACGCCGATACCGTCTCGGGCGGTGACGACGCTGATCTGATCGCCGGCGGTGCCGGTGACGATGTTCTGGCGGGTGACGCCGGCGACGACACGATCGCTGGCGGCGAAGGTGCCGACACCGTTTCCGGTGGCGACGGCGCGGACCAGATCGCTGGCGGTGCCGGCGATGACGCGGTCGACGGCGGTGACGGCGCCGACAGCCTGACCGGTGGCGCAGGCAGTGATTCCATCCTCGGCGGTGCTGGTGCCGACACCATCGATGGCGGTGACGATTCCGATATCGTCTCGGGCGGTGACGATGCCGACCTGATCGCCGGCGGTACCGGTGATGACGTTCTGGCGGGCGACGCTGGCGCCGACACGGTCGATG
>NZ_JBHRTR010000051.1:0-1065 GCF_042646425.1 Marinibaculum pumilum
TCTCCCAGGCCTATGTCGACACCCTGGAGACGGGCGCCGACAAGCTGACCCTGGCGGATATCAACGAGGAAGGTGCCAACCTTGTTGCCTTGCAGACCCGGCAGCAGCTGGCCCTGCAGGCCCTGTCCTTCGCCGGCCAGAACGAGCGGGCCGTTCTCTCGCTCTTCTAGGTAGGCAAGATTTACCCAGCGCAGAAAGTGCCTAGGTAAAATTTTCCCAGCGGCCCGAAGGGCCGTGTCACCGAGCTTCAGAAAGGAGCTGACCCATGGCTGAAATAGCCCTCAGTTCGTCCATCCGGACGAACCTGCTGTCCCTGCAGCGGACGGACTCGCTCGCTCAGCGGACGGAGACCCGCCTGGCCACCGGCCAGCGGGTCAACAGCGCCATCGACGATGCCGTCTCCTTCTTCCAGGCGAAGTCGCTGACCGACCGGGCCAGCGACATCTCCGATAGGAAGTCGGAGATCAACCAGGCGATCTCCAGCCTGCAGGCTGCCAATGACGGCGTGGAGGCGGTCGACGCCACCCTGCGCCAGCTCAAGGGTATCCTGCAGAGCGCCAAGACCGCCTCGACGACCGAGCAGACGGCGCTGCAGACGCAGTTCAACACGCTGTCGGAACAGCTGAACCAGATCCTGAACGACTCGTCGTACCAGGGCCTGAACCTGCTGAACTCCTCCACGGCCAAGCTGACCGTGCAGTTCTCGGATAGCTCGAACGCCAAGCTCGACGTTCAGGGCAAGAACCTGCAGGTCTCCTCGACCACCAGCGGCGCGTTGTTCACCTCGATCGGGGCCACCGCGGCGGGGTCTCTCGCCTGCAACATCATCGCCTTCTCGGCGGCGAGTTCGGTGGCCTTCACCAGTGCCAGCGTGTCGAATTTCGACAAGGGGATCGCCCGCCTCGACGATGCGATCACGACCCTGCGGTCGACGGCCGCGGACCTGGGCTCGAACGTCACCTTCCTGAATACCCGTCTGGACTTCTCCCAGGCCTATGTCGACACCCTGGAGACGGGCGCCGACAAGCTGACCCTGGCGGATATCAACGAGGAAGGTGCCAACCT
>NZ_JBHRTR010000052.1:0-769 GCF_042646425.1 Marinibaculum pumilum
GAATTCTGGACGTGGTGCATGGCATTGATTCTACTGAGTTCCAAGCGTTTGGCGGCGTTTGGGACACAGCGGAAGGTCAATGCCATGCGGCATGAGAATAGCGTTTTCCATGACATCCTGAAGTGGGTTCCATGGGATGTGTTTGACCGTCTGGTCGACAAGCATGGGAGTGACCACCGGGTCCGCCGTCTCCGGACCAGGGACCAGTTCATCGCGCTGCTCTTCGGGCAGCTTTCGGGTGCGGTGAGCCTGCGCGAGGTGGTGGGCGGACTGAAGAGCCATGAGGCTCGGCTCTATCATCTCGGCACCCGGCCGGTGGAGCGTTCGACCTTGGCGGATGCCAACGCCCGGCGCCCTAATGCAGTGTTCGGCGAGCTGCTCACGACGATGGTCGCCCAGGCGCAACGGGGCCTGCGGCGCAAGGTCGGGGAGGGACTCTACCTGATCGACTCGACGGGGCTCTATCTGGCCGGCGGCGGAGCGGAATGGGCACGGTTCTCCGCCAAGGTCTGCGGCGCCAAGGCCCATGTCATCTATGACGCGAACGCCGACCGGCCGATCTATGCCGCGGTCACCCCCGCCAACTGCCACGATATCACCGCTGCCAAGGCGATGCCGATCGTGCCCGGCTCCACCTACGTCTTCGATCTTGGCTATTACGACTACGGCTGGTGGGCGAAGCTGGACGCGGCCGGCTGCCGCATCGTCACCCGCTTCAAGACCAACACGCCGCTCAGCGTCACCAGCGAGAACGCCGTGCCGGAAGGTA
>NZ_JBHRTR010000053.1:0-1192 GCF_042646425.1 Marinibaculum pumilum
CCTACTCGGTAATGGAGGAGACGACGCCGGCGCCGACGGTACGGCCGCCCTCGCGGATCGCGAAGCGCAGGCCCTCGTCCATCGCGATCGGCGCGATCAGCTCGACGTCCATCGCCACATTGTCGCCCGGCATCACCATCTCGGTGCCCTCGGGCAGGCTCACCACACCCGTCACGTCCGTCGTCCGGAAATAGAACTGCGGACGATAGTTGGTGAAGAACGGCGTATGACGGCCGCCCTCCTCCTTCGTCAGGATGTACGCCTCGGCCTTGAACTTCGTGTGCGGCTTGATCGTGCCCGGCTTCGCAAGCACCTGGCCGCGCTCCACATCGTCGCGGCCCACGCCGCGCAGCAGCGCGCCGATATTGTCGCCAGCCTCGCCCTGGTCCAGAAGCTTGCGGAACATCTCAACGCCGGTGCAGGTCGTCTTCGTCGTCGCCTTGATGCCGACGATCTCGATCTCCTCGCCGACCTTGATCACGCCACGCTCCACGCGGCCCGTCACCACCGTGCCCCGGCCCGAGATCGAGAACACGTCCTCGATCGGCATCAGGAACGGCAGGTCCTTCGGACGGTCCGGCTGCGGAATGTACTCGTCAACCGCCGCCATCAGCTCAAGGATGCTGTCATGGCCCAGCTTCGCGTCGGAATCCTCAAGTGCCGCAAGCGCAGAGCCCTTCACCACCGGGATGTCGTCGCCCGGGAACTCGTACGACGACAGAAGCTCGCGAACCTCCAGCTCAACCAGCTCCAAAAGCTCCTCGTCGTCCACCTGGTCGCACTTGTTCAGGTAAACGACGATCGCCGGGACGCCGACCTGGCGCGCCAGCAGGATATGCTCCCGCGTCTGCGGCATCGGCCCGTCCGCCGCCGACACAACCAGGATCGCGCCGTCCATCTGCGCCGCGCCCGTGATCATGTTCTTCACGTAGTCGGCATGGCCGGGGCAGTCCACATGCGCGTAGTGCCGGTTCTGCGTCTCGTACTCCACATGGGACGTCGAGATCGTGATCCCGCGCGCCTTCTCTTCCGGCGCCTTGTCGATCGCGTCATACGCGGTGTACGCAGCACCGCCCGTCTCTGCCAGGATCTTCGTGATCGCCGCCGTCAGCGACGTCTTGCCATGGTCGACGTGACCGATCGTCCCGATGTTGCAGTGCGGCTTCGTCCGCGAAAACTTCTCTTTGGCCAT
>NZ_JBHRTR010000054.1:0-102201 GCF_042646425.1 Marinibaculum pumilum
TGGCTCATCAAAGCTCCTCCTCACGGAGCTTGAATCACTGTTCGCAATCCCATGCTACAAATTTATGAGTTTACGACCTAGCGCATCGGGCGGCGTCTCTCCCAGTGCCTGCAGCAATGCGGCGGCAAAGGGCGCGGCGGGCGTGGCCTATCCCAGATGCCCGCCGGGCAGGCGTCGGATGCCTGCAGATGCGGCACCGGACCCTCTTGCTTCAGCCGGCCTCGACGACCATCAGGCAGCCGGCGGCCTGGTCGGGCGGCAGCCAGGTGCGGCCACCGGCCTCCCGGGGCGCGAAGCCGGACTGGCGCAGCCGGCCGGCGAAATCCGCCGGCTGCGGATGGGCGACCGCAAAGCCCACCAGGCGATCGCCCCCGCCCGCCAGCGCCGCGCCGGGGAACTCCGCCTCGGCCTCGTCCGGCGTAAGGATCCGCAGCGCCACCGCGCCGATCCGCAGGGCAATGGGCCGGCCGTCGTCGCGCCCTGCGCCCCATACATCCACATAGTGGGCCGCCACGGCCTCCGGGTCGTCCGCCACGGCGATGATCGCGGTCATCCGGGACACGCCGTTCGCACGGCTGGTGAAGTCGGGTCGCAGGTAATGCTCTATGGTCCTGTACTGGCAGAGGTTCCAGTAGAACGGCGACTGCCCGGGGCGGGGGATGACGACGGCGAAGGACGGACGGATCGTCTCGCCCGACGGCAGGACCCAGTCGCGCTGGATCGGCACCGGCCCCTCCGCCGCATAGCCGCGGCCGCGCAGGGCCCGGGCCGAGGCCTCCGCATCCGCCGAACTCAGCACCATCGAGACCGGGCGGCCCGCGGGGCGCAGGATCGCCGGCATCAGCGGTATCGCCTTTTCCGCATCGTCGAGGGCCATCAGCTCGATGAAGTTGGCGGCGCCGTGCCGCAGCTGGGGAAAGCTGATCAGCCTGTTGCTCAGGCCCGGCATCTGGCTGCGCGGCGTCGCCGTGAAGCCCATCCGTTCGAAAAGTACGCCCGCCTCCTCGCTGTCGGCCACGCTGACCATCAGATGGTCGATATCGACGAACGCGGTCTCGCCCATTGCCCGTTCCTTCCCCTTCGTCGCGCCGGGCGGCCAATGGCCATCCGCCGGTCGAGGATGATCGCAAGCTTCGGGCGGAACCGCCATGTCGCGCCATCCGGCCGCACCGGATCCAAAGCCGTGGCACCTGTCGGTGGCGGATGCTAGACCAGCGGCCTGCTATCGTCCGAACGGAGGGGTCCGGTGTCCGAGCATTCTTCGCGATCACAGCAGAGCGAGCTGTCGCAGCGCCTGAAGCGCCTGCCGGGGCAGCTTCTCCTGGCGCTGGTGAATGCCACCGCGGTCCTGGTGATCCTGGCCGCGATCCTGGTCCTGGTCGCGATCGGCCGGGCGGAGGATGTCGCCGGCCGGGTCTCCGCCACCGTGACCGAGGCGCTGGCCGCGCACCTGCCCGGCAAGCCCGGTGCCCTGCGGGAGGAGATCGCCGGCCTGCGCAGCGACCTTGCTGCCTTCCGCAGCAATGCGGGCACATCCGCGGACGCAGCGGCGGCCCGCCTGGACGCGCGGATCGCCGGGCTGGAGGCGCAGCTCGGAGAGCTTCAGGGCAACCTGCAGCAGCTGTCGGCGGCCGGCGCCGACATCACCCGGAAGACCGCCGAGGAAGCCGGTGCCGCCATCGGCCAGTCCTTGGGCGCGGTGCTCGCCTGTCGCCAGCCGGCCCTGGCGGACGCATCCGCGCAGCCGCCGGCTGCGGCCGACTGACGGGTCAGCTGCCGGCGACTTCCAGCACCACCCTGCCCTGCACCTCGCGGTCGGCAACCATGCGCATCGCCTCCGCCGCCTCGGCCAACGGCAGGACGCGGTCGACATGGGGCGTCAGCCGGCCTTCCGCGACCAGGTCGACCACCTTCTGCTGGGCAGCGGACGAGTCCTCGGGGCAGCGGTCGTTCCAGGCGCCGACGAAGGCGCCGACCACGGCATAGTTCTTCAAGAGCGGCAGGTTCATCGGCAGGGAGGGGATCTCGCCCGCGACGAAGCCGATCGGCATCAGCCGGCCGTTCCAGGCCATCAGCCGGCCCATCGTCATGAAGGTATCGCCGCCCAGCATCTCGAAGCAGACATCGACACCCGCGCCGTCGGTCAGCGCCTTGATCCGCGAGCGCAGGTCCTCGGTCCGCAGGTTGATCACCTCCGACGCGCCGTACCGGCGCACGATCTCCGCCTTCGCATCGTCGCCGATACCGGCGATCACCCGGGCCCCCAGCATGCGGCCGACATCGACGGTCGCCAGGCCGACCCCGCCGGCGGCGCCGGTCACGAACAGGGTCTCGCCCGGCTGCAGGTTGGCCTGTTCGACCAGGCTGTACCAGGCGGTCAGATAGCCCTGCGCAACAGTGGAGGCGGTCTTCAGGTCCACCTCGTCGGGCACCGTGGTACAGCGCCAATGCTTGATCGCCATGCGCTCCGCGAAGGCACCGTACCAGCCGGTGCCCACGACCCGGTCGCCGGGGCTGAAGCCGGCCACTTCCGGACCGACCGCGACCACCGTGCCGGCGGCGTCGGTGCCCGGCACATAGGGCAGGTCGGGCCGCAACTGGTAGCCGCCCTGGGTCATCAGCAGGTCCATGAAATTGACCGCCGCGCTGTCGACCGCGATCACCACCTCATCCGCCGCCGCAACAGGTGACGGCGCATCGCCCAGCGCCAGGGCGTCCGGCCCCTCGAAAGCATGACAGAGCATTGCCCTCATGCGGCACCCTCCCGACACGGGGGCATGGCGGCAGGCAGTCTCACGGCTTCGGTTCGGGTCATGTGGCTCATCATCCGGCTGGCAGGAATCATGCCGGCCCGGCGGCTGCCGGGCCATGCTGCACTGCAACCATAGCAGGACCTGGCGGGGTTTGCGGAACCGGCGCCCGCCTCAAGCCAAAGCCGGGGCGGGGTAGTGCGCAGGGACGGCCAGGTGGACCTCCTGCTCTGTCAGGCCGATCACCGCCGGCAGTCCGGCCAGGATATCGCCATCGCCCTGGACCGGGTCGCCGGGCGGGCCGGCCACCTCGACCCGCTGCGCCGGCACGATGCGCACCATGGCGCTGCGCTCCAGGCGGCCGAACGCCAGCGCCGTGAGGCAGGCCGCCATCGCCGGCGCGCCGCTGCGCAGGAACAGTGCCGCATGCAGCTGCGGCACCGCCTGGTCGGCCTCGGGCGCCAGGACGAAGCGTCCGCCGTAGAGCCGTCCGCGGGCCACGATCAGGGTCGAGGTGTCGCACCGCTCGCCGTCCACGCGGACCTCCAGCAGCGGAAAGCGATAGACCGCCAGCTGGCGCAGCATCTCACGGAATTAGGCGGCCTTGCCCAGGCGGCGCTTGACCGGCTTGGGGATCGCCCGCACCGCATGGGCGTCGAAGCCGATGCCCGCCATCATCATGAAGCGGCGGCCGTTCACCACGCCGGGCCGCACCGCCAGCCGCCGGGGCGCCAGCAGGCAGGAAACGATCTGATCCGGTCCCGTGCCCAACCCGATTTCGTGCGCCAGGACGTTCGCGGTGCCCAGCGGGATCAGGCCCAGCGGCGGCGAACCGGCGTGAAGGCCGTTCACCGCATCGTTGATGGTGCCGTCGCCGCCGGCCACGGCGATCAGGTCGAAGGCCTGCCGGTCCGCGGCACGGGCCAGGCGCATCGGATCGCCGGCGCCCTCGGTCCGGCGCACGACGATCTCGCAGCCGGCGGTGGCCAGCGCGCCCAGAACGGAGCTGAACCGTTCGAAGCGCCGCCAACTGGCGGCATGGTTGTGGATGACCAGGATGCACAGCCTGTCCGGGCCCGGCGGCACGGGAACATGCATGGCGATCGTCTTGCCCCCTGAAGCGATCGGCCCGCGCGGGTAACCGGGTCAGGAAGGCAGGCGCGCCGGAAATGGGAACTGCGACCGCTCTCCGCCTGCCTTCCTGTGCGGTGGCGGGGAAAGCGCCCTACCAGGCGTCGATCATCGGCCGCTTCTTCCCCTCTCGCGGCGGAACGGGGCGTTGCGCCGCCAGCAGGCTGGCCAGCCAGTGCCGGGTTTCCGCCGGGTCGATGGTGTCGTCGATGGCGAAGCTGGTGGAGCGGGCCAGCGCCTTGCCCTCCTCGTAGGCGGCGGCGACCATCTCGTCATAGGCCTGCCGCCGCGCGGCAGGGTCCTCGATCGCGGCCAGCTCCGCCCGGTAGCCAAGCTTCACCTGCCCCTCCAGCCCCATCGAGCCGAACTCCCCCGTCGGCCAGGAGACGGCGAAGTTCGGCGCGCGGAAATTGCCGCCCGCCATGCCGATCGCACCCAGGCCATAGGCCTTGCGCAGCACCACGGTGAAATAGGGCACCGACAGGTTGGCACCGACCACGAACAGCCGCGCGGCATGGCGCACCAGGGCGGTACGCTCCGCCTCCGGCCCGACCATGATGCCCGGCGTGTCGCAGAGGAACAGCAGGGGGATGTCGAAAGCGTCGCAGAGCTGCATGAAGCGCGCCGCCTTGTCCGACCCCTCACTGTCGATCGCGCCGCCCAGATGGGCGGGATCGTTCGCGACGATGCCGACCGGCCGGCCTTCCACCCGCGCCAGGGCGGTCACCATGGTACGGCCGAAGCCGCCGCGCAGTTCCAGCATCGAGCCTTCGTCGGCGAGGGTCTCGATCACGCGCCGTACCTGGTAGACCCGCAGGCGGTTCTCCGGCACCAGGCTGCGCATCCGTCGCTGGTCGGGCGCGGTCCAGTCGCGCAGGCGGCCCTGGAAGTAGGACAGGTAGCGCCGGGCGACCGAAACCGCCTCCGCCTCGTCGGCGGTGACGCAGTCGATCACGCCGTTGGCCGCCTGCTCCGACACCGGGCCGATCTCCTCCGGCGTGAAGATGCCCAGGCCGCCGCCCTCGATCATCGCCGGACCGCCCATGCCGATATTGGCGTCGGCCGCGGCTATCACCACGTCGCAGCAGCCCAGCAGCGCCGCATTGCCGGCGAAGCAGCGGCCGGAGACGATGCCGACCATCGGCACCAGGCCCGACAGGCGGGCGAAATGGTGGAAGGTGTTCTGCCCGACGAAACCGCCGTAATCGCCGTCGCCGGGCCTGCCGCCGCCGCCCTCGGCGAACAGCACCAGCGGCATGCGGCCGCGCTCCGCCACCTCCAGCAGGCGATCGGTCTTCCAATGGTTGTGGACACCCTGCGTGCCGGCGAAGACGGTATAGTCGTAGGCCAGCACCGCGGCCCGCGCCTGCGGATCGTCGAACAGGTCGCCATTGACCCGCCCCACCCCGGTCACCAGGCCGTCGGCCGGGCTGCGCTCCAGCAGGTCGGCCATGTCGCGGCGGCGGCGCTGCGCCGCCACCACCAGCGGCCCGTATTCCACGAAACTGTCCGGATCGACCAGGTCGGCGACATTCTCCCGCACCGTGCGCTGGCCGGTCTTTCGCCGCCGGGCGACGGCCGCCGGCCGGCCCGCATCCGCGGTCATGGCGCGGCGGGCCAGCACCTCCGCCAGGTCGGGGCGGATATGATCCGGATCCTCCGCCTCCACCGTCGCGGCGGTCGGGCCGCCGCCCTCAGCCGGCTCCAGCACCAGCAGCAGCTCGTCCTCCCACAGGGTGTCGCCGGGGCCGGCATGCAGGGCGCGGACGATGCCGGAGGCTTCCGCGGCGATCACATGTTCCATCTTCATCGCCTCCATCACCGCCAGCTGCGTACCGGCGGCGACCCGGTCGCCCTCCGCAACCGCCAGGGAGACGATGGTCCCCTGCAGCGGGGTGCGCACCGCCTGCATCCCGTCGGGCACGGCCCGCTCGGCGGCGGCCCCCGCCGCCTCGCCGCGGCCCGACGATTGGCCATAGGCCAGCACGGCCAGCGGATCGCCATGGTCGACCTGTGCGCCGGCACGGGCCGCACGGCCGGCGCCCGCTACGGCCGGTGCCGGCGCCGGAGCATGAAGCTGCGGATGGTCCGCCGCGGCAACCAGCGCGCCGGCATGGGCGGCGACGAAGCCGGTGTCGACCGCGCCGGCCCGCACCGCCTCGTGGCGCAGCAGCGCCTGCAGGAAGGGGATGTTGGTCGGCACCCCGGCAATGCGGAACTCGCACAGGGCGCGATAGGCCCGCGCGGCCAGGTCTTCCGGCCGGCCCGACGGCGCATGCACGATCAGCTTCGCCAGCAGGGAATCGTAGGCCGGGCTGGTGGCGAGGCCGGCATAGCCGCAGCCATCGACCCGGATGCCCGGGCCGGAGGGCGGCTCGTAGACCGACAGGGTGCCGCCGCCGGGGCGCGCCTCGCCATCGGCCGTCATCGTCTCGGTGTTGATCCGCAGCTGCATCGCCATGCCGCGCGGCGCCGGCGGCGGTCCGTCCAGGCCCAGCGCCGCCAGGTCCGCGCCGGCGGCGAGCCGCAGCTGCAGTTCCACCAGGTCCATGCCGGTCACCGCCTCGGTCACCGTATGCTCCACCTGCAGGCGGGGATTGGCCTCGATGAAGAAGAAGCTGCCCTCTGCCGGGTCGACCAGGAACTCGACAGTCCCCAGGCCGCGATAGCCGGCGGCGGCCGTCAGCCGCACCGCCGCCTGCAGCAGCCGGTCGCGCAGGGCCGGGTCCAGGCCGGGCACCGGCGCCAGCTCGACGATCTTCTGCCGCCGGCGCTGCAGGGAGCAGTCGCGTTCCCACAGATGCGCCGCGGCCACGCCGTCGCCCAGGACCTGCACCTCGACATGGCGGGCCGCCGTCAGCAGGCGCTCGACATAGAGGGTGCCGTCGCCGAAGGCGCTCTCCGCCTCCGACCGGCAGCGGGAGAAGGCCTCCTCCAGCGCCGCCGGGTCGGTTACCGGCCGCATGCCGCGGCCGCCGCCGCCGGCCACCGCCTTCACCATCACCGCCCCGCCCGGCCCCAGCTCCGCCAGGAATGCCCTTGCCGTGGCGAGGTCGGTCGGCGCCGCGGTGCCGGGCAGGACCGGCACGCCCTCCGCCTCTGCCAGCCTGCGGGCGGCATGCTTGTCGCCGAACAGCGCCAGCGCCTCCGGCGACGGGCCGACGAAGGCCAGGCCCGCGCCTGCGCAGGCGCGGGCGAAATCCGCATTCTCCGCCAGGAAGCCATAGCCGGGATGGATCATGGTCGCGCGCGCGGCGCGGGCGGCATCGATCACCGCGGCGATGTCCAGATAGGCCGCAACGCCGCGCCCCGGCAGCTGCACCGCCGTATCCGCCATGCGGACATGCAGGCCGACCGCATCGTCGACCGGGTGCACGGCCACGCTGGGGAGGCCCAGCGCCGCCGCGGTGCGGCAGATCCGGATGGCGATCTCGCCGCGATTGGCGACGAGCAGCCTGCCCGTCTTTTCCCCCTTGCCGTCTGTCATCTGGCGACGCGTCCTCCCCGTTTCCCTGTTTGCCGGGAAGGATAGCGGGCAGGCGGGGGCCTGAGAAAGAAAGATGCGGCACCGCTCATCGCGGCGCCGCATCCTGTCTTCAGTCGGAAGGCCCGCCTTCGTCAGGTTGCCAGGTCAGGCCGCCTTCGCCGCCCCCTCCGCTTCGGCGGGGGCCATGCGGATCAGGTGGTCGAAGGCCGAGAGGGCGGCCTTGGAGCCTTCGCCCATGGCGATGACGATCTGCTTGTAGGGCACGGTCGTCGCATCGCCGGCGGCGAAGATGCCGGGCACCGAGGTCTCGCCGCGGGCATCGACCTCGATCTCGCCGCGCGGGCTGAGGGCGATCGCGTCCTTCAGCCATTCGGTGTTCGGCAGCAGGCCGATCTGCACGAACACGCCCTCCAGCGCCACCTCGTGCAGTTCGCCGGAGGTGCGGTCCTCGTAGGTCAGGCCGGTGACCTTCGCGCCGTCGCCGGTCACTTCCGTCGTGCGGCCGGAGGTGACGATCGCCACGTTCTTCAGGCTGCGCAGCTTCGCCTGCAGCACCTCGTCCGCGCGCAGTCTGTCGTCGAACTCGATCAGGGTGACATGGGCGGTGATCCCGGCCAGGTCGATCGCCGCCTCTACGCCGGAATTGCCGCCGCCGATCACCGCGACCCGCTTGCCCTTGAACAGCGGGCCGTCGCAATGCGGGCAATAGGCCACGCCCTTGTTGCGGTACGCCTCCTCGCCCGGCACGTTCATCTGCCGCCAGCGCGCGCCGGTGGCCAGCACGATCGTCTTCGCCTTCAGCGCCGCGCCACCGGCCATCCGCACCTCGTGCAGGCCGCCCGCCGCGTTCGCCGGAACCAACTTTTCCGCCCGCTGCAGATTCATGATGTCCACGTCATATTCCTTGACGTGGTTCTCCAGCGCCGCGGCCATCTTCGGCCCTTCGGTATGGGCGACGGAGATGAAGTTCTCGATCCCCATCGTGTCCAGCACCTGGCCGCCGAAGCGCTCTGCCGCCACGCCGGTGCGGATGCCTTTGCGCGCGGCATAGATCGCCGCGGCCGCGCCGGCCGGGCCGCCGCCGACCACCAGCACGTCGAAGGGGTCCTTGGCGGCGATCTTCTCCGCCGCCTTCGCCGCCGCGCCGGTGTCCAGCTTCGCCAAGATCTGTTCCAGGGTCATCCGGCCCTGGGCGAAGGGCTCGCCGTTCAGGTAGACGCTGGGCACCGCCATCACGCCGCGGGCCTCCACCTCGTCCTGGAAAAGGGCGCCGTCGATCGCCTCGTGCCGGATCTTCGGGTTCAGCACGCTCATCAGGTTCAGCGCCTGCACCACGTCCGGGCAGTTCTGGCAGGACAGCGAGAAGAAGGTCTCGAAGCGGTAGTCGCCGTCCAGCGCCTGCACCTGCTCGATCACCTCCGGCGCTTCCTTGGACGGATGCCCGCCCACCTGCAGCAGCGCCAGGACCAGGGAATTGAACTCATGGCCCATCGGCAGGCCGGCGAACCGCACGCCGACATCGGTGCCGGCGCGGTTGATGGCGAAGGAGGGCCTGCGTACCCCATCCTCGTCGCGCTGCACCAGCGCGATCCTGTCGGACAGGCTCTCGATGTCCTGCAGCAGGCCCAGCATCTCCTGCGACTTGGGGCTGTCGTCCAGGGCGGCGACCAGTTCGACCGGCTGTGTCACCCGGTCGAGATAGCCGCGCAGCTGTTGTTTCAGATTGTCGTCCAGCATCTTGGTTCCTCCGATCGGGGCGGATGCACCGGTGGCGGTCATGTGAGGGGATGGCCGACCCGCCGGCGCATCCCGGCCGCGCGCATTACGCGACCGGGACCGCCGCAGGTCAGACGAACCGGCGGGCGCTCAGATCTTGCCCACCAGGTCCAGGGACGGGGCGAGGGTCTTCTCGCCTTCCTGCCACTTCGCGGGGCAGACCTCGCCCGGATGGTTACGGACATACTGCGCGGCCTTGACCTTGCGCAGCAGTTCCTTGGCGTCGCGGCCGACACCGCCGGCATTGATCTCGACGATCTGGATCACGCCGTCCGGGTCGATGACGAAGGTGCCGCGGTCGGCCAGGCCGTCCTGTTCGATCATCACCTCGAAATTGCGGCTGATCGTGCCGGTCGGGTCGCCGACCATCGTGTAGTCGATCTTGCCGATCGCCGGCGAGGTGTCGTGCCAGGCCTTGTGCGAGAAGTGGGTGTCGGTGGACACGCTGTAGATCTCGACGCCGAGCTTCTGGAACTCGGCATAATTGTCGGCCAGGTCCTCCAGCTCCGTCGGGCAGACGAAGGTGAAATCGGCCGGGTAGAAGAAGACGACCGACCACTTGTCACGCAGGTCGGCATCGCTGACCTCGAAAAACTTGCCCTGCTTGAACGCCGTGGCCTTGAACGGCTTCACTTCGGAATTGACCAAGGACATCAAAACTCTCCATCTCTGAACGCTGTCGCCAGCGTCTGACTTCGCGGTGTGCTTGCGGGCCGTGCCGCGCCGCAGCGATCATTGTGCGCCGCATCACGTCCTCGCAGTGAGAATTAGTCGCACTCAAAGCACTTGTGAAATCGTTTGTCCCGATCAGACCGATTGGCGGGACCTATCGGCCGCCGTGAATTGTTCTACCCTGCACCCATGCGATGGCTCTGGATCATCCCCGCGGCCCTCTGCGGCCTCCTCCTGGTCGCGGCCACAGCTTTCTGGTTCGCCCGCCTGCCCCTGGCGAACGGGCTGCTGGCGGCGGCCCTGGACCGCGCCGGCATTGCCGGCGCGGCGGAGGTCGTGCGGCTGGACTGGGACGGTGCGGCGCTGCGCGACGTCGACCTGGGCGGCCATCGCGCGGAGCGGATCGAGATCGCCTATGCGCCCCGCGACCTGGTCGCCGCGGGCCGGGTCGACGGGATCGGGATCCATGGCCTCCGCCTGTCGGTCGACCTGACCGCGGACCACCCGCTCGGCCCCCTGCCCGACCGGCTGGCCGCCCTGTTCGCAGGCGACCCGACCGCGCCGCCGACCGCCGGGCTGCCGGCCCTGCCGGCGCTACGGCTGGACGATGCCCGCATCGCGCTGCAGACCGCGCGCGGCGCGCTGGAACTGGCGCTGACCGGCGGCATCGCGGCGCCGGATGCCACCGGTGCGCAGGCCGTCGACCTGTCGCTGGTGAGCCGGCCCGGCGACGGCGCCGAGGGCAATCGTGGCCTACCGCCCAGGCTGGCCGGCCGGCTCCAGGGCATCTACATCCCCGGCGACGGCAATGGCACCGACCTGTCCCTGATCCTGTCCAGCGGCGACAGTCCGGCGGCAGAAGGCCTCGACCTTGCCGCAGAAGCCGCCATCGCTGGCGGCGACCTGTCCCTGTCGCTCGACCTGTCCGGCGGCGCGCCGGTGGCGGCGGGCCTTGCGGGCCTGCCGGCCGAAATGCAGCCGGCGGCAGGCCGGGTCGGGCTGGACGCCGCGGCGACAGTGCCGGCGGAACCCGTCCTGGCGGGCCATACCGGCCGCCTGCCGGCCCTGTTGCGCGCGGCCGATGCCCGGCTCGAGGTCGCCGGCCTGTCGCTGCCGGGCCGGCTGCAGGGGCTGGACCTGCAGGCCGCGGCACGGCTCGACCCCGGCAGGCAGGACGGCCGGCTTCTGCTGCTGCCCGCCCGAATCTCGGTCGCCGTCCTCGACCCGGCCTGGCTCGCCGGCCTCGGCCTGCCGCAGCCGGTCGCGGCCGCGCTGCAGAGCGGCGGCACGATCGACATCGGCAGCAGCGGCCCCGCGCCGGTGGTCCTGACCCCGGACCCCGCGACCGGCCTTGCCGGCGGTGCCATGGCCGCGGTGCTCGACATCGAGGCAGGCCTCACGGCAGCGGCCGGGGGCCGTCTCGGGGCCCGGCTGCAGGGGCAGGTGCGGGCCCCGTCCGACGCCCCGGCAGCAGAGGCGGCGGCATCGCCACCGGTCACGGGCAGGATCGGCGGGCAACTGACGGCGACGGACCTGGACCTGCCGGGACTGGCGAATGTCGCGGCCGCCAGCCTGCCTTTCGCGGCACAGCTGCAGGCCGAGGGGCTGGCCGTCGACCTGCAGGCACCCCTTTCGGCCGAGGGCCTGCGCCTGGCGCCGACCCTGGCCGCGACGCTCGTGCCGGCCGGCTGGGAGGAGGTGGTGTCGCGGCCCTTCGACCTGTCGGCGGCCGGCGCGCAAGGCCGGGACGCCGGCCTGTCGGCGACAGGCGGGGGCTGGCGGCTGACCCTGCCGCCGCAGCTCCGGCTCCAGTCCGGTGCGACGGTGCTGGAGGCCGGTCTGGACGGCAGCATCGCCTTCGGCGCGGACGGGCAGCCGGCACAGATGCAGGTCGATATCGCCGATGCCGGGCTGCGCGCGCTGCCGACCCCCGCCGGAGAGGTCCGGTCCCTGGCGCTCTCCGGCAGCCTTCAGGGTGCGCCCCGCGCGATGGCCGGCGACTTCCGGCTGCGCGCCGACCTGGATCGACTGGATACCGCCGGCGCGGCCGGCAGTCCTGCGCTGGAGGCGGAGCTGTCGGCCGGCCTGGCCTGGGACGAACGGGCCCTGACCCTGTACCTGACGGCACCGGGCAGCCTGGTCGCGTCCGGGCTCGGCGCGCCGGACGGGCCGCGGGTGGAGCGGGCGGCGCTGACCCTGGCCGATGTCAGCCTGGCGCAGACGGCGGCGGGGCTGCAGCTGACCGCGGACGGCAGCCTGGCCCCGCTGCAGGCCGACCTTGACGGCGACGGCCGGTTCGACGACCTGCAGGCACAGGCGGAGCGGATGCACCTCGACCTGACCCTGCCGGGGACGGGCTCGCCGCAGGGCCGGGTGCAGCTCTCGGGCCTCCAGGCTGCGCTGTCCGGGCAGGGGGTCGCACTCGACGGCGGGGCGGCAACAGTCGACCTGGCAGACGGGATCGCCAGCCTCGACATGACCGGCGGCGGGCTGCGCTCCACTGCGCCCGCGCCCCTTTTCCCGCCGCTCTCGATCACCGGACAGGCACGGCTGGGCGCCGCCGAGGCAACCTGGCGGGCGCGGCTGCGCGGCCTGAACGGCGCGTTGGAGGCGAACCTCTCCGGCCGGCAGGACCTGGCGCAGGACCGGGGCACGGCGCAGATCCGCCTGGAACCCCTGCGCTTCGGCGCCGGCGGCGTGCAGCCGGGCGACCTGAACGAATCCCTTGCCGTCCTGGAGCAGGCCGGCGGCAGCCTGTCGGGCCAGGCGGACCTGAAACTGGGTGCGGGCATCGACGGCAGCGCCCGGCTGCGCCTCTCCGATATCGGCTTCACGGTGGCCGGCACCATTGTGGAGGGGCTGGACCTGGAGCTCGCGCTGGACCGGCTGATGCCGCCGGCGAGCCCGCCCGGCCAGGCCTTCTCTGTCGACCGCATCGATGCCGGGGTGGCCCTGCAGGACCTGACAGGCACCCTGCGGCTGCAGCCGGCGGCCGGCGGCAGCGAGCTGCTGGTGGAGCAGGCGCAGGCCGCCTTCCTGGGCGGCCGGCTGCGGCTGCAGGATGCGGTGATCGACCCGATGGCGGCCCGCTACGACCTGGCGCTGCAGCTGGAGGAGGTGGACCTGGAGCGGCTGCTGGCGCTTGCCGACATGGAGGAGGTGTCCGGCACCGGCCGGATCAGCGGCACCATCCCCGTCACCGTGGCCGACGGCACCGTGGTCGTGCGCGACGGCGCGCTGGATGCCCTGGCGCCCGGCGTGGTCGCCTTCCGGTCCGATGCGGCGCGCCGGGCGCTCGCCTCCGGCGGCGAACAGGTCGACCTGCTGCTGCAGGCGCTGGAGGATTTCCATTACGACGTGCTGCGGATGACGGTGGACAAGCCGGCCGACGGGGAGAGCCGGGTCTTCCTGAAGCTGGAGGGCAGCAATCCCGCGGTGCTGGACGGCCATCCCTTCGTCCTGAACATCAGCCTCACCAGCAATGTGGCGCCGCTGCTCGCCGCCCTGTCGCGCGGCACGGAGATTTCCAGCCGGCTGGTGCAGCAGCTGCTGGGCGGGCTGGTCGCCGGCGCCGCCCGATAGCCGGGCGGGAACCGGCTTCGCCGCCGGCGCGTTTCGCTTCGCTGGAAGGGCAGGCCCCCCTGTGCTAGCCATTCCGCAGGGCCGACAGGTGACGGGCGATGCGCCCGGGCGCGACCACGGGAACAGCCATGCAGCAGATATTCCCCATGCAGCAGATCTTGGGATGCCAGTCCTTCCGTCGCGGCGGGCCGGCGATCCTTGCCGCCGCCGCCGCACTGGTGCTGCTGGCCGCCTGCGAGCCCACCGTGCGGGTGGAAGCGCCGCGGGAGCCGATCACCATCAACCTCAACGTCAAGCTGGATGCCGATGTCCGCGTGCGCCTGGAAGAGACGGCCCGCAAGGACATCACCAGCAACCCGGACATTTTCTGAGGCATGACGCGAATGGCCCCAGGGACGCAGCCGCAACCGGAAAACAGCATCGACAGGGAACGGGTGAGCGCGATGACGAGCCGACGCCTCTTTCTGGCCGGCCTGACAGCTGGCGGACTGGCCGCCGCGCTGGCGGCCCCCCGCAGCGCCGCGGCGCAGACGCCGGAGGAAATGCTGCGCGCAGGCACCGCGGGCGAGCGCTTCGACGGCTATATGGAAGCGCGCGACCCCGGCGCCGCGTCCGCGGTGGCGGCGATCAACGCCAAGCGGCGGGCGGTCTACCAGGAACGCGCCACCCAGCAGGGCGTCCCGGTGGAAGCGGTGGCGAAGGTTTATGCCGGCGAGATCATCAACCGCGCGCCGCCCGGCAGCTGGATCCTGCAGCAGAACGGTTCATGGGTGCAGAAGTAGGCCTGCCCCGGACCGGCGGCGGCGCTCGACCAGGCCGGCCATGAGCCGGTCCCGGCGGGAGGGCAGGGACCGCAACGGCGAAGGGCGCGGGGGCGAAGGACGCGGAGGCGAGCCGCGCGACGGCGAGGAACGCGACCGGTCGGGCCGCCGCGGCTACCATCACGGCAATCTGCGCGAGGCCCTGATCGAGGCGGCGCTGGAGCTGATCGCGGCGAAGGGCACCGGCGGCTTCACCTTTGCGGAGGCCGCCCGTTCCGCCGGGGTCAGCCCGGCCGCCCCCTACCGCCACTTCCGGGACCGCGACGCGCTTCTGGCCGATGTCGCCCTGCAGGGCTTCGAGCGGTTCGGGCAGGCCCTGGCCGATGCCTGGGACGATGGCCGGCCCGACCCGCATACCGCCTTCGAGCGGCTGGGACGCACCTATCTGGCCTTCGCCCGCAGGGAACCCGCCTACTATTCCGCGATGTTCGAAAGCGGCCTGTCGCTGGACGACCATCCCGACCTGCGCCAGGCCGGCGACCGCGCCTTCGGCATCGTGCGCCAGGCGGCCGAGGCGCTGGCCGCCACCCTCCCCGCCGGCCGGCGCCCGCCGGCGATGATGATGGCGCTGCACATCTGGTCGGTGTCGCATGGCATCGCGTCGCTGTTCGCCCGCGGCGATGCCGGCCGCCGGCGGCTGCCGATGAGCCCGGAAGACCTGCTGGAGGCCGCCCTGCTGATCTACCTGCAGGGCCTGGGGCTGCACTGGCCCGGACAGGCGCCGGACGGCTCCCCCGACTCCCCCCCTCGCGACGGCTGAGCGATTTTCCACCGCGATGCGCGATTCTGCATCTCCCGCCCTTGAAAGGGCACGCCGCAATGCGCACATCCGTGAATGTTAAACACATTCACATTGGAACTCGGGCACATCGGAAATTGGGATGGGCGTAGCAGCGAAACTGGACGATCTGGGCAAGGGCGCCTGGATCGCGGTGATGGTCCTGGCCTTTGTGATCTTCTGGCCCGCGGGGCTGGCGATCCTGGCCTATCTGATCTGGAGCGGACGCATGGGATGTTGGAAACGCGCCAAGTGGCAGGACATGGGGCGCGCACGGGGACGGTGGCACAATACCGAGCGCGGCTCGGGCGGCTTCCGCTACGAAAGCAGCGGCAACACCGCCTTCGACGAATACCGGGCGGAAACCCTGCGCCGGCTGGAGGAGGAGCAGGAGGAATTCCTGTCCTTCCTGGACCGGCTGCGGCAGGCCAAGGACAAGGCGGAGTTCGACCAGTTTATGGCCGAACGCCGCGGCGGCCGCCCGCGGCAGGAGCCGGAGCCGCCTGAGAGCCCCGCCCCTGAGAGCCCCGCCGCCGGCCCGGGGCCGGCCCCGCAGATGGGCAGCTGAACGGCCAGACCGCACGCAATCGAACGGCATGGCGCCGGTCCTTCGCAGGAAGGGCCGGCGCCTGCCATGTCCGGACCGGTCAAAGCCGGGCAGCCACCGTCAGGCCGCCGATCGCGCGGCATCCACCGGATGCGCCTTCCGGAAGCCCACCGCCAGCCGGTTCCAGACGTTGATCGTGCCGATCAGCACGGTGAGCTTCACCAGTTCCGCCTCGTCGAAGGCCGACCGGGCGGCCTCGTAATCGGCATCCGGTGCCCCGGTTTCGGCGAGCCGGGTCAGCGCCTCGGTCCAGGCCAGGGCGGCCCGCTCCCGCTCCGTATAGAGCGACGATTCCCGCCAGGCCGGCAGCAGGTCCAGCCGTTCCGCGGTCTCGCCGTCGGCACGGGCCTCGCGGGCATGCATGTGGATGCAATAGGCGCAGCCGTTGATCTGCGAGGCCCTGAGTTTCACCAGGTGCACCAGGGCCGGGTCCAGGCCGCAGCCGCGCAGATAGGTCTCCAGCGCCACTACCGGCTTGATGGCCTCCGGCGCGGCGGCAAAGGCGTCCAGTCTCTCGGTCATCCGTCGATCCTCCTTCATGTCCGGACGGGTTCGACGGATTGACGAGGCAGCCGGTCGCGATGTGACGCGCGGGCGAAAATTTTCTCCGGCTCAGGCCAGACTGGTATCGACCTCGATCGTACCGTGCAGGGTGCGGTGGACCGGGCACATGTCGGCGATCTCCTGCAGGCGCGCGCGCTGCGCCGGGTCCAGTTCGCCCTCCAGGTGCAGCACCCGCGAGATCCGGTCGATGCTGCGCCGGCCGTCGGGGCTGCCGCCGCTATCCTCGCCATGCACCTTCTCGTGCCGCAGGTCGACCGACACGCCGGTCAGCGGCAGCTTCTTGCGGTCGGCGTACATCCGCAGGGTCATCGCCGTGCAGGCGCCGAGCGACGCCAGCAGCAGGCCGTAGGGGTCCGGGCCGGTATCGTCGCCGCCCATCCGCTCCGGCTCGTCGGCCAGCAGCCGGTGCGGTCCGACCCGCACCTCCTGCTGGAAGCGGCCATGGCCGGTTTCGCGCACCCGCACCAGGCCCGGCGCCGCATCGGCTGCCGCCTCTTCCGGCGCCTGCGCGACATAGCGCGCGGCCCAGGCCGCGATCACCGAGGCCGCATAATCGGCATCGGCCGGATCGCTGAGCAGATGGTCGGCCCGGTCCAGGGACACGAAGCTTTTCGGATGCCGGGCCGCGACGAAGATCTGCGTGGCATTGTCGATCCCCACCACGCCATCGAGGGGGGCGTGCATGACCAGCAGGGCCCGGCGCAACCCGCCGATCAGTTCGCCGAGCCGCTGCTGCGCCACATCCTCCACGAAGCTGCGCCGGATGCGGAAGCGGCGCTGGCCCAGCTCGACCTCGATCTCGCCATCGGCCGCGATCTCGTCGAGGCGGTCGCGGAACAGCCCGGTCACGTGGCTCGGATCGCTGGGAGCCCCGATCGTCGCGACGGCCTTCGCCTCCGGAATTCGCGATGCCGCCGCCAGGACCGCCGCACCGCCCAGGCTGTGCCCGACCAGGATCTGCGGCGCCATCCCGCGAGCCCGCAGGCCCTCGGCGGCCGCTACCAGGTCGTCGATGTTGGAGGAGAAGGAGGTGTTCGCGAACTCGCCCTCGCTGCCGCCCAGGCCGGTGAAGTCGAACCGCAGCACCGCGATCCCGTGCCGGTTCAGCGCCGCAGCGATCCGCCCGGCGGCGCGGATATCCTTGCCGCAGGTGAAGCAGTGGGCGAACAGCGCGCAGGCGGCGGGCTGCCCCCGCGGCACGTCCAGCAGCCCGGTGAGCGTCTGCCCCCGTCCATTGTCGAAGTCGAAGCGTTCGCGCGGCATCCGGTCCCCCTTTCGCATGACGGCTTTCGGCCGCCTAACGCGAAAGGGATAACAGAAAGCGTCGCGCCGCACCGCACCGGTCAGGCGGGCAGGGTCTTCGTCATGGCGTGGCGGGCATCGTCCGGACCGAGGGGCCGGAAGCCGGACTTGCGGAAGAAGCCGATCGCTTCCCGCCGGGCGCGCAGGTCGATGCGCGACAGGCCCGCCTCACGCGCCCGCGCCTCGACCTGCCGCAGCAGCAGGGAGCCGATGCCGCGGCGGCCCCGTTCCGGCTCGACGAACAGGCCTTCCAGGTACAGCGCCGTATTGCCCGGCCCGCCGTCGTCCAGCACCGGCGGGCGGAGCAGCATCACCGCCACGCCGCGCACCGTGCCCTCCGGATCCTCGGCCACGATCACCTCGTAAGAATCGAACGATGTCGGTCCCAGCTCGTGCAGCCGCCCGGCCAGCCGGCGGACCCGCTCCGGCAGGTCCCAGCTGTCGCGGGCCAGCGCGATGACCCGGTTGATCGCCGGCAGGTCGGCCGGCGTCGCAGCACGTATCGACGGCACCGGTGCCGCAATGCCCGCCTTCGGTCGCCCCATCTCTTTCCGCTCCCTCGGCATCGGCCGGACGGCCGGCGATCCTGCCACTGGTAACCATGGCCACCGTGCCGCGCCATGGAAAACGTTGGCCAGGCGCAGCGGAACCGTCCGCCGCCTGTCGCGTTAGCTTCGGCAGAGCCAGCACGGCCCGGACCCGCGGCAATCCCGCCCGTACCGCGCCGCATGACAGGAGGCCGAACATAATGAATACGCATATCAAGCGTGGCGGCTTGGTCGCCGCCGCGGCACTCTGCCTGTCCGCAACGACCGCCTTGTCGACGGGCGCCCTATCGACTGCCGCATGGGCCGCGATGCCCGCTTCGGCACCCGCCGCGCCAGGAACCGCCGCGACGGCCGGGCCGATGGTCGCGGTCGCCTACGACTATACGGTCTATCAGGTGCAGAGCGCGCTGAACGCGCGCGGCTACGACGCCGGTCCGGAGGACGGGCTGATGGGGTCGCGCACCCGCTCAGCGATCACGGCATACCAGCAGCGGAACGACCTGCTGGTCACCGGTCAGGCAAGCCAGAGCCTGCTGGCCCATATCCAGGGCAGCCAGCCGTCACGCGGCTACGGCAGCGGCAGCGGCAGCGCAGAGGCCGGCGTGAACATCCGCCGCAGCCAGCGCGTGCTGCGCCGCCTGGGCTATGACATCGAAGTCACGGGCCGCATGGACGCGCAGACCGCCGAGGCGATCCGCGACTATCAGCGCGACAACAACCTGCTGGCCACGGGCGAGCTGACGGCGGAGCTGCAGTCGCATCTGCGCGACAATATCCGCGAAGCCCGGCAGGAGCGCCGCGACGGCCGCGACAGCGATTCCGGCACTGTCAGTGCCACGACCCTGGCGGAGATCCAGCGCGGGCTGCGGGCTCGCGGCTACGACATCGCCTCCGCCTCCGGCAGCATGGACGACAAGACGGAGGCGGCGATCCGCGCCTATCAGCGCGACAGCGGCCTGCGGGAAACCGGCAAGGCCAGTTCCGAACTGGCGGAACTGCTGTCGAAGGGCCTGGCCGCGCCGGTGTCCACGCCCGACAATATCCGCCAGGTCCAGACGGCACTGAACGCCCGCGGTTATGACGCCGGGCCCGAGGACGGCGTTCTGGGCCCGTCGACCCGCAGCGCGATCCGGTCCTACCGCGCCAATACCGACCTGCCGGATGCCGGCGGCCTTGACCGGCAGCTGCTGACGGCGCTGGGCGTCACCGCCGGGCTGGACACGGGCGGTGGCGGCAGCACCGGCAGCGGCAGCGGGTCCGGATCGGACAATGTGGCCGATGCCGACTATCGCCTGCGCATCGGCGACGATTTCAACGACGGCAATTATGTCGCCGGCTCGCGCTGGTCGGTGATCGCCGGCAATTTCCAGGTCGACAACGGCGCCCTGCGCAGCCGGATCGAGACCGGCGGCCAGCAGAGCCAGCAGGAACTGGGGCGCGAGATGATCCAGGGCGTGCTGGGCCAGGTGCTCGGCGTGCCGGTCGGCGGCGCGGGCGAGGATGCGGCGGCGATCAGCCAGGACACCAATTTCGGCAATGCCTTCCGCCTCTCCATGCGGGTGGCCGGCGACCCGTCGCGCAGCGCGAAGATGAATATCGGTCCCTACAAGGGGCGCAACGTCATCAACGGCTATCGCCTGGTCTATGACGCAGAGGCCGCGCAGCCGCTGTCGATCGTCGCCTCCACCGAGCAGGGCACCCGGACCACGGTGGCCAGCGGCAATGCCCCGAACCTGAGCGACGGGCAATGGCACAACGTCGTCTGGAGCCGCAGCACCGACGGCGAGATGCTGGTGACCATCGACGACACGCCCTATCTGAGCGTCACCGACCGCGGCATCTCCGGCAGCAATACCGGCCTCTCCTTCGTCAACCTGGGCGGCGACTGGAAGCTGGACGACATCGCGGTGGAGAGCCCTTCGGGCTGACCGCAAGAGGACCGCCTTTCCCCGACGGCAGCCGCCCCGCGCCACTGGTGCGCGGGGCGGCTGTACTGTCTGCGGCGCTTGGCCCATTCTGCGCGCAGATTCTGTCGTCGGAGGAGAAACGCCTTGTCCCGCATCCGCTTCGGCGCCTTTCTGGCACCGCACCATCCCATCGGCGAAAACCCGGTCCTGCAGTTCCGCTCCGACCTGGACCTGGTCGAGATGCTCGACCGGCTCGGCTATGACGAGTTCTGGTGCGGCGAGCATCATTCCACTGGCTGGGAGGTGATCGCCTCGCCGGAGATGTTCCTGGCCGCGGCAGGCGAGCGGACGCACCGCATCCGGCTGGGCACCGGCGTCGTCTCCCTGCCCTACCACCACCCCTTCATCGTCGCGCAGCGCATGGTGCAGCTGGACCATATGACGGGCGGCCGCGCGATCTTCGGCTCCGGTCCCGGCGCGCTGCCGTCGGACGCCTATACCCTTGGCATCGACCCGATGACCCAGCGCGACCGCCAGGACGAGGCACTGGGCGTGATCATCCGCCTGCTGCGCGGCGAGGAGCGGGTCACCCACGAGAGCGAGTGGTTCACCCTGCGCGACGCCGCGCTGCAGCTGCTGCCGCTGCAGGCCGACCTGCCGATGGTCGCCGCCTCGATGATCTCCCCCTCGGGCATGACCCTGGCCGGCAAGTACGGCATGGGCGTGATCTCCATCGGCTCGATGTCCCCGGTCGGCCTGCAGTCGCTGTCCAAGCAGTGGAGCTTTGCCGAGCATTCGGCGAAGAAGCACGGGCAGCATGTGACGCGCGACGACTGGCGGGTGCTGCTGACCTGGCATATCGCGGAAACCCGCGAGCAGGCCCGGGCGGAGGCGAAGCATGGCCTGATGCGCTGGCACAACGAATACAATGTCGGCACCCTGATGCGGCCCGGCATGGTGCCGTTCAAGACCGCCGACCAGGCGGTGGACGAGATGGCCTTCGCCGACGGCGCCACGGCGGTGATCGGCACGCCCGACGACCTGGTGGCGCGGATCCGCGACCTGCAGAAGCTGACCGGCGGCTTCGGCACCGTGATCGGCTTCGCCCATGACTGGGCCAACCGGGAGGCGACCCGGCGCAGCTGGGACCTGGTGGCGCGCTATGTGGTGCCGGAGCTGAACGGCATGCTGGAGCCCTATCGCCGGTCGCGCGAGCATGTCATCGCCCATCGCGACGTGTTCGAGCGCGCGCAGGCAGCGATCCTGTCGAAGATCCAGCAGAACCCGGAAGCGGCAAAGGCCCTGGCCGAAGGCGGCTCGATGTCCGCCTCCGTCGGTCCCCATGCCGGACCGGACCTGGCCAGCAAGGCCGGCGGGGCGACGAAGAAGGGCACGGCGAAGAAGAAAGCCAACGGCACCGCCGCCAAGGCCGCGCCGAAGGCGGCCGCGAAGCGCAAGGCAGGCGCCACGAAGGCGAAGGCGGCGCCCGCAGGCGGCACGAAGAAGGCCTCTGCCAAGGCGCCGCCGCCGAAAGCCGCCGGCCGCAAGGCCGGCGCGGCACGGCGCGGGCGCGCCGGCGCCTGAGCAGCCGCGGGCCGCGTCGCTTCAGGTCAGTCGAGCAGCCTGCGGAGCGCCGCTTTCGGCGCCTCCGTCAGCGGCCCGCCATGCGCCAGGCACAGCATGTCGAAGTCCTGCTCCAGCAGGTGCCGCAGGCTCCGGCGGCTGTCCTCCGGCCGGTCGTGGAAGGCTTCCGGGACCCGCTGCAGCGGGCCGTCGCCGTCGCGCATCAGCAGGTCGCCGCAGAACAGCACCTTGCGCGCGCCGTGCCACAGGAAGGCGTGATGGGCGGCATCCGGGCCCGGCGTGGCGATCGCCTGCAGGCCGCCGGGCAGGAAGCGGCCGGAACGGTAGGACCGGTCCGGCGCCTCGTCCGCCGGCCGCGCGCCGTCCGGCAGATGCACCGCGACGCCACAGCGCTCCCGCCAGCGCCAGGCCGAGCGCTGGTGGCAGGCGGCCGTCAGGCAGACCGCTTGGACGGGCTCCAGCTGCCGCATCGCCGCCGCGGCGAGCGGCAGGGGGTCGATCAGCACCGCCCCTTCCGGGCCGGCCACGGCGTGGGCATGGCTTTCCGTTCCGATGCGGTCGTCCTCCAGCTGCCAGTGCCACAGCAGCGGCGCGCCCGCTTCGTCATGCAGCAGCACCTGCAGGTCCTGCGCCTGCGTTCCCGGTTCCGACATGGCGATGCCCTTCCGTCCTGATTGCGGGACTGCGGTGGGAATGGCTGCGGACCCGTCAGGTTCCGGTGTCCGCGGACCGCTTTGTCATCCTGCTGTCATGCAAGCTGCCTAACGTCCGCCACATGTTCGCCGCACCGCCCACCGATGACTGACCCGTCCGACCCGAGGCACGCCCGGCCCGACAGCGCCGGCCCAGCAGCGACGGAAGGCAGTGTCGCGGAGGTCTTCCTGGTCTTCCTGCGCCTGGGCCTGACCTCGTTCGGCGGGCCGATCGCCCATCTCGGCTATTTCCGCGAAGCCTTCGTGGCGCGCCGCCACTGGCTGGACGACCGTGCCTATGCCGACCTTGTCGCGCTGTGCCAGTTCCTGCCGGGCCCGGCGTCCAGCCAGGTCGGTATCGCCATCGGCCTGGGCCGCGCGGGGCTGGGCGGCGCACTGGCGGCTTGGCTCGCCTTCACCCTGCCCTCCGCCCTGCTGCTGGCGGCCTTCGGCTATGGCGTCGTGGCGCTGCAGGGCGGCCTGCCGGACGGCGTGCTGCAGGGCCTGAAGATCGTGGCGGTGGCGGTGGTCGCGCAGGCGCTGTGGGGCATGGCCCGCAGCCTCTGCCCGGACGCAGCCCGGGCGGGCTTCGCCATCGTCGCGGCGATCGTGCTGCTGCTGCTGCCGCTGCCGGCGATGCAGCTGGCCGTGCTGGCGGTCGCCGGCATTGCCGGGCTGCTGCTGCTGCCGGCATCGCCGGAACCCGCCGACAGCGCCTTCCGGGTGCCGGTCGGCCGCAAGCTGGCGGTCTGCGCCCTGGCCCTGTTCGCGCTGCTGCTCGCGGGTCTGCCGCTGGCCACCCTGGCCAGCGACGCGCACTGGCTGGCGCTTGCCGACAGCTACTACCGCAGCGGCGCTCTGGTGTTCGGCGGCGGCCATGTCGTCCTGCCGCTGCTGGAGGCGGAGGTGGTGCCCAGCGGCTGGGTGTCGCGCGACGACTTCCTGGCTGGCTACGGCGCGGCGCAGGCGGTGCCCGGCCCGCTGTTCACCTTCGCCGCCTATCTGGGCGCTGTCGGCGGGCCGGCGCCGAACGGCTGGGCGGGCGCCCTGCTCTGCCTGGTCGCGATCTTCCTGCCGGCCTTCCTGCTGGTGATCGGCGCCCTGCCGTTCTGGGCCGCCCTGCGGCACAGCGCGGCGGCACGCCGGATCCTGGCCGGGGTCAACGCGGCGGTCGTCGGCGTCCTGCTTGCGGCGCTCTACGCCCCGGTCTGGACCGCCGCAATCGGCGGCCCACAGGACGCGGCCCTGACGCTCGCCGCCTTCGGCCTGCTTGTCGTGGCGAAGCTGCCGCCCTGGCTGGTGGTGCTGCTCGGCGCCGCCGGCGGCTGGGCGATGGCGGCCTCCGGCGGCTGAGATCGGGGGCGACAGTTTGCTCCCGCAGCCAAAACCCCTGTAACCTCGGTCTGCGCCACCCAAGGGATGGAACCGGGGCCCGTGCCGCAAGGCTGGGCCGGCAGCGCGCTTCGCCGCTGCATCAGGGTCCGAACCATGTCGGACGGTGTCCTCCGGCCGCGCAGCAGCGCAGCCGGCCCCCGGTTCCACGGCGCACAATCCTCGACAGTCCAGAGGAAGAGGGGGAGGGACCATGCCACGCGCGAAATCGAACATCAGTCCGCCGGTCTTCTACGGCTCGGCCGGGCTGATCCTGGCCTTCGTGATCTGGGGCGCCGCGGCGCCAAGCTCCGCGGAGGTCGTGTTCGGCGCCGTCCAGGGCTGGATCGTCGATACGTTCGGCTGGTTCTACATGCTCGCCGTGGCGGTGTTCGTGGTCTTCGCCATCGGCCTGGCGCTGTCCTCCCACGGCCGGGTGCGGCTGGGCCCCGACGACTCGGTACCCGAATACAGCTACACCGCATGGTTCGCGATGCTGTTCAGCGCCGGCATGGGCATCGGCCTGATGTTCTTCGGCGTGGCCGAACCGATCATGCACTACGACTCGCCGCCGATCGGTGCGCCGGAAACGGTGGATGCCGCCCGCCAGGCGATGACCATCACCTTCTTCCACTGGGGCATCCACGCCTGGTCGATCTATGCGGTGGTGGCGCTGGCGCTGGCCTATTTCTGCTATCGCCACGGCCTGCCGCTGACCATCCGGTCGGCGCTCTATCCCCTGATCGGCGAGCGGATCCGCGGGCGGATCGGCGACGTGGTCGACATCCTGGCGGTGCTGGGCACCATGTTCGGCGTCGCCACCTCGCTCGGCCTCGGCGTGCTGCAGGTCAATGCCGGCCTGAGCTACCTGTTCGGAATCGAGGAAGGCATCGGCGTCCAGATGGTGCTGATCGCGGTGATCACCGCGCTGGCCACCCTGTCGGTGGCCCTGGGCCTGGACGCCGGCATCCGGCGACTGTCGGAGATCAACCTGATCCTGGCGATCGTGCTGGTGGTCTTCGTGCTGGCCGCCGGCCCGACCCTCTACCTGCTGCAGACCCTGGTGCAGAACACCGGCACCTATCTCAGCAACGTGGTCAACATGACCTTCAACCTCTACGCCTACCAGCCAAATGGCTGGATCGGCGGCTGGACCCTGTTCTACTGGGCCTGGTGGATCGCCTGGTCGCCCTTCGTCGGCATGTTCATCGCCCGCGTCTCCAAGGGCCGTACGATCCGCGAGTTCGTCGGTGGCGTGCTGTTCGTGCCGGTCGGCTTCACCTTCATCTGGCTGACCTTCTTCGGCAACACGGCGCTGAACCTGGACATGGGCATCGCCCAGGGCGCACTGTCGGCGGCGGTGTCGGAGAACACCTCGACTGCCCTGTTCAAGTTCCTGGAATACCTGCCCCTGACCGGCATCGCCTCTGTGGTGGCGACGATCCTGGTGGTGACCTTCTTCGTCACCTCGTCGGATTCCGGCTCGCTGGTGATCGACATCATAACCTCCGGCGGCTCCACCGACGCGCCCGCCTGGCAGCGGGTGTTCTGGGCGATCATCGAGGGGGTCGTCGCCGCGGTCCTGCTGCTGGCCGGCGGGCTGAGCGCCCTGCAGACCGCCTCGATAACCGTGGCCCTGCCCTTCACCGTGGTGATGCTGTTCGTCTGCTACGGCATGGTCCGCGGCCTGCGGATGGAGGGCATGCGGCGGCTCAGCCAGGAGGTCGGGCCACCGGTCCAGATCCATGGCGCGGACGTGCCCTGGCAGCGGCGGCTGAAGACGATCATGTCCTTCCCCAAGCGCGACCGCGCGATCCGCTACCTGAAGGAGACGGCGGTGCCCGCCCTGCAGCAGGTGGCGGATGAGATCCGCGCCTCCGGCTGGACCGCCGAGGTCGAGGAGCCCGACGATGAGCATGCCATTCTGACCGTCTATCACGGCGAGGAGAGAGAGTTCCTGTACGGCGTGCATCTGCGCGCCTATTCGGCACCGACCTTCGCCTTCCCGGAGATCGACATGAAGGACCGGGGGGAGGCGAACCGCTACTACCGCGCGGAGGTGCATCTGCTGGAGGGCGGCCAGCACTACGACGTGCTGGGCTATACCAAGGAGCAGCTGATCGGCGACATCCTCTCGCAGTACGAGAAGCACATGCATTTCCTGCACATCGCCGCCAAATAGCGGGGGCGGCCGGCTGGTGCCGCAACAGGCACCAGCCGCGCCGGACCGCCGGCAGGCCGATCTGCAGCGGATCAGGCGATGGTGATGCGGTGCAACAGCCTGGCGTAGCCGTCATAGCCGCCGGTCGCGGAATGAACGACGCAGCGATTGTCCCACATGACCAGCATGTCCGGGGACCAGCGGTGGCGGTAGACGAACGGGTCGCGCTTCTGATGCGCGAACAGTTCGGATAACAGGTCCGTCGCCTCGTCCTCGGGCATCCCGTCGATGCCGATCGTATAGCCCGGACTGACAAACAGGGCGTCCCGCCCGGTTTCCGGATGCCGGCGGACAATGGGATGCAGCTGCGTCGCCATGGCATCCTCCGAATAGCGGATCGCCATCGAGCGCCCCTCGTCCCTTTCGCCGTACATCCCGTCGGGGGCATAGCCGCGGCGGGCCGAATGGATGCCCTTCCGCTTTTCAAGCTCGGCCTTCATGCCCGCCGGCAGCGCTTCCCAGGCGGCGTACTGGTCGGCGAACAGCGTGTCGCCGCCGACCGGCGGGATGATCGCGCTGCATAGCAGGGTGGCCGAGGGCGGGCTGGGCAGGAAGCTCCAGTCCGAATGCCAGGTCTCGGCGAAGATGGGCGTCGTCTCGTCGGCATCCCGCCGCACCGCCGCGACATGCGGGTGATCCGGCAGGCTGTCGAAATAGGGATCCTGGCCGTACGGGCCCAGGGTGGCGGCGAAACGCTCGAATTCCTCCAGGGTCAGGGACTGGCCGGGGAAGGCGAGCACCTGGTGCTGCAGCCAGGCCTTGCGGATCGCCGCGACCTGTTCCGGCGAGAGCTCCCGCCGCAGGTCGATCCCGGTGACCGCCGCACCGAAGCTGTCCGATGAAGGTGTGACTTGCAGTTCCATGGCGTTGCGTTCTCCCAAGCCGTGTGGCAGCCGTTTCTCAGGTTCCTTGCGACCCGGCCGGACGGGTCGTCTCCAGCTGGGGATTATGCCCGGCCGCCTCTGTCCGCCCATGCGCCGGTGCGCCAGAATATTGTCCTGACACGCCAGGGGGCAGCCGGTTGAATGGCGCAGAGACAGACGATCATCGAAACATGGTTCGCCGCCGTGCTGGCGCAGTTCGCGCGGCTGGGGATCAACCTGGACGATCCCACATGGGCGCCGGACAGGTCCGGACGAACCGCCGCACCGCGCTACCTGCAGCTGGTGCATGCCCGCCGCCTCTGGCACCAGGCCTGCGACCGCTGCCCCGACCCGTATCTCGGCCTCAAGGTAGGCCGGGCCCTGCCCCTGCAGGCGATGAACATCCTTGGCGTCATCGTCATGCACAGCGGCTCGCTGCGCGAGGCCCTTGCCCACATCGTCCGCTACCATTCGCTGATCAGCAATTCCGGCGACTTCCACCTGCGGCGGCATGCCGGGGGCGGTGCAACCCTGCAGTACGAGGTGCGGGACTGCGTCGTCCCGATGCATCCCGCCCAGCTGGATTCGGTCTTTGCCGGTGCCATCGCCCATCTGTCCCGCTGCATGCCCGAACTGGCGGGCCGGTACCGGGTCGAGCTGCCCGGGACGGGTCCGCAGCACGAAGAGGGCTATGCCGGCTATCTCGGCTGCCCGGTCGCGCTGGGATCGGAACGCGGCAGGCTCCATTTTGCCGAAGCGTCCCTCGACCGCCCCTGGCCCGGGGCCGACGCCCAGTTGCTCGCCGCCGCATGCGAGATGGCGGACCAGCGGCTCCGCGCCCTCGGCCATACCGACGACCTGCTGGATCAGGTCCGCGCGCTGCTTGCCGCAAGCCTGCCCGGCAGGACGAGCCTGCCGCAGGTCGCGGATGCCCTGGACATGAGCCGGCGCTCCCTGCAGCGCCGTCTTGGCGAAGCGGGGACGAGCTACCGGCAGCTGGTCGAAGCCGCCCGGCTGGAACGCGCCCTCGAACTGCTGCGGTCCTCAGAACGCTCCCACTACGAGATCGCGGAGATGGTCGGCTATGCCGAACCGGGCGCCCTGGCCCATGTCACCCGGCGCCATCTGGGCAAGACGCCCGGGCAGATCCGCCAGGAACTGAAGTGGCGGTGATGGCAGCGTCTCGCCGGCCGGCTGCCCCTATCCCAGGGCCCGGTCGAGATCGGCGATCAGGTCCGCCGCATCCTCCAGCCCGACCGAGACCCGGAACACCCCCTCGCCCGCCCAGTCGCGGTAGCGCTGCGCGGCCGCGCCCTGCAGCCGGAACGAGGCGCGCAGGATGTCGTCGGTCGGGATGTAGAACAGCAGGCTGCGGGTCTTGCCCAGGGAGACGGCATAGGCGAACAGCTGCAGCCGCTCCGCCAGCCGGCGCGCCGTCGCGGCGGCATCGCCGCGCACCGTAAAGGACAGCAGGCCGGAGAAATTGCTCATCTGCCGGGCCGCCAGCGCGGCCTGCGGATGATCCGCCGAACCCGGCCAGAACACGGCATCGACCCGCGGATCGCCGGCCAGGAAGGCGGCGAGCCGGCGGGCATTCTCCTGATGCAGCGCCATGCGGGGCGCCAAGGTCTCCAGTCCGCGCAGGATCAGCCAGGCGGAATCCGGCGCCAGCGCGCCGCCCAGATGGATCAGGCTGCCCTTGCGCAGGGCGGCGGCGTGCGCGGCATCGGTGACCACCGCACCGCCCAGCGCATCGCCATGGCCGCCGATATACTTGGTCAGCGAATGCACCACATGGTCCGCCCCCAGGGTCAGCGGCCGCAGGCCGAGCGGCGTGGCGATGGTGGCGTCGACCGACAGCTCCGCCCCGCCGCGATGCGCGACCTCCGCCACCGCGGCGATATCGGTCAGCCGCAGGATCGGGTTGGCCGGGCTTTCGACATGGACCAGCCGCGTCTGCGGCCGCATCGCCGCAGCGACCGCCGCCGGATCGGCGGTGTCGGCCAGGGTGACGGCGATGCCCTGACGCGGCAGCAGGTCCTGCGCCAGTTCCGCCACGCCGGCATAGCAGACCTCCGACAGTACCAGATGGTCGCCGGCCGACAGGCGGTCGGCGAACAGCCCGGCGATCGCCGCCATACCGCTGGCGAAGCAGATCGCGGCCGCGCCGCCGTCCAGTGCCGCCAGCCGCGCCTCCAGCAGCTGCACGGTCGGGTTGCTCCAGCGGCTGTAGAAATGCGGCGCGTCGGCACCCAGGTCGTTGGCAGAGAAGCCGACCGCGTCGGGGTGGGTATGGAAGCTCGATGCCCGCACCGGCGCCGGGGCCACCGGCGCACCCGTCACGGCCGGCCCCTCGCCCGCATGGATCGCAAGGGTGGCCGGCCGCAGGCCGCCATCCTGGTCGCGGTCGTCACCGGTCATGGATCAGGCGCCCCCCATCGCCTCCAGTTCCGCCTGGTAGTCCGGATAGGAGTCCTTCAGCACAGCGGAATTGAGCAGGGTGACCGCGCGCACCGGGCCGTTGCCGGGATCGCGTATGGTGGTGCGCAGCCAGTACGATTCGGTCCGCCGACTGTCGCTCAGCGCGACGATCTCGCGGGCGATCTCGTACGGACGCCCGACAAGGAGCGGGCCGTCCACCATGCGGATCTCCAGGTCGGCGAACAGGCCGATCGACGGCTTGCGGACCGGGATGTCCGCCCCCTTGCTGCCGTAATAGCTGAGCACGCTGACCATCTCGAACGGGATGATCGCGCGGTCGAACGGACCGCCTGCGGCACCGTCGGCGGTGTAGAGCGGCGACGGCTCGGTGATCAGCTTCAGCTTGGCCGCCAGACTGAACGGGTAGAGGTCGCCCATATGCTGGTCGGCCGCCATGACGGCCGGTTCCACCCCGGGCAGCGGTCCGGTCTTCAGGTCCTGCAGGACGACCAGCGGGCCGTGCGGCTTCAGCCGGGCGCGGCGGGCGTCCAGTTCGGTTTCCGGATGGTCGGGCCCCAGGCTCGCGGAGCCGGTCAGCACCTGCGACCCGTCCTGCTTTTCCGCCCAGATCCGTACCAGGGGAATATCTCCCGCCGCCGGATCCGGCAGGGCGACGAAGGCACGCACCTGGTCGCCTTCCACGCACATGGTCTGGAAATGCGCCGAGATGCAGCCCCGGGCGAACCAGTCCGGCCCCCACAGCCGGTAGAGCAGCGGGTCGAACTGGCTGAAATGCGTGGGCCCCTCGATCGGGGCGCCGCTGAAGCCCAGTTCCGCCGCCTTGGCATCGTCGTGCAGCGAGGCATGGCCGTCATAGGTCTGCTCCGCCAGCATCTGCCGCGGATGGCGCCAGGGCCCGCACAATGCGGTCTCCGTCGCGAAAGCCTGCGTCATCCGATCCTCCTCTGATATCCGCGAGCCGCTTTCGATGAGACTACAGACCCGCCGCCGCGGACGGAATGTCCCCGGCGGTGTGCGCCGGCGCGTGATCGGGTCTATGCTGCCCGCGCGATCCGACCGCCCGATGCGACCCCCAAGGCGAGCCACGGAAGACACAATGGCAGAGCCCGCCGCCAGGCACATTCTTGTCTGTGACGACGATGTCGTTCAGCGCGAGCTGCTGCATGAGATGCTGAAGCGGCTGGGATACAGCTGCGACATGGCGGTCAACGGCCGGGAGGCGATGAAGCGCCTGCGCCAGGACCGCTATGACCTTCTGATCACCGACATCTTCATGGCGGAGATGGACGGCATCGAACTGGCGCGGGAGCTGCGGGGCCTGAAGCCCGACCTGCCGGTGATCGCGGTCACAGGCGGCTATGGCGGCGTGCTGAAGCCCTATGCCCATTTCATGACGGTGATGGGGGCCCGCGCAGTGCTGCGCAAGCCATTCACCCGGGACGAGCTGGCCGGCGCCCTCAGCAGGGCCCTGGAAGGGCCGGTTCAGGCGGAGGATAGCGGCAAGGACCCGGCCTGACCCGGCGGCGGCACCCGGCCCGGCATCATCCGGCCGCCGTCGCATGCATGGCGGCGGGATGGCTGTCGATCCACGATGCCAGTTCCGCGGCCCGCAGGGGCTTGCGGAAGATCGCCTCGATCCCGGCGCTGCGCAGCGCCTCCTGATCCTGCCCGTCGACATGGCCGGTACAGAGGATGCAGGACAGCTCCGGATGCAGTGTCCGGGCCCGGCGCACCAGTTCGTCGCCGAACATGTGGGGCATGTTGCGGTCGCTGATCAGCAGGTCGAAGCGGCCGCCATCCTTGCCCTGCAGCATCGCCAGCGCCCGCAGCGGGTCGGTCGCCACCACCACCTCGTGCCCGAGACGCTGCAGGGCGTCGCGGGTCGCTTCGACGAGGTCCTCTTCATCATCGACCAGCAGGATGTGCCGCAAGGCCGGAGCCGGCGGAGCGGGCACCGTCCCGGCCGGCTTTCCGGCGCCGGCGGTGGCACCATCCGCCAGCTGCCGGGCAGCCTGCTGCGCAAGTGGGAGGCAGAGTTCGAACTGCGCGCCTTCGCCCAGCGCAGAGCGCAGGCGCACATGGCCATGCCAGGATCGCAGGATGCCGAACACCGTGGCCAGGCCCAGGCCGCTGCCCTTCCCCCTTGCCTTGGTGGTGAAGAAGGGATCGAAGATCCGTCCGAACTCCGGTTCCGGAATGCCGGAGCCGTTGTCGCGCACCGACAGCACCAGATAGTCGCGCCCGGCCTCCGGCTCGCCGATCATCGCCTGCGGCCAGCCGGCCACCCCGTCGGCCAGCATCCGCGCATGCCAGTGCCGGTCCGGCGCCACCCGGATGACGATCCGGCCCGGGCCCAGGGCCGCCGCTCCGTCGCCCGCGGCAGGGCCGGTCCGCGCCTCCTCGATCGCGTCCCTCGCGTTCAGGCAGAGGTTCATCAGCATCTGCACGAGCTGGCCCTCATTGCCGACGACCGGCAGCGCCCCGTCCTCGATCTCAAGGTCGACGACGATGCCCGCCCGCACCGAGACCCGCAGCACCGACAGCGCATCCCGCACGGCACTGCCAAGGTCGAAGGTCACATCCTCGACCATGTCGTCGCGGGCGAAAGTCACCAGCCGGCCGACCAGGTCGCGGGCCCGCAAGGCCGTCTGTTCGATGCGCGCGGCGAAGCCGTGCTGCGCACTGCCCTTGTCGAGGTCTGCAGTCAGCAGTTCGGCATAGCCGAGGACCGCCCCCAGCAGGTTGTTGAACTCGTGTGCGATGCCGCCGGTAAGCCGGCCCAGGGCGTCGAGCCGGTCCTGGTGCAGCAGCTGCGCCTGCATCTGGTCGCGTTCCCGCGCCGCGCGGCGCTGCTGCGACACGTCGCGCGCCACATACAGGACATCGCCCTGCGGCAGGATGGTCATCGACAGGGCGACGGCGTCCACCGTGCGGCCGCCAAGTCCCTCCCAGTCCTCCAGGACACCCTGCCAGTCCCGGCCCTGGGCCAGGGCAGCGCCCGGCATGCCGGGCGCCATCCGCCGCGCAATGCTGGCCGGCGAGGTCAGCGACCGGTGCAGGGTACCCGGCTTCAGCGCCTCCGGTTCGAGCCCGGACAGCTGCGCCATGGCCGGGTTGGCATAGACCACCCTGCCCTCCCGGTCCACGAGCAGCACGCCGTCGCCCGCATGCTCGAGCGCCCCCATCATGCGCTCCAGGTCGCGGCGCAGCCGGCGCTGCGCGGCCAGGGACAGGCGCAGCCGGTCGATCGCCCGCGCGATGCTGCCGACCTCGTCGAGCCGCTGGCTCTCACGCAGCGGCTCCGGGGCGCGGCCCTCTTCCAGCGCCTCCACGGCCGCGTTCAGCCGGCGCAGCGGCCGCCCGATGGTGCGCCGGACCAGCAGCATCAGCACCAGGAACAGCAGCAGGCAGAAAACCAGCGCAATGCCCGCGATGCCGTAGCGCAGCTCGTGCACCGGCAGGTTCAGCGCCTGCAGCGGGATGTCGGTGACCACGACGACCTGTTCACCGGTCAGGCCCACGTCGAATGGCATGATGAAGCGCCGGAACTCCTGGCCCTCGACGGTCACTTCGGAAATATCGCTGCGCGCCGCCGCGATCGCTGCCATCTGCCCTGGTGTCAGCCCGATAAGCGGGTCGCCCGCCACCGCCGGCGTGCCGATCCGATCCGGGTCCGGATGGTAGAGCCAGTTGCCGTGCGGCCCGACCCCCGTCGTCAGGCCGCCGAGCGGCCGCGCCCGTTGGACCTCGGCCTCCGGCGAGCCCAGCTCGAATTCGGTACCGGCGATGCCGAGCAGCCGGCCGCCGTTCCAGACCGGCACCGCGATGGAGATCAGCCGGCGCTCCCTGCCGCCGACGAAGGCACGGTAGGGCGGCGTCACCACCGGCCGGCCCGTTTCCCGTGCGCTGCGATAGCGTGGTTCTGCCGCGATGTCCGCCGGCAGAGGCGCGAACCGGGCCAGGCTGCCGTCATGGATGAAATAGGGCTGGAACCGCCCGTTGCGGCCGCTGCCCAGTTCCGCGTCGCCCTGATAGACCCGGTCGCTGCCGATCGCGTCTGGCTCCGCGACGAACCAGAGCCCGAACTGGGTCGGCCGACCTTCCGACGTGTCACGCATCCATTCCACGATCCGACGGCGCGACGGCGCCCCGGAGGCACGCTCCCCGCGTACCAGGCGGGCCAGCCCGTCGACAAGGTCGAGCCGGCGGTTGATGTCATGGCGGAGTTCCTGCAGATAGCCCTGCGACAGTTCCCGGCCCTGTTCGGTGACCAGGCGGTCGACCAGCCGGTCGCCGAAGACGCCGATCAGGCCGGCCATGGCGAGGATCGCTATCGCGATGACCGGCAGGACGGCAAGGGTGAGCCGACCGGCCAGCCCGAGCCGGATACGTCCCGTCCAGTCGCGCAGCCATCCGCTTTGCTCTGCCGCCATACAGCTATCCCGCCACGCCGGGCCGGACGCCCGGCACCGTTCCATACGCCCATAAACGGTCTAGGGGGCAAGTCTTTGCATCGCGTTAACCGAAGCGGGCGGCGGCGGCTCAGCGGAAGACCCGGCGCAGTTCGGCGGGCATGCCGCCGCTGGCGCTCTGCCGCAGATAGCCGAGCACCACGACCCCCAGGCACAGCAGGTAGGGCAGGCAGGCCAGCAGATATGAGGAGATCTCCACTCCCGCCGCCTGCAGACGCAGCACGGCGGCGTCGGTGCCGCCGAACAGCAGGGCCACGGGGAGCACCAGCCAGGGGTTCCAGCGGGCGGCGATGACCAGGCCGACGGCCACCAGGCCCAGCCCCTTGCTGATGTCGTTGGCCCAGGTCTGGGTATAGTCCACCGACAGGATCGCGCCGCCGATGCCGGACAGCAGGCCCCCCAGCAGCACCGCCTGCAGCTGCACCATCCCGGGCCGGATGCCGAGCGCGCGTGCGGCGTCGAAGGATTCGCCCACCGCCTGCCAGCGCAGGCCGGCATGCGCGCGGCGCAGCCAGAGGCCAAGCGCCAGCGGCAGCAGCAGGGCGGCCAGGGTGGCGGGCCCCAGCTGGCGCAGCAGCAGGTCCAGCGGCGCGAAGCCGGTCGCCGCGTCCGGCAGCAGCGGGCCGAAGCCCGCCACCTGCGCGCCGACCAGGTCGCGGCCGAAATAGGAGGTCAGGCCCAGGCCCAGCATCCAGACCGCAATGCCGCTGCCGATCTGGTTGGCGCCCAGGCCCAGGCAGAGCCCGGCATGGATCGCCGACAGCAGCATCCCGGCCAGCGCCCCTGCCGCGATCGCCGCCAGCGGGTCGCCGGTCCAGGCCGCGACCGCGAAGCCGCCGCAGGCGCCGGCCAGCAGCTGCCCCTCGGTCCCCAGGTTGATCACGGCGGTGCGCTGCACCAGGGTCTCGCCGCTGAGCGCGAAGAGCAGCGGCGTCGCACTGCGCAGGGTGGCGGCAAGCCAGGCACCCAGCACGGCCAGCCAGCCGGCATCGGCGGCCGCCGCCTCCATCAGGAGGCCACCCGGCGGCGCTGCAGGCCGCTGGCCGCCAGGGCGGCGATGAACAGCAGCGCCTGCAGCACGATGGTGCTGGCCGCTGGCACCTTGGCGAACAGCTGCAGGGTATCGCCGGCGGCCAGCAACCCGCCGGCGATCACCGCCAGCGGCACGATGCGCAGGAAATGGTGCCCGGCCAGCCAGGCCACCAGGAAGCCGGTCAGGCCGTAGCCGGCGGAGAGCCCGGGCTGCAGCCGGCCCTGGATCGCGGAGGTCTCCGCAATCCCGGCCAGGCCGGCCATCGCGCCGCCGATCAGGAAGACGAGCAGGGCATTGCGGCCGAACGCCAGGCCGACCATCCGCCCGACCCGCGCATTGCCGCGCAGCACGGCCAGGACCAGCCCCCAGCGGGTCATGGTGACGGCGAGATGCAGCGCGATCGCCGCCGCGACGGCGAGCAGCAGGCCCAGATGCGCCCGGGTGCCGAACAGGTGCGGCACGGTCGCGGCGTCGGGGAAGGGGATCGTCGCCGGCCAGCCCTGGTTCCCCGGGTCCTTCCAGGGGCCGTAGACCAGGAAGTTCACCAGCAGCAGGCCGATGAAGTTCAGCAGCAGGGTGACGATCGTCTCGTTCACCCCCAGCCGGGCGCGCAGCCAGCCGGCGATGCCGCCGAAGGCGGCGCCGCCTGCGGCGCCGGCCAGCAGCATCGCGGGCAGCAGCAGCGCCATCGGCGCGGCGGTCCAGGCCAGGACCAGGGCGGTACCGGCGATCGCCCCGGCATAGAGCTGCCCGTCGGCCCCGACGGAGATCAGCCCCAGCCGCGCGGGCACCGCGACGGCCAGGGCGCAGAACAGGATCGGCACCGCCTTCACCAGGCTTTCGGAGATCGAATAGGCATCGCCGAAGGCATAGGCGGCCAGGTCGGCGAACAGGCGCAGCGGCGGCTGCCCGATCAGCAGGAAGAAACCGGAAGCGGCCAGCAGGAAGAACAGCAGGGTCAGCGCCGCGACCCGCAAGCCCGGCAGCATCCGGGCGAGGCCGGCAGGGATGGCGTCAGGCTGCATGCGCATCGACCCGGCCGCCCGTCATCAGCCGACCCAAGGCCGCGGCATCGGTGCCGTCCGCCGGCAGCAGTCCCGCGATCCGCCCGTGATGCAGCACGGCGATCCGGTCGGCATGGCGCAGCAGGTCGTCCAGGTCCTCGCTGAGCCAGAGGATCGCCGCGCCGCGCCCGGCATGGGCGAACAGCCGTTCGTAGATCGCCGCACTCGCCTTCACGTCCAGCCCCATTGTCGGATAGCAGGCGACGATCGCACCCGGTCCGTCCGGCGGCCCGTCTGCGGCGGCAGGGCCACCGCCCAGCTCCCGCGCGGCGACCAGCTTCTGCAGGTTGCCGCCCGACAGGGTGCCGGCCGGCCGCTCCGGTTCCGGCGGCCGCACGTCCCAGTCCGCCAGGGCGCCGGCGGCGCCTGCGCGCAGGCCGCGCAACGGCCGCAGCCAGGGCAGCTCCGGGATCCGGCGCAGGGCCAGGTTGACTGCCAGCGACAGCTCCGCCACCACGGCCCGGCGGGAGGGCTCCTCCGGCACATAGGCGATGGGGGACCGGAAGCCGCCGCCGCCGCGTGCCTCCGGCGGGCGTGCCACCGGCCGGCCGTCCAGCAGCACCTGCCCGGCCGCGGGCGCGACCAGCCCGGCGACGATCTCCGCCAGCGCCTGCTGGCCGTTCCCGGCCACCCCGGCCACGCCGACGATCTCGCCCGCGCCGATCGCCAGGTCGATGCCCTCGATCCGGTCGACGGCCCGGCCCGACAGGCCCTGCAGCTCCAGTCGGGGCACGGGCCGGCCGGTGAGCCGCGGCCGCGCCGGCGCCGGTGCGCGGGTGCCGATCATCGCGGTGACCAGATCGCCCTCGCTGCGGTCGGCAGCGGCGGCCTCGTCGACCAGGCGGCCGCGCCGCATCACTGCGACCCGGTCGGCACAGGCCGCCACGTCGGCCAGCTTGTGGGTGATGATCACAACCCGCCGTCCCTCCGCCGCCAGGTCGCGGACAAAGCCGTGCAGGGCCGCCGCCTCCTGCGGGGTCAGGACGGAGCTGGGCTCGTCCAGGATTACCAGGCGCGCATCCTGGTTCAGCACCTTCGCCAGCTCCACCAGCTGCCAGGCACCGACCGGCAGGTCGGCCACCCGGCGCTCCGGATCGATGCCTGGGGCCAGGCGATGCAGGCGCTCCACCACCGCCGCATCTTCGCGCCGGTTGCGCCAGGCCGCCGCGTCAGGCCAGGCGAGCCGCAGGTTGTCGCGCACCGAGAGGGCGGGGATCAGGGTGAAGTTCTGGAACACCATGCCGATGCCGGCCGCCATCGCCGCCCGCGGATCGGGCAGCTGCGCGGGCCGGCCCTCGATCTCGATCCGCCCCGCGTCGAGGGGCAGGAAGCCGTAGAGCAGCTTCATCAGGGTGCTCTTGCCGGCGCCGTTCTCGCCCAGCAGGGCCAGCACCTCGCCGGCGCGGATCTCCAGGTCGACCCCGTCGACGGCGGTCAGCGCGCCGAACCGCTTGGTGATGCCCTGCAGGCGCAGCGGCGCCGCCATGATCCGCGGCGGACCGGTACGGGCCCTTCCCCCGGCTTTCCCCTCTGCAGCGGCGGCCATCGGGCCGGCCTCAGCTGCCGGCTCGAAGGGCGAAGACGGCCTCGACCTCGACGGCGGCGCAACGCGGCAGGCTGGCCACCCCGACCGCGGTGCGGCAATGGGCACCTGCCTCGCCGAACAGCTCCAGCATCAGGTCGGAGGCGCCGTTCACCACCATCGGCACCTTGTCGTAGGCCGGATCGCAGTTCACGAAGCCGCCCAGCCGCACGCAATGGTCGACCGCCTCCAGGCTGCCGCCGCAGGCCTGCCGCAGCGCCGCGATCAGGTTCAGGCCGCAGAGCCGCGCGGCGGCGATACCGGCGTCCAGGTCATGGTCGATTCCAAGCTTGCCGGCATAGGGCAGGGTGCCGTTCCATTCGCAGACCTGCCCGGCCAGGAAGATCAGGTCGCCACTGCGCCGCCAGGGCCGGAAATTGGCGATCGGCACCGGCACCTGCGGCAGTTCCAGCGCCAGCTCCGTCAGGCGCGCCTCGAAGCCCGCGCTCATGCCGCCAGCCCCTCCAGCAGCGCGGCCGACTCGGTGACAAAGCCGAACAGCAGCTTGATGTTGTAGAGCGTCGCCTCGGTGCAGAAGGCGGGGGAGGTGGTCGCCGCGCAGTCGCGGACCAGGATCGTGTCGTAGCCCAGGAAGGAGGCATCCTCCAGGGTGGTCATCACACACTGGTCCAGGTTCACGCCGCCGATGAACAGGGTGGTGATCCCGAGGTTGCGCAGGATCGCGTCGAGGTCGGTGTCCCAGAACCCGCTGAAGCGGTGCTTCGTGACCCTGATGTCGTCCGCCTGGTCGAGCTCGGCGACCACCTCCGCGCCCCAGCTGCCCTGCCGCAGGATCTCCGATCGGGTGCCGGGGACCGGGGAGCCCAGGTCCACCTCCCGGCCGGTCGGGTTGTGGGCGTGAAGCAGGGAGGGGCTGATGTTCAGCAGGTCCTTGCGCACCCCCCAGTTCACCCAGATCACCGGCATGCCGGCGGCGCGGCAGGCCGGCACCAGGGCCTGCAGCGGCGCGATCGGCGCGCGGTTGGGGCTGATGTCGATGCCGCGGCTCTCCATCCAGCCGCCGGCGGTGCAGAAGTCGTTCTGCATGTCGACGACCAGCAGTGCCGACTTCGCCCGGTCCACCACGATGTCCTGCGGCGCCGCGGCCACCGCCAGGCGCTGCACCGGCGGCGCCGGCCGGGTCATGTCGACTTCCGCCGGCGTGACGGTCCAGCCGCGATGCGCGACCGCTCCCATGGTCTTCATTGCTGTCGTCCTCCCCGCAATCGGGACCGGCAGGGCCCCTTCGGCGCCGCTGCCGGTCCGGTACGCGCTGCCTTGCCGCCTATTGCGCCGCGCCGATCACGCCCTTCACCAGGAAGTCCATCGTCTCCACCTGCTCCATCGACAGCGCCGTGCCGGCGGGTGCCACCTCGGTGCCGTCCTGCTTCACGATCGGGCCTTCCCAGATGTCCTTCCTGCCGGCGACGATCTCCTCCTTCATCGCCAGCACCTTCTTCTGCAGGTTCTCCGGCACTGCCGTGCCGAAGGGATCGAGGACGGCATGGCCGCTGGCCAGGTCGCCGCGCACATGGCTGGGCGTCCAGGTGCCGGCCTGCACCTCCTTCACAAGGTCGGCCATCATCGGGCCCCAGTTCCAGGACACGCCGGTCAGCCAGGCCTCCGGTACCCGGTCGGAGATGTCGACATCCTTGCCGATGATGTAGACGCCGCGCTTGGTCGCGGTCTCGCCGATGGTGATCGGGGAATCCACCTGCTCGGCGATCACGTCGATGCCGGCATCGGCGAAGGCATTCACCGCCTCCGCCTCCTTCTGCGGCTCCCACCAGCCACCGGTCCAGACCACCGTGGTGGTGGCGGCCGGGTTCACGCTCTGCGCGCCCAGGGTGAAGGCGTTGATGGAGCGCAGCAGCTGCGGGATCTGGAAGGCGCCGACGAAGCCCAGCTTGCCGCTCCTGCTGACAGAGCCCGCCACCACGCCGGCCAGGTACATGCCGTCGTCGCTGTCCGCCCAGTAGGTGCCGACATTGGCGGAGGTCTTCAGCCCCCCGGCATGCAGGAAGGCGACCTCCGGGTATTTCTCGCCCAGCTTGATGGCATGGTCCAGATAGCCGTAGCTGGTGGCGAAGATGATGCCGTGACCGCTGTTGATCAGCCGCTCCATCACCCGCTCGACCTCCGCCGTCTCCGGGATCGCCTCGAAGGCGGTGGTGGAGACGCCCATGCTCTCCTCCACATGCTTGCGGCCGAGGTCCATCGACATGTTGTAGCCATAGTCGGCCGCCGGCCCGACATAGATGAAGCCCAGCTTGTCCTTGTCCTGCGCCACAGCCTGGCCCACCGCCCCGGCCGCCAGCAGGACCGCGCCTGCCAGTGCCAGGCCTCTCACCCGCGCCGCCATGCCGGCGGCCATCGGAAATCCATCCATCACGTTCTCCCAGCCCTCTAAGTAAATGAACATTTACCTTCGGGAAATGGAGCAACCTTCATGCCAGGGTTGGCACGCCCGTTTCTGCGGCATTCAAGAGAGCAAGCCGCAGCCGTTGCCTACAAATTGGACGGGAATGCCCGTCAAGCAGGCAGTTCGGGCCGCAGATAGGCTTCCATCATGCGCCGCGCATCTGCCCGATGGGCCTCCCGCCAGTCCGGCAGGGTCAGGTCCTGGTGGAAGATCGCCGAGAGGGTGTGGACATTGGAGAGATGGAAGTAGCTGAGCGCCACCATCATCACGTAGAGCCGCAGCGGATCGATGTCGCGGCGCAGGCTGCCGTCCGCCGTCCCGCGGGCGACCAGGGTGCGGATCAGTCCGATCACGGGGGAGGAGATGCTGGGGATCGCCGCCGACTGCTTCAGGAAGCGGGCGCGCAGCAGGTTCTCCCCCGTCAGCAGGCTGATCAGTTGCGGACTTGCCTCGAAATGGTCGTGGATGAAGTCGAACAGCTGCAGCAGGCCCGCCAGCGGCGGCTCCGCGGCGAGGTCGAGCTTCAGTTCCTCGCGCCGCAGGCCGGCCATGACATGTTCGAGCACCGCGACATAAAGCGCGCTCTTGCTGCCATAGTAGTGGTACACCATCCGGACGGTGGTTCCGGCGCGCTTCACGATCCGCTCGATCCGGGCGCCGGCGAAGCCGTTGCGGGAGAATTCCACCACCGCGGCCTGCAGCAGCGCCTCGCGGGTGCCGGCCGCATCACGCGGGCGGCGCCGGCGTGTCGCGCCGCCATCCTGCCCAACCTGCTGCGTCACGGTCTGCGATGCCTCTGGAATGACCGATCTCCCTTGCCGCGCCCGTCTCTCCTGCCCAGTGCCGCCGACGGGCGGCCCGCGCGTCGCCGGCATGATGGGCGTGGCAATGCCGGATGGCCAGCGCTGCCGGCCCGCCCGGCGGTGCGGCCGGGGCAATGAGCGGGGGCGCGGATGAGGTTCGGGCTGCGCGGCCGGGCGGCGGCAACGGCCTGGAAGATCGGCGGCTTCCTGTTCCTGGCGCTGGGCATCATCGGCATCCCGCTGCCGCTGCTGCCCACGACGCCTTTCCTGCTGCTCGCCCTGTTCTGCTTCGCCCGCGGCTCGCGCCAGCTGCACGACTGGCTGCTGGCGCATCCCCGGTTCGGTCCGCCGATCCGCGACTGGCAGCGCCATGGCGCGATCTCCCGCCGCGCCAAGGTGCTGGCCGCGTCGATGATGGCGGCCACCCTGGTGGTCAGCCTGCTGCTGGCGGTGCCGGCCTATGCCATCGCGCTGCAGGCGGTGGCGCTGGCCGGGGCCGCCGCTTTCGTGCTCAGCCGCCCCTCGCCGCCCGAAATTCCGGCACCCGGCACGCCGCCGCCCGCCGGACCTGGCCGGAACGGACATGACAGGGATGCGTCCTAGCCCCTGGCCGGCGGCACGGCGCCGCACCAGATCCTGCCGACCGCAGGATCGGCACGAAGGAGCCCGACAGATGTCCGAGATCCGCAGGAACACGGAGGCAGGCCGTTTCGAACTCGAGGTCGACGGCCATACCGCCTTCATCGAGTATCGCCCGGCGGACAATCATCTTGTCCTGGTCCATACCGAGGTCCCCAGCGCGCTGGGCGGCCAGGGCATCGGCACCCGCCTGGCCCGGGGCAGCTTCGACCTGCTCCGCAGGTCCGGGGAAAAGGTCGAGCTGCGCTGCGATTTCCTGCGCCGCTTCGTGGAAAAGCACCCGGACTATCGCGACCTGCTGGCCTGATCACCGTCGGCGGCGGCCAGCCGGCGCAGGCAGAGCAGGAACAGCTCCTGCAGGCTGCTGATCCCGAGCTTGCGATAGGCCCGGCGGCGCAGGGTCGCCACGGTGCTTTCCTTGACCCCGAGGTCCAGCGCAATGCCCAGGTTGGTCACGCCGATCAGCGCCCGGGCGCAGGCCTCCGCCTCGCGCCGCGACAGGCGCTCGGCCAGCAGCAGCCGCTCCAGCGCCGCCAGCGCATCGGCCGGATGGGGACCGGCGTGCCCGCCGGCGGCCGGGTCCGCCTCTTCCGGCCCATCCGCCAGGTGGCGGCCGGCCGCCGCCAGCAGGAAGCCGGCACCCGCATCCAGCCGCGCCATCTCCGCCTCCGTGCAGGGGCCGCGCCGGCGGTCGCGGTACAGGTTCAGGACCAGCCATCGGGACTGCGCGCGATGCAGCAGGGACAGCCTTTCTCCCAGGTCGTAGCGGTCGTAGATCGCGCGGCGATAATCGCCGTCGGGCACCGCTTCCGCCGCGAGGCGCAGCAGCAGCGGGCGGCCGCGTGCCGGCCGCCCGGCGGCGGCGCCCGCCTGCAGATGACCCATGTTCGGGTCGAAGCGGTGGAAGCGCCCCGCCTGGTACTGCCGGCCGGCCTCCGCCGCGACCCGGCTGCCGCCGGCGCTGGCCGTCAGGACCAGCCGCGGCGCCAGCACCGCATCGAAGCTGAACAGGGAGAGATGGTCGACCGCCGCCAGCCGCCCCGCCGCCTGCAGCAGCGCCGCGCCGAACCCGGCACCGCCCAGCGCCTGCAGCACCGCCGCGGCAGCGGCCCAATCCCCCTCGCCCTCCACCGCGTCCCCGTTCAAGCGCATCCCCGCGACCATTCCCGCGGCCCGCCCTGCCGCCGCCGGCACAGGGTCGGCCACGCCGCCCGTCCTGGCAACAGTCCCGCCGGCGCGGACCGGCAGTGACGATGGCCGGTGACGATGGCCGTTTTCCGCGAGACAGGGCCGCGCCGCCGCGCGATCATCGGCCCATGGAGAAGCCAGCCGAACGCGGCACGCCGACCGGCACCGACCCGGCCGCCGCCGACGATTCTTGGGAAGATTCCGGGGACGATTTCTGGGACGATGCCGCCTGCTATCGGGCGATCGCCACCCGCGACCCGCGGTTCGACGGGCGGCTGTTCACCGGCGTGCGCACCACCGGGATCTATTGCCGGCCGGTCTGCCCCGCCCGCACGCCGAAACCGGAGAACTGCCGCTTCTTCCGCTCCGCCGCAGCGGCGCAGGCGGCCGGCTTCCGCCCCTGCCTGCGCTGCCGGCCGGAAACCGCGCCGCACCAGGGCGCCTGGCTGGGCAGCGCCGGCACCGTGCGCCGCGCCCTGGCGCTGATCGAGGATGGCGCCCTGGACGGCGAAGCCGGCGACAGCCGCCGTGTCGCCGGCCTGGCGGCGCGGGTCGGCGTCGGCGAACGGCAGCTGCGCCGGCTGTTCCGCAGGCACCTGGAGGCGACCCCGCTGGAGATCGCGCAGACCCGCCGCTTCCTGCTGGCCAAGCACCTGCTGCACGAGACCCGCCTGCCGCTGACCCAGGTCGCCCTGGCCGCCGGCTATGGCAGCCTGCGGCGATTCAACGAGAGCTTCCGCGCCCGCTGCGGCCGGCCGCCGGGTGCGCTGCGCCGCGGCGGCAGCGCGGCGTCGGACGGCGGCGGCATCAGCCTGACCCTGCGCTTCCGCCCGCCCTATGACTGGCCGGCGGTCCTGCGCTACCTCGCGGCGCGGGCGATTCCCGGAGTGGAAACGGTGGCGGGCGACAGCTATCGCCGCAGCATCGCGCTGCCCGGCGCCGACGGGCGATCCCTGCAGGGCCGGCTGACCGTCCGCCCCGCCGGCAGCGACCGGCTGCGGGTGGACCTGGTCTTCCCGGAGATGCGCGCCCTGCCGGCGATCCTGGCGCGGCTGCTCCGGCTGCTGGACCTGGACGCCGACCCGGAGGCGATCGGCCGGCACCTGTCGCGCGATGCGCTGCTGGCGCCGCTGGTCGCCGCCCGGCCGGGCCTGCGCGCGCCGGGCGCCTGGGACGGGTTCGAGCTGGCGGTGCGGGCGGTGCTGGGCCAGCAGATCACCGTCGCCGGCGCAACCGCCCTCGCCGGCCGCCTGGTCGAGGCCCATGGCGATCCGCTGCCGTCGCATCTGGCACTGCCGGGACTGAGCCACAGCTTCCCGCCGCCGCAGCGGCTCGCCGGTGCCGACATCGCGCGGCTGGGCATGCCGCGCGCCCGCGGCGCCGCCCTGGCGGGACTGGCCGCGGCGGCCGCGGCGGACCCGCTTCTGTTCAGCCCGCTGGGCGGCCTGGAACAGGCGGTGGCGCGGCTGCGCGCCCTGCCCGGCATCGGCGAATGGACGGCGCAGTACATCGCGCTGCGCCAGCTGCGGGAGCCCGATGCCTTTCCCGCCGCCGATATCGGCCTGATGCGCGCGGTGCAGATGCTGTCGGGCGCGGACAAGCGCCCGACCCCGGCGGCGCTGCTGGCGCGGGCCGAGGCCTGGCGCCCCTGGCGGGCCTATGCCGCCCTGCATCTCTGGTCGGCGGACCTGCCGGCCGCCAGCCAGGGGGAGCGCCATGACCGCCGCGCCGCCTGATCCCGCCATGCCCAGAGCCCTGTTCCTGCACCGCCTGCCGACGCCGATCGGCGAGGCGCTGGCGCTGACCGATGAGGCCGGCCGGCTGCGCGCCTTCGACTGGAGCGATCATGCGGACCGGCAGCAGGTGCTGATGCGCCGCCATTGCGGACCGCTCGATCCCGAGGAGGCCGCCGCCCCCGCACCGCTGCAAGACGCCCTCTCGGCCTATTTCGGCGGCCGGCTCGACGCCCTATCCGGCCTGCCCTGGGCCACCGCAGGCACGGCCTTTCAGCGCCGTGTCTGGCAGGCGCTGACGGACATACCGCCCGGGGGGACCCTGAGCTACGGCGCCCTGGCGGCCCGCCTTGGCATGCCGAAGGCCTCGCGTGCCGTCGGCCTGGCCAACGGCAGCAACCCGGTCGGGCTGGTCGTGCCCTGCCACCGGGTGATCGGGGCCGACGGCCGGCTCACCGGCTATGGCGGCGGCATCGCGCGCAAGCGCTGGCTGCTGCGCCACGAAGGGGCGGCATTCGTCGACCGGGTGTGAGCGGGACAGGTCAGGCCGTTGCGCCCTCCACCCGGCCATGGGCCGGCCGGCCGATGACCCGCCCCACATAGTCGGCGAACACCGCCTCGGCCGCGACATCCTTCGCGCCGAACTGGATCGCGAAGCCCAGCAGGGCGCCGAGATAGAGGTCCGCGGCGGTGAACCGGTCGCCCAGCAGGTAGGGGCCGGGCGACAGCGCAGCCTTCAGGGTGGACAGCACGTCCTCGTAGGAGCCATAGCCCAGCGCGCCCCGGTTGCTGACTGGCGGCCGCTCGAACATCCGGTCGGCCAGGGCCGGCTCGAAGCAGCCGGCGCCGAAGAACAGCCAGCGGTAGTAGCTGCCGCGCGCCGGATCGTCGGTGGCCGGCGCCAGCCCGGCATCGGGGAAGGCATCCGCCAGATAGGCCAGGATCGCCGCCGTCTCGGTCACCGTGACGCCGCGATGCACGATCGCCGGCACCTTGCCCATCGGGTTGATCGCCAGGAAGTCGGCCGCCTTGTGCTCGCCCTTCGCGAAGTCGAAGGTCACCACCCGATAGGGCGCGCCCACCTCCTCCAGCATCCAGTGCGCCATCCGCCCGCGCGAGCGCGGATTGCTGTAGAGAACCACCTCGTCCCCGGCCATCGCTGTCTCCCTACTTGCCTGCCGTCCCGGCGGCCGCAGGATCGCGCCGCCCCGCCGGACTGTCGAGCGGGATCAGCCGCGGCGGAAGATGCGCAGGCCCCGCAGGCCGATGCCCAGGCTGAACAGGAGGGAGGCGGCAGCACCCGCCGCGAACAGCGCGCCCGCCGGATCGCCGCCCGCCTGCAGCGCCGCATGCATCGCCAGCCAGCCGCCGCCCGCTGCGATGGCCAGCCGCCCCAGCCCCATCAGGAAGGGCAGCTTCGCGTCGCCCGCCCCCTGCAGCGCGAAGTAGAGCGCCAGCCCGGCGGCGAAGAACGGCCAGGCGAAGCCGTTGATCGCCAGGAAGCGGCCGCCCAGCGCCACCAGCGCCGGATCGTCGGTGAACAGTCCCATCCAGCCGGCGGGGACCAGGTAGGCGGCGGCGGCGAAGACCAGGCCGATGCCGAAGGCGATGGCACCGCCGCAGAGCGCGATCCGCCGGGCGCGGCCGATATCGCCGGCCCCCCAGGCGGTCGCCACCATCGTCACCAGGGCGGACCCGAAGGCGAAGGTGATCGGCAGCAGCAGCAGTTCCAGCCGGCTGGCGGCGCCATAGGCCGCCACCGCGCCGGTGCCCAGCCCGGCCGCCAGCCCCGCCACCAGGAAGGTCTGCAGCTGGAACTGCAGCGCGTTCAGCGATGCCGGGCCGCCGACCTGCAGGATCGCCGCCAGCGGCGCGCGGCGCAGGCGCAGCGCGGTCCAGTGCAGGCGCAGCAGGGCCCGCGGGCTGCGCAGCCAGAGCAGCAGCAGCGCCGCGCCGATGCCATAGGCCGACAGTACGCCGATTGCGGCACCGGCCACCCCCATCTGCGGCAGCGGCCCCCAGCCCAGGATCAGGGCGGGCGAGAGGATCAGGTGGCAGGCCTCTCCCGCCACGATCGCCAGCGCCGGCACCGCCATGTTGCCGGTGCCGCGCACCGCATTGGCCAGCAGGTTCATCGCCCAGACCAGCACCGCGCCGCCGAACACCCAGGCGCCGTAGGCGCTGGCCGCCGCAAGCGCCGCACCGTCCAGCCCCATCGCGGCATAGAGCGCCGGCCCCAGCGGCACCAGCAGCGCCGTGCAGAGCAGGCCCAGCAGCAGCGCCAGCGCCGCCGCCGCGCCGACCAGGGTGCGCCCCTCCGCCATCCGGCCGGCGCCCAGCGCACGGGCGGTGGCGGCCGCGACGCCGACCCCCAGCCCGCCGGCGGACACGGTCTGCAGCACCAGGAACAGCGGGAAGACCAGGGAGACGCCGGCCAGCGCATCGTCCCCCAGCCAGGCGACGAAGACCGCGTCGCAGGCGATGAAGGCGACCCGTGCCGCCGCCTCCCCCAGGTTCGGCGCGGCAAGGCGCAGCAGGGTCGGCAGGACCGGCGCCTGCAGCAGCATCCGGATGCGCGGCGGCAGGTCGGCGGTTGCGGTCGTGGCGGTCGCGGCTGTCATGGCGCTCTCCTCGCATCCGCCGGCAGAAGAGCCCGTTGCCGTCACGCGGTCGATTACCCGTGGCGTAATCCGGCGGCACTGCGGGGTTGCACGCGGCCCGGCAAAGGTTGGATGGTGGGCCCGGGGCCGCTCCGCTTGCCGCGCGAATGAGGGGATGAGGAATGTCCGGAAAGATCCTGCGATCCGCAGCCATGGCACTGGCCGTCGCCGTCCTGGCCGCCGGCTGTACCCCCGCGCAGATGCAGGCGCCGGCGACGACGGCCCAGGCCGGCCGCGCGGCCGCCGCCTTCGCCGCGGTGAAGGAGGTGCCGCCGCGGCTGCGCATGTTCCTGCAGGCCTTCCCGAAGGGCGGCGACCTGCACAACCATCTGTCGGGCGCGGTCTATGCGGAGGATTTCGTCGACTGGGCGCTGCAGGACGGCACCTGCTTCGACCTGGAGAGCCTCGCCGCCTCCGCCCCGCCCTGCGATGCGAAGGGCGGCCGGCCGGCCCTGAAGGATGCCATTGCGAAAGGGCAGACCAGCCGGGACGCGGTGGTCGACGCCTGGTCGATGCGCAACTACGTGCCCGGCATCTCCGCCGCCTCTGGCCACCAGCAGTTCTTCCGCACCTTCCCCCGCTTCGACCCGGCCACCGAGGGGCGGCGCGGCGACGAGCTGGTCGCGGCGATCGGCTGGGCGGCCGATGAGAACACGCTGTACCAGGAGCTGATGACCTCGCCGCAGATGTGGCCGGCCCAGGCGCTCGCCGCCCGGGTGGTGCCGGACGATGTCGGCGACGAGGATTTCGCCGCCCAGTACGAGATCCTGATGAAGGCCGGCCTGGCCGACCTGGTGCCGAAGGCGCGGGCGGAGCTGGACGCGGCGGAGGCGGAGCTGCGCCGGCACTATGGCTGCCCCGGCTCCGGCGATCCGGCCTGCGACATCGGGATCCGCTACCTGGCGCAGGTGATCCGCACCCTGCCGCCGAAGCGGGTCTTCGCGCAGTCCCTGCTGGGCTTCCTGCTGGCGCAGGCCGATCCGCGGGTGGTCGGCGTGAACCTTGTGGCGCCGGAAGACACCGACATCGTGCTGAAGACCTATTCCACCCAGATGCGCCAGCTGGGCTGGCTGGGGAAGAATGTCGCGCCGGTGCCGGTCGCCCTGCATGCGGGCGAGCTGACCCTGGGGCTGGTGCCGCCACCGGACCTGCGCTTCCACATCCGCGAGGCGATCGAGCTGGCCGGCGCGCGCCGCATCGGTCATGGCGTCGACATCTCCTACGAGACCGATGCCGACGGCATCCTGCGGCGGATGGCGGAACAGCCGGTCGCGATCGAGATCCAGCTGACCAGCAACGAGGTGATCCTGGGTGTGGCGGGCAAGGACCATCCGTTCGACACCTACCGCGCCTATGGCGTGCCGGTCACCCTGAACACCGACGATGCCGGGGTCAGCCGCAACGACCTGACCGACGAGTACTGGAAGGCGGTGCAGCGCTACGACCTGAGCTACGACGACATCCTGCGCTTCTCCCGCAACGGCCTGACCTACTCGTTCCTGGAGGGCGAGAGCCTGTGGGCCGACCCGGTCGCCTTTGTGCCCGTCGCGGCCTGCGCCGGTGCCGTTCCGGGCGCGGACGCACCGCCGCCGGCCTGCGCCACCTTCCTGGCGGCGAACCGGAAGGCGGCCCTGCAATGGCGGCTGGAGGAACGGCTGGCGGCCTTCGCCACGGAAGCGGCGAAGCTGGCCGACCCGCAATAGCGGCACCGCCCGTCGCGGTTGACTTCCGGGCGCGCCGGGCCTAGCAAGCGCGCCACGGGTGAAGGTCCCGGCCGCTCGCTGGCCCTGCCAAGGTGAAACCTTCCGCACGCATCGGTGCGCCCTCCCCCGACGGCCCGCGCCTGAGGCGCGCCGGACGGCGGCAATGCGAGCCCCGCCCCTGCCGGCGCCGACCCGGGACCGCCCGCCATGACCGCCCCCCCTTCCGCCGCCACAGCGGCAGCCGACGGCCCTGCGCCCTTTGCACCGCCGCGCGGCAACCGCTACCTGGTGCAGCCGCTGCCGCGGCTGTTCGCGATCACCGCCGGCCCGGTGGTGCTGGTGATGGTCGTGAACGGCCTGTTCGCCATCGTCGACGCCTGGTTCCTGGGCCGCTATGTCGGCGCCGCGGCGCTGACCGCGGTGACCCTGATGTTCCCGGCCTACATGGTGCTGGTGGCGCTCAGCATGGGCCTGGCGGCCGGCTTCGGCAGCATCTTCGCCCGCCGCCTGGGCGCGGGCGCGCATGAGGATGCGGGCCATGTCTATGGCCAGGCGGTCGGCCTGGCGCTGTGCCTCTGCGCGCTCCTGATCCTGGCCTGGGAGGGCGGCGGCGCGGCGCTGGCGGGCTGGTTCGCCAACGGGGAAGCCGGCATCGCCGCGATGGGTTTCGACTGGCTGCGCATCCTGATCCTTGGCGCGCCGCTGGGCTTCCTGCTCGGCCTGAACATCAACGCGCTGCGCAGCGAGGGGCTGCTGGCGGCGATGACCGGCGTCACCCTGCTGTCGGCGGGGCTGAACATCGGCCTGGACTGGCTGTTCGTCGCGCAATGGGGCTTCGGCGTGCCCGGCTCCGCCTGGGGGACGGTTCTGGCACAGGCGATCTCCATCGCCGCGATCGCCCTCCTGCGGCTGCGCCTGGGCTCCGCAATGACCCTGCGGCGGCACCACTGGCGGCCCGACCGGCGCCGCTGGGCCGAAATCCTGGCGCTGGGCGCGCCCACCTCGCTGGGTTATGTCGGCCTGTCGCTGACCGCGGCGGCGATCCTGTACGGCCTGCAGGGCTGGAGCGCCGATTATCCGACCGCGGCCGCCGCCTTCGGCATCGTCACGCGGGTGATGACCTTCTGCTTCCTGCCGCTGATCGGCTTCAGCCTCGCCTACCAGACCATCCTGGGAAACAATTACGGCGCAGGCGCGCTTCGCCGTGCCAATGCCGCGCTGCTGATCGCGCTGGCGGCGGCCGCGCTCTATGCCGCCGCGGTGCAGGCCCTGCTGGCCGGCCTTGCGCCGCGCCTGGGCGGGCCGTTCGTGGACGATCCGGCGGTGGCGGCGGAGATCGCCTGGATCCTGCCGCTGAACACCGCCGCCTTCGTCCTGTTCGGCCCGCTGATGATCGTCGGCGCCCATTTCCAGGCGATCGGCGACGCCCCCCGCGCCGCCCTGCTGGGCCTGACCCGCACCTATGCCTTCACCCTGCCGCTGATCTTCGCCCTGCCGCTGGCCCTGGGCGAGACCGGCATCTGGCTCGCCGGGCCGGTGGCGGAGGCGCTGCTGCTGGTGCTGACCGTCGCTGTGCTGGGGCTTCGGGCACGGCGCGGCGGGCCGCGCTGGGGGCTGCTGGAAGCGGTTCCCGATTAAACGCGGCGTCCCGGCCCCTCAGCCGCGGGTATCCTTGTAGATCGCGCCGTCCTTCATGATCAGGCGCAGGTTCGCGTCCGGATCGGCGAGGAAGTCCAGGCCCGCGGCGGGGTCGCCGTCGGCGACCAGGATGTCGGCGAAGGCGCCGGGCGCGATCACGCCGACCCGGCCGGCATAGGGGCTGCGCGGGCCGGACAGGCCGAGCAGTGCGCCGTTCCGTCCGGTGGCCATCGCCAGCAGGTCGAGGGGGTCGTAGAAGCGGGTCAGCTTCGCCAGCTGCCGGCCCTGGCCCGGCAGGTTGCGCGGGCTGAACAGGATGTCCGTGCCCCAGGCGGTCTGCACCTGGAAGCGCTGCGCCAGCTCATAGGCGCGCACCGTGCCGCGGGCCACCTCCTGCTGCTTGGCCTGCGCATCCGCGCCCGATTTCACATTGGCGTCGTCGTCGGCGAGGAACGGCTGCAGGCTCCACCAGACGCCTTCGCCGGCCATCATCCGCGCCGCCTCCTCGTCCGCCAGCTGGCCATGCTCGATCGAGCGCACGCCGGCGCGGATCGCGCGCTTGATCCCCGGCGGCGTGTAGACATGGGCCATGGCATAGGTGTTCCAGTCGGCAGCGGCCTGCACGCCGGCATGCAGCTCCTCCTCGGTGAACTGCATCGTGTCGAGCGGGTCGTAGACCGAGGTCACGCCGCCGCCGGCCATCAGCTTGATTTGCGACGCGCCCAGCATCAGCTGCTCGCGCGCGCGGCGCAGCACCGCATCCGCACCGTCGGCGATCACCGACATGCCGGCACGCTCTGCATGGGACAGGGGCGCGGCATCGTCGCGCGGGATCTCGTGGCGCATCCGGAAATCGCCATGGCCCGAGGTCTGGGAGATCATCGCGCCGCAGGGATAGATGCGCGGCCCGTGCACGATCCCCTCGTCGATCGCCCGCTTCAGCGCAAAGCTCGGACCGCCGGCGTCGCGCACGGACGTGAAGCCGCGCATCAGGGTCCGCTCCGCCTCCCGCGCCGCGACGAGGTGCAGATAGGCCACGTCGGCGGTCATCGCCACCGCCTCCGTGATGCCGCAGAGCATCGCATGCCAATGCGCATCGATAAGCCCGGGCATCGCCAGCCGGCCGCCGCAATCGATCTCCACCGCCCCGGCCACATTCTCCGCCGCCGCCGGCAGGGCCGCGATGCGGCCGCCCTCGACCAGGATTGTGACACCGTCACGCAGGCGGCCCTCGACCCCGTCGAACAGCCGCAGATTTGTCAGTCGCAGGGTGCCCTCTGTCCGCCGCGGGCCGGGCCCCATTGCACTGGCCGCACCCGGACCCAGCAGGGATGCGGTCGCTGCCGCGGCTGCTCCCATCAGCAGCGCCCGGCGCGACAGGTCGGCCGCAACCCGCCGCTGCACGGCCTGCGCCGCTCTGCCGCCGCAGCCACAGGCGGCATGACCGGACCGCGGGAGCAGAACGGGTGGCGGCGCAGTTCCGGCCCGATGAATCTCTTTCGACATGACGTACCCCGGAGAAAATGATCCGCAGCCACGCGGCCGGGAGGCCTGCAGCGGGCGACCTTAGGCGCCATGGCGGACCGGTCAACCGCCGCTTCGGCCGGCCGGGTGGGCTGTGCAGGCCGCCATCGTCTCCTCTTCATGTCCCGTTCAGCTTGACGGGACCAGATTGCCGATCATGTGCAGGACATGGGGCATCCCGCCGGATTTGAGGCAGAATGCCCGTCTGCCCCGTTTCCGCCCGCCGCTGTCCGCGGCGCCAGGAGTCTCGAAGGAAACCGCATGTCGTTTGCCCGCCAGGGTCTGATCATCGCCGTACTTGCCGTGCTCGCGCTCGGCGGCTGGTGGGCAGCGGACCGCTACGGCCTGCTGCAGGCCACGCCCGAGGACGAAGCGGCCGGCCGGCGCGGACCTGGCGGCGGCGGCCCGGGAATGGCCGCCGGCCTGCCGGTGATCGCCGAGCCGGTGGCGATGCGCCGCGACGATATTCGCCTGGAGGCGATCGGCACCGGCGAGGCGCTGTCCGGCGTCACCATCTATCCCGCCGTCGCGGGCGAGGTGACGGAGGTCGGTTTCGCCGCCGGGCAGACGGTCCAGAAGGGCGATGTGCTGCTGCGGCTGGACGACGAGGCGGAGCGCCTGGCGGTCGAGCTGGCGAAGCTGGAGGTGAAGGACGCGGAGGTCACCCTGTCGCGCTACCGCAAGGCGGCGCCGACCGGTGCCGTCTCCGCCGCCGAGGTCGATGCCGCGCGCACCTCCCTGGACCGGGGGAAGCTGGCGCTGGAACAGGCCCAGGTCGCGCTGCGCGACCGCACCCTGCGCGCGCCCTTCGCCGGCGTGGTCGGCACGGCGGAGGTCGATCCCGGCGACCGGGTTACCACCAGCACCGCGATCACCACCCTGGACGATCGCAGCGCCATCATCATCACCTTCGACGTGCCGGAGATCCATGCCGACCATATCCGACCCGGCCTGGGCCTGCGGGTCAGCCCGTGGAGCCTGAACGGCCGGCAGTTCGACGGCGTGGTCGAGAGCGTGGGCAGCCGCATCGACCCTGTGTCGCGCACCCTGCCGGTGCGCGCCCGCGTGCCGAACGAGGGCGATGCCCTGCGGCCGGGCATGTCCTTCGCCATCGGCATCGAAATCCCCGGTGAGGACTATGCCAGCGTCCCCGAGATCTCCGTGCTGTGGAGCCGCGAGGGCGCCTATGTCTGGCGGGTCGGCGACGCCGCGGCCCTGGCTGCGGCGGAGAGTCCGGCGCGGACCCGCCCGGCTGCCGCCGGTGACGGCGACAGGGCGACCGCGCCGGCATCCGCAAGCCCCAGCGCGCCGGTGGCGGTGAAGGTGCCGGTGAAGGTGCATCGCCGCGACGGCGGCCGGGTGCTGGTGGAAGGCGGCCTGGAGCAGGGCGACCTGATCGTGGTGGAAGGCGTGCAGCGGCTGCGCGAAGGCAGCGTGCTGCGGCCGACCACGCCGGACGGCGGCACGGGCGGCGTGCCGGATGTCGACGGCCGGAGGGATTCGTGAGCGACCGCCCCCCGCCGGAAGACGGCTTGCCGGACGAAAGCCTGCCGGAAGAGGACGAGGCGGAACTGAACCGCCCGATCACCGGCGACCTGCCGTCGCTCGCGGTACGGCGGCCGATCCTGACCATCGTCGCCAACCTGCTGATCATCATCGGCGGTCTGGCCGCGCTGTCGGGGGTCGAGGTGCGCGAGCTGCCCGATGTCGACCGGCCGATCGTCACCGTCCGCGCGATCTGGGACGGCGCCTCGCCGGAAACCATGGACACCGAGGTCACCTCGGTCCTCGAAGGGGCGGTGGCGCGGGTCTCCGGCGTGCGCTCGATCCGCTCCGGTTCGGAAGAGAACAACATGCGGGTGCGGGTGGAGTTCGAGCCCGACACCGACCTGGACACCGCCGCCAACGACGTGCGCGAGGCGGTGGCCGGGGTGGAGCGCCGCCTGCCCGACGGGGTGGAGGAGGTCAGCGTCGTCAAGGCCGACGACAATGCCGGCGCGGTGATCCGGATCTCCGCGATCAGCGACAGCCTGTCGGAGGAAGAGCTGACCAAGCTGGCGGAGGAGGACATCTCCACCGAGATCGCGTCCGTCCCCGGCGTCGCCACGGTGGAGGTGTTCGGCAGCCGCGAGAAGGTGATGCGGGTGCTGGTGGAACCGCTGCGCCTGTCCAGCTACGGCCTGACGATCGACGATGTGGCGCAGGTGCTGGAAAGCGCGCGCTTCGATGTACCGGCCGGCAGCTTCCGCTCCGACGACCAGCTGCTGATCGTGCGTGCCGACGCCTCCGTCTGGCAGCCGGACGAGGTCGAGAGCCTGGAAATCGCGCCGCGGGTGCGCCTCGGCGATGTCGGCAATGTGGTCTACGGCCCGGCGGATGCGGAGAACAGCGTGCGGCTGGACGGCCGCACCGTGGTCGGCCTGGGCGTGATCCGGCAGGCGCGGTCCAACACCATCGAGATCTCCGAAGGCGTCGACCGTGAGATCGCACGGCTGAACCGCAGCCTGGACGGGGTGGAGATCATCAAGACCTCCGACGATGCGATCTTCATCAAGGGCTCGGTGCGCGAGGTGCTGATCAGCCTGGGCCTGGCCGTCGTCATCGTCATCGCGGTGACCTTCGTCTTCCTGGGCGCCCTGCGGCCCACCCTGATTCCCGCCACCACGATCCCGGTGGCCCTGATCGGCACGGTGGCCGGAATCTGGCTGATGGGCTTTTCCGTCAACATCCTGACCCTGCTGGCGATGGTCCTGGCCACCGGCATGATCGTCGACGATGCGATCGTGGTGATGGAGAACATCCAGCGCCGCAAGGCGCAGGGCCTGCGGCCGCTGGCCGCCGCGGTGCTGGGCACCCGGCAGGTGTTCTTCGCCGTGCTCGCCACCACCGCGACCCTGATCTCGGTGTTCCTGCCGATCGCCTTCCTGCCGTCGACGGCGGGCCGGCTGTTCACCGAGTTCGGTTTCGTGCTGGCGGTCGCGGTGGCGATCTCCTCCTTCGTGGCGCTGACCCTCTGCCCGATGCTGGCGTCCCGCCTGCCGGCCGGCGGCCAGGACCTGCCGGTGGTGCTGCGCCGCATCGGCAGCCCGATGGCCGGCCTCTACCGCCGCATGCTGGACGCCACCCTGGCGGTACCGCTGCTGGTGATCGCCGGGGTCGCCATCCTGGTCGCCCTCGCGGTGCTGCAGTTCGCCAGCCTGGACGAGGAACTGGTGCCGTCGGAGGATCGCGGCACCATCATCATCGCGATGCAGGGCCCGGACGGGGTCGACCTGCCCTACATGGAGCGCCAGGTGGCGCCGGTGGAGGCGGCCCTGGCCCCCCTGCGCGCAGAGGGCCTGATCCAGAACGTCTTCACCATCGTCGGCCGCTACGATTTGAACCGCGCCTTCATCACCGTCACCCTGGTGCCCTGGGAGGAGCGCGAGACCGGCCAGGCCGAGATCGTCCGCCGTCTCCAGCAGGATATCGGGCAGCTGCCCGGCGCCACCGTGCGGATCTTCGGCACCAACAGCCTGAACCTGCGCGGCGCCTCCAGCGGCGGCCTGGAATTCGCCCTGACCGGCACCAGCTATCCCGCCATCGCCGCCGCCGCCGCCGACCTGATCGCCGCCGCCACCGAGCGGCTGCCGCAGCTGCGCGACATGCGCATGGACTACCAGGCGACGCAGCCGCAGCTGTCGGTGAAGATCGACCGGCGCCGGGCGGAGGATCTGGGCATTCCGGTGGAGGGCATCGCCGCCACCCTGCGCGCCATGGTCGACGGCTACGAGGTGACGGAGATCAGCCTGGACGACACCCAGGTGCCGGTGATCCTGCAATCCACCGGCGGCGCCATCAACGATCCCGGCGATCTGGCCAATCTTTATGTCCGTTCCGCCGACGACCGGATGATCCCGCTGACCGCCTTCATCTCGATCACCGAGGAGGGCGTGCCGGCGGAACTGGACCGGGTCGGCCAGAAGCGCGCGGTGGAGATGGATGCCGGCCTGGCGCCGAACGTGCCGTTGCGGCAGGCGATCGCCGACCTGGAAGCGCTGGCCGACGAGGTGCTGCCCGGCAGCATCGGCATCGTCTGGCAGGGCGAGGCGGCGACCCTGGAGGAGACCTCGCAGGAGGTGGCGATCACCTTCGCCATCGCCGTGCTGGTGGTGCTGCTGGTCCTGGCGGCGCAGTTCGAGAGCTTCCTGTCCGCCCTGGTGATCATCCTGACGGTGCCGTCGGGCATCGCCGCCGCCCTGTTCGCCCTGGCGCTGACCGGCACCAGCCTGAACATCTACAGCCAGATCGGGCTGGTGATGCTGATCGGCCTGATGGCGAAGAACGGCATCCTGATCGTGGAATTCGCCGACCAGCTGCGCGACCGCGGCCTGCCGGTCCACCGCGCGATCCGGGAGGCATCGCTGGTGCGGCTGCGGCCGGTGATGATGACCATGCTGTCGACCGTGTTCGGCGCCCTGCCGCTGATCCTGGCCGCCGGGCCGGGGGCGGAGGCACGCACCGCGATCGGCTGGGTGATCTTCGGAGGCTTGGGCATCGCCACCTTCTTCACCCTGTTCCTGACCCCGGCGGTCTATCGCGTGCTGGCGCCGCTGACCCGGCCGCGCGCCGACGCCCAGGGCCGCCTGAAGGCGGAGATGGAGGCCGCGCGCAGCCGGCCGGACCGCCTCTCAGGCGGTGGCGACAGCGCCGCCCCGGCACCCAGCCCGGGCCCGGCGGAATGAGCCGGCGCAGGTCATTGGCCGCCATGCTGGCGGCCGGGCTGCTTGCGCCCGCGCTGGCCGGCTGCATCACCGTGGTCGGCCCCGACCCCGTCGCCCCGCAGGCGGATCCGGGCGCCGCCTACGACGCGGCGGTGCCGGCGCCGGTGGGCGCCGCGCCGGAGCCGGCGGACCGGCGCGACTGGTGGACCGCCTTCCGCGACCCGGTCCTCGACCGCCTGGTGACGGAAAGCCTGGCCGGCAATCCCGGCCTGCAGGAAGCCGCCAGCCGGGTGCGCGAGGCGCAGGCCCTGTCCCGCGGCGTAACGGCCGAGGGGCGGCCGACCCTGGACCTGGATGCCGATGCCGGCATCGACCGGACGCAGCGGATCGGCAATTCCGCCAGCAGCCGCACGACCGGTTCCAGCAGCAGCAACGAGACCTCCGGCGCCCTCGGCCTGGGCCTCGGCTTCGGCTGGGTGCCCGACCTGTTCGGCGGCCAGCAGCGGGCGGAGGAGGCGGCGCAGGCCGAAGTGGAGCGCCAGGCCTGGCTGCGCCGCGACACCGCGCTGGCGCTGGTGGCGGAGACCACCCGCACCTACGTCTCCTATCGTGGCACCCAGGCGCTGCAGGCGCTGGCGGCCGAGAGCCTGGACCTGCAGGTGCAGACCCTGACCCTGGTCGAGGGCCGCACCGAGGCAGGACTGGCGCCGCAGCTGGACCTCAGCCGGGCGCAGGCGGCCGTCGCCTCGCTGCAGGCGGCCCTGGCGCCGACGGAGGCCGAGCTGCAGCGGCTGCGCAATGCGCTGGCCGTGCTGGCGGGACGCCTGCCCGGCAGCCTTGACCTTCCCGACGGCGAGACGGGCTATGCCGCGATACCGGTGCTGAATGCCGGCCCGCCGATCGGCCTGCCGGTCGACCTGCTGCGCCGGCGGCCCGACCTGCGGGCCGCCGAAGCGGCATTGATCGCGACCACCGCCGAGATCGGCGTCGCGGAGGCCGAATTCTATCCCAGCCTCAGCCTGCCGGGCAGCCTGAGCCTCAACGTCTCCGGCCTGGGCACCGGCTCCGTGGTGCAGACGATCGTCGCCGCGCTGGGTGCGGCGCTGAACCTGCCGCTCTATGACGGCGGGCTGCGCCAGGCGAACCTGGATGCCGCGCAGGAACGCGCATTGCAGGCCCTGCTGGCCTACCGCACCGCCCTGCTCGCTGCGCTGCAGCAGGTGGAGGCCGCCCTGCTCGCCTATCAGGGCGCCAGCGCCCGGCTGGCCGCGCTGGAGGACGAGGTCGCCGCCAGCGAAACCGCCTTCAACCAGGCGGAGACCCTGTACCGCCAGGGGCTGGCCAGCTTCCTGGACGTGCTGGACGCACAGCGCGAACTGACGACCTCCCGCCGCGACCGGGTGGTGGCCGCGACCAATGTCGCCCAGGCGACCATGGATATCTACGAAGCCGCCGGCCTGGCGCCGGACCTGCCGCCGGTCGGCACCACGGCGGAGACGGTGCCGCAGGGATAGGGTATCCGCCCGCGCCTATCCGTCCGATCCGCTCAGCATGATCTGCATGCCGTAGGCGAAGCAGACCTTGCTTGACGGATCGACCCTGCCCAGCAGGACGACGTTCATGTCGGACAGAAAGGCATCGACGAAGGCATCGGCATATTCGTACGCGAAGGTGTTGGACACCGATCCCTGCCGGTCCACCCCCCGCACCATGATCCGGTCGCTGTCGCACTGTTCCAGGCCGTCGTCGGTGACGTAGATCGCGCCGGTCTCGTCGAACAGCAGCTTCATGCCGGTGGGCTTGCCGACCTCGTCGAACTTGTTCGCCCACACGCTGGTATCGTCGGCCTGCGCCATTGGCGCCACCGCCGGCCCCGCGATAGCCACTGCGGCAACCGCAAGAGCGGTCCTCCACATCCTGCTTTTGCTCATGGTGCCCGCTTCCTCTCCTGCCTTGGGAAGCGCCATTCAAGCCGGGTGGGACAGGCGATGGAACCCATGGCGGACCCTGCCCGGGTTCTGTATCTCGAAGATGCTTGTATGATGCCAGAAACGTTCGCTTTCTGAGATGGATGGCCGATGGACGCTGGTGACCTGCGGGTGTTCGAGGCGGTGCTGCGCACCGGCGGCATCAACCGCGCGGCGGGGGAGCTGAACACCGTCCAATCCAACGTCACCGCGCGCATCCGGCGGCTGGAGGCGGAACTGGGCACCCGCCTGTTCGACCGCCATGCCCGCGGGGTCACGCCGACCGCGGCGGGGCGGCGCCTGGCGCCCTTCGCCAGCGCCATCGACGGCCTGCTGCAGGAGGCGCGCCGCGCCGTCGCGGACGACGGCGTGCCGCGCGGAGCCCTGACCATCGGCGCGCTGGAGACCACGGCGGCCCTGCGCCTGGCCCCGGCCCTGGCGGACTATGCCGCCGCCTGGCCGGAGGTCGACCTGGTGCTGCGCACCGGCACCAGCGCGGAGATGCTGCAGGCGGTGCTGGACCGCGATGTCGAGGGCGCCTTCGTCTGCGGCCCCGTCTCCCATCCCGACCTCGTCGCCCAGCCGATGTTCCGGGAGGAGCTGGTACTGGCCACCTCCCCGGCCATTGGCGGGCTCGACGGCCTCGCCGACCGGCCCGATGCGAAGATCGTCGTGCTGCGCGCCGGCTGTTCCTACCGCCAGCGGCTGGAGGAGGTGCTGGCCCGGCGCGGCGTCGCCGGCCTGCGCCGCCTGGAGTTCGGCACCATCGAGGCGCTGCTCGCCTGCACCGCCGCCGGCATCGGCGTCACCCTGCTGCCGCGCGGCATCGTCGAGGCTGCCGCCGGCCGCTTCCGCCTGTCGCTTTGCGATCTGCCGCCGGCGGAGGCGCTGGTGGAGACCCTCTTCGTGCAACGCCGGGAGGCGATGCGGTCCAGCGCCCTGTCCGCACTTCTGGACCGGGTCGCCGGAAAGCCCCGCGCGGCCGCATAAACTTCCTATCGCTTCTACAGATAGGGCGGATCTGGATTATTCGTTTTTCAGCATATTGGTCGCGCCCTACCTTCCGGACGGAAAGAGGAGAGCGCCATGACCGCAGAGCAACGCCTGAGCACCGACCTGACCCGCCGCCTGGGCATTGCCCATCCGGTGGTGCAGGCGCCGATGGCCGGCGGCAGCGACACGCCGGAGCTGGTCGCCGCGGTGGGCGCCGCGGGCGGCATCGGCTTCCTGGGCAGCGCCTACCGCACGCCGGAGCAGATCAGCGCCGCCGCCGCCGCGGTGCGGGCGAAGACCGACGCCCCGTTCGGGGTGAACCTGTTCGCGCCGACCCCGGCACCGCCGGCGGTCGACCCGGGCCCGGCGGTGTCGCGCCTGGCCGGCTATTTCGAGGAACTGGGCCTGCAGCGGCCGGTCGCGCCGGCGCTTCCGCCGGACGGCTTCGACGCGCAGGTCGCCGCGGCACTGGATAGCGGCGCGGCGGCCTTCTCCTTCACCTTCGGCATCCCGCCGGCGGCGGTGCGGCAGGCGATCAAGGCGCGCGGCATGCTGCTGATCGGCACCGCCACCACGGTGGCGGAGGCGGTGCAGCTGAAGGAGGCGGGGTTCGAGGCGATCGTCGCGCAGGGTGCCGAGGCCGGCGGCCATCGCGGGACATTCGCCGGCGCCTTCGAGGCCTCGATGGTCGGCTCGATGGCGCTGGTCCCGCAGGTGGTCGACGCCACCGGCCTGCCGGTGCTGGCCTCCGGCGGCATCATGGACGGTCGCGGCCTGGCGGCGGCGCTGGTGCTGGGCGCGGCCGGGGTGCAGATGGGCACCGCCTTCCTGGCGGCGGCGGAATCCGGCCTGCCCGATGCCTATCGCGCGGCGCTCGGCACCGCCCGCGAGGACGGCACGCGTGTCACCCGCGCCTTCTCCGGCCGACCTGCCCGCGGCATCGCCAACCGCTTCATGGACGAGGTGGAGGCGGCGGGAGAGATCCTGCCCTTCCCGCTGCAGAACGGCCTGACCCGGCCGCTGCGCACGGAGGCGGCGCGCCAGGGCCGGGCGGAGTTCCTCTCGCTCTGGGCCGGCCAGGGCGTGCCGATGGCACGGCCGCAGGCTGCGGCGGATCTGGTCGCCCGACTCGTGGCGGAGGCGCAGGCCGCCCTCGGACGCTAGAGGGTTCCCGGAACAGATGGAAGCGGCACCACATACCCAATCGTCATCCCCTGCTTGATCGGGGATCCATTCCGCCAGCCTCCCGGCTGCTGATCAGGTTGCGGAATGGGTTCTCGGGTCAAGCCCGAGAACGACAACGCTTCTACCAAAAATGGGAACGCTCTAGGTCCAGGCGGGATCAGCAGGCTGGATCAGCCCTGTGCGAACAGCTGCATCAACCCGCCGCCCGCGGCCGCCAGGCTGTCGTCGGGTTTCGGTGGATTGGCGCAAAGCAGGCGGGGCGAAGTGCATCGTCACCTGCCGCGGGGCTGCGGATCGGGCCCTGGCCGGCTCTCCGCCTCAGAGGATCACGGCATATTCCGCCAGTGCCGCGCCGGCGCTGACGGATCCCAGGTCGATCGCCGGCGAATCGCCCGCGGCCTTTGCCGCAGTTTGCGGCGCGAATGGGTCCCGGTGGGCCTGGCGTCCCTTGTTCCGGCTCTTGCCCTGTTTCACATAAGCCTCCTGTATCCTGAATCCCGTCAGGTCAGAGGTCATGGACAATGCGGGAGGCCGCGTGGCGGCCGGATGTCAGGCTGTGTCGGTACGATCGGAGCAAACGGGGTTCGTGCAGCAGCAGCAGGCACGCCCTGACACCGGGCATGCGCCTGGAAGGCGGTGATCCGGCAGATGGCGGCCGCAGTCATGCCCGTGGCGAAAGCCGGTGCCGCAGGCGCACTGTGCGCCGCGCCGTGCGCTTGCGCCACCACAGGATCACCCCCGTGACCGAGAGCATCGCAACGGCGATGCCCGCGGCACAGACCAGGATGCGGCCGGGCAGGCCGAGCAGCTCGCCCGAGTGCAGGGGCATCTGCAGGTCCATGATGACGTCGCCGGCCGTGCCCTCGCCCGGCACATGCACCTGCAGCACCCGGCCGTCGCGCATGTCGATGTCGATGACGGGAGTGCCGAGCCAGACCCCGCGCCGGTGCTGCGACGGGCGATAGGTCACCGCATAGATGCCGCGGCTGCTGCGATAGATCCGGTCGGGCCGCTGCGTCCATCCGCGGCCGCGCGCCTCCGCCTGCGCCCGCGCCAGCCCTTCGTCGAAGCCGAACGGCGGTGGCACGACACTGGGCGGCGGCGCCGGCATCTCGTAGACCGACGGGGTCAGGGGCGAGATCAGTTCCACCACCGGCCGGAACAGTTCGCGATAGAGGTTGAAGTAGATCGACGACACCGCCACCGCGAGCAGCACCGGCCAGAACCAGAGCCCGGCGGCGCGGTGCAGGTCCAGATTGACCCGGTGAAAGCCGGCACGACGCTTCACGCCCCAGGCGATCCGCCACTTGGCGAGGAATGGGCGGCCGCGCGGCAGGGTCAGCCAGGCGCCGACGAAGCAGTCCAGCAGCCACAGCACCGCCACCGCGCCCAGCAGCCAGCGCCCGAGATGCCCCCATTCCCCCGGCAGCTGCAGCATGTAGTGGAAGCGGTAGAGGAAAGGGATGATGCTCTGCCGGCTGCAGCAGGCGCCGGTGTCGCGGGTGCCCAGCAGCGCGCCGGTCACCGGATCGGCGAACGCCTCGTCATAGGCCAGCGCGACCGGCCGGCCGCTGACCGGATCGACCCGGCCCCGGACGGTCACGCGCGCCGCCTCCCCCGGCGGCAGGTTCAGCGGCACAGAGACCGCGATGGCCCCCGGCAGCGCCGCCTCCACCGCGGCGGCGAGCGCGTCCGGCGGCAATGGCGGGCCGCGCCCCGGGCTGCGGAACAGGTCCGGGTTGAGCCAGGCGTCCAGCTCGCTGTCGAAAGCGATAACGCTGCCGGTCAGCCCGGCCATCACCAGGAATGCAGCCATCGCCAGCCCGGCCCAGCGGTGCAGCACCACCAGGGCCGGGCGGGCCCAGGGTCGGCGGACAGGCCGGCTGGCAGGCCGGCGTCCGGCTATGCCCGCCGCCGCCATGGCTCAGAAGTCGAAGCTGGTGGAGACCAGGAAGGTGCGCGGCGCGCCCTGCACCAGGGTCTCGCGCGCGGCGGAGGCCCAGTAATCGTTGTCCAGCAGGTTCTCCACATTGGCGCGGATCGTCACCGGATTGCCGCCCAGGGTCAGCCGGTAGCGGGCGCCGATGTCGAAGCGCACCCATTGCGGCAGCTCCAGGGTATTGGCGGCATCCAGGTATTGCGGGCTGGAATAGATGCCGCGGCCGGTCAGGGTCAGGCCATGAAGGAACGGCGTGTCCCATTCCGCCCCCATCACCCCCTGGAAGCGGGGCGCGGCGACGGCGGTGTTGCCGTCGTTGATGCCGCCCTGGGTTTGCACCAGGTCGGCGTCCAGATACATCACCCCGCCCAGCAGGCGGACAGTCTCCGTCACCTCGCCGAACAGGTTGAGCTCGATGCCGCGATTGCGCTGCTCGCCGTCGACGCCGAAGACGTTGGTGGTCGGATCGGTCAGCCCGTTCGGCTGGGTGATCTGGAAGGCCGAGAGGGTGGCGCCGATATCGCCATGGTCGACCTTCACGCCGACCTCGATCTGCTTGCTCTGGAAGGGCGGGAAGACCTCGCCCGCATTGACGGCGGTGTTCGGCGCCGTCGGCCCCTGCTGCAGCCCCTCGATATAGCTGCCGTAGAGCGAGACGTTCTGCCAGGGCTTCACCAGGATGCCCAGGGTCGGGGTGACCCGCGACTTGTCGTATTCCGACGTGATCGCGCCGGTCGTGCCGTTGAAGTTCGTCGAGCCCACCTGCTGGCGCCGCGCCCCCAGGGTCAGCTGCACCCGGTCGCCCCAGACCGACAGCACGTCGGCCAGGGCGAAGCTGGTCAGGTCGCTCTCCGCCGTCTTCGGGATGTCGCCATAGGACGGCAGGACGGGCCGCGCCACCTCCACCGGCTCGTAGAGATTGGAGAAGATCGTCGTCAGCCGGGTGGAGAGCTGGCCGTATTCCTCGTGATACTTCGATCCCGACAGGGTGACCTCGTGGCGGATGCCGCCGGTCTGGAAGTCGCCGCGGATACCGAGCTCGCCGCTCCTGGTGACGTCATAGGCGTTGATGTAGTGGGGCCGCGAGGCGATCAGGCCGGCATTGTTCTGCAGCAGCCAGGTGGTCTGCAGGCTGTCCAGGTCGGTCCGGCGGGCGCCAGCCGCGGCATAGGCGGTGACGTTGTCCAGGATATCGACCTCGCCGCGAACCATGCCGAAGACATTCTGTTCGTCATAGTATGTCCAGGGCTGGAAGAAGTTTGAGGTCGAGTCCGGTGCCGTGGGTACCGGGAAGGCGAAGTCGAACAGCAGGCCCTGCTGGGCATCGGTGTTGTTCACCGCATAGGACAGGTCGGCCTCCAGCCGCACCCGCTCGCCGCGATAGTCCATGCCGACGGAGGCATTGCCGTTCTCCTGGCTCTGGTTCTCCACCGGCGTGTCGCCGTTGCGGTACAGGCCGTTCACCCGCACCCCGAACGCCTTGTCGCGGCCGAAGCGGCGGCCGACATCGACCTGGCCGCCGACTTGGGCGTCGGAGATGTACATCGGCGTCACCCGGGTCAGCGGGGTGTCGCCGGCGCGTTTCGGCACCACGTTGATGGTGCCGCCGATGGAGCCGTAGGGGGACATGCCGTTCAGCAGGGCGTTCGGGCCTTTCAGAACCTCGACCCGCTCCAGCGAAGCGACCGGCGTGGTGTAGAACGGCGCGATGCCGTACAGGCCGTTATAGGACATGTCGCGGTTGAACACGGTGAGGCCGCGGATCGTGAACTCCTCGCTGCCCCTCGCCCGGCCATAGTCGCTGCGCACCGAGGGGTCGTTGGCCATCAGGTCGCCGACCAGCAGCGCCTGCTGGTTCTCGATCGTTTCCACGGTATAGCTGGTGGTGCTGTAGGGCGTGTCCATGAAGTCGCGGTTGCCCAGCATGCCGACCTGGCCGCCGCGCGCCACCTGGCCGCCGGCAAAGGGTGCCGGCTTCGTGCCGATCAGCGCCTGGGCCGGTGCCCCGCCTTCGCCTTCCACGGTCACGGCGTCCAGGGCGATGGCGCCGGTCCGGTCCGTGGTGCGGGCGATGGTGACCGTGCCCGGCGCCGACAGGTCGTAGCGCAGGCCGGTGCCGGACAGCAGCGCCTGCAGCGCATCCTCCGGCCGGGCGCTGCCGGTGAAGCCGGGGCTCTGCACGCCGCGCACATCCTCGGTCCGGTAGGCGAGCTGCAGGCCGGACTGCGCGCGGAACTGCCGCAGCGCGGCTGCCAGCGACTGCGCCGGAATGGCGAAGGCCCGCGCCGCCTGCTCCGGTGCAACGGTTGTCGCGCTGTCCGACTGCGCCCATGCCGCCGGCGCCGCGCAGCCGGCAAGCAGCATGGCAGCCAGGACATGGCGCAGGCCCGCCCGCCCGACACCGCTCCTCCCGCGCGTCCCAACCTCACGGGCCTGCGCTGCGCCAGGCGCCCCGTTTTCCGGCGTCCACCCCATTTCCTGTCCCCCTTCGCGGCGGCAGATCCGTCTGCCGGCCAGGCATCTCTCAAGCATGCGAATAGGTGTCATTCGCACCCAATGTCACAGCCAAGACGCATGGCAGGGGCCGCCTGCTCACCTGAAGGGAAAGATTTTTTGGTACGCCGCAGCGGGGGCTCAGCGCAGGACGAGCAGATAGGGGCCGATCGCGGTCACTGTCAGGCCGTGTGTCGCGGCGAGACCGGCGATCGCGGCATCCAGCCGGTCGATGTCGAACCCGCCCGAGACCCGGTCGTAGCGGTCGCTCCCATCCAGCAGCAGGATCCGGCCCGGCCGGTAGCGGTCGATTTCGGCCAGGGCGGCATCCAGCGGCAGGTCGTCGATGACGATGACACCGCGTCGCCAGGGTGCCGCCATGGCCGGATCCCGGGCGACCGGCACTGCGGGCGCGGCACCCTCCGCATAGGCGGTCCGTTCGCCGGCACGCGCCAGGACGGAAGCGGCCGGGTCGGCATCGTCCCGCGGCGATGTCACCGCGACCCGCCCTTCGGTGACCGTGATCGTCGCGCCGTCCGCCGCGCGCCGCACGACGAACGCGGTACCGACGGCACGCGTCTCTCCGCCCGCCGCGATGACGCGGAACGGCCGGGCGGGATCCGGTCGCACCTCGAAGAACGCCTCCCCCTGCAGCAGTTCGATCTGCCGCGCACCGGCGGAGAAATCCACCGCGATGGCGCTGTCGGTGTTGAGATGCGCGACGGAACCGTCCGGCAGGGTCACCAGCGCCTGCTCGCCGACGCCGGTACGGTGGTCGGACAGCAGGCCGAGCCGCAGCTGGCCACCGAACAGCAGCAGCAGCGCCAGGCAGGCGGCGGCGAGGCCGCCCGCCAGCAGCGCGCGCCGACCCGGCCGCCGACCGGTGCCGGCGGGAACCGGCCGCTGCCGCGGCGGCGCTGCGGCGGGCGCCTCCTGCAGCAGGGCCTCCGATCTGGCATGGAGGCCGCCAAGGCGCTGCCAGAAGCGGCGTTCCCGTTCGAATGCCGAACGATGGGCAGGTGCCCCGTCGACCCAGTTCCGGAACGCCGCCATCTCGGCAGCCTCGAGGTCGCCGGATGCCAGCCGCAGCACCCAGTCGCGGGCCGCCGCGGTCACCGGATCCTCTTCGCGTTCCTGCGTCATCGGCCCTTCCGTATCAGGGGACTCTCCAGGCAGCCGGAGGCGGCGGATGCGATCGTCCCTCCGCTCCGCCGGCACGAGGGCGGTACCTGCCCCTTACATGACGATTGGCGATGCCGATCGCTCACCTCCGGCAACGCGCACAGGTCGACCGGCATGATCAGGGGTCGCGCACCTTGGCCAGGTGATCCAGCGCATTGCGCAGATGCTTGAACACGGCGGTGGGCGAGAGGCCGACGATCGCCGCGATCTCGCGCTGCGACTTCTCCTCGAAGCGGCTCAGATGGAAGATCCGGCGGGTCGTCGGGGGCAGTTCGGCCAGTGCCCGTTCAAGCCGCCTGAGTTCGGCGCGCGCGATCAGGGTCCGTTCGGGCGTGGCGGGTTCCTGGCCATCCGCCAGCCAGGCCTGCGCCTCGGCCAGCAGTTCCACCTGCCGGTTTTCGCGTCGCTGGTGGTCGATCGCCAGGTTGGCGGCCATACGGAACAGGTAGGCGCGGCCATTGCGCACCGGCTCATGCCCGTCCAGCGAGGCGACCTTCAGGTAGAGTTCCTGCGCGATGTCCTGGGCGGCAAAAGCGGATTTCAGCCGCGCGACCAGGAACTGGACCAGGTCGCGCTCATTCTCCCTGAAAGCCTGTACCAGCGGCGATTCCGGCATGGTTCCCGACCTGTTGCCCCCGTCCGGGTGCAGGAAGCCCGCGATGGCGTCCCGAGGGCGGCATGGTGCCGCGGATCAGGCGGTGATGCTATCTGAGGTGCGAACCATTCTCAATACAATGACGACTGCCGGGCCAGGATCGTCAGGCCGCCGCCCTGCGCGCAGCGGGCAGGGCCCTGGGCATGTCCGGTCTCGCTGCCCCGGCCGTTGCGGGACCGGCGCCGCGTCCACCGCTCATTCAGTGCTGTGGATGATCGGCATGAGGGTGCCGCCGGACAATGTGTCCAGCGCGGCGCCGTCCAGCCGGCATCGCCGCTGGCGGCGCAGCTGCTCCCGGCCAGCGGGCTGCAGCACTGCGCTGTTGCGGCACTCACTGCGGTCTTCGTCCGGGCCCTGCATCGCTTTCTCCGTTCCGCTTCGAGGGATGACCATGACGGGCAGGTCGCGTCGGAATGCGGCTGGATGGTGTCTGCAGGATTTCGGTATTCGCCTGTGCGGGCCCGGCGCCGCCTGCCGGCGGCGCCATCAGTCGCAACGCAGGCTCAGGCGGCCCCCTTCCGGAACTGCCGCAGGTCGAGCGGCAGCATCTGGCCCATCCAGATCGCGTGCCGGGTATGGTCGGTCAGGTCGTCGCCGGTCTGCGGATGGGTGAAGATCGTCAGCCCGTCGCGGTTCAGCGCCAGCCAGGGCACCACCTCGCCGAACTTCTCCGGCAGGAAGGAAAGCTGGCAGCTCCAGCAGGGATGCGGGCCGACCGGCTTCTTGTGAAAGCGCCCCATCGTCACGCCGAAGCGGTCGCGCGCGGCCTCGCACAGGGCGTGGGCCTGCTCGGCCGTCTCCTCGCTGAAATAGACATGGGCGTGGAAGTCGATGATCTCGGTCATGGCGCCTCGCAACTGACGAGGTTCCAGGCATAGGCCAAGGCTTCCGGAGGGTCAAAGGCCCGGCCGCGGTGAGCCGCGGCCGGGCCCTGAACTGCCTGGCTCGTCGGCCGTCAGGCTCAGGCCGCCCCGGAGATCACCTCCAGGGCATCGCCCGCCTCGGCCCTCATCCCGTGGGCGGCGAGATCGCCCAGGGTGACGATACCGGCCAGCCGCTTGTCGCGATCGACCACCGCCATGCGGCGCACAGCATTGCGGGCGAAGCTCTCGGCCGCCTCCTCGATCGTCTGGTCGTCATAGAGATAGAGCACCTGCCCGGTCATGATGTCCTGCAAGGTCGCAATCTGCGGGTCGTGGCCGTTGGCAAGACCGCGCACCACGATATCGCGGTCGGTCACCATGCCGACCAGGCGATCCTTGTAGCCGACCGGCAGAAAGCCGATATCGCGCGCCTTCATCTCCCGCGCCGCCTCGGCAAGAGTGGTGCCGGGGGAGGAGATCTCGACATTGGATGTCATGATTTCCTTGATCTGCATGGCTCGCCTCCTTGGCATCTGGAACCATTGCCGAACGCGACGATGGGCCTCACCAGCGCGAGCCACCGTCATTCGGCGAGCATCCGGGCAACACCCTCTGCCCGGCCGTCGTTCCGTTGCCGGCCGGCATCGGCGCACTGGCGGGACCGGTGCGGGAACCAAGCCCGCCGGCCGCATGTTGGCATTGCGGGGGTCGGCACCACGGAAGCGCTTTTGCCAGACGCATTGGAAAGGACATCGCCATGTCCGCGAAGAAGAAGATCGCCATTCTCGCCACCGACGGCTTCGAACAGTCGGAACTGACGGAACCGCGCCGCGCCCTGATGGAGGCGGGGCATGAGGTGTCTGTGGTTTCCCTGGACAGCGGCAGTATCCGCGGCGTGAAGGGCCACGAACCCGGCGACAAGGTCGACGTGGACCGCATATTGGCCGATGTCACCCCGGACGACTTCGACGCCCTGGTGCTGCCGGGCGGGGTCTACAATCCCGACACCCTGCGCCAGGAGGCGGCGGCGGTGGATTTCGTGCGCGACTTCATGGAGTCCGGAAAGCCCCTGGCAGCAATCTGCCACGGCCCCTGGCTGCTGGTCGAGGCGGACCTTCTGCGCGGCCGCCGGGCAACCTCCTTCGCCTCGATCCGCACCGACATGCGCAATGCCGGCGCCAACTGGGTCGACGAGCCTGTGGTGGTCGACGGCAACCTGATCACCAGCCGCAATCCGGGTGACCTGGAGGCGTTCTGCAGCACCACCCTGGAGGCCGTCGTGAACGGGCCCGCGGCGCGGGCCGGCAGCGCCACCGTGCATCCGATCCGGGCCGGCGCCTGAGCGTCCGGCCCATCGCAGGACAGACCAGGACCGCCCTCCGGACCCGTGCCAGACCTTACCGCCCTCGGCCTGCCGGCCGCGCTCGCCCTGTTCCTTGCCGCGTCGCTGCTGGTGCTGGGGGCGGGGGTCCACCTGACCCGCCTGGCCGACCGCCTGGCGGACATGACCGGCTGGGGGGAGGCGATCGTCGGCGGCGTCATCCTGGGCGCGGTCACCTCGCTGTCCGGCGGCGTCACCTCGGTCAGCGCGGCGGCCGGCGGCCATGCCGAGCTCGCCGTCTCCAACGCGGTGGGCGGGATCGCCGCGCAGACCGTATTCCTGGTGGTGGCGGACTGGAGTTACCGGCGGGTCAACCTGGAACATGCCGCCGCGTCGCTGCCCAACATGATCAACGGCGTGACCCTGATCGCGATGCTGGCGATCCCGCTGCTGGCGCGCCAGGTCGCACCGGCGACGTTCTGGGGGATCCATCCGGCGAGCTTCATGCTGTTCGCCGTCTATGCAGGCAGCATCGCGCTGGCCCGCCGCAGCCGCGAGCAGCCGATGTGGCGGCCGCTCCGCACCCGGGAGACGCGGGAGGATGTGCCAGATGACGAGGATTCCGGTCGCTCGCCCTGGCGGGTGGCGGCGATGGTCGCGGTGCTGGGCCTGCTGGTCGGCGGCGCCGGCTATGTCATCGCACAGACGGGCCTGGTGATTGCCAGCCGGACCGACCTGTCCGAAGGCATCGTCGGCACCCTGCTGACCTCGGTCGCCACCTCGACCCCGGAACTGGTCACCACCGTCGCCGCGGTCCGCCGCGGTGCACTGACCCTGGCCTTCGGCGGCATCGTCGGCGGCAATACCTTCGACGTGCTGTTCACCGCCTTCGCCGACCTCGCCTATCCGGGCTCGATCTATCACGCGATGACCGGTGAGCAGGTCTTTGTCATCCTGCTCACCATCGTCATGACGACGGTGCTGCTGCTGGGCCTGATCCAGCGCGAGCGCCACGGCCTGGCCAATATCGGCTTCGAGAGCGTGCTGCTGCTGCTGCTCTATTGCGGCGGCATGACCTTGCTGCTGGGGGGTGCCGTAACCGGCGGCTGAAGGCACATTCCGCAGCGCGCCGTCCGCGGCAGCGGCTCAGAAATTCTCGCTGTACGGGTCGTTCACCGCGGGCAAGGCGCCACCGGCAACATCGTCCAGCTTGCCGCAGTCCAGCTTGCCGGCGTTCCGGACGGCCGGATCCGGCCGCCTACCGTGCTGACCGCTGGTCGCGGGCCGCCCCTTCCTGACCGGTTTCCAGACCATCTCTTCCATTCGCTTCGCTGCGGGGCCGTTCGGCCCGGCGCCAATCCGGCCATCCGGTGCCGGGCGCCCCAGACTGACAGGTCGGGGCCGCGGAAGGCGAAGCGGCGGCGCCTCCATCTCCGCATGTGACCGTCGGGATCGGGTGCCGCCGCAGTCCGGCAGGGCGGACCGGTCATGCCGCCGCCAGGACGACATCGCCCAGCACGGCAGAGAAATGGCAGGCGGCCGCGGCGAGGACGAAGACATGCCAGATCGCCGTCTGGAACGGCAGCCGCTCCCAGCGGTAGAACAGCACGCCGATCGTGTAGAGCAGCCCGCCGATGCCCAGCAGCAGCAGGCCGGCGAGGGAAAGCGCCGAGAGCAGCGGCTCCAGCGCCACCAGGACGGTCCAGCCGAGCAGCAGGTAGGCGGGGATCGAGAAGCGCTCGAAGCGCTCCGCCAGGAACAGCTTCGCCGCCACCCCGGCCAGGGCGACCACCCAGACGAAGCCCAGTAGGCCCCAGCCCCAGGCGCCCTGCAGGCTGATCATCGCGAAGGGGGTATAGGTGCCGGCGATCATCACGAAGATCGCCGCATGGTCGATGCGCCGCAGCCAGCGCTTCTGCCGCGGCGAGCGGCTGAGGTTGTAGGCAGCGGAGCAGCCCAGCATCGTCATCAGCCCGGCGCCGTAGACCGCCAGCGCGATACCGAGCCGCGCATCCGCGCTCGGCGCGGCGATCGCCGCCAGGGCGATGCAGGCGGCAAGGCCGCAGGCCAGGCCGACGACATGCACGATGGCGTCTGCAATACGCTCCGGGCGGGTCAGGACGCGGCTCTTCGCCATGGCAGGGCTCTCTCGGGCGGTCACTCCCTTGCGGCCCGCCGAGCATGGACCGCCGGCCGCACCGCCGGCAAGGGCATGCCCGTCAAGACGACGACTTGTGCTCCGTCTTGCCCTTGCGGCCGCTTTCCGCGAATTCCTCCAGCTGCCGCTCGCTCATCGACTCGTACATCGACTTCGCCGCTCCCTGCAGGGACCCGACCATCTGCTCGCCGCGCTTGGCGGCAAGGGCGGCACCTGCTGCCTTCTGCTGGCTCTTCGACTTGGCAGGCATGACCATCCTCCGGTTTGAGTATCGTACCGGCAGGAACACGCATGGCCCGCCCCGGTTCGAGCGGCGCTGGGCTGGACCAGTTGACTGAACGTCACCGCCTAGGCTCCGCTTCCGGAGGGGTCACCCGAGCCTGTCGGCTGCCGCCACATGGTCCGGTTCGGCGCCGCCAGGGCCACCCTGGCCGCCGCCGCGACACTGGCCGGGTTCAGCCGCGATGCTCGCCGTTGCCGTAGCGGTGGCGCACCCGCATCTCGCTGACCGGCCGGTGCTCCGGCCCCGGGCCGCGGTCGGCGTCGAGCCGGCCCTGCATCAGCCGGCCATAGGCGCGCGCCAGCGGCGCCGCGGTGACGCCGTGCAGCAGCACGCTCAGGCCGACGGTGACGATGGTGATCGCCAGAAGTTCCTTCGCCCGGACAAGGTCGTAGCGTTCGACGATCAGCAGCGCGAACAGGATCGAGGCCAGGCCACGCGGCCCGAACCAGCCCAGGAAGCCGATGGTGGCGAACGACACCCCGGATCCGACCAAGGACAGGGCCACAGGCAGCATGCGCAGCACCGTCAGGCTCAGCAGCGCATAGAGCAGCATATCCCAGGACAGGCCGGCCAGCCCTTCCGGCAGCATGGCGGCACCGAACACAAGGAAGGTCAGCAGGGTCAGGAACTGGCCCTCGCTCTCCATCAATTCATAAATGAAGTTGCCGCGCACCTTCACGGCATGGCCGAAGGCCAGGCCGGCCGCGAATGCGGCGATGAAGCCGTTGCCGCCGACCTGCTCCGCCAGCGCGAAGGCCAGCACGGCGATCGCCAGGCTGGCCAGGCCCTGGAAGCCGGCGGTCATCCAGCCGCGCGCAGTGGCGGCGTCGATCAGCAGGGCGCCGGCCCAGCCGACCAGGCCACCGACCGCCGGCCCCAGGGTCACCTGCGCCAGCGCGAACCAGGCGAGATCGGCAGAGCTCGAGACCCCGGCCGCCTGCTCCGCCGCCGCGCCGCCGACCCAGAGCGCGCAGACCAGGACCAGCGGCAGGGCCAGCCCGTCGTTCAGCCCGCTCTCCACGTTCAGGCTCTGGCGGATCCGCACCGGCACCGCCTTGCTGGAAACGACGGCCTGGCCCAGGGCCGCGTCAGTCGGGGCCAGCACGGCTGCCAGCAGGGCCGCCTCCGCCAGGGAAAAATGCGGGAAGATCAGCAGCGCCGCCGCGGTCCCCGCCGCCACGGTCAGCGGCAGGCCGAACAGCAGCATGCGCATGGGCAGGGTATGGTCGGCGACCAGCCGGCCGAGGTCGATGCGCGAGGCGTCGGTGAACAGGACCAGGATCAGGGTCGCCTCGGCGACCAGGTGGATCACGCCATGCTCGGGATGCAGCGCCGCCAGCCCCAGCCCGCCATCGCCCACCGCCCAGCCGAAGGCGACGAACAGCAGCGGCAGGGTCAGGAGCCCACCCTGCAGGCGCCGCGACAGCAGGCCGTAGGCCAGCACTGCAGCCGCCACCAGGATCAGCGCTTCCTCGTCCATCGCCGCCCCTCCCCGCCGCGGTCGAACCTGGGCGCAGGATGGAACGGGCGGCGACGGGCCTCAAGGCATGGGGCTTCCGGTGTCAGAAACCATAGCTGCCGCTGATGGTCGGTTCATAGCCGCCCGGTACCCCGTCCAGATCGTCGGCCGAGGCGGGTGCCTTCGGTTTGCCGGCCCGTATGCCGGCGCTGCCAGGGCTATCGGTGCCGTCGGCGCCGGTCCTCTTGCTGTCTGTCTTTTCCCCGTCAGTCTTCTTCCCGGCGGTGACGCTGTCCATTCTCTGACACTCCTGCTGGCTCTGTATCCGCGCGCCGATCGGAGTCAGCGCAGAATGATGAAGAAGGTGTTCGATGCACTGCCCGGTGCGATCGCCCCCGCCGACAGGCGGTCCAGGTCGGCGGCCGGCAGCGATGCGGGCCTGCTGCCTCCGGCGCCGCCGGTCTCGCCTGTCCTGTTGGTTCTCCTGGTCATCGTCCCTGTCTCCGCTTCTTTGAATGGCCGTTGCGCGGCCAGGGTCACCAGATCCATCCCCAGTCGACGCTGCCGGCGGACAGTGCCTGCAGATCGCGTGCCTGCATCGGCGGCGCTGCCTTGTCCTTACGTGTTCCCGTTCGCGGGTGCCGCCTCGCTCGGGGTGGTATTGCTCCTGGTCATCGTGCCTGTCTCCCTGATGGAGGCGTCGCTTCGCGCCATCTGCGTCGCTGGTTCCGGAGCCGGCTCGCCATCGCCGCCCCATAGGTTTGGATTAGGTGGCCGAATGTGGCCGGCCTCCGGCGGCGCGGTTTCCGAAGCGGGCGCAGGCCTGGCCGTCGGCGGCCCATAGCGACCGGGGCGCCGGCTGCCTGGCCGGCGCCCCGGTGGTGTCAGCCTGGTCGAAGAGAGACGCGGCGATCCCGAACCCCGGCAGGAGAAGCCTGCGGCCCGGGTCAGATCCCGCCGAGCGTCGGGGCGTCATTGATCGTACCGCCCGTCACGCGATCCAGTGCGCCGGCGGGCACGGCGTCCTTCCTCTGGACCGCGGGCCGGCGCCGCGCGGGGCCGTTCGCTCCGGTCGCCCTGCCTTCATCGGTGCTTGTCATGATCTGTCGCTGCTCCCCGTCGCGCGGTCAGCGCAGGATGGTGAAGAAGGCATTGGTGGCGGTGCCCAGCGTGATCGGGGCGGCCGTGCCGGCCGGCACATGCTCCAACGCGGCGGCGGACAGGGTTGCGGGCCGGCTGCCGCCGGTCTTGCCGGCTTCGGTTTCCGCCCTGGTCGCCCTCGTGCTCCTGGTCATTGTTCCAATCTCCTGTTCCAGCGTCGCTTCGCGGCTGTCGCGCCCCGGCGATTCCTGCATCCGGCCTCTGCCTCAAAAGCCGGATCCCCCTTCCCGCGCCGCCGGCGTCGGCGTGTAGGTGAAGACGTCACCGCCGCCCGACAGGCTGTCGAGTTCCCCGGCCGGCAACGCCGCCTTGGCCATTGCCGCCGCGGTCCCGGCGTCGGCCGCCCGCTTCGCTGTCTTGGTCCTGATCTCGGTTCCGGTCATCGCATTGGTCTCCCTGCCTGGGTCCTGGCGACGGCCTGATCCTGCCGCCTCATGATGGATAAGGGCGCCGAATGTGGCGACATCCCGTCCGGCGGGTTTCAGCGAGCCCCCTCGGCGGGCGCGAGTGGCACGGCGGGCACGGGCCTGCTATCACCGGCGAAACGCCATTTTCCCGGTCCCGCCGCCAGCCATGCCCGAAGAGACGGACAGCGAGTCCCAAGCCGCGCCGGTGCGTCCGGCCCCGGCGGCGACGGACCGCCTGCGCGCGGCGCGCGAGGGGGTGGACACGCGGATCGCGCTGGTGCCGCTGGGCGCACTGTTCATGGCCGGCGGCGCGGGCCTGGTGCTCGCCGCGGTTCTCGCCTGGGCGGTCTTCGGCACAGTCCGCAGCACCGCCGCCGGCACCGGCCTGATCCTGCAACAGGGCGAGAGCTTCCATCCGGTTCAGTCCCTGTCGGACGGCGTGGTGGCGGAAATCCGTGCGGTGCCCGGCGACCAGGTCGCCGCCGGCGACCTGCTGCTGGTCCTGCACGACCCGCGGGTGGTAGCGCGGCTGAACCTGTCCGCCAGGCGCATGGAAGAATTATCTGCCGCCCAGCGCGACGGCCGCGGCGATCCCGGTGCCGTTCGCGCCGCCCTGGCCGAGCAGTCGGCCATCCACCGCCGGCTGCAGGCGGAATATGCGGCACTGCAGCGGGTCGACGCTCCCGTCGCCGGCAGGGTGGAGGAACTGCGCGTGGCCGTCGGGCAGGCGGTGGGGCCCGCGACCGTGCTGGCAACCCTGGTCGCCGGCGCCAGCCGTCTGGCTGCGCCGGAGATGCTGGCCTTCCTGTCGACCGCGGACGCACCCCGTGTCCGTGCCGGAATGGCAGCGCGGGTTTCCCCGATCACGGTCCCCGATGCCGCCTATGGGGCGATCCCAGGCACGGTCACCGAGGTGTCGGACCTGCCGGTGTCGCGGGCGGAGATCGCCGCGCTGCTGCAGGACGATGATCGCGCCGCCAGGCTGACGGTCGCCGGCGATCCCTATCTCGCCCGGATCCGTCTGCAGGCGGATGACGGCACGCCGAGCGGCTTCGCCTGGACCGCCGGCGACGGTCCGCCCTGGCCCATCGGCCTGGGCATCGCCGCCGCCGCCGAGGTGGTGGTGGCGGAGACCGCCCCCATCGCCCTCCTGCTGCCCGTGTTCGGCGCGCTGGCGCCGTGACCGATACCGGGCCGGCACCGCCCCGCTCCCGCCCGGTGCGGACACCGGTCGTGCTGCAGATGGAGGCGGTGGAATGCGGCGCCGCCTGCCTGGGGATCGTCCTGGGCCATTTCGGCCGTCACGTGCCGCTGGAGGAACTGCGCATCGCCTGCGGCGTCTCCCGCGACGGCAGCACCGCGGGCAGCATGGTGCGGGTGGCGGCGGCGCACGGCCTGGAGGCCGAGGGCTACCGGATGGACGTCGAGGAGGTGCTGGCCGGGCCGCTGCCGTCGGTCGTCCTGTGGAACAACAACCATTTTCTGGTCGTGGAGGGTGCACGCGGCGACCATGTGCGCCTGAACGATCCCGCGCATGGCCGGCGCAAGGTCAGCCTGGCCGAGTTCGCCACCGGCTATTCCGGCATCGTGCTGACCTTCGCGCCGGGCCCCGGCTTCCAGCGCGGCGGCCGTCCGCCCCGGCCGGTATCGCGCCTTGTCGCGGCTGTCGCGGCACGCCCCGGCCGCCTGGCCTTCGTGCTGGCGACCGGCGTGCTGCTGGCCATCCCCGCCTTCGCGCTGCCGGCCTTCACCGCGATCTTCGTCGACGAGATCCTGGTGCGCGGCCGGCCCTGGCTCGCTGTCCTGGCCGGCCTCCTGGTCCTGGGCATCGGGCAGCAGGCGGTGCTGGGCTGGCTGCAGGGCATGGCGCTGCTGCGGCTTGAACTGCGCACGACGGCGGAAAGGGCGGCCGCGCTGGTCGGGCACATGCTGCACCTGCCGGTGATGTTTTACGCGCAGCGCCATCTGGGCGACCTGGCGGCCAGCGCGGCGGAGGTCCCCGCGCTGGCACGGCTGACCGCCAGCGGCTTCAGCCTGGCGGCAGTGAACCTGGTGACCGCCGTCCTGCTGCTGGCGCTGATGGCGGTGCTGGACCCGGTGCTGGCGGCGATCGCCGCCGCCGGCGCCCTGGCCAGCCTGCTGGTGCTGGTCGCGCTGCAGCGGGCCCGGCTGGACCTCTCCATCCGACTGCAGGCCGATACCGGGCGGCTGTTCGCCACCACCGTGATCGGCATCCGCAGCATCGAGACCCTGAAGGCCAATGCCGACGAGGACGGCTTCTTCGCCCGCTGGGCCGGCCACCAGGCGCGCAAGCTGAACAGCGAGCAGGGCCTGGCCGTGCTGGAGCAGGCCGCCGGCATCGCGCAGCCGCTGATCGCGATGCTGACCATCGCCGCCGCCCTGGCGCTGGGCGGCCTGCGGGTGCTGGACGGGGTGCTGAGCCTCGGTGCGCTGCTGGCCTTCCAGGCGCTGTTCGCGGCCCTTGCCGGCCCGCTGCAGCAGGTGGTCGCCACGGCCAGCCAGAGCCAGCGCGCCGCCGCCGGCCTGCTGCGCATCGACGATGTCGCCCGTCATCCGCCGGACTGGCGCCACGACCCGGCCGCCCCGGACAGGGACGCGGGCCTGCCGGCCGGCCCGGCCTCCCTTCGCCTGGAAGCGCTGCGGTTCCGCTTCAACCCGCAGGCGCCGGCGCTGATCGACGGCTTCGACCTGGACCTGCGGCCGGGCCGCTGGGTGGCGCTGGTCGGTGCGACCGGCAGCGGCAAGTCCACTCTGGGCCGCCTGGCGACGGGCCTCCACCTCCCCGAGGCGGGCCGCATCGTGCTGGACGGGCGCCCCCTGCAGGACTGGCCGCGCGAGGTCCTGGCGCGGCGTATCGCCACCGTCGACCAGGAGATCGCGCTGTTCGCCGGCAGCCTGCGCGACAACATCACCCTCTGGGACCCGGATCTGCCCGAGGCTGCGATCGGCCGCGCAATCGAGGATGCCGCGCTGGCCCCCCTCCTGGCCGGGCTGCCCGGCGGGCTCGACTCCCGTGTCGACGAGGACGGGCGCAATTTCAGCGGCGGCGAGCGCCAGCGTGTCGAACTGGCGCGGGCGCTGGCCCGCGATCCGGCGCTGCTGGTGCTGGACGAGGGGACCTCCGCGCTGGACCCCGTGACGGAAGCGGCGGTGATGGCCGCCCTGCGCCGTCGCGGCCTGTCCTGCCTGGTGATCGCGCATCGGCTGAGCACGGTGCGGGACTGCGACGAGATCATCGTGATGGAGCGGGGCCGCATCGCCGAGCGCGGCGACCATGCCGCCCTGCTGGCGGCAGGCGGGCTCTATGCCCGGATGCTGGCGGCCGAAGGCGGCGAGGCCGGGACATGAGCGCCGGCGGACCCGACGCTGGGCTGGCGGGCGATGCCGCCCTTGCCACCGCCCTGCGTCACCTGCTGCCCGATACCCCCTTGCCTGTGGTGCAGCTGCCGGCCGGCAGCCTGTCGCTCGAGCAGCGGCTGCAGCACCTGGCGGAGAGCGGCGGCTTCCGCTGGCGCGCCGTTTCCCTTGGCGCCGGCTGGTGGCGGCAGCCGGGTCCGCCGATGCTGCTCTGGCATCACGGCCCGCAGGGCGAGCGGCCACTCGCCGCCCGCTGGCGGGCCGGCGCCTGGCGGACGACCGGGCCCGACGGCCGCGCCCGGCGGGTGGATGCGGCCAGGGCGGAGGCCGTGCTGCCGACCGCCCATGCGGTCTATCCGCCCCTGCCCGCCGACCTGGGGGACGGAGACGGCGGCCTGCCATCCGGGCTGTGGCGCTTCGCGCTGGCGCCGGCCCGGGGGGCCCTGCTGGCCACCCTCGCTGCCGGCGGGGCGGCCATGCTGCTGGGCCTGGTCGTGCCGGTGGCCACCGGGGCGATCATCGGCGCCGCCCTGCCGCAGGCGCGCCTGCCCCTGCTGGCGGAGATGGTGCTGCTGCTGGCGGCCGCCGGGCTCGGCATGGCCGGCTTCGCGGTGGCCCGCGGCCTGGCCGGCATCCGTGCCGCGACCCTGATCGACCTGCGCCTGCAGGCCGCGGTGTTCGACCGGCTGCTGCGGGTCTCCCCCGGCTTCTTCAGGCGGTTCAGCGCCGGCGATCTGGCACGGCGGGTTCTGGCGGTGGACGCCGCCCGCCAGACCCTGACCGGCCCGGTGGTCACCGGTCTGCTGGGCGGCCTGTTCGCGGCGCTGAGCCTTCTGCTGATGCTGCTCTACGACCTGCGCCTGGCGGTCTTCGGACTGGCCTTCGCAGGCCTCGCCATCGTGGCGCTGGCGCTCACCGCACGGCTGCAGGCCGGCCCGCTGCAGGCCCTGTACGATGCCGAGGGACGGACCTCCGGTACGATCGTCTCGCTGCTCTCCGGCATCGCCCGGCTGCGGGTCGCCGCCGCGGAGGCGCGCGCCTTCGCCCAATGGGAAGCCGGCTTCCGGGACCGGCAGGCGGCGGCCTGGCGCAGCGGGCGCATCGCGGCCGCACGCGGCGCCCTGCTCCTGGCCCTGCCGTCCTGCGGCCTGCTGGGCATGTTCCTGGTGGCGGCGCTGCGCCCCGTGCCGATCGACCTGGCCGCCTTCGCCGCCTTCAGCGCGGCCTTCGCCCAGTTCCTCGCCGGCCTTGCCGCGCTGGGCCTGGCCCTGACCCAGGCGGTGGAGGCCCTGCCATTGCTGCGTCGCGCCCTGCCGGTCCTGGCCGCGCAAGCGGAGGCGCCGGCCGGCACCGCCGATCCCGGTCCGCTGGGCGGCCGCATCGCCACCCATGCCCTGACCTTCCGCTATGCCGCTGACCGGCCCGCGGTACTGCACGGCATCGACCTGGAGATCGCGCCGGGCAGCTTCACCGCCATCGTCGGCCCATCCGGGTCCGGCAAGTCGACCCTGCTGCGGCTGCTGCTGGGCTTCGAGCGGCCGGAAAGCGGCCAGGTGCTGTATGACGGGCAGGATCTCGCCCAGCTGGATCCGCGACGGGTGCGCCGGCAGATCGGTACCGTGCTGCAGCTGGGCCGGCTGGTCCCGGGCAGCCTGTACGAGAATATCGCCGGCGGCACCATGGTGCCCGAAGCCGATGTCTGGGATGCGGTCGCCCTGGCCGGCCTGGAGGACGAGATCGCCGACCTGCCGATGGGGCTGGAGACCTTCGTGTCGGAGGATGGCGGCACCCTGTCGGGCGGGCAGCGGCAGCGCATCCTGCTGGCGCGGGCGCTGGTCCGCCGGCCGCCGGTCCTGTTCCTGGACGAAGGCACCAGCGCCCTGGACAACCGCATGCAGGCCCTGGTCACCGACCGGATTGCCGCGCTGGGGGTGACCCGCCTGGTGATCGCCCACCGGCTGAGCACGATCCGCGACGCCGACTGCATCCTGGTGATGGAGGCGGGCCGGATCGTCGAGCGCGGCCGCTACGACGAACTGATGGCCGCGCGCGGCACCTTCTGGCAGCTGGCCCGGCGACAGATCGCCTGAGGCCCCGCTTTCGGCCTGCTCCCGCGCCCCGCCCTGCAGGCGGGGGCGGCAGCATGGCCTTACATCACCTGGGGTAGACTTCGATGATGCCGCCGGCGACTGCCTGCATCTCGCCCTGCGGCAGGCGCGCCGCCGGTGCGGGGCGCGGCGCCTGCCGCCGGTCTGGCTGCTGTGTCTCGCGGCCTGTGCTGCGGTTCCTGTTCATGACTGCCTCCTTGATGCCGATCATGGCCCTCCTGCCTCGCCTCCCGGTGCGGAAACGGCCCGGCAGGATCGGCCGGCCACGGTTCGGATCTGAGAGCCGATTGCGGCGGCGGCGTGTCGGCAGCGGCTCGCTGCATGACGCCGCCGCCGCGCGGCCCTCAGCCGGCCGGCGACAGGCAGGTCCGCAACGCCGCCGCATTGCCGCGCATCAGGTTCCCGTACAGGGCCGGGCCGTCGGGAATGTCGGCGCCCAGCGGATCCAGGGTGCCGGTCCGCACGGCACTGCCTTCGATCACGACTTCGACAAGGTCCGGCGGAAATTGCGGCTCGGTGAAGATGCAGACCGCGCCGGTGTCGCGGATCTTCTGACGCAGCTCGCTCAACCGTTCGGCACCCGGCCTGCGATCCGGGCTGACGGTGACGGAGCCGACGGCGTTCAGGCGGTAGCGCGCCTCAAGATACTGGAAGGCATCGTGGAACTGCACGAAGGGGCGGTCGGCGACCGGCCCCAGGACCGCAGCGAGTTCGGTGTCGAGCGCTGCCAGGCGTGCATCCATCTCCGCGGCATTGGCGGCATAGCGTTCCGCATTGGCGGGATCCGTCTTCTGCAGCGCGGCCGCGATGGCGGCGACCATCGCGCGCGCATTCCGCGGGTCGAGCCAGACATGCTGGTCCTCGCCATGCTGCCCGTCGTGACCATCGCCATGCGCATGGTCGTGGTCGTCTGCATGATCGTGATCATGGTCATCGGCATGGTCATGATCGTCGGCGTGATCGTGATCGCCCGCATGGTCGTGATCGTGACCGTCGCCCTCAGCATGATCGTGATGATGCCCTTCCCACGCACCGCCCTCACGATACGGCAGGTGGGTCACGCCCGGTGCTTCCGCCAGGCTCAGGACCTCCGCCGAGCCGGCGAGTTTGTCGAGCGGGCCTTCGAGGAAGGTTTCCAGGCCCGGGCCGACCCAGACCACCATCTGGGCATCGGCCAGCGCCCGCGCATCGGACGGCCGCAGTGAAAAGGTGTGCGGCGAGCCGCCGCCGCGCACGATCAGGTGCGGGCTGCCCACCCCCTCCATCACGCCGGCGACCAGCGAATGGACCGGCTTGATGGAAGCCACCACCTCCGGCGCAGCAGTGGCGCCCGCCCCCGACCCCAGAAGCAGGAAGGCGGTGAGGGAGATGACAGGGAGGATCTTTCGCGGCATGACGTCCATCCAGCAACGACGGGAAATAGGTGCGTTACGGTATAACGTTTCAAGCCGGCTCAGGCAAACCCCGCGGGGCGTCATGGCCTGGGTGCCGATGTTGTGGCAGAATCAAAACGTTATGATATAACGATTCCAGTTCCACCCCAGCAGGACATCATGCATCGCTCCGCCGCGCCGCCGGCCCTATCCCCCGACCAGGATCCGCACCGCAGCGGGCATGCCCACATGCCGGAGGCGGCACCGGCCGACATGCTGGCCGGGATCGAAGGGCTGGGCGTGCATCGCGGCGGCCGCTGGCTGGTGCGCCATGTCGACCTGTGGGTCCGCCGCGGCGAGATCGTCTCCCTGATCGGCCCCAACGGCAGCGGCAAGAGCACCACCGCCAAGGCCCTGCTGGGCATCCTGCGCCCCGACGAGGGACAGGTCCGGCGAGAGCCGGGCCTGAGGATCGGCTATGTGCCGCAGCGCCTTTCCATCGACTGGTCGCTGCCGCTGAGCGTGCGGCGCCTGATGACCCTCACCGGGCGCTTCAGCGAGGCGGAGATCCAGGCCGCGCTGGCCGAGGTGGGGATCGATCACCTTGCCGGGGCGGAGGTGCAGACCCTGTCCGGCGGCGAGTTCCAGCGCGCGCTTCTGGCCCGCGCGCTGGTGCGCCGCCCGGGCCTGCTGGTCCTGGACGAACCCGTCCAGGGTGTCGACTTCAGCGGCGAGATCGCGCTCTACGACCTGATCGGGACGATCCGCGACCGGCTGGACTGCGGCATCCTGCTGATCTCCCACGACCTGCATGTGGTAATGGCGCAGACCGACCGGGTGGTCTGCCTCAACGGTCATGTCTGCTGTTCCGGCACGCCGCAGAACGTCGCCGCCAGCCCGGAATATGTCCGGCTGTTCGGCTCCCGCGCCGCGGAGACACTGGGCGTCTACCGCCACCGCCACGACCATGCGCATCTGGAGGATGGTCGCGTCGTGCCGCTCGACGGCCGGCCGCAGGCAGCGGACGGCGCCGGCGATGCTTGACGCCTTCTTCCTGCGGGCGCTGGCTGCCGGCCTCGGCGTCGCGCTGATCGCCGGGCCGCTGGGCTGCTTCATCGTCTGGCGGCGGATGGCCTATTTCGGCGACACGATGGCCCATGCGGGCCTGCTCGGCGTCGCGCTGTCCTTCCTTTTGGAGGTGAACATCATGGCCGGGGTGTTCGGGGTGGCCGTCTGTGCCGCCCTGGCCCTGGTCCTGCTGCAGCGACAGACCCTGCTGCCCGCCGACGCGCTGCTGGGAATCCTGGCCCATTCCACCCTGGCGCTGGGCCTGGTGCTGCTCGCCTTCATGGCCTGGCTGCGGGTCGACCTGCTGAGCTACCTGTTCGGCGACATCCTGGCGGTGTCCTGGACCGATGTGACGATCGTCTGGGCCGGCGGCGCGGCGGTGCTGGCCGTCCTGCTGGCGATCTGGCGGCCGCTCCTCGCCGCCACCGTCTCGCCGGAGCTGGCGGCGGCGGAGGGCATGAACCCGGAGCGCGAGCGCCTCGCCTTCATGATCCTGCTTGCAGCGGTGATCGCGGTGGCGATCAAGATCGTCGGCATCCTGCTGATCACCTCGCTGCTGATCATCCCGGCGGCCAGCGCGCGACGCCTCGCCACCGGGCCGGAGGTGATGGCCCTGGTGGCATCGGCGCTGGGCTGCGGCGCCGTCGCCCTCGGCCTCTTCGCCTCCCTGGAATTCGACACGCCGGCCGGACCGAGCATCGTCGTCGCCGCCCTGCTATTGTTCCTTGTGACCCAGTTGCGGCTGGCCGCCCGCCGCCGCCCGACCTGAAACGAGGGGAGCCATGGCCGAAGCCGCCCCGAGACTGACCCGCAACCAGAAGCTGGTGCATGCCCGGCTGGCCAGCGCCGGCCGCGCGATGAGCGCCTATGAACTGCTGGATTCGCTGCGCGATGACGGGCTGCGTGCGCCGGTGCAGGTTTATCGCGCCCTGGACAAGCTGACCGGCATCGGCCTGATCCATCGCCTGGAAAGCTGCAACGCCTATATCGCCTGCGCCGGCAGCCACCACGTGCCGCATGACGAGGCCGAAGCCGCCGCCTTCGCGATCTGCGACGATTGCGGCTCGGTGACCGAATTTGCCGCCGGCGACAGCCTGGCCGCGCTGGTGCGCCATGCCGCGAAGGCCGGTTTCGTCACCCGGCAGACCACCATCGAGCTGCGCGGCCTCTGCGCCGCCTGCAGCCGGCAGTGAAGCGGGCCCTCGCCGCCGCCATGCTGGCGGCCCTTCTCGGCGCCGCCGGCCCGGCCGCCGCGCACCCGCACGGCTGGATCGACCTGCAGGTGACGATCGGCTTCGACGACCAGGGCCGGATCGCCACCCTCCGGGAAACCTGGCTGTTCGACGACGCCTATTCCGCCTTTGCCACCGGCGGCATGGACAATGACGGCGACGGCCGGCCGGACCAGGCGCTGCTGGAAGAGCTGCTGCAGGAGAACATCTCGAACCTGGCGGAATACGACTATTTCACGAAGGTCCGGCAGGACGAACGCAGTATCGGCTTCGGCACGCCGACGGACCTGGCCACCCGGATGGCGGGCAGCCGGCTGGAGATCGCCTTCACCCTGCCGCTGGCGGAGCCGGTATCGCCGCGTGACGGCGCCTTCAGCTACAGCATCTACGACCCGACCTACTATATCGAGATGGTCCATGCAGAGGATCCCGCAGCCATTCGCCTGCAGGCCGCACCAGAGGATTGCCATGCCAACCTGCTGCCGCCGAACCCGACCGGCGACCAGGTGGCGATGGCCTCCGCCCTGGATGCTACCCAGACCGGCTGGGACGGGCTGGGAGCGCTGTTCGCGGAGGTCGTGCCGGTCCGCTGCGGTGACTGAGAGCGCAGGCCGCCTCCTCGCGGCGCTGCTGCTGTCGCTGGCGGTCCTGTGGTCCGGTCAGGCGCTGGCCGAAACGGCGGCGGCCGCAATCGTCGATCCCGGCCTGTGGGACCGCACCATGGCCTGGATCTTTGCCGAGCAGCGCGCCTGGCACCACGACCTCGTGGCGCAGATGCGGGGACTGGGCAGCGGCGGCAGCCAGACCACAGCATGGGCCCTGATCCTGGCCAGTTTCCTCTACGGCCTGTTCCATGCCGCCGGGCCGGGCCATGGCAAGGTGGTGCTCGCCTCCTACCTGCTGAGCCACCGGCAGCGGGTGGGCCGCGGCGTGGCGCTGGCGGCCGCCTCCGCCTTCTGCCAGGGCGTGGTGGCGGTGATCCTGGTCTACGGCCTGCTCTATCTCACCGACCTGCTGCCGCGCGACACGAAGACGGCGGTGAACTGGACCGAGCGCGGCAGCTTCGTGCTGCTCGGCGTCCTCGGCCTCTGGCTGGCGGCACGGGCGCTGCGGGACGGCATCCGGGTCTGGCAGCCCGCCACCGCCGGCGCCCATGGGCATGGCCACGACCACGGCCACCACCACGACCATCATGATCGTCACGACGGGCAGGCCCATGGTCATGTCCATGGGCCGGGCTGCGGCCACAGCCACGGCCCGTCGGCGGACCAGATCGAATCCGCGGGCAGCCTGCGCGGCGCGATCGCGGTGATCCTCTCCATCGGCCTGCGCCCGTGCAGCGGCGCGGTGCTGGTGCTGGTCCTGGCGCAGGCCATGGCGCTGCCGCTCGCCGGACTGGCCGCGGTGCTGGCAATGTCCTGCGGCACCGCGCTGGCCGTCGCCGCGCTGGCGCTCGTCGCCGTTCATGCCCGCCGCTGGGCGGCGGCGCTGGCCGGCGGCGGGGCGGGTGGTACGGGAGATGGCGGCCGCGGCCTGGCCCTTGCCGGCCTGGCGGTCCGCCTTGCCGGCGGCCTGGTGATCCTGGCCCTAGGGGCGAGCCTGTTCGCCGCCAGCTTCGCCCCCGCCCATCCGTTGGGGATGTAGGCGGCCGCCGCTTCAGGCTTCGAAGCGCACCACGTCGGTATTGGCGCCGCACAGCAGCACGCCGACCCGCTCCCCCGCCGCGGGCCGGTAGCGGCCGGACAGCAGGGCGGCGAAGGCCGCCGCCGCGCCCGGTTCCACGACCAGACGCAGGCAGTCCCAGAGCGCCGCCTGCGCCGCCCGGATCGCCGCATCCTCGACCAGGACCGAGGCGCCGACATGGGCCTGCGCCAGCGGGAACATCAGGCGGCCGACCTTGCGCGGCGCCAGGCTGTCGGCTGCGATGCCGCCCGCCGGCGAGTCCACCGGCCGCCCGGCCTCCAGGGCAAGGTTCAGGGTCGGCGCACCCTCCGGCTCCACCGCCACCAGCTTCACCCGGCCGGCAAACCAGGCGGCCAGGCCGCCGATCAGCCCGCCGCCGCCGACCGCGACCAGCAGGCTGTCCAGCTCCGGCGCCTGACCCTCGAATTCCAGTCCGGTGGTGCCCTGGCCCAGCAGGGTCTCCCGCTGGTCATAGGCATGCACCGACAGGGCACCGGTTTCCGCCAGGAAGCTCTCGCTGGCGGCCAGGGCATCGGCGTAGCGCTCGCCCACGGTCACCAGCCGCGCACCATAGCCGCGGATCCGTTCCGTCTTGGCGGGGGAGGTGATGCCCGGCACGAAGATCGTCGCCGGGATCCCCAGCCGCATCGCCGCATAGGCCACCGCCGCGCCGTGATTGCCGCCCGACGCCGCCGCCACGCCGGCCGGCGGCACCTTGCGGGTCAGCAGGTTGGCGAAGGCGCCGCGCGCCTTGAAGGAGCCGCTATGCTGCAGATGCTCCAGCTTCAGCACGACGGGACAGGCGGTTCCGCCGGCTGCCCCGAAGCCGGCGAAATCGGCCAGATCGACCTCCACGACCGGCGTGCGGCGGACATGCGGCCGGATCAACGGCTCCACTTCCGCCACCGCCGCCCGGTCGATTCCTGCCTCTCCTGCCGTCTGGCCGATCATGGCTGCCCCCCGCTTTGCGTGACGGTCCCATACCGCCGGCACGGGTGCAAAAACAAGACGCGCGGGTCTATGGTGCGGCGCACACTGACATGGCGACCCGGATTTTCCGTCCGCTCTGGCCTGCACCCGCATCCCGGCCCTTCCGTGACCAGCGAAACCCGCCTGACCCTTTCCGGCCTGCTTCGCGGCGCCCGTGCCATCGCGCCGGTCGCCGCCTTTGTCGTGCCGTTCGGCGCCGCCTTCGGGATCGCCGCCGTGCAGGCCGGGGTCAACGACTGGGGCACGGTGCTGATGAGTGCGGCAGCCTTTGCCGGCGCCTCCCAGTTCGCGGCGCTGGACTTCTGGCAGGTGCCGGTCGCGTGGCTGCCGATGCTGCTGGCGGTGTTCGCGATCAATGCCCGCAATATCCTGATGGCGGCGGCGCTCTATCCCTGGCTGAAGGACATCCCGGCAGCGCGGCGGCATGCCATCGCCTTCTTCATCGGCGACCCGAACTTCGCCATGGCGATCCGCGCCTATGACGAGGGCGAACGCGATGTCGGCCTGCTGGTCGGGGCCGGCATGCTGCTCTGGCTGGCCTGGACCCTGGGCACCGCGCTGGGGGTGCTGGCGGACGAACTAATCGCCGATCCCGAACGCTTCGGCCTGGACGCCCTGATGCTGGTCTTCTTCGGCGTGATGCTGGTCGGCATGTGGAAGGGCCGCCTGACCGCCCTGCCCTGGGCGGTGGCGGCGGTCGCCTCCCTGGCTGCGCTCTGGCTGCTGCCGGAGAACTGGCATGTGCTGGCCGGCGGCCTGGCCGGCGGCCTGACCGGGGCGCTCTTTCCGCCGCGCCGGGGAAGGGTCGTCGACGGGAGCCAGGACCGGTGACCGACAGCCTGACCCTGGCGGCCTGCGCCGCGATCGCCGTGATTGCCTACCTGACCCGGGTCGGCGGCTTCTGGCTGATGGCCTGGGTGCCGCTGACCCCGCGGGTGGAGGGCTTCCTGAACGCCTTGGCCGGTTCGGTCCTGGTCGCCCTGGTGGTGCCCGGCGCGGTTCGCGGCGATACCGCCCTGCAGGCGGCCGTGGTGGCGGCGGTGGCCTGCATGGCGCTGACCCGCCGCGCCGTGCCGTCGCTGCTGCTGGGGATCGCCACGGCGGCGGCCTGGCGGGCGCTGGCCTGACGGCTGGCAGGCAGGTCGCTGCGTGATAGTCTGCGCCGGTCCAGCCTGACGAGGCCGCCATGCGTCCGATCGCCCCCGCATTGTTGACCACTGCACCATTGGCCCTTGTAGCCGCCGCCCTTGCTCTGCTCGCCTTCCTGCCCCCCGCGGCAGCGCAGGAGCATCGCCACGGCACCGGCAGCCTGGTGATGACCTTCCAGGGCCCGGTCCTGACCTTCGACCTGGCGGTACCCGCGGCGGACATCGTCGGTTTCGAGCATGCGCCGGCGGTCGACGAGGATTTCACCGACATCGCGCAGGCCCGCGCCGCCTTCACCGACCCGAGCCAGGTGGTCGCCCTGCCCCTTCAGGCAGGCTGCGCCACCGATCGGGCCGAGGCTGAGTTCGTGCCCCTGGCGCGCGCCGCCGGCGACCAGCCGCATGCCAGCTTCACCGTCCTTTACGAGATGACCTGCGAGACCCCCGCGCGGCTGAGCAGTGTCAGCTTCCCGCTGTTCGGCCTCTATCCCTCGCTGACCGCGCTGCAGGTGCGCCTGGTGGTGGGCAATGCGCATCGCGACGTGACCGTCACGCGCGACCGGCCGCAGCTGGATCTCACCCGGTGAGGCTCTCGCACCTGCTGCCCGGACTGCCGGCCGGCCAGTGGCCGGGCCGGCGGGACCTGCTGGCCGGGACCGCGGTGCTGGTCCTGCTCGGCCTGCTGGCGGCCGGCAGCCTGCATCGCGCACGGCTCGGCGAAGCCGGCCCGGGGATCGCGGCGGATCCCGCGCTGGCGCTGAGCTGGAAGGACCTGCGCCCGGATGCGGAGCGCGACATCGTCATACCGAGCGGCCCCATCGACCATCCGCGGCTGATGGCTGCCCGCCTCTCCGGCCGCCTGCCCGGCGCCGGCGGGTCCAACCGGACAATGGCCGCCTTCGACGGCCGCACCGTGCGGCTGACCGGCTGGACGATGCCGCTGGGCGACGGCGGGTCGCCCGGGCAGTTCCTGCTGGTCCCCTATTTCGGCGCCTGCGCCCATGTTCCGCCGCCGCCGGTCAACCAGACGATCCTCGTCCGCAGCGGGCAGCCGGCGGAGCTGCCGATGTTCGCGCCCGTGGAGGTCGTCGGCGTGCTGCGGCAGGCGGTGCGGCGGACCCACCATGCCCGTGCCGGCTATGTCATTGCGGCGCAGTCCGCCATGCCGCACCGGACCGACGATTGACCATTCCACCTTCCGGAGATCGACCTTGCTCAAGCTGTTCACCGCAAAGATGACCTGCGCCATGGCCTCGCATATCGCGCTGGAGGAGGCCGGCGCCGACTACGAGATCGCCACCGTGGATTTCGGCCGCAACCAGCAGCGCGAGCCCGACTACCTGGCGGTGAACCCGAAGGGCCGGGTGCCGGCGCTGGTCACCGACAGGGGGGTCCTGACGGAAACCCCGGCGATTCTGGTCTATATCGCGCAGACCCATCCCGATGCCGGGCTGGCGCCGCTGGACGATCCCTTCGCGCTGGCGCAGCTGCAGGCGTTCAACAGCTATCTCTGCGCCACGGTGCATGTCGCCCATGCCCATGGCCGGCGCGGCGCCCGCTGGGCCGACGATCCGGCCGCCTGGGAGGCGATGAAGGCGAAGCTGCCCGACAACATGACCCAGTGCTTCCGGCTGATCGAGGACGAGATGCTGCAGGGCCCCTGGGTGCTGGGGGAGCGCTACAGCGTCTGCGACCCCTATCTCCACACGGTGGCGAACTGGCTGAAGGTCGACGGCGTGGATATCGCCGACTTCCCGAAGACCGCCGACCATTTCCGGCGGGTGGCCGAACGGCCGGCGACGCAGGCGGCGCTCGCCGCCTATGGCTGACCGGCCCGGCCGCTACAGCGCCTCGAAGCGGATCGGCTGCGCGCCCTCCCACAGGGTCTTCACCCCCAGGGCGTGGAGGTTCTCGAGCCCCTCCACGATGGTCAGGAAGTGGTTGCCGGCCAGCTGCCCCATCCTGCTGGCGAAGCAGCAGCTGCCATAGGCCATGATGATCTCGGTTTCGCTGAAGCCGCCCGGGTAGAACAGGATGTCGCCGCGGCTGGGATGGCTGGTGTGATTCTCGAACCCCACGCCGAGGTCGAAATCGCCCAGCGGCACCCAGCAGCCCTCGCCGCTCCAGCGGACATGGATCAGCTTCTGCTCGTAGGGCAGCAGCCGGGCGAAGGCGGCGACCGTCTGCGGCGCCGCCGGATGTGTCTCGGCGACGAAGCTGTGGCCGCCGGCGGTAATCCTCAGGCGTTCCGGCATCGCATCCCCCTGTTCCAGTCAGCTGCCCCGATCAGCCACTGCCGGCCAGCACGCGTTGTCCGCCGCAGGCGCCTTCCTCCGCATCGCCTTGCAGCGGCGCGCCCACCGCCTGCGCGCCCGGCAGGGCGGTCAGCATCGCCGTGGCGTCGCAGGCATGATGCCCGTCTTCCGGCGGCAGGGCGACCGACAGCAGGCCCAGCGGGTGGTGCAGCGGCTCGAAGGTCACGCTGCCCAGCAGCACGATCCGGCCCGCGCCGTCGCCCGTCCGGTCCGGCGCGGCGACGAGCCGCGGCCAGGCGCGCAGCACGAAGCGGCCGTCGCGGCCGCCCAGGCTGCCGGCATGCAGCATCGTCAGGACCGGGCGGCGCCCCTCGTCCAGCCGTGGCAGGGCGGGCAGGTCCAGCGCCCCGGTCCGGGGCTGCAGGAAACGGTCCAGGATCGCCAGCGACCAGCCGGGCGCATCCTGCCAGCCCTGCGCACGCAGGGCCTCACGCAGGGCCTCCGCCTCGCCGTTCCAGAGCAGCAGCAGCGGTTCCTCCCGCTCCCCCTCCAGGTCGATGCGCCGGTCGGGCAGGTCCCGCCAGCCACCTGCCGCCCAAGGGTCGGAAAGCGGCTGCGGCACCGGCTCCCGCACCGCGTAGAAGCGCTCCGCCTGCGGCATGGCCTGGGCGATGTGCCAGCCGCCGACCGCCAGCAGCGCCAGGGTCGCCGCGCCGAACAGCCAGCCGGCCGCACCGCGCGACAGGGCCTGCGCCCGGAAGGCGATGGCGAAGGCGGCGGTGATGCCGGCGCCGAACAGCAGCCCCGCGATCACGTCGGTCGGCCAGTGCGCCGCCAGGTAGACCCGCGACAGGCAGACGATGGCGGTCAGCGCGGCACAGGCCGCCACCGCCGGCACCGCCAGCCAGCGCGGCAGGAAACGGTAGGCGAGCAGGCCCAGGATGCCATAGAGGGCGGCGGTCAGGGTGGCGTGGCCGCTGGGGAACGAGAAGGCGTCGGCGCCGCCGTAGATCTCGATCGGGCGGGGCGCCGCCACCAGCAGCTTGATGCCCTGGACGAATGCCATCGTCGCCGCCATCGCCAGGCCCAGCCCGACCGCCAGCCGCCAGGCGCCGGCCAGCAGCAGCACCGCCGCCGCCGTGCCGGCCACCGACAGGGTGACCAGCCAGTCGCCCAGCAGGGTCATCGCCACCACCCAGCTGTCGATCCAGGGCGTGCGCAGGCCCTGCGCCAGACGGCTGATGCCGCCATCGAAGCGCAGCAGCGGGTCGCCCGTTACCACCCCCTGCAGCAGTGCCAGGAAACCGGCAATGGCCAGGAAGACCAGCAGCGCCAGCAGCACCAGCAGCCGGAACGCCGCATGGTGCGGGGCCGCCAGCCGCTCGACGGCGGCGCCCGCCCTGCCGCCCCGCCGCCCCGCCCAGTCAAGCAGCCCCGACCGCAGGCGCGCCAGCAGCGGCAGGCCCAGCCGCAGCCCGGTGCGGGCCAGCCAGACGGCGAGCAGGACCCCCAGCAGACCGATCGCGACGGCGATCGCCAGCCGGTCGCCGATCCGTGCCACGGCGGCCAGCAGCAGCACCGTCAGCGCCGCCGGCGCCAGCCGGGCCACCGCCCAGAGCAGCGCGCCCGGCAGGCTGGCGGCCAGGAAGCGGCCGCCGGCCATGCCGCTGGCACCGGCCACGGCGGGCAGCAGGCCGTGCGCTCCCGACTGGAATCGGGCCGCCAGCAGGCCGCCGCCGCCCAGGTCGCCGAAATGGTGCCGCGCGGCGGCCAGCCGGTGCGGATGCCGGTCGAACGGCCAGTACATCTCCAGCCGCAGGCCGTGGCGCCGCCCGGCCCGGAAGCAGGCGGCATCGCCGGCCAGCGCCCCCAGGGTGGCGGCGGCCAGCAGGGGCCAGAACGGCAGGTTGCCAAGCCCTGCCAGGCCACCGAGCAGGGCCAGTACGGCGATCGCCGGCAGGCGGAAGCGGCGCAGCGGCAATGCCTCCGCCGCGGCGACCGCAAAGGCGACGGCCAGGGCCAGCCACGGGGTCAGCGGCCAGTGTGAGAGGATCAGGTCGTCGATGTCCGGTACCTCGTCATGTGGCAAACGGAGCGGTCTTCCGACAGTGGTAACGCGGTAGGCCGGGTGTGGGTTCAGCGGCCGGCGCCTTCACGATCGAATTGGCATCCGTCTTGCGTCGCGCTTAGGATGCTGCACTGCAACACGACCGGTCCCTTCCCGCGCCCATGTCCAACCGTGACCTCAAGATCCTGGTGATCGACCAGGACGCCCTGCGTGCCTCGATCCTGCAGGACGGCCTGCGGGAGGCGGGCCACAGCGACGTCGTCGTGATCGCGGAGATGCACGACCTGCTGCGGCGCATCCAGGAGATCGGCCCGGACGTCATCGTCATCGACCTGGAGAATCCGAACCGCGACGTGCTGGAGCAGATGTTCCAGGTCTCCCAGGCGGTGCAGCGGCCCGTCGCCATGTTCGTCGACAAGTCGGACGCGTCGATGATCGAGGCGGCGATGGATGCCGGCGTCTCCACCTACATCGTCGACGGCCTGCGCAAGGAGCGGGTGAAGCCGATCATCGACGTCACCATCAGCCGATTCAATGCCGTCGACCGGCTGCGCCGCGAGCTGGAGGAGACCCGCAGCCAGCTGGCGGAGCGCAAGGTGATCGACCGGGCCAAGGGGATCCTGATGAAGAGCCGCGGCCTGAGCGAGGAGGAGGCCTACCGCCTGCTGCGCAAGACGGCGATGGACCAGAACCGCAGGGTCGCGCAGGTGGCGGAGAGCCTGGTCACCGCCGCCGGCCTGCTGGGCGGCTAGGACGGCGGGGGGAGAGGATGGCGCAGACGGAACGGCTTCGCATCGGCTTCATCCCGCTGCTCGACGCGGCGTTGCCGATCGTCGCCGGCAGCCGGGGCTTTGCCGAGGCCGAAGGGCTCGACCTGGAACTGGTGCGGGAGAGTTCCTGGGCGAACATCCGCGAGCGGGTCGCCATCGGCCATGTCCAGGCCGCCCACATGCTGGCGCCGATGCCGATCGCCGCCAGCCTGGGCCTGGGCCCGCTGGACGTGCCGCTGGTCGCGCCGATGGCGCTGGGCCTGGGCGGCAACGCAATCACCGTCTCCACCGCGCTCTGGGCGGAGATGCAGGCACAGGGCGCCGGCTTCGAGGACGGTGCGGCCGCGATCGGCGCGGCGCTGCGACAGGCCCTCACCGCCAGGCGGAAGGCCGGGGCCGAACCGCCGACCTTCGCCATCGTGCATCCCTTCTCCGCCCACAACTACGAACTGCGCTACTGGCTGGCGGGCTGCGGCATCGCGCCGGACCGCGATGTCCGGCTGGTGGTGGTGCCCCCCCCCTTCGCCGCCGATGCCCTGGCCGCCGGCCGGCTGGACGGGTTCTGCGTGGGGGAGCCCTGGAACAGTGTCGCGGTGGCCGCCGGCTGCGGCGTGATCGCCACCAGTACAGCCGCGATCTGGCGCTCCAGTGCGGAGAAGGTGCTCGGCATCCGGGCCGACTGGGCGGAAGCCAATCCGGCGCTGCTGGCCCGCCTGGTGCGGGCCCTGGCCGCCGCCGCCGCCTGGTGCGGCGACCCCGCCAACACGGCGGAGCTGGCGGAACTGCTGTCCGGGCCGGCATTCCTGGACCGGCCGGCAGCCCTGCTGCAGCGCGGCCTGACAGGGCGACTGAGCCTCGCCCCCGGCACGCCGCCCGCGGCGATCGCCGACTTCCTGACCTTCCACGACCGGGCCGCGACCTTCCCCTGGATCAGCCACGCCCTGTGGTTCTACAGCCAGATGGTGCGCTGGGGTCAGGTGACGCACGGCGCTGCGGCGCTGGCCAAGGTGCGCCAGGTCTACCGCCCGGACCTGTACCGGGCGGCGCTGCAGGACAGCGGCATCGCCTTGCCGGCCGCCAGCGCCAAGGTGGAGGGCGCGCTGACGGCGCCGACCATGGTCTCGGCGATCGGCGGCAGCCTGGCCCTGGGGCCGGACGGATTCTTCGACGGCCGGCAGTTCGATCCCGATCTGATCGAGGATTATCTGTCCTATTTATAGGCATTTGCCTATTTAATGACCTTGCTGCGCCGCAAAATCTTTCTTGACGGACCTGAAATGCCTATGTAGCGTACATATCAATCGGGTTGTGAATAGCTCGATAGAGAATTCCCTGGCAGTTGCACCCTTTCTGGGCGCTATATTGCCACGGGAAATGCCGATGGGGCCAATGGCGGTCCCTCAGGCAGTCTGCCGGCCTAGCGAAGGGCCTTCGGTAACGTCGCCATCGTCGCGGAGATCCGCATTGCGGAATTCGACGACGTCGGGCGGCGTTTTTTTATGCCGCTCCGGACATCTGGAGGCGGTGTCCGGGGCTCGCGCGAACGGGAGACACAAGATGCGGAAGAACGACCGGGCCGGACTGGCCCGCCGGACCCTTCTCAAGGCCGGACTGAAGGCGGGGCTGGCCGCCGGCATGACCCTGGCCCTGACGGCCGGGCTGTTCTCGCCGCCGGCGGCGGCGGAGATGCTGCTGCCGGAGAAGGACGAACTTACCTTCGGCTTCATCAAGCTGACCGACATGGCGCCGCTCGCCATCGCCTACGAGAAGCACTTCTTCGAGGACGAGGGGCTCTACGTCACCCTGGAGCCGCAGGCCAACTGGAAGGTGCTGCTGGACCGGGTGATCACCGGCGAGCTGGACGGCGCCCATATGCTGGCCGGCCAGCCGCTGGCCGCCACCATCGGCTATGGCACCGAGGCCCATATCGTCACCCCCTTCTCCATGGACCTGAACGGCAACGGCATCACGGTGTCGCAGGAGGTCTGGGAGATGATGAAGCCCGACCTGCCGAAGCAGGCCGACGGCAGGCCCGTCCATCCGATCAAGGCGGACTATCTGAAGCCGGTCGTCGAGAGCTTCCGCGCCCAGGGCAAGCCGTTCAAGATGGGCATGGTCTTCCCCGTCTCCACCCACAATTACGAGCTGCGCTACTGGCTGGCGGCCGGCGGCATCCACCCCGGCTTCTATTCGCCGACCGACATCTCCGGCCAGATCAAGGCCGAGGCCCTGCTCTCCGTCACGCCGCCGCCGCAGATGCCGGCGACCCTGGAGGCAGGCACGATCTCCGGCTACTGCGTCGGCGAGCCGTGGAACCAGCAGGCGGTGTTCAAGGGCATCGGCGTGCCGGTGATCACCGACTTTGAGATCTGGAAAAACAATCCGGAGAAGGTGTTCGGCATCACCGCAGAATTCGCGGAAGAATACCCGAACACGACTCTGGCGATCACCAAGGCGCTGATCCGGGCCGCCAAATGGCTGGACGAGAACGACAATGCCAACCGGGCCGAGGCGGTGGAGATCCTGTCGCGCCCCGAATATGTCGGCGCCGATGCGGAAGTCATCGCCAATTCGATGACCGGCACCTTCGAGTACGAGAAGGGCGATGCCCGCCCGGTGCCGGACTTCAACGTCTTCTACCGCTACTTCGCGACCTATCCCTACTACTCCGACGCGGTCTGGTACCTGAGCCAGATGCGCCGCTGGGGCCAGGTCGCCGAGGCGAAGCCCGACACCTGGTACGACGAGGTGGCGAAGAAGGTCTACCGCCCGGACATCTACCTGAAGGCGGCCCGCATGCTGGTCGAGGAAGGCCATGCCGACGCGGCCGACTTCCCCTGGGAGACCGACGGCTACCGCGCCCCGCAGGCGGAGTTCATCGACGGCATCACCTTCGATGGCCGCGCGCCCAATGCCTATCTGGAGCAGTTCCCGATCGGGCTGAAGGGCAAGCAGACCGTCGACGGCAACGACGTGGCCGGCGGCTGAGGCCTCGGAACAGGCGCAGGCGGTCCCGCGCCCGGAACGTCATCCCGGGCCTGACCCGGGATCCATTCCGCAAGCCGCGCGGCGTCTCAGCGGCCTGCGGAATGGGTTCTCGGGTCAAGCCCGAGAACGACGGCTTCCGCCAGATCCGGGACAGCTGCGCCGTCCAACCGACAGACCCAGCAGGGAATGATGCAATGACCTTCGCTTCGATCGCAGACTCCGCGGCAGAGAAGGCGGCGCCGGCGGCCTCCACCCGGGTCGAGCGCCGCACCCGGCTCTTCGCCGCCATCACCCGCTCCGCCCCCTATCTGGGCATCCTCGGCCTCGGCTGGACCGTCCCCCTGATGCGGATCGGTGCCGGCGAGGAGACGCGCCCGCAGCTGCGGGAGCTGTGGCAGCAGCTCGTCGTGCCGCTGATGGGCATCGCCGTCTTCCTGGCCGCCTGGGCCTGGCTGGCACCGCAGGTGGAGACCTCGCTCGGCACCATTCCCGGCCCCGCCCAGGTGCTGCACGAGGCCGGCAATCTGTGGGACGACCATGTCGCCGAGCGCCAGAAGGCCGACGACTTCTTTGAGCGCCAGGAGGCGCGCAACGACAAACTGGTCGCCGCCGGCCATGCCGACCGGGTGAAGTGGCGCGACTATACCGGCAAGCCCACCTACCTGGACCAGATCGTCACCAGCCTGAAGACGGTGGCGCTGGGCTTCATCATCGCCACCATCGTCGCCGTGCCGCTGGGCATCGCCTGCGGCCTGTCGCGCACGGTGAACGGCGCGGTGAACCCGCTGGTGCAGGTGTTCCGCCCGGTCTCCCCGCTCGCCTGGCTGCCGATCGTCACCATGATCGTCTCCGCGCTCTACGCCGATGCCAGCGACGCGCTGCCGAAGTCGCTGGTGATCTCCGCGATCACGGTGACCCTCTGTTCGCTCTGGCCGACCCTGATCAATACCGCGCTCGGTGTCGCCTCGGTCGACAAGGACCTGATGAATGTCGCCCGGGTCCTGCGCCTGCCGGCCTGGAAGACGATCACGAAGCTGGTCCTGCCCTCCGCCCTGCCGCTGATCTTCACCGGCCTGCGGCTGTCGCTGGGCGTGGGCTGGATGGTGCTGATCGCGGCTGAGATGCTGGCCCAGAACCCGGGCCTGGGGAAGTTCGTCTGGGACGAATTCCAGAACGGCTCCTCCGCCTCGCTGGCGCGGATCATCGTCGCCGTCATCACGATCGGGCTGATCGGCTTCCTGCTGGACCGCGTGATGCAGGCCCTGCAGACCGCCTTCAGCTTCCAGGCCAACCGCTGACCCGCAGCGCAGAGGGAGAGAGAGCATGGCTTTCCTGGAACTGAAGGGTGTCGCCAAGAGCTACGGCCAGGGCGCAGCCCGGCGGGAGGTGCTGGCCGGGATCGACCTGGAGGTTGCCGAAGGCGAGTTCGTCGCCATCCTCGGCTTCTCCGGCACCGGCAAGACCACCCTGATCTCGGCAATCGCCGGGCTGGTGGAACCGGATGCGGGCGAGGTGCTGCTGGACGGCGCACCGGTCGCCGGCCCCGGCCCGGACCGCGGCCTGGTCTTCCAGAGCTATTCGCTGATGCCCTGGCTGACCGTGACCGGCAATATCCGGCTGGCGGTGGACGCCGTCCATCCGCGGAAGAGCGCCCGCGACAGGGCGTCGATGACGGCCCGCTATGTCGACCTGGTCGGCCTGGGCCATGCCGCCGACCGGCGGCCGGCGGAACTGTCCGGCGGCATGCGCCAGCGGGTCGCCGTGGCACGCGCGCTGGCGATGAACCCGCGGATCCTGCTGCTGGACGAGCCGCTGTCGGCGCTGGACGCGCTGACCCGCGCCAAGCTGCAGGACGAGATCGAGCGGATCTGGGATGCCGAGAAGAAGACGGTGATCCTGATCACCAACGATGTCGACGAGGCGATCCTGCTGGCCGACCGGATCGTCCCGCTGGTACCGGGCCATGGAGACGAGGGCGCGCGCCTCGGCCCCTCCTTCGAGGTCGGCATGCCGCGCCCCCGCGACCGCACGGCGATGAACGACGATGCCGCCTTCAAGCGGCTGCGGGCGAAGATCACCAGCTTTCTGCTGGAGGCCGGGCAGGAGCGCGCGGCGGAGGCGGCCGATGAGGGGCGCCTGCCCGAGGTGCTGCCGATCCAGCCCCGTTCTTCGCTGCAGGCAGGGCGCCTCCGCCGCGGCGGCCGCGACGCCGACCTGCCGAGGGCCTGGGCGGCGGCGGCCGAGGGGCCGGAGAAGCGCGCCTATGTCGACCTCTTCGACGTCCACAAGGTCTATCCCACCCCGAAGGGGCCGCTGACCGTTGTCGAGGGCTTTACCCACAAGATCGCCAAGGGCGAATTCATCTCCCTGATCGGCCATTCCGGCTGCGGCAAGTCGACGGTGCTGTCGATGGCGGCCGGCCTGGTGCCGATCAGCGCCGGCGGCATCGTGCTGGACGGCCGCGAGATCGACGGTGCCGGGCCGGAGCGGGCGGTGGTGTTCCAGGCGCCGTCGCTGCTGCCGTGGCTGACCGCGCGGGAGAATGTCGCCCTCGGCGTCGACCGGGTCTTCCCCCATGCCAGCGCGGCGGAACGGGCGGAGATCTGCGACTACTACCTGACCCGGGTCGGGCTGGGCGACGCGATGGACCGGCCGGCGGCGGAGCTGTCGAACGGCATGAAGCAGCGGGTGGGGATCGCCCGCGCCTTCGCCCTGTCGCCGAAGCTGCTGCTGCTGGACGAGCCGTTCGGCATGCTCGACAGCCTGACCCGCTGGGAACTGCAGGAGGTCCTGATGGACGTCTGGCGGCGTACCCAGGTCACCGCGATCTGCGTCACCCACGATGTCGACGAGGCGATCCTGCTGGCCGACAAGGTGGTGATGATGACCAACGGCCCGCGGGCGCGGATCGGTAACGTGATGCCGGTCGACCTGCCGCGCCCCCGCAGCCGCGCCGCGCTGCTGCAGCATCCCGACTATTACCGCTACCGGCAGGAGCTGCTGGACTTCCTGGAAGCCTATGAGGGCGGCGCCAACCCCGACCCGGCGAAGGTGAAGGCGGGCCTGTCCCGCACCGCCGGCGAAGCCGCCTGAGGGGAGACCCGAGATGACCGAGACGACCGAGACGCGGCGCCGGCTGGTGGTGGTCGGCAACGGCATGGCGCCGGGCCGGGTGCTGGAACGGCTGTTCGACCTGGACCCCGACGGCTGGCAGGTGACGATCTTCAATGCCGAGCCGCGGGTGAACTACGACCGCATCATGCTCTCGCCCGTACTGGCGGGCGAGAAGACCTATGACGACATCGTCATCCACGACAAAGCCTGGTACGCGGAACGCGGCATCACCCTGCACCAGGGCTGCCCGGTGGCCGCGATCGACCGGGCGGCGAAGCGGGTGACCGCCGCCGACGGCACGACTGCCGACTATGACCGGCTGCTGATCGCCACCGGCTCGAGCCCGGTGATGATCCCGGTCCCGGGACACGACCTGCCCGGTGTGATCGGCTACCGCGACCTGGACGATGTCGAGCGGATGCTGACGGCGTCCCGGGCGGGCGGCCATGCCGTGGTGATCGGCGGCGGCCTGCTGGGGCTGGAGGCCGCCGCCGGCCTGAAGGCACAGGGCATGGCGGTGACCGTCCTGCACCTGATGCCGACCCTGATGGAGCGCCAGCTGGACCAGGCGGCCGGCTGGCTGCTGCAGCGGGCGATCGAGGCGCGCGGCATCGCCGTGCGCACAAGGGCCAACACCCAGGCGATCCTCGGCGAGGACCGGGTCACCGCCGTGCGGCTGGACGACGGCACGGAGATCCCGGCCGACCTGGTGGTGATGGCGGTCGGCATCCGCCCCGCCACCGCCCTGGCAAGGGATGCCGGGCTGGAGGTCAACCGCGGCATCCTGGTCGACGACCATCTGCAGACCTCCGACCCCGACATCCTGGCAGTCGGCGAATGCGTCGAGCATCGCGGCACATGCTATGGCCTGGTCGCGCCGCTCTACGAGATGGCGGCGGTGATCGCGCGCCGGCTGGCCGGCGATGCGGATGCCGCCTATCGCGGCTCGATCACTTCCACCAAGCTGAAGGTCACCGGCATCGACCTGTTCTCCGCCGGGGACTTCGCCGAGGGCGAGGGCCGGGAGGAGATCGTCCTGCGCGACGCCAGCCTGGGCGTCTACAAGCGCCTGGTGATCGAGGAGGACCGGATCGTCGGAATCGTGCTGTACGGCCATACCGCGGACAGCGGCTGGTTCCTGCAGATGCTGCGCGACGGCACCGACATTTCGGAGCTGCGCGAGACCCTGATCTTCGGCCAGGGCTTCGCGGGGGGCACCCCCCTGGACCCTATGGCGGCCGTTGCAGCCTTGCCGGCTGAGGCAGAGATCTGCGGCTGCAACGGCGTCTGCAAGTCAACCATCGTGGCGGCCATCGCCGGCAAGGGCCTGTCCGACGTCGAGGGGGTGCGCACGGCCACCAAGGCCTCCGCCTCCTGCGGCTCCTGCACCGGCCTGGTGGAGAAGCTGCTGTCCCTCAGCCTGGGCGACGCCTTCGACGCCACCGCACCGAAGCCCGCCTGCCCCTGCACGACCCTGGGCCATGACGAGATCCGCCGGCTGATCGCCGCCAAGGGGCTGAAGTCCGTGCCTGAGGTGATGCAGGAGCTGGAATGGACCACCTCCTGCGGCTGCGCGAAATGCCGGCCGGCGCTGAACTACTACCTGCTCGCCGCCTGGCCCGGCGAATATGCGGACGACTACCAGTCCCGCTTCATCAACGAACGGGTGCACGCCAACATCCAGAAGGACGGCACCTATTCCGTCGTGCCGCGGATGTGGGGCGGGATGACCAGCGCCAAGGAGCTGCGGGCGATCGCCGACGTGGCGGACAAGTTCGGCATCCCCACGGTGAAGGTAACCGGCGGCCAGCGCATCGACCTGCTGGGGGTCCGGAAGGAGGACCTGCCCGGCGTCTGGGCCGACCTGAACGCGGCCGGCATGGTCTCCGGCCATGCCTATGCGAAGGGGCTGCGGACGGTGAAGACCTGCGTCGGCACCGACTGGTGCCGCTTCGGCACGCAGGATTCCACCGGCCTGGGCACCCGCATGGAGAAGATGCTCTGGGGGTCCTGGACGCCGCACAAGGTGAAGATGGCGGTCTCCGGCTGTCCGCGGAACTGCGCGGAGGCGACCTGCAAGGATTTCGGCGTGGTCTGCGTCGAGTCCGGCTTTGAGCTTCATGTCGGCGGTGCGGCCGGCATGGAGGTGAAGCCGACTCAGATCCTCTGCACCGTCGCCACCGAGGCGGAGGCTCTGGAGTACTGCGCCGCCGTGGTGCAGCTCTATCGCGAGCAGGGCCACTACCTGGAGCGCATCCACAAATGGCTGGCCCGCATCGGCCTGGACCGGCTGAAGGCGCTGGTGGTCGAGGATGCGGACATGCGCACCGCCCTGTTCGAGCGTTTCCTCTATTCGCAGCGATTCGCGCAAAGCGACCCCTGGGCAGAACGTGTGGCCGGGCGCGATGCCCACGAATTCGTCCCCCTGCGCGACTTCACGGTGAAGGAGGCCGCCGAATGAACGGACCGGACATGATCGCCGTCGAGGGCTGGACCGACATCGGCGCCCTGGCCGAGATTCCCCGGCGCGGGGCGCGGCGGGTGAGGCTGCCCGAGCGCACGATCGCCGTGTTCCGCACCGCCGACGACGAGGTCCATGCGCTGGAGGACCGCTGCCCGCACAAGGGCGGGCCGCTGAGCCAGGGCATCGTACATGACTGCGCCGTCACCTGCCCGCTGCACAACCTGGTGGTCGACCTCGCCACCGGCGCGGCGCGGGAGGAGGATGGCGGATCGGTGCCGGTGCTGCCGGTGCGGCTGCATGAGGGCCGCATCCTGCTGGACCTGCGTGCCGCGGCGCGACGGGCGGCATGAACGCGCTGCCGCCCCGTCCCCGCGCCGCCGCGACCGGCGAGACCCCGACGGCCCGCGACGCCGGCGGGGACGCGCGCCAGGTCCGCACGACCTGCCCCTATTGCGGTGTCGGCTGCGGCGTGGTCGCCTCGGTGGCCGCGGCTGCGACCGGCGAACGGCCGGCGGCGGAGACCATCGCCATCGCCGGGGATCCGCAGCATCCGGCCAATCTCGGGCGGCTCTGCTCCAAGGGGTCGGCGCTGGCCGACGTGCTGGGGCTGGAGGGCCGGCTGCTGCATCCGCAGGTCGACGGGCGGCGCACGGATTGGGACAGCGCGCTCGACCGGGTCGCTTCCGGCTTCCGCGACGCGATCGCCGCGCATGGGCCGGATTCGGTCGCCTTCTACCTCTCGGGCCAGCTGCTGACCGAAGACTATTACCTCGCCAACAAGCTGATGAAGGGCTTCATCGGCAGCGCCAATGTGGACACCAACTCCCGGCTCTGCATGGCCTCGACGGTGGCGGGACAGAAGCGCGCCTTCGGCAGCGACACGGTCCCCGGCAGCTACGAAGACCTGGAGCTTGCCGACCTGGTGGTGATCACCGGCGCCAACCTGGCCTGGTGCCACCCGGTGCTGTTCCAGCGCCTCCAGGCGGCGCGGCGGCGCCGGCCGGGGATGCGGGTCGTGGTCATCGACCCGCGGCGCACGGCGACGGCGGATGAGGCCGACCTGCACCTGGCGGTCGCGGCCGACGGCGATACCGCCCTGTTCAACGGTCTGCTGCACCACCTGATCGCCGCAGGCGCGGTCGACCGTACTTTCATCGCCGACCATACCGGCGGCCTTGCCGTGGCTGCGGCCGCCGTCGCCGGCGCCGACCTGGCGGCGACCGCGGCGGCCACCGGC
>NZ_JBHRTR010000054.1:102291-103614 GCF_042646425.1 Marinibaculum pumilum
CCGCGCCTTCGCCGGGACCGAACGGGTGGTCACCCTGTTCAGCCAGGGGGTGAACCAGTCCGCCGCCGGCACCGACAAGGTCAATGCGATCCTGAACGCCTATCTGGCCACCGGCCGGATCGGCCGGCCCGGCATGGGCCCCTTCTCCCTGACCGGGCAGCCGAACGCCATGGGCGGCCGCGAGGTCGGCGGGCTCGCCAACCAGCTGGCGGCCCATATGGAGATCGAGGATCCGCGCCATCGCGCCCTGGTCGGACAGTTCTGGGATGCGCCGGCGATGGCACGCAAACCCGGCCTGCGCGCGGTGGAACTGTTCCAGGCGGTGGCGGCGGGCAGGATCAAGGCGCTGTGGATCATGGCGACCAACCCGGTGGCCAGCCTGCCCGACAATGCGGCCGTTGAGGCGGCGCTGGTGGCCTGCCCCTTCGTCGTCGTCTCCGACGTCACCGCGGCGACCGACACCGCCCGCCATGCGCATGTCCTGCTGCCGGCCGCCGCCTGGGGCGAAAAGGACGGCACCGTCACCAATTCCGAACGGCGGATCTCCCGCCAGCGGGCCTTCCTGCCGCTGCCGGGGGAGGCGCGGCCGGACTGGTGGATGATCGCGCAGGTCGCGCGGCGCATGGGCTGGGCGCAGGCCTTCGCCCATGACGGCCCGGCGGCGATCTATCGCGAACATGCGGCGCTGTCGGCCTGGCGCAACAACGGCAGCCGGGACTTCGACATCGGCGGCCATGCCGGTCTGAGCGATACGGCCTATGACGCCTTGCAGCCCGTCCAGTGGCCGCTGCCGAATGGCGGCGTCGGCACGGCCCGGCTGTTCGGCGACGGTCGCTTTTTCACCGAAGACGGTCGCGCCCGCTTCCTGGCGCTGACGCCGCCGCCGGCCGCAGAGCCGCCGGATGACGTGCTGCTGAACACCGGCCGGATCCGCGACCAGTGGCACACCATGACCCGCACCGCCCTGTCCGCGCGGCTGTCGGCGCACTACGCGGAACCCTTTGCGGAGCTGCATCCCGAGACCGCCCGCCAGCACGGCATCGGGCCGGCGGACCTGGTGGCGATCGAGAGCGCGCATGGCCGCATCCTGGTGCGGGCGCTGATCACGTCGCGACAGCGGCCGGGGATGGTGTTCGTGCCGATGCACTGGAACGACCAGACCAGCGCCGCCGGCCGGGTCGGCCGCCTGCTGGCGCCGCGGATCGACCCGGTGTCCGGCCAGCCGGCGCTGAAGCGGATGCCGGTCGCCCTGCACCGCTTTCCCGCCGCCTGGCACGGCTTCGCGGTGTCGGTCGACCGGCCGGACCCGCGCGGGCCGGCCGG
>NZ_JBHRTR010000054.1:103683-148750 GCF_042646425.1 Marinibaculum pumilum
CGCTGGCGCGCTGCCGCCGGGGCTGGCGGCTGGAACTGGCCGGCGACGGCCCGGCCGGGGACCCGGCGGCCATTGCCGCCGCCGTCCTGGGCGGTATCGGCGACGGCGAGCAGGTCTATGCCGATGCGGCAAGCGGCAGCTACCGCCTCGCCCGCTTCGCCGGCGACCGGCTGGTGGCGGCGCTCTATCTCGCCCCGGGCCCGGTCGCGGTGTCGCGGGCCTGGCTCGCCGACCTGCTGGGCCGCGAGATGCCGTCGCCGCAGGACCGCATGGCGCTGCTGGCCGGCCGGCCGGGCGGCGACCGGCCCGATCCCGGCGCCACCGTCTGTGCCTGCTTCGCCGTCGGTGCCAACACCATCCTGCAGGCGGTGGGCCGCGGCTGCGCCACCGTCGATGCGATCGGCGCCAGCCTGGGCGCCGGCAGCAATTGCGGCTCGTGCCGCGCCGAGATCGGGGAGCTGATTCGCCATGCCGGACGCTGAGCTGCCGGCGGGGCCGGCGATCCCGGCGGGGAAGCCGCCTGCCCGGGGCCGGGCCGTCGGGCCGCTGGCCGCCCTGCCCCTGTTCATGAACCTGCACGGCCGGCGCGCCCTGGTCGCCGGCGATGCCGACGGCGCCGCCTGGAAGGCGGAACTGCTGGCCGCGGCGGGCGCGGAGGTGCTGCTCTGTGCCCCCGCGCCCGGCGCGGCGCTGGCGGCGCTGCTGGCCCGCGGGCCTGCCGCCGGCAGCCTGCGCCATCTGCCCCGCACCTGGCAGCGGCAGGATTTCGCGGGCCTGTCGCTGGCCGTCTGCCACACCGCCGACGACGGGGCTGCCGCAGCCTTCGCCGCGGCGGGACGGGCGGCAGGCGTGCCGGTCAGCCTGGTGGACCGGCCGTCGCTGAGCGACGTGACCTTCGGCAGCATCGTCGAACGCGGACCGGTGGTGGTCGGCATTTCCACCGGCGGCGCCACCCCGGCCCTGGCACAGGCGATCCGCCAGCGGATCGAGACCGCCCTGCCCCGCAGCCTCGGCGGCTGGGCCGCAACAGCCCGGCTCTGGCGGTCCCGGATCGCCGGCCGGCTGCCCCTGCCAGGCCTGCGCAGCGCCTTCTGGCGGCGCTTCGCGGAGCGGGCCCTGGCCGGCGCGCCGCCGCCGGAGGAGGCCGGCATGGCGGCGCTGCTCGCCGATGCCTGTGCCACGCCCGGCGGGCGGGTGACCCTGGTCGGCGCCGGGCCGGGCGATGCCGGGCAGCTGACCCTGGATGCGGTGCGGGCCCTGCAATCGGCCGACGTGATCCTGTTCGACGACCTGGTCTCCGACGCCGTCCTGGAGCTGGCCCGGCGCGAGGCGCGGCGCATGCTGGTGGGCAAGCGGGCGGGCCGGAAGACCTGCCAGCAGGCGGACATCAACGCCCTGATGCTGAAGCTGGCACGCCAGGGCCGGCATGTGGTGCGGCTGAAATCGGGCGATCCCGGCATTTTCGGCCGCGGCGGCGAGGAGATCGCCGACCTTGCCGCGGCGGGAATCCCGGTCGCCGTTGTGCCCGGCATCACCGCCGGGGTGGCGCTTGCCGCCCGGCTGGGCATCTCGCTGACCCACCGGGACATGGCGCATTCGGTCCGCTTCGTCACCGGCCATTCGCGGCTTGGGCAGTTGCCCGACGACCTGGACTGGCGGGGCCTTGCCGACCCGGAAACCACGACATTGTTCTACATGGCTGGCCGCACCGCGGCCGCGCTGGCCGCGCGGCTTCTGGCGGAAGGCCTGCCGGCGACGACCCCGGCCGTGGTTGCCGTCGCCATCGGCCGCGACGGGGAGGATATCTGGCGGGGCGACCTGGCGGCACTGGCGGCCCGCGAGGCGCCGCCGGCGGCGGATGCGCCGGTCCTTGTGGCCATCGGCCAGGTACTGGCACAGGCGGTCCTGGCGACCTCCGACAGCCGGGCGGCGGACATCGCATTGCCGCCGGCCATGACGGCGGCGGGCGCTTAAAGCTTCCTTTACGGCGATGGCCCCATTCTCCTGCCATGCCGGCGCGATTCCGGCGCGGCAGAGATGTGACCCGGTCGCCCTTCATGAACAGGCCAGAGCCCGACGCAAAGAGTGGCGACGCCACCGATCCCGGCCCAGGGGGCGGGACGTCGGAGCCCGCCCTGCCGCCCGCATTCGGTGGCGGCCTGAGCCACAGGCTGTCCGGCCGCCTGTTCTGGGGAAGCTGGGCGCTTGCCTTTCTCGCCGTCGCCCTGGCCGCCACGATCTCCTGGCGGGCCACCGAGGCCGAGGGCGAGGATCTCGCCGCGGGCTATGCCGCCAGCGCGAAAGCGATCCGGCTTGCCCTCGCGGCCACGCTGCAGGACCGGATCGGACGCGCGGTGCAGGACCTGGCGACGACCCGCCCCGATGCCGAGGCGGCGGGCAGCCGACCGGTCCACGACCCGCTGGCCGCCGACGGCTTCCTGACGTCGGTGCTGACGACGGGCGCGGACGGTCCGCGTCTTCTGCGCGGCAGGCGGCCCCACGACGAGACCCTGGCGGAGCTTGCGGCGGCCTGTGACGGGCTTCGCGGCGGGGAGACGACGGAGGCCACCACCCTGCCGCCGCTGCGCGACGGTCCGCAGGGCGAGTGGCTGATCCCGCTGACCCGCACCTCCGCCTTCGGCCGCGGCTGCGACGGGCCTATCGCCCTGCTGCGCAGCGGCTTCGTGAACGACTTCCTGCGATCCCTGGACATCGATTTCGCGGTGCTCACCGATACCGACGGTACGATCCTTGCCCGATTCCCCGACGCGCAGGGTCAGACCGGCCGCTCGCTCGGCCGGGCCAGCGTGTTCGCGCGCGCCTGGCGGCGCCGGACCGAAGGAACCATCACCAGCGTCTCCCCCGTGGACGGCAAGGTTCGGATCAATGCCTATGCCGGGCTTCCCGACCTGCCCCTGGTCCTGGCGGTGGGCTATCTGCACGACCGGGTCGATGCGATGGTCGCCGCCGAGCATGAGCGCATGACGATCAATTTCGGTGCGCTGACCCTCGCCCTGCTGCTTGCCTGCGGCGTCAGCCGGCGCTTCTTCTTCGGCTACCTCGACAGCCGCGAGACCCTGCACCGCCAGCACGAGGAGTTCCGCCGCCGCTGGGAGTTCGCCGTCGAGGGTTCCCGCCAGGGCGTCTGGGACTGGGACCGGCCGCAGGGCCGGATCTTCATCTCGCGCCTGGGCCGCGACCTGCTCGGCTATGCCGACCGGGCGGAGGAGATGGCGGTCGAGGAATGGTTCGCCCTGTTCCATCCCGACGACCGTGCCGCCGCGCAGCAGGCCCTGGACGCCTTTCTGGACGGCCAGATCCCCCATCTGGAGCACCGGATGCGCATCCGTGCCGGCGATGGAAGCTGGCGCTGGCTGGTGTTGCGCGGCATGGCGCTGGCCGCCGCGCGGAACGGCGAACCGCAGCGCATCATCGGCACCTTCGCCGACGTGACGGAGGAGGAGCAGGCCAACCTGGAGGCCCGGCTGGCGGCGACCGTCCTCTCCCAGGCGGCGGAAGGCGTGGTCATCACCGACGACCAGAACCGGGTGGTGAAGATCAACAGGGCCTATACCCGGATCACCGGCTACGAGGAGGCGGAGGTGCTGGGCCGCAACCCGGGCTTCATCGGCGCCGGCCGGCAGGACCGTGCCTTCTACCAGGCGATGTGGCAAAGGCTGGAGCAGCAGGGCCATTGGCGCGGCGAGGTCTGGAACAGGCGGAAGGACGGCACCGTCTATGCCCAATGGCTGTCGATCAGCGTGGTGCATGACGCGGCCGGCAAGGTGGTGCGCCATGTCGGCATCTTCTCCGACATCACCAACCAGAAGAAGAAGGAGGAGCTGATCGAGCGCCATGCCTATTACGACGCGCTCACCGGCCTGCCCAACCGGCGGCTGCTTCTCGACCGCCTGGAACAGGAAGTGCTGCGCGGCGCCGCGGAAGGCGGCGCCTTCGCCCTGGTGTTCGTGGACCTGGACCATTTCAAGGAGATCAACGACTCGCTCGGCCATGTCGCCGGCGACCAGGTGCTGACGGAGACCGCCCGCCGCCTGGAATCCTGCGTCCGCGCCGGCGACACCGTTGCCCGCCTGGCCGGCGACGAGTTCGTGATCCTGACCCATATGGACCGCGGCCCGGCACGGGACGGCGCCGGCGACCCGGTCACCGTGTCGGTCGCCCAGCGGCTGATCCGTTCCCTGGCGCAGCCGATCCAGTGCGCCGGGCAGGAGGTCCAGATCTCCGCCAGCGTCGGCATTGCCTGCTACCCGACCGACGGGGAGGACGCCGCCACCCTGCTGGCCAGCGCCGACCGCGCGATGTACCTGGCGAAGGAGGAGGGTCGCAACACCTTCCGCTTCCACACCCTGCACCTGCAGCAGGAATCGCGCGAACGCAACGACATGCTGCTGCGCCTGCGTCGGGCGATCCGCAACGACGAGTTCCTGCTCTGCTTCCAGCCGATCTACGACCTGCGCACCGGCCGGATCGCGGAGGCGGAGGCGCTGATCCGCTGGCGCCGGCCCGACGGCACATTGGTGCCGCCGGCCCGCTTCATCCCGATCGCCGAAAACAGCGACCTGATCATCGATATCGGCGAATGGGTGTTCCGGAAGGTCGTGGCGGTGCTGCAGGACCTGCGCGGCAGCGGTCTGGCGGAGGACAGCCTGCGCCTGACCCTGAACGTCTCGCCGCGCCACCTGATGACCCGCGACACGGTACAGCAATGGCTGTCCCACCTGCAGCGGGCCGATGTGCCCGCCGAAGCGCTGACCCTTGAGATCACGGAAGGCCTGCTGCTGGACGGCAACCCCGCGACCCTGCGCAAGCTGCAGGCCTTTTCCGATGCCGGCATGGCGATCGCCATCGACGATTTCGGCACCGGCTATTCCGCCATGTCCTACCTGAAGCGGTTCCCGATCGACTATGTGAAGATCGACCGCTCCTTCATCAGCGACATCGAGACCTCGGACCACGACAAGGCGATCACCGAAGCGATCGTGGTGATGGCCGGCAAGCTGGGCCTGAAGACCGTCGCCGAAGGGGTGGAGACCGATGCCCAGCACGCGATGCTGCGCGACATCGGCTGCGACTTCGGCCAGGGCTTCCTCTACGCCCGGCCGATGCTGGAGCAGGAGTTCCGCGTCCTGCTGGCGCAGCAGCAGGCCGCCGCCTGACGGCGGCGGAAGGATCGGGGCGCCCCTGCACCCGCCTCAGCGTCGCGGCCGCCCTCGAGGCCGCGGCATCCACAGTTCTCACCGGTGGACGCCTATCCCCCCGCCGCCCTACCCGGTTGCCGTCGCCATCGGGCCTGACCCGATGGCCGCGACGGGACCATGCCGGCGCGCAGCTTCGCCGTACCGTCACGGTCCTTGGCCGATGGCTTGGAACTCTGGGCCCAAGGACGACCGCGGCAGGGAGGGCGCGTCCGCGACATATCTGACCCCCGCCGCCCTTCAGGCGCGGATCCATCCCTCCGGCGACACGACAGCTTGTTGGATGGTGGAAGCCGGCAGCCGGCGTTCAGCTCTTGTCGCCCCTGTAGGGCGTGTCGTTCACATCGACATCGTCGAAGCGGCGGCTGCGCGCGCCCCTGGTGCCGAACAGCCGGCGCAGGGCGAACGTGGTCGCGAGGCTGAACAGCGCAAAGACCAGCACCGGCCAGGCCCAGCCATGCGCCGACCCCTCGAAGGCGCCGCCGAACAGCCAGACGAACAGGGCGGTCACCGCGGCCCCGCCGGCAAAGCCCAGGAAGAAGAAGCCGGGCGCGAAGATCTCGACCGCGCCGAGCACAAGCCCGGCGATCAGCCAATATTCGCCGCCGAGCAGGATGGAGGTCATCGGCCCGCCCCGCCGCTCAGGTCCGCGTACCGCCGAACAGGCGGGCGGCGGTGCCGAACGCCTCCGCCAGGTCGGCGGGCAGGACGATCGTCTGCCGGCCCTGGCTGTCCGACATCTTGGCGAAGGCCTCGACCTGGCGCTTGCGGATCTCGAACTCCACGGCGGCGGTGCCGTGGGTGTGGATCGCCTGCGCCACGACCTCGGTCGCGTAGGCATCCGCCTCCGCGGAGATGCGGCGCGCCTCCGCCAGCTTCTGCGCGGTGTAGAGCTCGGCATCCGCCCTCAGTTCCATCGCCCGCTTCTCGCCCTCCGCCTGGGTCACCGCCGCGCGGCGCGCGCGCTCGGCGTTCAGCTGCTGCAGCATCGCCTCCCGCGTGGCGGCATCCAGGTTGATGTCCAGCACCTCCGCCCGGGTCACGGCAATGCCCCAGTCGTCGGTCGCCTCCGCCAGGTGCTGCTTGATCGCGCCATTCAATGTCGACCGGTTCGACTGCACCTCGTCCAGTTCCAGCCGGCCGATCTCCGAACGCACGATGCCGGCGACCGTGGTGCCGACCGCCGCGTCAATGTCCCGGATCCGGTAGACCGTGCGCTCCGGCTCCAGCACCCGGTAGAACACCACCATGTCGGCCTGCAGCAGCACATTGTCGCGGGTGATCGCATCCTGCTGCATGTGCGGCAGCTGCCGCTCCAGCACCGAGACGCGATGGCGCACCACGTCCAGGAAGGGCACGATCAGGTTCAGGCCCGGCCCCAGCACCTTGTGCAGCCGGCCCAGCCGCTCGATGACATATTTCTCGCTCTGCGGGACGATCTTAATGCCCCGCCAGATGGTGACCAGTATCACCAGGGCGAGGACGAGGATGAGGATCAACCCGCCCGACACGCCCGAATCCGCATCCATCCCAGCATCCTCCCAACGAACAGGCGCCCGACGCGATGGCCCGACCCGCAAACCCAGGCAGAGATACCCCGGTTTCCGCGGCCGCGGAAGCGGCCCCGCAACCGGCGCGCCGTCAGACGCCCGGCGGCCCGCTGCGGGAAGCGGAGATCGCCGCCGAACGCATCGTCGGCATCGTCCGGATGGCGGCCGCCGCGCTGCTGGCCGCCGCCCTCATGGTGGCGGTGTCGGGCGCCGGCCCCGATACCGGCGACAGCCTGGAGCCGGTCTTCCACCGCCAGTACGCGGTGGCGCTGGCCACCCAGGCGGCCTACTTCCTTCTGGGCGCCGCCGCCGTGGCGGTCGCCCGGCCGGCGATGTTCCGCCCCTGGATCCCCTGGGCCTCATCGGCGCTGGACGTGGCCTTCGTGCTGTCGGCGCTGTGGTTCAGCCTGGCCAATACCGGCCTTAGCACGAACTATATCGCCGCAATGCCGGCGGCCTGGCTGCTGCCGCTGATCCTCTGCCTGGGCGCGCAGCGCTTCAACACCAGCCTGCAGCTGGCCGTCACGGCCGCGCTGGCAATCGGCCTTGCCGTGGTGCCGGCCCTGGCGGGCGGCTGGCGGATCTTCGCCGAAGGCGATGGCCTGGTGGACCTGTTCTTCGCCCTGCCCCCCAACATCATGCGCTGGGTCATGCTGGTCGCCGCCGGCCTGACCATCGCCCTGGCCGTAGCGCGCACCCACCGGCTGCTGGACCGGATGCTGGAGGAGGCCCGGCGGCGCGCCGCCCTGACCCGCTACCTGCCGGCAGAGCTGGCACCCTGGCTGGCCGCAGGAGACGGCGCCGGCCTGCATCTGAGCCAGCGCAGGACGGTAGCGATCCTGTTCGTGGACATCCGCGGCTTCACCGCACGCGCGGAACAGCTGTCGCCGGAGCGGCTGTCGGCATTCGTGACCGACTACCGGCGCCGGGTCCAGGCCGCCGCCAGGGCGCATGACGCGATCATCGACAAGTTCATCGGCGATGCCGCAATGCTGCTGTTCGGGGCGACCGGCCCCGCCGACAGGCCCGTCGCCGCCAGCGCCCGCGATGCGCTGGCCTGCGGTCATGCCCTGCTGGACACCATCGCCGACTGGAACCGCGATCTCGCCCAGCGCGGCGAGCCGCCGGTCGCCGTCGGGGTCGGGGTTCATGCCGGCACCGTCTATTGCGGCACGGTCGGCGATGCCGAACGGCTGGAGTTCACGGTGCTGGGAGATGCGGTCAACGTGGCCGCCCGGCTGGAAGCCATGTGCAAGCCGCTGCAGAAGCCGATGCTGGCCTCAGCCGAGGTGCTGGAGGCGGCCGGCGCGTCGGCTGCGGATGGCTGGCAGGATCTGGGCCGGCAGGCGATCTCCGGCCGCAGCGAAGCCATGCGGCTCTATGCGCCGGCCGCGGGCATTGCCGGCTGAAAACGGAACGGCCCGGCATGCGTCGCATGCCGGGCCGCGTTCTTCCGGATCCGAGAGACCGGGCGGCGGACCGCCCGCCCCTTCAGAGCAGCTTGAGATTGCCGGCGGAAACCTTGCCCTTCTTCGGGTCGCGCTGCAGCTCGTAGCTCAGCGCCTGCCCCTCGGTCGGGTGGGCGATGCCGGCGCGCTCCACATCGCTGATGTGCAGGAACACGTCCTGGCCGCCATCGTCCGGCGCGATGAAGCCGAAGCCCTTGCGGGCATTGAACCACTTCACCGTGCCGCGGGGCGCACCGCCGCCGGCCGCCTTGCCGGCATGCGGCGCGGCGGCATTGCCGGTCGTGCCGGGCCCGCCGCGATGCGGCGTGCCGGAGGGCCGGCCCTCGCCGCGGCCGGTCGGCCGCGACGGCCGCTTCGCCTGGGCGGAGGGACGGCGGCGGTTGTCGCCGCGGCCCTGCGGCGCCGCCGGGCGGTCCTCGTCGACGGCACGGTCACCGTTGGCGCCCCGGTCGTACAACGCCGGGATCTTGTTCTTCGTCAGCTTCTCGATGTCGCGCAGATAGGGGCGCTCCGTCGGATCGCAGAACGAGATCGCGATGCCGGTGCTGCCGGCCCGCGCCGTGCGGCCGATGCGGTGGACATAGCTTTCCGGGATGTTCGGCAGCTCGAAGTTCACCACATGGGTGACCTCGTCGACGTCGATGCCGCGCGCGGCGATATCGGTGGCGACCAGGACCCGCGCCTCGCCATTGCGGAACTGCGCCAGGGCCCGCTGCCGGGCATTCTGGGACTTGTTGCTGTGCAGGGCGTCGGCAGGGATGCCGGCCTTGTTCAGCTTCTCCGTCACCCGGTTGGCGCCGTGCTTGGTGCGGGTGAAGACGATCACCCGCGACATCGCCGGATCCTCCAGGATCTCGATCAGCAGGCTGGTCTTCTCCTTCGCGGCGACATGGATCACCTGCTGGCTGACCTTGTCCGCGGTCACGGTCTTGGCGGCGACCGCCACCCGGACCGGATCGTTCAGGATCTCCGCCGCCAGGCGGTCGATCTCCGTCGGCATGGTGGCGGAGAACAGCAGGGTCTGCCGCTCGGCCGGGCAGGCGGCGACGATCTTCCGGACATCGCGGATGAAGCCCATGTCCAGCATCCGGTCGGCCTCGTCCAGGACCAGGGTCTGCACGCCGTCGAACCGCACATGGCCCTGGCCGGCGAGGTCCAGCAGGCGGCCCGGGGTGGCCACCAGGATGTCGACGCCGCGGGACATGGCGTTGACCTGGGCACGCTGGTTCACGCCGCCAACGATGCCGGTGTGACGCAGCCGCAGGTTCTTGCCATAGGCCGCCAGGCTGTCGAGGATCTGCAGCACCAGCTCGCGGGTCGGCGCCAGGATCAGGGCGCTGGCGCTGCGCGGCTGCAGCTTCGGCCGGTGGCGGGACAGCCGGTCCAGGATCGGCAGGCTGAACGCCGCCGTCTTGCCGGTGCCGGTCTGGGCAATGCCCAGCAGGTCGCGGCCCGCCAGCAGGTGGGGGATCGCATCGGCCTGGATCGGGGTGGGGGAAACGTACTGCTCGGCCTTCAGGGCAAGCAGGATCGGCTCGGCAAGGCCGAGCGCATCGAACTGGGACTCAGTCAAGAGAAACAACTTCCTTCGCGCCGCAAGGCATCGGCCGCGGCGGATGGACTCCGGCACGGGGCGAACGCGTTTCAGCGCTTAATCCGCCTTCCACGCGCAGCTGGAGCTAACGGAGGGATAAAGAAGCCTCAGCGGGACCAACCGGTCACGGGACACCTGGGATTCGTCCGACCGGGCGGCCTTGTCGCGGCCTGTGGTCGTATCGCCTGGGGTCGCAGCACATGCCGGCGTTGCGCCGTCCTGCGGGGCTGGCAGGTACATGCGCCCACAGCGGCGCAATGTCAAGGGGCAATGCCGCAGTGCAACATTGCGAAGAAGGGGGCAGCATGGCGGAGGCCGGTGTCAGTGCAGCATCGCGCCGCGATACTGCCATAGGGTGAAGACGAGGTAGGTCAGGATCATCGCGATGCCCAGGGTGCGGCCGAGCCGGGCTACCGTCACCATCCACAGCGAGAAGACCAGGGTCGTCCCGGCCATCACCCACATGTCGATGGCGAACATGTCCTGTTCGACCGGCAGCGGCTTGATCAGCGCGGTCAGGCCGAGGATCGACAGGATGTTGAACAGGTTGGAGCCCAGGATGTTGCCGACCACCATGTCGACCTTCCGCCGCAGGGCGGCGACCAGGCAGGTCGCGAGCTCCGGCAGCGAGGTGCCAAGCGCCACCACCGTCACGCCGATCACCGCCTCCGGCACCCGCAGCGCCGTGCCGGCGGCCACCGCGCCCTGCACCAGGATCTCGGAGCCGATGATCAGGCCCAGCAGGCCGCCACCGAGGAACAGCAGCGCCTGCCAGGTGGAGGAGACGTGAAGTTCTTCCTCCTCCAGCTCCGGCTCCGCGCCACCGCGGCGTTCGCTGAAGAAAGCGTAGGCGACATAGGCCAGCAGCACCGCAAAGAGCGCCAGGCCGTGCCACCGCACGATCTCGCCGGTCAGCATCAGGGCGATAAGCACCCCGGTGGCCAGGCAGACCATCACCGCGTCCTTCACCAGGTTGCGCGGGCGGGCAACCAGGGCGAAGACCGCCGCCGTGGCGCCGGTCACCAGCAGGATGTTGGCGATGTTGGAGCCGATGACATTGCCCAGGCTGAGACCCGGATAGCCGGAGAGATTGGCGTTCACCGAGGTGACCAGCTCCGGCACGGAGGTGCCGAACGCCACCACGGTCGCACCGATGAAGAGCTGCGACAGCCCCAGCCGCTGTGCCAGGAAGATGGCGGCGCCGACGGTCCAGCCGCCGGCCTTGAACAGCAGATAGAGCCCGAAGGCGATGCTGCCGACCGCCAGGATGGCGAGTTGATAGCTGGAAAGCGTATGCACCGCGCTGTCGACGCTCATGCGCTGGCGGAATCCCTGTGCGGTGGGGAAGGGAGCGGCCGCACGGAACGGGTGCCGGCCGGTTGCCCACGTCTCCTAGCATGAGGCGGCAGCGATTCCGAGACTGGACATGCCGGCCGGCCGCGAACGGAGATCGGCGCACCGGGGCTCGTGTTTTCAGATCTCGAAGCTTTCCGGATCCAGCCCCAGCGCCTGGCAGATCTCGGCGACCGCCCGGGTTTCGTCCTCGTCGAACAGGCCGTCCGCCGCGGCAATCGCACAGCAGGCCCGCATGCACAGCCGCGCGGCCGGTGCATTGCCGCGCAACCGGGCGATGATCTGCAGCGCCTCGTTCCGGCCGCTGACAAAGTCGCGCTCCAGCCTGTCGGCAATCGCCATGAAGGCCTGCTCGACATCGCTGGCATCGAAGCCGGACAGGGCCCGGTTGGCCTGCACGAAATCGTGCAGCCGCTTGCGCTCCACCGCCAGGATCACGCCGTCGGCGGCGGCCACAAGCGCGCCGCCCGCCACCACGGCATGCAGGAACTCCCGGGTGCCATGGACCGTGGCTTCCTTCTCAAGCCGCTCCGGCCGTGCCTTGAGCCAGCGCACCGGCATATCTGGTTACTCCCCCGCAGCATGGCCCGGGCCCCCGGCCCGTGCCGTCGCGATATCAGCCCCACCGGCTCCAGCAAGACGCATACCTGCCGGTCGCGGCTAAAGCGTACCGGTCTGCGACAGGACTGGCTGCCCCTGCCCCGGTCGCGTTCCACAATGGCACGCCGGCCGGACCTGCCGCGGACTCAGGGGGGCCCGCCGGGGCTCAGTCGAAGAGATGCGGCCGGATGCGGGTCAGTCCAGACCCGGCTCGGCCGCCATCGCCTGGTCCCAGTAGGCCGCCTCGATCTTGTGGCCGTCCAGGTCGCGCACGAAGCCGCCGCAATAGGGCGCGCCATATTCCGGCCGCGGGCCCGGCGCGCCATCGTCCCGCGCGCCTGTGTCCAGGGCCGCGGCGTGGAAGGCGTCGACCTCCGCCCTGGAGGCGGCAAAGAAGCCGAAAGGCACGCCATTGCCGACAGCCGCCCGTGCGCCGTCGATCGGGGTCTGCACCCAGAATTCCGGAAAGGCCCTGCCATAGGCGACGGCCCCGGGATGTTCCAGCACCCGCCGGCACCCAAGGGTGGCGAGCACCCTGTCGTAGAAGGCGGTGGCACGGTCGAAGTCGTTCGTGCCGATGGAAACATGGGAGAGGATCGAGGGGGACAGGATCGAGGGGTTGTCATCGGGCATCGGAGATTCCTGGCGGGGGCAGTATGGCGACAGTAGCGCCGCGACAGCGACGTGCTAAGAGCGGAAATTTTCCGCGGTGCCGTCCGCCCGCCCCTTGCAAACGGCGGCAAGGCGCAAACCTCTTGTTGCGCACCGCGAATTCTTCCGGCGCGACGGAGCCATCCCCCCACATGTTCATTATCGAAACGGTTGCCGGCCTCGTCCTGCTCGTCGCCGGCGGCGACCTGTTGATCCGCGGCGCCACGGCGATCGCGCGTCGGCTCGGCGTCTCGCCGCTGCTGATCGGCCTCACCCTGCTGGGTTTCGGCACCTCGACGCCGGAACTGTTCACCAGCGTCACCGCCGCCCTGGACGGCGCCCCCGGCATCGCGGTCGGCAACGTGGTCGGCAGCAACACCGCCAACATCCTGCTGATCCTGGGGATGGCCGCGCTGCTGCGGCCGCTGGCGGTGCCGGTGTCAGGCAAGTGGCGGGACGGCATCGCGACCCTTGCCGCGGCCATGGCCTGCACCGCGCTGGTGGCCTATGGCGAGCTGCCGCGACTGGCCGGCATCGCCCTGCTGCTGGGCCTGGCCCTCTATCTGGGCATCGCCTACCGGCACGAACGGACGGCCGGGGGCGACGGCGGGGTGGCGGAGGACGACAGCCCGCTGCCCGGCTGGGGCCGGGCGGCCGCCTTCACCCTGGCGGGATTCGCGCTGATCTTCCTCGGCGCGGACTGGCTGGTGACAGGCGCGATCGAGATCGCGGCCGCGGCCGGCGTCTCCGACACCCTGGTCGGCCTGACCCTGGTCGCCGTCGGCACCTCCCTGCCGGAACTGGTGACCTCCATCATCGCCGCCCTGCGCCGGCAGGGCGACATCGCCATCGGCAATGTGCTGGGCAGCAACATCTACAACGTGCTGGCGATCCTGGGTGTCACGGCGCTGGTACAGCCGATCCCGGTCCCGGCCGAGATCCTGCTCCTGGACATCTGGGTGATGCTGGGCGCCACCCTGGCGCTGCTGCTTTTGCTGACCTGGCGGCGGCTAGGGCGCGGCGCGGGCGCGGTCCTGCTGGGCGGCTACCTGGCCTACCTGACCGTCCTCGCCGTGCAGGCCACCTGACGAGGGCCCGGCTCCGCCGCGCCTGCCCGGCGCCCTATTCGGCCGCCCGGGCCGCGGCCAGCGGGGCCACCTCGACCAGGTTGTCGGAAAAGGTGGGTGCGGCGCCAAGATCGGCGAAGGCGCCGGAATTGACCGCCTGCACCGTCGCCTCGCCCGGGCTGCGGGAGCGCCAGTGGCCCATCGGCGCGACGACGACCCCCGGCAGGACATCCTCGCTCAGCCGCGCCACCGCCTGGAAGCTGCCGCGGCCATTGCTGATCACCACCGGCATGCCGTCGCCGATATTGCGTTCGCGCGCGTCGGCGGGATGCAGCATCAGGCTCTGCTCGCCGGCATGGTGCAGCTGCTGCGGCATGTTGGCGAAGCTGGAATTCAGGAAGGCATGGCTCTTCGGCGACATCAGGTTCAGCGGATAGCTGGCCGCCAGGCCCGGATTGGTCGACGGCGATTCGTTGGGCGGGATGTAGTGCGGCAGCGGGTCGACCGGGGTGCAGGACTGGAACTCCTCCGACCCCTGCCGGAACAGCGGCAGCACGAAATCGCCATTCGCCGCCATCGAGGCGGCGAACTCGCACTTGCCCGAAGGGGTCGGGAAATTGCCGTCCCGGTGCGGCGCATAGTCCGCCGCCGGCGGCAGGTTCAGTCGCGCATAGCCGTCGCGGCGCAGGGCCTCCAGGGTGATGCCGGCCAGTGCCGGGCTGGCCCAGTCCAGCGCCTCCTCGATCATCTGCCGGTCGTCGCGGCGGAAGAACGGGTCGTCGAAGCCCATCGTCGCGGCCAGGCGCCGGAACAGCTCGGTGTTCGGCACCGCCTCCCCCAGCGGCGCCACCGCCGGATTGTTGTAGGACAGGTAGAAATGCCCCCAGGAGTACATGATGTCCTCCTGCTCCAGCTGCGTGGTCGCCGGCAGCACGATGTCGGCATGCAGCGCGGTATCGGTCAGGAACTGTTCGCTGACCACCGTGAACAGGTCCTCCCGGCACAGGCCGCGGATGATCTTCGCCTGCTCGGGCGCGACCACCGCCGGGTTGGCGTTGTAGACGAACAGGGCGCGGATCGGCGGGTCCAGCGCCATTTCCCCGGTCAGGGCCGGGCCCAGGCGCCACTGGTTCAGCACCCGGGTGCCCGGGGTCAGGAAGTCCGGCCGCATCAGCCGCCCCCAGTCCAGGGGGAAAGCCCAGACCGGCAGCTGCAGGATGCCGCCGCCGGGATGCCGCCAGGCACCGGTCAGGGCCGGCAGGCAGGCGGCCGCCCGCACCGTCTGGCCGCCGCCGGCATGGCGTTCCAGCGCCACGCCGATGCGCAGCACTGCGGGGTCGGTGGTGGCGAATTCCCGCGCCAGGGTGCGGATATCCTCCGCCGGCACGCCGGTGATCGCGGCCGCCTTCTCCGGCGTGAAGCCGGCCACCCGCGCCTTCAGGTCATCGAAGCCGAGCGTGTGGTTCGCGACATAGTCGTGGTCCACCAGGTCCTCGGCGATGATCACCTGCATCATCGCCAGCGCCAGGGCGGCATCGGTGCCGGGGCGGATCGGGATGTGCCAGTCCGCCTTCTTCGCGGTGCGGGTGCGCACCGGATCGATCACCACCACCTTCGCCCCCTGCGCCTGCGCCTCGGCGATGAATGGCCAGTGGTGCAGATTGGTGCTCATCGTGTTGCAGGCCCAGAGCACGATGTAGCGGGAGAAGCGGAAGGCTTCCGGATCGACGCCGGCGGTCGGGCCGATGGTCATGAAATAGGCGGTGGAGGAACCGGAATCGCAGAACGTCCGCTCGCTGACCGTGGCCCCCAGCCGGTTGAAGAACGGGTCGCCGACATTCAGTCCGTTGAGTACGCCTTCGGTGCCCAGATAGCTGTAGGGCAGGATCGCGGTGGGGCCGTCCTCGGCGATGATCGCCTGCCAGCGCCTGGCGATCGTGGCCAGGGCCTCGTCCCAGCCGATCCGCTCGAAACGGCCGCTGCCCTTCGGGCCGGTCCGTCGCAGCGGATGCAGCACGCGGTCGGGACTGTATGTGCGGTCCTGGTAGTTGTTGACCTTGACGCATAGGCCACCCCGGGTGAACGGGTGGTCGGGATTGCCGCGCACCGCGACGGCGCGGCCGTCGCGCACCGTCACGAGCATCGAACAGGTGTCCGGGCAATCGTGCGGGCAGGCCGCCAGCACGATCCGTTCCGTGCCGTCCGATCCGTTTGTCATATGAAGCTCCCGCGATCCAATGTCCGTCGCCGGCTCTGCCGGCCGATCGTTCGTTTCCCGTCAGGCTAGATCGGCGACAGTCAGGGGTCACGTCACCGGCTTGCTGTTCTCTTGCCCTGGAATGCTGAAAGCGGCGGCCGGCGGGTCGCGGACCGGACGACGTTCCGGCACGCGAGATATCGGTGCTACCCTGGAACGGTGCGACGAGGCGGAGGATGCACCGGTGCCGCTGGGCGGGCATGGCGAGGCGAAATATCCCCACAGCATGCGGCTGGACAGCAGCGCCGGCCGCGGCTGGACCGGCCTGCTCGCCGAGACCTGGCGCCATCGCGCCGGCGACCTGCCCGACATCGAGCCGCGGGAGACGGAGATTATCGTCCTGACCCGCGGCCGGCTGCGGGTCCGCCGCCGCGGCGACGGCCGGCTGCAGCGCACCGCCGCGGTCCCGGGCACGGTCTGGCTCTGCCCGGCCGGCATCCGGGAAGACATGATCCGCCTCTACAACGACCTGGAAGAGAGCATCCACATCTACCTGCCGGCCGCGCCGCTCTCCGCGGCGGCACTGCAGGAGTTCGACATCGATCCCGACCGCCTGCGGCTGCGTTATGACGGCGGCTTCCACGACCCGGTCATCGCCGGGCTGGCGGGGGCGGTACTGGGGGAACTGCGCCGGCCCGGACCGGCCGGCGCCCTGCTGGCGGAGAGCCTGGCTGCCGCGCTGGCGGTCTACATCCTGCGGCACCATTCCAACCTGTCCCCGGCCGCCCTGCCCGTCGCCCGGGCGGAGGGCGCGCTGGACCCGGACCGGCAGCGCCGGGTGCGCGACTTCATCCTCGACAATCTCGGCACCGACCTGACCCTGGAGCAGATGGCGGCGCAGGCCTGCCTCAGCCGCTTCCATTTCGCGCGGGCCTTCAAGGCGGCCTTCGGCTGCCCGCCACACCGCTTCGTCCAGGCGCAGCGGCTGGAGCGCGCCCGCCAGATGCTGCGCGACCCAGACCTGAGCCTGGCGGAGATCGCCTCGGCCTGCGGCTTTGCGTCGCAGACCCATTTCTCCCGCGCCTTCAAGCAGGCGACCGGCCGTCCGCCCGGCAGCTGGCGCCGGTCGGACTGAACCGGCCCGCTGCCTGACCACCCCGCCGGCCCTCGCAGGCGGCGGGATGCCGGCTTCCGCAATATCGGCCAAGGCGCTATGTTGACATTGCAAGCCTGCTCCAGGGGGCCGCTGTCATAGGTTAATGGCAGGTTGCGCCTTCTGACCTATGGTGAAGCAATCGGGTTTACGGCAGCAGCTGCCGCCCGTTCCGGGCCTCCGGCCCGCATCGCGACCCGGCGCGGCCGGCAACGCGTCCCTGCAGCACCCGCCTGTGCCCCGGGGTCGAGGGCCCGGCAGCATCGGCGTACGAAACCGTAAGGACGAGCAAGCTTGTCTTCCCTGACATCGGAAGAGGTAGAGAACTGGCAGGGCCCGGTCGACCTGGACAATTGCGACCGGGAGCCGATCCACCTCCTGGGCGGGATCCAGGATTTCGGCTTCCTGCTGGCGGCTTCCTCCGACTGGATCATCCAGCACGCATCCGCCAATGCGGAACGCTGGCTGGGGCGTCCGGCGAGCGACATCCTCGGCCTGCCGCTGACCGACCTGGTCGACGGCGAGGCGCTGCATGCGATCCGCAACCGGCTGCAGGGCCTGAGCGGCCCCGACAGCGTGGAGCGGATCTTCGGCATCGACCTGCTTGGCGACGGCCGCAGCTTCGACGCCGCCGTCCATATCAGCGGCCGCAGCGTCATCCTGGAATGCGAGCCGCGCGACCCGGCCGAGGACGATACGGAATTCTGGCGGGTCCAGACCGTGCTGTCGCGGCTGCGCAGCTCCCGCACGGTCCCGGCCTTCCTGCGGGATGCGGCGCGTCTGGTCCAGTCGATCACCGGCTTCGATCGGGTGATGGTGTACCGCTTCGACGAGGACGGCTCGGGCGAGGTGGTGTCGGAGGCCCTGCGCGGCGCCCATGAACGCTATCTCGGGCTGCGCTACCCGGCCTCCGATATCCCGAAGCAGGCGCGCGCCCTGTATCGCCGCAACTGGCTGCGCAGCATCGCAGACGTTGCCGCGGAGCCGGTGCCCGTCGAGCCGCCGCGCAACCCGGAAGGCGCGCCGCTCGACCTGTCGATGAGCATGCTGCGCAGCGTGTCGCCGATCCACCTGGAATATCTGCGCAACATGGGGGTCGGCGCGTCGCTGTCGGTGTCGATCATCCAGGGCGGCGAGCTGTGGGGGCTGATCGCCTGCCACCATTACGCGCCGCATGGCCTGTCGTTCCGCCGGCGCGCCGCACTGGAACTGTTCGGGGAGACCTTCTCCCTGCTGCTGGAGGCCCGCCTGCGGGACGAGGAGGCGGAGCGCGAACGCGACGCGCGCGCGGTTCACGACCGGCTGATGCGCAACCTCGCCCTGGGCGGCGAAGGCCTCACCAACAGCGAGGCCCTGGCCTCGATCGCGCAGGAGATCGAGGGCCTCGTCCCTGCCGACGGCATCGGCATCTGGATCGATGGCGCGTGCAGCCTGCAGGGCGCGGCGCCGGAACCCGACCAGTTCGCCGACCTGGTGCGCTTCCTGAACCGTGCCGCCAACAGCCAGATCTATGCCGTGCGCGACATCGCCGCCGTGCATCCACCGGCCCGCGGGTTCGCGGAAGACGCGGTCGGCCTGCTGGCGATCCCGATCTCACGCACCCCGCGCGACTATCTGGTGCTGTTCCGGCGCGAGGTGATCCACACCGTCACCTGGGGCGGAAAGCCGGACAAGACGATGGCAAGCGGCCCGAACGGCCCCCGCCTGACACCGCGCAAGAGCTTCGAGGCCTGGCGGGAGACGGTGCAGGGCCAGTCGCAGCCCTGGACCCCGGCGGAACGGTCGCTGGCCGAAGGCCTGCGCATCACCCTGCTGGAGGTGATGCTGCGCCTGACCGACCGGGTGGAACGCGGCCGCCGGACCGCGCAGGAGCGCCAGGAGGTGGTGATCGCGGAACTCAACCACCGGGTCCGCAACCTGCTGAGCCTGATCCGGGGCCTGGTGCGCCAGAGCGCGGAACGGGCCACCGACCTGCACGCCTTCGTCGAGATCCTGGACAACCGCATCCAGGCGCTGGCCCGCGCCCAGGACCTGATCACCGACCGCAACTGGAAGGCGGCGCCGCTGCGCTCCCTGATCACGGCGGAGGCCGCCGCCTATCTGGGCCAGAAGGCGGACCGGGTGAAGGTCGACGGACCGCCGGTCCTGCTGCAGCCGGAAGCGTTCTCGACCCTGGCCCTGGTGGTGCACGAGCTGACCACCAACTCGGCCAAGTACGGCGCGCTCTGCGACACCTCCGGCCGGGTCGAGGTCGCCTGGCATGGCGGCGATTCCCGGCCGCTGGTCGTGGAATGGCGCGAATTCGACGGCCCCAAGGTGCGGCCGCCGGAGCGGCGCGGCTTCGGCTCGATGATCGTGGAGCGGGCGATCCCGCACCAGCTGAGCGGCGCGGCCGAGCTGGATTTCCATCCCGACGGCCTGCGCGCGAGCCTGACATTGCCGGAGCAATACGTGGCGATGGGCTCGTCCGACGACGAGAGCGGCGCGGAGGCGCGGCTGGCGCGCCGCGACGAGAGCCCCTCCGTTGCCCGGATGCGCCGGATGATCGCCGAAGGCCTGTGGCAGCGGGTCCTGATCGTCGAGGACAACATGATGGTTGCCATGGATATCGAGAGCTTCTTCCAGAGCCTTGGGATCCGCCACGTGGACATGGCCGGTTCCGTCTCGGAGGCGCTGCGCCTGGTCGGCGCCAACCCTCCCGACGTCGCCGTGCTGGACGCCAATCTGGGCACCGAGTCGAGCTTTGCCGTGGCCGATCGGCTCGGCGCCCTCGGTGTGCCCTTCTTCTTCGCCACCGGCTATGGCGAGACCGACGACTTCCCCGTCGCGCATCGCGGGCGGCCGCGGGTGGCCAAGCCCTATGACCAGACCACCCTGTGGGGGGCGCTCGAGGCGCTTCTGGGAAGCGGCGCTGCCCGGCCGCAGGCCTGACGGAGCGCCCGCCGCTGCGGTTGTAGCCACGGCCGGCGCCCCGTAGTAAGGGCATCCGACAGCTGCATCCGGGAGCAATCGACGTGTCGCCGACCGAGCCCGCCGCCGCGCCCCGGTGCGATGTCCGCGACGGCGATCGCGCCGGCCGGCATCATCCACCCCCCTGGCAGATCCTGCGGCGCTGGGTCTGGCCCGACGAGCACGGCGCCGACCTGGTGCGGACCGCACAGGAACGGCTGCTCCTGGTCTTCTCCATGACGGCCGGCCTGTGCGGGATTGCGACCAGCATCGTGTCCTCCCGGCAGGGCTTCGCCGATACCGTCGTCTATGCCAGTGGCCTTGTCGGGCTCCTGCTGCTGTTCCTGGTCCCGGCCTGCTTCCATCTGACCCGGAACTACCGCGGCTGCGCCTGGCTGCTGCTGGCCTGCTATGCGATCCCGGCGGCGACCGCCCTGTCGCTGACCGGCGGCCTGCTGGCCGGCGGCGTCATGTGGCTGTTCTTCGTCCCCGTGCTGGGCGGCCTGCTCCTGGGGCTGCGCCCGGCGCTGGCGCTGGGTGCGGCGCTGATCCTGCTCTACCTGGCCTTCTACTTCGGGCGGGATCTGCTCGGCCCGCCGGTCCATGGCATGGATCCGGCGCGGATGAACGACGACGCAATCACCGTGCTCGTCGTGCTGACGGCGGGCGTATCGGTGATGCTGGGCAGCTTCCATCGGGTGGTGGAGCGGACCAATCGCCGCCTGAAGGAGGCGCGCGATGCGGCGGAGGCCGCCAACGAAGCGAAGTCCCGCTTCCTGGCCAATATGAGCCACGAGCTGCGCACCCCGCTGAACGGGCTGCTCGGCTTCGCCGACCTGCTGGCGGTGCGGCCGCTGGATCCGGAAGCGCGGGAATACCTGCAGCACATCCGCGGCGCCGGCAGCGACCTGCTGGCCCTGGTCAACGACGTGCTCGACTACAACCGGGTGGAGACGGGCGCCGTCCGCCTGGAGATCGTGCCGTTCGATCTGCATGCGCTGCTGGAACAGCTGCGGCAGCGCGCGCTGCCCCGCGCGGCGGCAAAGGGCCTGGCCGTGCGGGCGGAATTGGCCCCCGACCTGCCATGCGCCGTGCGCGGCGATCCGCTGCGCCTGCGTCAGGTGCTGGGCAACCTGCTGGACAATGCGGTGAAGTTCACCGACCGCGGCACGGTGACCCTGACGGCGGAGCTATTGGCGCGGATGGACCAGACGGTCGAACTGCGCTTTTCGGTCGCCGATACCGGGGCGGGCATTCCGCCGGAGGCCCTCCCCACCCTGTTCGACCGCTTCACCCAGGCCGACAACTCCACCACCCGCCGCTATGGCGGCTCCGGCCTGGGCCTTGCCATCGTCCGCAGCCTGGTCGCGCTGATGGACGGGCAGGTCTCGGTCGCCAGCACGCCCGGCGCCGGCAGCACCTTCCGCGCGACGGTGGTGCTGCAGGCCGCCGATCCTGCCGACCTGCCGGCGCTGCGGCATCGTGCGGCCGCTCCGCCGGCGGCAGCGGCAGCGGCAGCGGCAGCCGGTGCGGTGCCAGCACGCATCCTGGTGGCCGAAGACAATGCCGCGAACCAGCGCCTGTTCGGCACCCTCCTCTCCGCCGCCGGCTACCGGGTGGAGGTCGTGGCGGACGGCCAGGCCGCCCTTGACGCCCTGCGACAGAGCCGGTTCGACCTGGTGCTCATGGACGGCCAGATGCCGGTCCTCGACGGGCTGGAGACGGCCCGCCGGATCCGCGCCGCGGGATCTTCCTGGTCGTCGGTGCCGATCCTCGCCCTGACGGCGGATGCCTTGGCCGGCGACCGCAATGCCTATCTGGAGGCCGGGATGGACGACTACCTGACCAAGCCGGTGGACCTCCGGGAACTGCTCGGCAAGGTGGAAAGCTGGATCGGTCGGCAGCGCTCCTGACGGCAGACGGCCGCTACAACGGGCTTGGGCCGGGCACCCTCGCGGTGCCCGGCCCTCGTCGCCCTGGTTGCTGCCCCGGTGCCCGTTCCCGGAGCAGGGCCGGTCAGGTCGCCAGCGGCCCGATATCGACCATCAGGGTCACGGTGCCGTCGCCATTGTCGGTGACGCTGTCGATCGGCCAGCAGTTGATGGTGTAGGTCCCGTCGCCATTGTCCGTCGCGCAGCCCGGCAGCGGATCGGGGGTGCCGACATCGTCCGCCGAGACCACGAAGGTGTTGCTGGCGGTGTCAACGTCGCCGGTGTCGATCGGCAGGGTCCACTCGCTCAGCCCGGTCTCGTTGTAGGTCAGGCCGTCATAGAGCGGATCGATGAAGCCGTTGACGTCTCCGTCCGGATGCGGCGGCGTGGTGTGCATGCCCTCGTCACCGCCATCGCCCTCTCCGCCTTCGCCGGTTTCTCCGCCATCGCCACCGCCGAACATGTCGGCAAGGCTGCCATTGAGCGTGACCGTACCGTCGCCGTTGTCGGCCAGGCTGTCGATCGGCCAGCACTGAATGGTGTAGGTGCCATCGCCGTTGTCGGTGGCCTCGGGCGGAATGCCGCCTTCCCACTCGCCGACCTGGTCTGCCGAGACCACGAAGGTGTTATTCTCCAGGTCCACATTCTCCGGGTCGATCTCCAGGGTCCAGCTATAGGTGCTGGCCTCGGTATCGTATTCCAGACCCTCGTAGAGCGGTTCGATGAAGCCGTTGACATAACCGTCAGGGTGCGGCGGCGGCGCCTCGCCGGCCTCGAAGGGCGGCGGCGGCTCGGACCCGTCGCCCATCGGCGGCGGGGGCGGCGGCTCCGACCCGTCGCCCATCGGGGGCGGGGGCGGTGCGCTGCCGTCACCTTCGGGGGGCGGCGGCATCATGCCCTCTTCCTCCGGCGGCGGCGGTTCGGTGGTGGTCCCACCGACCACGTCCCTCAGCGTGTCGATCTGCAGTTCGTCCCGATCGTTCTCTGCAAACATGCTCGACATGATCGTCTCCCATCGCTTCACGGCTTCGCGCCTGGCTGATCAACAGTGGAGCGACATGGTTAATGGACCCTTGCCTCGGGACCAGTATTCATGTTTGGCCCGCTCCATCAGGTCTTGCGAATATTTTCGACCAACAAATCCGACCGTGTGTTCGCCGCCCTGACAGGATTGAATTTGGTGCCTGTGCTTGCCGGCGTAAGTGATGCGGGTCACAGGGTGACACCTTCCGCCACTTTCCCGCCGCAAATACCAGCACCTCGCAGGTCCATGCCCCTGGCACTGGCTAGCCAAAAGTATGAATTAAAGAATTGTGGACCTTTTGCCGGTTACATCCGTCCCCGGCGATCTGCAAAGATCGCATGGACTTGCCGAACCTTGAGGGGCGCACCGTCGTGAGCCAGCCTGTGTTTCGCCAATCCTTGTTTCGCAAGGCGGCGCTGGAACGCCTGTCGACCCCGGAGCAGCTGGACCAGGCCGTCCGGGTGACCGCGCCGGCGGGCTGGATCGGACTTGTGGCCCTGGTGGCGCTGGTCCTGGGGGCCATCCTGTGGGGGATCCTGGGCAGTGCCCCGGTGAAAGTGCCGGCGCAGGGCATCCTGCTCTCCCCGACCGGTGTCCTGGACATCGTGTCGGAGACACAGGGTCGCATCAGCAGCCTGCTGGTCTACCCCGGCGCACCGGTGCGGCGCGGCCAGGTCGTAGCCCGGATCGCGCAGCCGGACCTGGAGCAGCAGCTGGCCACCGCCCGCGCGGAACTGGGCGAACTGCAGATGCAGCGGCAGAAGGTCGCCGCCTTCCAGGAGCGCGAGAATACGGCGCGGGCGGCGGTGATCGACCAGCGCCGCGCCAATGCGGAGCAGTCGATCGGCTTTCTCCGCGCCCGGCTGGAATGGCTCGGCGAACGCGAGGCCTTCGAGAAGACGATGCTGAAGCGCGGCCAGATCACCCGGCAGCGCCACATCGACACCAAGATCGAGATCAACACCGTCAACGAGGCGATCTCGCGGGCAGAGAACACCATCAAGGAGGCGGCGCTGGAGGAGCGCAGCTCCAGCATCGCGCGCGAACGGGAACTGCTGGAGCTCGACCTCAGGATCGAATCCACCCGGCGCGAGATCGCCAACCTCGCCGACCAGCTGGGGCGGAAGTCCACCCTGCGCAGCCCCTATGCGGGCCGGGTGGTCGAGGTGAAGGCGAACGAGGGCGAGATCGTGACCGTCGGCCTTGCGCTGCTGAGCCTGCTCCCCGACGACCCGGCGTCCGGCGCCTCGGCGGAGCTGGCGGAGGACGCGCCGATCGCCGGCGACAGCCTGATCGCCGTGCTCTATGCGGCACCGGCGGATGGCAAGAAGATCCAGCCTGGCATGCCGGTCCAGGTCTCCCCCGCCTCCGTCAAGCGGGAGGAATACGGCTTCATCCTCGGCACCGTGGAGAGCGTTGCCGAGATCCCCTCGACGGCCGCCGGCATGCAGCGCATCCTCAAGAACCCGCGGCTGGTGGAGACCCTGATCGGCGACGGCGCGCCGTTCCAGGTGATCGTGCGATTGCGCCGCGACCCGTCGACGCCGAGCGGCTTCCTCTGGTCGTCCTCCGGCGGGCCCGATGTGGATATCGATCCCGGCACCCTCTGCGAGGCGAACATCGCCGTCCGCGACGTGCGGCTGATCAGCCTCGCGATCCCGGCGCTGGAGCCGCTGCTGAGCGATCCGCCCGCGGCCGGGGCGGCGCCGGAAGCGGTCGCGGGGAGCTGAGGTGAGGGGTGCGGCACCAAGATGGCGGCGGGTACGAACGCCGACGGTCCTGCAGATGGAGGCCGTGGAATGCGGGGCGGCCTGCCTGGCGATGGTGCTGGCGCATCACGGCCGCCATCTGCCGCTGGAAGAGCTGCGCTATCGCTGCGGCGTGTCGCGGGACGGCACCAAGGCCAGTGCGCTGACGGCCGCCGCGGAGCATTACGGCCTGCGGGTGAAGGGCTTCCGCAAGGAGCCGGACGGCCTGATGGACCTGCCGCTGCCGCAGATCCTGTTCTGGAACTTCAATCATTTCGTGGTCCTCGACGGGCTGGACGCGCGCTGGGCCCATATCAACGATCCCGCCGCCGGCCCGCGCCGGATCAGCCGCAGCGAGTTCGACGAATCCTTCACCGGCGTCACCCTGGCCTTCGAACCGATGCCGGCCTTCGCCAAGGGCGGCCAGGCGCCCTCGCCCTGGCGCGGCCTGACCCGCCTGCTGGCCGGCGCGAAGGGCGCCTTCCTGTTCGTGGTGGTCACAGGGCTGGCGCTGGCGATCCCCGGCCTCCTGGTGCCGGCCTTCACCCGGGTCTATATCGACTACCTGCTGATCGAGGGGCTGAGCGGCTGGCTCTATCCGCTGATCGGCGTGATGGTGGCCACCGCCGCCCTGCGGGCGCTGCTGACCGCCCTGCGCGAAAGCCACCTCCTGCGCCTGCAGACCAAGGTCTCGCTGCGATCGTCCTGCCAGTTCTTCTGGCATGTCCTGACCCTGCCGATGCGGTTCTTCGCGCAGCGCCAGAGCGGCGAGATCGGCACCCGGCTGCAATACAACGAGCGGCTGGCGCTGCTGGTCGGCGGCGATCTGGCCAACGGCGCGCTGCAGCTGATGACGATGGCGATCTATGCGGTCGTCATGCTGCACTACGACGTCACCCTGACCCTTGTCGGCATCGGCGTCGCCGCGCTGAACCTGGCCGTCTTCCTGGTGGTCTCCCGCCGGCTGGCCGATGCCAACCAGAAGCTGCTGATGGACCGCGGCCGCCTGACCGGCGTGGCGATGCAGGGCCTGGCGATGATCGACAGCCTGAAGGCGTCCGGCATCGACGACCAGTTCTTCCGGCGCTGGGCCGGCCAGCACGCCAAGGTGGTCAGCACCGAGCAGCGGCTGCAACGGGTGCGCCACCTGCTGAATGCCGTGCCGGTGTTCCTGGGGGTCGCGGCCACCGCCCTGGTGCTGACCGTGGGCGGCCTCTCGGTGATGGACGGTGCGCTGACCATCGGCACCCTGTTCGCCTTCCAGGCGCTGCTGATCAGCTTCTCCGCGCCGATCGCCGGGCTGGTCACCCTGGGCGCGCAGACAGAGGAGGCGCGCGGCTATCTGAGTCGCGTCGACGATGTCCTGTCCCATCCGCCGGATGCCGAATTCGCCACCGGAACGGCCCCGGACCTGCCGTCCGATGGCAGGCCGCAGGCCGCCGACGGGCAGCCCCCTGTCGCCGCCAGGCTGACCGGGAGGGCGGAGCTGCGCGGCGTCACGTTCGGCTTCATCCCGACCGAGCCGCCGCTGATCCGCGACCTGGACCTGTCGGTTCCGGCCGGTGCCAGGGTGGCGCTGGTGGGCGGCTCCGGCAGCGGCAAGACCACGGTCGGCAAGCTGCTCGCCGGGCTCTACCATCCATGGTCGGGGGAGGTCCTGCTGGACGGCAGGGACCTGCGACAGATCCCGCGCGACCTGCTGCGCAGTTCCGTGGCGATGGTCGACCAGGAAATCGCCCTGTTCGACGGCTCGGTCGCCGACAACATCACGCTGTGGGACCCGACGATGCCCGAGGCGCGCGTGGTCGCTGCCGCGAAGGATGCGGCGATCCATGACGATGTCGCCGGCCGTCCCGGCGCCTATGCGCACCGGGTCGGCGAGGGGGGCCGCCATTTCAGCGGCGGCCAGCGGCAACGGATCGAGATCGCCCGCGCCCTGGTCGGCGAGCCGGCCCTGCTGATCTTCGACGAGGCGACCAGTGCGCTGGACGCAGCGACCGAACGGACAGTGATCGACAATATCCGCCGCCGCGGCTGTGCCTGCCTGATCATCGCCCATCGCCTGAGCACCGTCCGCGACTGCGACGAGATCATCGTGCTGGACCATGGCCGCATCGTGGAACGCGGCAGCCATGACGCGCTGATGGCAGCGCGCGGCGCGTATTACCGCCTGGTGGAGGCATGAGCCGGACCGCCGACAGCCCGTCATGGGCGCCGACGCCGTCGCGGCCTTCCTCGCCGGACGCGCCACCGGCGCCGGAGCCGCAGCCGCTCCTGGCGCCCGGGATGCCGGCGACCGCTGCGGCGCTGGCATCGCTGCAGGACGACCTGCTGGCCGTCGAGACCCTCTGCCGCGATGGCGGCGAGACCCTGGCGCTGGCGGACGGGCCGGCTCTCTGGCTGGTACTGGAGGGCCGCGTCGAGCTCTTTGCGCTCTGCCGCCGCACCGAGGCACGGCGGTTCCTGGCGGCGATTCCGGAAGGCGGGCTGCTGCTGGCGCCGCCGGGGCCCGCCGATGCGCCGGTAACCCTGCTGGCGGTGCCGGTGGGCGCGACACGGCTGCTGCGGGCGCTGCCCGCCGCGGCGCCGCAGGCCCTGACCGCCCGCAGCGCGAGCCTGCTGGCACCGGCGGTAGAGGCCTGGATCGACGCGGCAGGCGCAACGGCCTGGCACTTCGACGGGCCCGCCCGGCAGCGCAGCCGCGGCGTCGCCCGGCTGCTGCGCAACCCGGGCTGGTGGGAGGAACTGGTCGGCTTCACCACCCGCGCGGTGACGGCGCTGGCCGCCGATTTCGCCCGCGCCGCCAGCGCGGAGGCGGAGCGACTGGCCGCCCTGCGGGACCGGGTGGCAGAAGACCGTGACAGGGTCTTCGGCCGGCTTGCCGGCATCCTGGACGAACGTCGGCGCGAGGATCTGCCGGTCGACGGCGAGAGCCCGGCAATGGCGGCCTGCCGGCGGGTCGCCGGCGCGCTGGGCCACGAATTCCGCCTGCACTACGGGCCCGCGCCCCGCAACGACCGGCTGGCGGAAACCGCCGAAGTGGCCCGCGCCGCCCGGCTGCGGGCCCGCCCCGTCACCCTGCGGGGGGAGTGGTGGCGCGAGGATCTGGGGCCGCTGGTCGGCTTCGACGGCGAGCGCGACATCCCCGTTGCCCTGCTGCCGCAGCGGCGGGGCGGCTATCGCGCCGTTCTGCCGGACGGCCGCTCCCGCAGGATCGCCGACCCGCAGGCGGCCGCCGCCCTGTCCGCCAGTGCCGCGGCACTGCACCCGCCGCTGCCCGACCGGCCGCTCCGCCTGTGGGACCTGATGCGCTTCGGGCTGTCGCTGGGCGCGCGGGACATCCTGCTGGCGCTGGCGATGGGCGCGCTTGCCGGCGGCCTGGCGATGGCAATCCCGCTGGCGACCGCACTGATCTTCAACGACCTGGTCCCCGGCAGCGAGCGCGGGCGGCTGCTGCAGGTCTGCGTCGCGTTGATCGCAGCCGGGCTGGGCATCGCCGCCTTCCGGCTGGCGGCCGACCTGGCCCTGCTGCGGGTCGAGGGGCGGGTCGCCAGCAGCCTGCAGGCCGCGGTGCTGGACCGTGTCCTGCGCATGCCGTCCTCGTTCTTCGGCGGCTTCTCCTCCGCCGACCTGACCACCCGCGTGCTGGTCGTCGAGACGATCCGCAAGGCGTTGACCGGCGCGATGGTCTCGCTCCTGCTGGCCGGCAGCTTCTCGTTCTTCAGCCTGCTGGTGATGCTGCACTACGAACCGCGTGCGGCCCTGGTCGCGTTCGGCCTGCTGGCGTCCCTGCTTGGCGCCACAATCTGGGCCGGCCTGGCGCAGGTGAAGGCGATCCTGGAGGGCGAGGCGCTGGACGCCAACATCTTCGGCCTGGTGCAGGAGGTGATCGGCGGCATCGCCAAGCTGCGGCTGGCCGGGGCGGAGGAACGGATGTTCGTGCGCTGGGCTCGGGTCTTCGCCGAGATCCGCGCCCGGATGATCCGCGCCCGCAAGATCGTCAACAACCTGACGGTGTTCCAGGCCGGCTACGAGGTGCTGGCCTTGACCTGCATGTTCTGGCTGCTGGCCACCATCGACACCGAGGCGCTGTCGCCTGGCGGCTTCCTCGCCTTCGTCATGGCCTTCGCCTCGTTCCTCGCCTCGGGCAGCCAGGTCTCGGGCGCCCTGATCGCCGCCTTCCGGGTTGCGCCGCTGGCGGTGCGGGTCCGCCCCGTCCTGGCCACTGTGCCGGAGGCGGACGAGAACAAGGGCGATCCCGGGCGGCTTTCGGGCGGCATCGAGATCAACGGCGTCGACTTCCGCTACAATTCCCGCGGCCCCCTTGTGCTGTCCGGCCTCTCGCTGTCTGTGCGGCCGGGCGAGTTCGTCGCCATTGTGGGCGCCTCGGGCAGCGGCAAGTCCACCCTGGTTCGCCTTCTGCTGGGTTTCGAGACGCCCGAGAACGGCGCCATCTTCTACGACGGCAAGGACCTGCAGGGCCTCGACCTGCCAGCCCTGCGGCGGCAGATCGGCGTGGTGCTGCAGACCAGCCGGCTGATGGCCGGCTCGATCTTCGAGAATGTCCGCGGCGTCAGCGAGGCCGGCGAGGCGGACGTCTGGGAGGCGCTGCGGCAGGCCGGGGTCGAGGCGGATGTCCGGGCCATGCCGATGGGCCTGCACACCGTGCTGACAGAGGGGTCGGCCGCCCTGTCCGGCGGCCAGATCCAACGCCTGCTGATCGCCCGCGCGCTGATCGGCAGGCCGCGCATCCTGCTGTTCGACGAGGCGACCTCGGCGCTCGACAACCGCACCCAGTCGGTGGTCACGGAAAGCCTCGACCGCCTCCAGGTCACCCGCATCGTCATCGCCCACCGGCTGAGCACCATCGTCAATGCCGACCGCATCCACGTCCTGGCGCGCGGCCGCGTGGCGGAGCGCGGCACCTACGCGGAGCTGATCCGCAGGGACGGCGTGTTCGCCGACCTTGTGCGGCGGCAGATGATCTGAACGGCAGGAGAAACCGGATGCGCAAGGTCCTCTACGTCCTGGGACAGCTCAGCGACGAGGATGTCGACTGGCTCGCCGAGGCCGGCGAACGCCGGTCCGTCGCCCCGCAGGAACCGCTGGTGCGCGAGGGCGAGGCGATCGAGTGGATCTTCTTCGTCCTCGACGGCCAGGTGGTGGTCAGCGTGTCCGGTGCCGGCGAGCTGGCCCGGCTCGGCGCAGGCGAGATCGTCGGCGAGATGTCGCTGGTCGACGCGCGCGCACCGTCGGCGTCCGTGCATGCCGTGCAGCCCACCACCGTGCTGGCCGTGCCGAAGGCCGCGGTGCTGTCCCGGCTGGAGCGCGACATCGCCTTCGCCGCACGCTTCTACAAGGCGGTGGCCACCTTCCTGTCGCATCGCATGCGCTACACCGTGCAGACCCTGGGCTATGCGCGCGGCGGCGAACCGTCCATCGACGACATGGCCTCGCAGGCCGACGAGGTGGACATCAACCTACTGGACACCGTCAGCAAGGCGGGCGCGCGGTTCGACAGGCTGCTGAAGCGGGTCATGGCTCCGGCGCGGCGCTGACCCCCCGCCCAGGGGCACGCCGCCCGGCAACAGGCCCAGTCCCGCATGTCCGATGCGCGGGCCTCTGCTAGACTGGCGACCTCAAAAAGACGCCCGGAGCCTTTCGTGACGCAAAGCCGTCGCCTGCCCAGACGCTGCATCGCGGGACTGCGTGCCTTCGCCTGGCCCGCGGCGCGCGATGGCGACCTCGTGCAGGCGGCACGCGAACGGTTGCTGGTGCTGTTCTCGCTGACCGCCGGCACCGGCGGGCTGATCACCACCCTGGCCTCCATCGGCAGCTTCGCGCAGTTGCCGGCGACGATCAGCAGCAGCCTGGCCGGCGCCCTGCTGCTGTTCGCGGTGCCGGTGCATTTCCATCTCACCCGCGCCTATCGCCGCAGCGCCTGGGCGCTGGTCGTCCTGTACATCCTGCCGATCGTGATGGCGATGGCGATGACCGGCGGCCTGCTGGCCGCGGGCTCGATCTACCTGCTGGCCGCGCCGATCGTCGGCGGCCTGCTCCTGGGCCTCCACGCCGCGATCGGGGTCGGCGGCCTGCTGATCCTGGTCTTTGCCCTGTTCTACGCGCTGCAGGATCGTGTCGGCGTGCCGGTGCACGGCATGGACCCCGCCCACATGAACTATTCCATGGGCTTCGTGCTGATCCTGCTCACGGCGGGCCTGACGGTCATCATCGGCACCTTCCAGCGGGTGATCGAGGCGACGAACCTGGACCTGAAGCGGGCGCGCGACCAGGCGGAGGCCGCCAACGAGGCGAAGTCCCGCTTCCTGGCCAATATGAGCCATGAGCTGCGCACCCCCCTGAACGGCATCCTGGGCTTCGCCGACCTGCTTGCCGGGCGCGCGCTGGACGCCGAGTCCCGCGACCATCTGCGGCACATCCGGGCGGCGGGGCACGACCTCCTTGCGCTGGTGAACGACGTGCTGGACTTCACCCGGGCAGAGGCCGGCTCGCTACGGCTGGAGCAGGCTTCCTTCGACCTGTACGACCTGGTGGACGACCTGCGCGACCGGTTCCGGCCGCGCATGGCGACCAAGCAGCTGGATTTCGCCACCGTGATCGACCCGCAGGTGCCTCGGCTGGTGCGCGGCGACCCGCTGCGGCTGCGGCAGGTGATCGGCAACCTGCTGGACAATGCGCTGAAGTTCACCGACCGCGGCGCCGTCACCCTTGCGGTCAGGGCCGTTCCGGCAGCAGGCGGCGACGGCCCACCGGCGGACGCGGCCCTGATCCGCTTCGAGGTCACCGACACCGGCAGCGGGATAGCGGAGGCCGCGCTGCCCAGCCTGTTCGACCGCTTCACCCAGGCCGACAGCTCCACCACCCGGCGCTACGGCGGCTCAGGCCTGGGCCTCGCCATCGTCAAGGCCCTGGTCGAGCTGATGGACGGCGCGGTCGGGGTCAGCAGCGAGGTCGGCGCCGGCAGCCGCTTCTGGTTCACCGCCAGCCTGCCGCCGGCGGCCGGCCTGCACCCGGCCGTCGCAGCGGCAGAGCCGGCGCCGGTCGCCCCGGCCCGGCGACGGGCCCGGCAGCCGGGCGAGGTCCTTCTGGTGGAGGACAGCATCACCAACCAGAACCTGTTCCGCACCGTCCTGACCGGGGCCGGCCACCGGGTTCGCATCGCCGCCAACGGCCAGGCCGCGCTGGACTGCCTGCGCGACCAGCGCTTCGACCTGGTGCTGATGGACGGGCAGATGCCGGTGATGGGCGGCATGGAGACAGCGCGGGCCATCCGCGGCTCGGGGGAGACCTTTGCCGACGTGCCGATCATCGCCCTCACCGCCAATGCCCTGGATCGCGACGTAGCCGACTTTCGCGAGGCGGGAATGAACGATTATCTCGCCAAGCCGGTCGACCTGAACCGGCTGCTCGACATGGTCGAGGACTGGATCGACTGGGGGCAGAACTGAGCGCCGGCGGACCGCCTCCGCCGCAGGGCGCCAAAGGCGGTGCCCGACGGCGCGCGGCCGCGGCGCTGCTGCGCTTCACCTGGCCCCCGGTCCGCGATGGCGACCTGGTGCGCGCTGCCCGCGAGCGGCTGCTCGTGCTGTTTTCGCTGTTCGCCGGCGGCGGCGGCCTGATCACCGCGCTGGGACAGCTGGACCGCTGGCGCGAGATCCCGGAGGTCGCCGCCGTCGCCGTCATCGGCTCCCTGGCCATGCTTGTCGTGCCGCTGCACTTCCACCTGACCGGGGCGTTCGCGCGCAGCGCCTGGATTCTGGTCGCCGTCTACCTGGCGACCATCGCCACCGCCGCCGCCCTCTCGGGCGGGCTGCTGGCCGCGCCGGCACTCTACCTGCTATCGGCGCCGATCGGCACCGCCCTGCTGCTGGGCATGCGGCCCGCGCTTGGTGTCGGGGCGGCAACGATCGCGATCTTCCTGGCCTTCGACCGCCTGCGCGATCATCTCGGCCTGCCGGCACATGGGCTGGACCCGGACCTGTGGAGCCGGGACCTGGCCTTCGTGCTGGCGCTGCTGACCATCGCCCTCACCCTGGTTGCCGGCGCCTTCCATGCGGTGATGGACAGCACCAACCGCCGCCTGCGCCAGGCGCGCGACGAGGCGGAGGCGGCCAACGAGGCCAAGTCCCAGTTCCTGGCGAACATGAGCCACGAGCTGCGGACGCCGCTGAACGGCATCCTCGGCTTCGCGGACCTGCTGGGCGACCAGCCGCTGACCGCCGACGGCCGCCTGCACCTGCGGCAGATCCGGAACTCCGGGGCGGACCTGCTGGCGCTGGTGAACGATGTGCTGGACTTCAGCCGGGCGGAAACCGGCGCCCTGCCGCTGGAGCGGCTGGCGCTCGACCTGGCCGAACTCGTGGAGGATCTGCGGCAGCGGTTCGCGCCCCGCATCCGGGCAAAGGGGCTCCGCCTGGAAACGGCGATCGCCCAGCAGGTGCCGCGGCAGGTCATGGGCGACCCCCTGCGCCTGCGGCAGGTGCTGGGCAACCTGCTGGAGAACGCGGTAAAGTTCACCGACCGCGGTACAATCCGGCTGTCGGTGGCCTGCGACGATGCGGACCGGCCGACGCAGCTGCTGCTCGAAGTCGCGGATTCCGGCATCGGCATACCGGCCGCGGCGCTGCCCACCCTGTTCGACCGCTTCACCCAGGCCGACAGCTCCACCACCCGCCGCTATGGCGGCTCCGGCCTGGGCCTCGCCATCGTCCGGGCGCTGGTGCATCGCATGGGCGGAGAGGTGACCGTCAGCAGCGAGCCGGGCCGGGGCAGCCGCTTCCAGGTGCGATTGCCGCTGCAGGCCGCTGAAGACGAAACTGCCGTCTCCGCCACACCGGCCGAGCCGGCGACAACGGCGCCGCCGCCGCCCGGCGCAGCCGAGGGCCTGCCGCGCGCCCGCCATCCCGGCCGGGTGCTGCTGGTGGAGGACAGCGAGACCAACCAGATCCTGTTCCGCACCGTCCTGGCGGGCGCCGGGCATCGGGTGGAAGTGGCGGAGAACGGCCGCATCGCGCTCGAGGCGCTGCAGCGGTCGCCCTTCGACCTGGTGCTGATGGACGGGCAGATGCCGGTAATGGGTGGCCTGGATGCGGCCCGCGCGATCCGCGCCTCCGGCGCGCCGTTCGCGGATGTGACGATCATCGCCCTGACGGCCAACCTTCTGGACCGCGACAGCGCGAGCTTCGACGCGGCCGGCATGGACGACTTCCTGGGCAAGCCCGTCGACCTGAAGCATCTGCTCGAGAAGGTGGACAGCTGGATCGGTCGCCGGCAGGCTTAGCGGCGATCACGCGCAGGCCGCTACGGAAACCGGCAGGACATGGGCGGAGTCACAGCTCCGGGGGCGGAAGCCCGGAAGCGCGCCGCCGACGGGCGGCCGGTCGGCTGGCGGCACCTGCGCCGGCGCGCGCAGGCATTCGTCTGGCCGGCGGTACGCGACGGCGACATCGTGCGGGCCGCACGGGAACGGCTGCTGGTCCTGTTCGCGCTGATCACCGGTCTCGGCGGAACGCTGAGCGCCCTGAACGGCCTGGCCACGATCGACCGCTTCCCGGTCTCGACCGCCGTCGGCCTGGCGGGCTCCCTGGCGATCCTGGCCGTGCCGGTCTATTTCCACCGGACCGGCGCCTTCCGGCGCAGCGTCTGGATCGCCCTGACCCTGCAGATGGGCACGGTGGTCCTGATCAACAGCCTCAACGGCGGGCTGCTGACCGTCTATTCCGTTTACCTGCTGGCCGCGCCGGTCGGAACCGGCCTGCTGCTGGGCATGCGTCCGGCCCTGGCGGTGGGCGCCGCCGTGACCGGCATCGTGGTCCTGCACGCCGTCCTGCTGCCGCAGGCCGGCATCCTGCCGCCGGGACCACAGCCCCAGCCCTGGCAGGGCAACCTCGCCTTCGTGATGGTGATGATGGCGCTGGGCCTGGCCCTGGCGGTCGGCGCCTTCCACCGGGTGATCGACCGGACCAGCCGCCAGCTGAAGGAGGCGCGCGACGCGGCAGAGGCCGCGAACGAGGCCAAGTCCCGCTTCCTGGCCAATATGAGCCACGAGCTGCGGACACCGATCAACGTGGTCCTGGGCTTCGCCGAACTGATGGACGAGGAAGGCCTGCCGCCGCGGACGCAGGCGCATCTGAAGCAGATCCGGAACGCCAGCAGCGACCTGCTCGCCATGGTCAATGACGTGCTGGACTATGGCCGCGCGGAGGCGGGCGGCCTGGTCCTGGAGGTGCAGCCCTTCGATTTGCTGGCGGTGGCGGACGACCTGCGCGAACGCTTCCAGCCTCTCGCCGACCACAAGCAGCTGGCCCTGCAGGTGACGGTGGCGCCGGAGGCGCCGCGCTGGATCCACGGCGACGCGCTGCGCCTGCGGCAGCTGCTGGGCAACCTGCTGGCCAATGCGGTGAAGTTCACCGAACGGGGCCACATCGCCCTCGACATCGCCTGCCCCGACCCGCAGACGGTCCCCCTGCGACTGCAGTTCGACGTCACCGACACCGGCATCGGCATCCCAGAAGCCGCGCTGCCCACATTGTTCGACCGCTTCACCCAGGCCGACGCCTCCACCACCCGCCGCTTTGGCGGATCCGGCCTGGGACTGGCCATCGTGCGGACCCTGGCGGACCGGATGGGCGGCCAGGTCGAGGTGGCCAGCCGGCCGGGTGAGGGCAGCCGCTTCCGGGTGACCCTTGTCGTGCAGCCGGCGGCGGCACCTCAGGCGGCGGATGCGATGCCGGGGCGGGCGGCGATCGCGCGGACCGCCCCGGAACCGGCCATGGCCATGCCGGCCGCGCATGCGGCGCCGGCGGCGGCCGCTGCCGCAGCCCGCCCCGGCCGCATCCTCCTGGTGGAGGACAGCGAGGCGAACCAGCATCTCTTCGCCACGGGGCTGCAACGGGCGGGCCACGAGGTCCGGATCGCGGGCGACGGGCGGGCCGCCCTGGAGGCCCTGCAGCAGGAGCCTTTCGACCTGGTCCTGATGGATGGCGAGATGCCGGTCATGAACGGCACGGACGCGGCACGCGCGATCCGCGCCTCTGGCGCGCCCCATGCCGGCATCCCGATCATCGCGTTGACGGCGAATGCCATGGCGCGGGATGCGGCCGCGTTCCGAGCCGCCGGCATGGACGATTTCCTCGCCAAGCCGGTGAGCCTGCGGCAGCTGCAGGAAAAGGTCGCGGAATGGCTGCAACGTCGCAGGGACTGATCCGGGCATTCCGGGTCTGCTAGACTACGGCCCCATTGCCAGAGTCCGGATCGCGACCTTGTCCGACCGCCATTTCACCCTGCCCCGCCGCACTGCCGCCGCACTGCGCGCCTTTCTCTGGCCCGCGCCGCGCGGCGGCGACCTGCTGCGCGCCGCGCGGGAACGCCTGCTGATCCTTTTCGCCCTGATCGCCGGCATCGGCGGCACCACGACCGCCCTGTCGTCGCTCCATCTCTTTCCGCAGCAGCCGCTGATCAGCGCCGGCGGCCTGGCCGGCGCGCTGCTGCTGTTCACGGTGCCGGTCTGCTTCCATCTGGGGCTGGGTTTCAGGCGCTGTGCCTGGCTCCTGATCCTGCTCTATGTGGCGCCGATCCTCGTCACGATCCTGCCGACCGGCGGGCTGCTGGCCGGGTCCGCCCTCTACCTTCTGGCGGCGCCGGTGATTACCGGCATGCTGCTGGGCCTCCGCCCCGCCCTCGGGGTGGGGGCGGTGGTGTTCCTCGCCGTCCTGGGCCTCTATTTCTGGCGCGCCCGCACCGGCCTTCCCGTCCATGCCATGGACCCGGACGCGATGGCCTATTCGATCGGCTATGCGCTGGCGATCCTGGTGCTGGGCCTCACCGTGGCGGTCGGCGCCTTCCACGGCGTGGTGGAGGCGACGAACCGGGCGCTGAAGCGGGCCCGCGACGAGGCCGAGGCTGCGAACGAGGCCAAGACGCAGTTCCTTGCGAACATGAGCCACGAGCTGCGCACGCCGCTCAACGGCATTCTCGGCTTCGCCGACCTGCTGTCGGCCATGAACCTGCCGCCGGAGGCGGCAGCCTATCTCCGCCACATCCGCACGGCCGGCGGCGACCTGCTGCTGCTGGTCAACGACGTGCTCGATTTCACCCGCGCCGCACATGGCGCGATGACCCTTGAGGCGGTGGCCTTCGACCCGCGCGAATTGCTGGAGGAACTGCGCGGCCGGGTCGGCTTCCGTGCCGAGCAGAAGGGGATCGCCCTGGACATCGCGGTCGCGCCGGAGGTGCCCCGGGCCCTGCGCGGCGATCCGCTCCGCCTGCGCCAGGTGATCGGCAACCTCCTCGACAACGCCGTCAAGTTCACCGAGGCAGGGCGGGTGGACCTCGCCGTCGGGGCGACGAAGACGGCCGACGGCACCCACCGCCTGTCCTTCACGGTCAGCGATACCGGGCCGGGCATCCCGCCGGAGGCCCTCGCCAGGATCTTCGAGCGCTTCACCCAGGCCGACAGCTCGACCACCCGCCGCTATGGCGGGTCGGGCCTGGGCCTGGCCATCGTGCATGCTCTGGTCGAGCTGATGGGCGGCAGCGTCACGGTAGAGTCCGAGCCCGGCCGGGGCAGCCGCTTCACGGTGCTGCTGACCCTGCCGGAAGCGCAGGGCCTGCCCGCGGCCGCTGCGCCGCAGGCATTGCGGCGGCGGGCGGAGCATCCGGGCCGGATCCTGCTGGTCGAGGACAGCGAGACCAACCAGGAGCTGTTCCGTGCGGTGCTGACCGGCGCCGGCCATGTGGTGGAGATCGCGCCGAACGGCCGCGCGGCCCTGGACGCCCTGGACAGCCGGCCCTTCGACCTGGTGCTGATGGACGGGCAGATGCCGGTGATGGGCGGGCATGACACGACCCGCGCGATCCGCGGCTCCGGCCGCGACTATGCCAGCCTGCCGATCATCGCCATCACCGCCGACGCCCTGTCGGTGGAAAATGGCGGCTACCGCAAGGCCGGCATGAACGACCAGCTGGCAAAGCCGGTGGAACCGCAGCGCATGCTGGCGAAGGTCGACCTGTGGATGGGCCGCCGGGTGCCGGCGACGATCCCCTCCGGGACGGCCGAGGAGGAGCCGCCGAAGGGCTGACCCGACTCCCCCGTCAGAGGCCGTCGCGCACCAGCGCCGCGCCGGCGGCCAGCGCCCGCAGCTTGCCCTCCGCGACGCTGCGCGGCAGCGGGGCCATGCCGCAATTGCTGCACGGCAGCAGCCGGTCCGCATCGACATGTTTCAGCGCCGCCCGGATGGTGCCGGCAACCTCCTCGGCGCTCTCGATGTCCTGGCCAGCGACGTCCACCGCACCCACCATCACCTGCTTGTCCTTCAGGAGGCCCAGCAGCTCGAGCGGCACATGGCTGCGTGCGCATTCCAGCGACACCTGGTCGATCCGGCTGGCGTTGAGGGCGGGGAAGATCGCCTCGTACTGCCGCCATTCGCCGCCCAGGGTCTCCTTCCACCTGATGTTCGCCTCGATGCCATAGCCATAGCAGATATGCACCGCGGTCTTGCAGGTCAGTCCCTCGATCGCCTTGTGCAGGGCCGGCACGCCCCATTCGGCGACCTCGTCCATGAAGACGTTGAAGGCGGGCTCGTCGAACTGGATCACGTCGACCCCGGCGGCCTGCAGCTCGCGCGCCTCCTCGTTCAGCACCTCGGCGAAGGCCATCGCCATGTCGGCGCGGCGGCCGTAATGGCCATCGGCGATGGTGTCGCAGATCGTCATCGGTCCGGGCAGGGTCCATTTGACGGCGTGCCTGGTATGGCCGCGCACGAAGGCGGCCTCCGGCCCGTGCACCGGGCCGGTGCGCCGCACCGCCTCGGTCACCGTCGGCACTTCCACGGTGTAGCGGTTGTTCCGGATCCCCATCGGGGTCTTCAGGTTCCAGTCGATGCCGGCGATGCGCTCCAGGAAGCCGTGGACGAAATGGGTCCGGAACTGTTCGCCATCGCCGACGATGTCGATGCCCGCATCCTCCTGCTCCTTCAGCCAGACCAGGGCGGCGTCGCGCTTGCCCTGCTCCAGGTCGGCACCCGACAGGCGCCACGGCGCCCAGAGCTTCTCCGGCTCCGCCAGCCAGGCCGGCTTTGGCAGGCTGCCGGCGATCGCGGTCTCAAGCATGCGAGGATCCTCCCTTCCAGGCCGCTCTTCCGGCGGCCCGGGCAGGATAGCACGGCAAGGACGTCAGCCTTCCCCCAGGGTCAGCCGTCACCGAGCGCGTCGAACGCCTTCTCGATGCGGGCGAAGCGGCGCTGGACGGGTGTGCGGCTTTCCGGATGGCTGAGGATGTAGAGCTGGTCGGTGCCGACGGCCGCGGCGACCCGCTCGCCCATATCCTCCACCTTCAGCACCCGGCCGGCGAGGTCCTGGTTGCCCTCGCCCTGGTCCAGCACCGGCGGCGAGGCGTCCGGCCCGCCCAAGTCCTGGGGACGGTTGCGCTGCGATTTCTCGATATTGGTGGCGATCCGCATCGGGCAGAAGACGGAGACGCCGAGCTTGGTGCCGCGCAGCTCCTTCTGCAGCACCTCCGCCATCGCGACGACGCCGTACTTGGCCACGCAATAGGGGCCCAGCCCCTTGTTCGGCGCCAGGCCGGCGAAGGAGGCGGTGTAGAGCATGTGGCCGTCCTCGTCCTGGTCCAGCATGCGCTGCAGGAACAGCTCGGTGCCGTGGATCGGCCCCCAGAGGTCGACGTCGATGATCCATTTCCAGTCGGAATGCTTCATCTCCGCGATCGGCCCGCCGACCGCGACCCCGGCATTGTTGAACACGACATGCACGCCGCCGAAATCGCCGAACGCCATGTCGGCGAGCGCCGCCACCTCGTCGCGCTTCGACACGTCGCAGCGCTGCACGGCGACCTTCACGCCGGTGCGCTCCAGTTCCCCCTTGGCGGTGTCCAGCGCGCCCTGCTCGATATCGGCGATCACCAGGTTCATGCCGCGCCGGCCCAGCGCCGCCGCGGTGGCGAAGCCGATGCCGCTGGCACCGCCGGTGATGACGGCGGTCTTGCCCTTGAAGTCCATCTTTCTTCCTCCCGGGATTCGGTCTTCCGGCGGGTTCAGCCGTAGCGAACCGCGTCCAGTGTCTGTTCCGCCATCTGCAGCAGCGGCGGGATGCGGCCGTTCATGTCGCGGAAGCGCTCGTCCTTCGTCTGGCCGCGCGCATAGCGGATGTAGATCTGCTGCACGACGGTCGCGGTCTTCCACATCGCGAAGGCCTCGTACCAGTGCAGCCGCGACAGGTCGAAGCCGCCCATCCGGTCGGCATATTCCGCCGCGATCTCCTGGCGGCTGGGATAGGAGCCGCCCACCGGCGGCGGCATCACCATCCGCTGCGCCGGGTCGCCTGGCTCGTTCCAGTAGCCCAGCAGGGTGCCCAGGTCCGCCAGCGGATCGCCGCGGGTGGTCATGTCCCAGTCGAAGATAGAGGTGACGGTATCAGGGTCGTCGGCCTGGAACTGGCAGTTGTCGATCTTCAGGTCGTTATGCACCAGGCTGACCCGCTGCAGCGCCGGGATTTCCGCCGCCAGCCGGTCGTGCAGGTCGTAGAACAGGGGGATGTCGGCATCCTTGGCATCCTCCCAGCGCATCTTCCAGCCGGACAGCTGGCGCTCCATGAAGCCTTCCGGCCGGCCCAGGCTGCCCAGGTCGACCGCGTCGGGATCGACCAGGTGCAGGTCGGCCATCGCCCGAACCACCGCCAGGCTGATCCGCCGTTCCAGGTCGGCGAAGCCGGTCATCTCCGGCGGGAAGGCATCGCGCACCACCACGCCGGTGCGCCGTTCCATGACGAAGAAGTCGGCGCCGATCACCGCCGGATCGTCACAGAACAGGAAGGCGCGCGGCGCAGTCGCCAGCGCCCGGTGCAGGCGCGACAGCACCCGATGCTCCCGCTTCATGTCGTGTGCGCCCTTGCCCACCGGCCCCAGCGGCGGCCGCCGCAGCACCATTTGCCGCTCCCCAAACAGAAGGAGGTAGGTCAGGTTGGCGGAACCGCCGCGAAACTGGCGCACCTGCATCGGCGCAGGCGGCAGGTCCGGCACCTCCGCCCGCAAGAGCGCCTCCACCTTCGGCCAGTCCATCTGTTCGTCGGCGCGGACCTCGCCCAGATCCTCCAGGCGGTCGCGGTCCGCGCCGGCAGAAGCGGAGGCGCTCATCAGACCGCCTCGCCGATCTCGAACTCCGCCTCCACCGGGTCGATCAGGCCGCCGAAGCGCTCCACCGCCTGCTGGCGCTGGTTGATCAGGTGATAGGCGGGGAACATCTCGTTCGACGGCTGGTAGTCGCGCAGCACCTGGCGGGCGACGGTGATCTTGTGCACCTCGGTCGGGCCGTCGGCCAGCGCCATGTGGAAGCTTTCCAGCACCTGGTCGCCGAACGGCATCTCCGTCGACAGGCCCAGGGAACCGTGCAGCTGCAGCGCCCGTGAGGCGACGTCGCGCAGCACCCTGGACATCATCACCTTCACGGCGGCGATGTCCTTCCGCACCTTGCGATAGTCCTTGTACTTGTCGATCCGCCAGGCGGAGCGCAGCACCAGCAGGCGGAACTGCTCCATCTCGATCCAGCTGTCGGCGATCTTCTCCTGCGTCATCTGCATCTCGGAGAGCCGCTGGCCCTGGCTCTCGCGGCTCAGCGCGCGCTCGCACATCATGTCGAAGGCCTTGCGCACCTGGCCCATGGTGCGCATCGCATGGTGGATGCGGCCGCCGCCCAGCCGGGTCTGCGCCACCACGAAGCCGTCGCCGCGGCCGCCCAGCATATGGTCCTCGGGCACCCGCACATTCTCGTAGCGCATATAGGCGTGGGAGCCGATCCGCTCCGAGCCGATGCCGGTGTTGCGGATGATGTTCACACCCGACGTCTCCGCCGGCACGATGAACATCGACTGCCGGCGATAGGGATCCGGATGGTCGGGATCGGTCACCGCCATCACGATGAAGAAGGAGGCGAAGCGGGCGTTGGAGGAGAACCACTTCTCGCCGTTGATCACCCACTCGCCGCCATGCTTCTCCGCCCGGGTGGTGAACACCTTCGGGTCGGCGCCGCCCTGCGGCTCCGTCATCGAGAAGCAGGAGACGATCTCGTTGTTCAGCAGCGGGAAGAGGTAGCGCTCCTTCTGCGCCGCGGTGCCGTAATGGGCCAGGATCTCGCCATTGCCGCTGTCGGGCGCCTGGCAGCCGAACACCGACGGCCCGAAGCGCGACCGGCCCAGGATCTCGTTCATCAGGGCGAGCTTCACCTGGCCATAGCCCTGGCCGCCCAGGTCGGGGCCCAGATGGCAGGCCCAGAGCTTGCGCTCCTTCACCTGCTGCTGCAGCGGGCGCACCAGCCGGTTGCGGTTGTCGTCATGGACGTCCCAGGCGCTGCCCAGGACATGGTCCAGCGGCTCCACCTCCCGCCGCACGAAATCCTCGATCCAGTCCAGTTCCTTCTGGAATTCGGGATCGGTTTCGAAATCCCATGCCATGGCGCTTCCTCCTCACCAGGATTGTCCGACAATTTTGATGCGCACTGTAGCGCAGGACCCCCGGGGTTTGGCCAGACCATTCATCACCGGCCGCATCGCTGCCGGATCGAGGCAAAGGCCGCTATACTCGCGGGCCTGGGGGAAGATCCGGGCTGCGACCGGAGGTGGGGGACATGAACATCGGCGCAGCGGCACGGGCCAGCGGCCTGCCGGCGAAGACGATCCGGTTCTACGAGGAGATCGGCCTCGTTGCTGCCGAGCGGCGGCCGAACGGCTTCCGCGACTATGACGACCAGGCGGTGCGCAAGCTCCGCTTCGTCCAGCGCGCCCGCAGCCTGGGCTTCTCGATCGACGATTGCCGCAGCCTGCTCTCCCTCTACGAGGATCGCGACCGGTCAAGCGCCGACGTGAAGGCGCTGGCCACCGAACGGCTGGCGGAGATCGAGGCGAAGCTGCAGGAGCTGCGGCTGCTGCGCGCCGAGCTGACCCACCTGGTCGAAGCCTGCCACGGCGACGCGCGCCCCGACTGCCCGATCATCGACGAACTGGCGGGAAAAAAGCCGGCACGAACCTCTTGAAGTTCCAGTAACTGGAAGACCTACATCCCGTCCGACGGAGCATCGCCCGGATCCGGGTGGAACAGAGGGAGCCAGCGACATGGCCGGCACAGAGACGCAGGGCTGCGGCCACCAGCACCACGGACACGGGCATGGCCATGACCATGGCGTCGGCGGAACGGTGAAGGATCCCGTCTGCGGCATGGATGTGGACCCGCAGACGGCGAAGCACAGCCTGGAGCATGACGGCCGGACCTACCATTTCTGCTCCGGCCGCTGTGCGGACCGGTTCGCCGCGGAGCCGTCGCGCTATGTCGATGCCAGCGGCACGGCGGTGCCCCAGGCCCCGGCCGAGGCACCGCCGGGCGCCTTGTACACCTGCCCGATGCATCCGGAGATCGTGCAGGAGGGACCCGGTTCCTGCCCGAAATGCGGCATGGCGCTGGAGCCGATGACCGTCACCGCCGAGGAGCTCCCGAACGAGGAGCTGGTCGACATGACCCGGCGCTTCTGGACCAGCCTGGTCTTCACCGCGCCCGTCTTCGTGATCGCGATGAGCCGCCATTTCCTGCCCGGCGTGCTGGAGGGAGTCCCGACCGTCTGGCTGGACTGGATCGAGTTCGCGCTGGCCACCCCGGTGGTGCTGTGGTGCGGCCTGCCGTTCTTCCAGCGCGGGCTGGACAGCTTCCGCAGCCTGAACCTGAACATGTTCAGCCTGATCGCCGTCGGCGTGGCGGCCGCCTACCTCTATTCGGTGGTGGCGGTGATCGCGCCCGGGATCTTCCCCGCCGCCATGCAGGGCCATCATGGCCGAGTCGGCCTCTATTTCGAGGCCGCCGCGGTGATCATCGCCCTGGTCCTGCTGGGCCAGGTGCTGGAACTGCGCGCGCGGCACCGCACCGGCGCCGCCCTGCGGGCGCTGCTGAACCTGGCGCCGAAGACCGCGCGGCGGATCCGTGAGGGCGCCGCCGAAGGGGCCGACGACGAGGATGTGCCGCTGGACCAGGTCGCTGTCGGCGACCGCCTGCGGGTGCGGCCGGGCGAGAGCGTGCCGGTCGACGGCGAGGTGGTGGAGGGCCACAGCTCCGTCGACGAGAGCATGGTCACCGGCGAGCCAGTGCCGGTGGAGAAGGCGGTCGGCCAACGCCTGATCGGCGGCACCATCAACGGCACCGGCGCGCTGGTGATGCGGGCCGACCAGGTCGGCGCCGACACCATGCTGTCGCGGATCGTGCAGATGGTGGCGCAGGCGCAGCGCAGCCGCGCGCCGATCCAGGGCCTGGCCGACAGGGTCGCCGCCTGGTTCGTGCCGATCGTGATCGCCGTCGCGGTGATCGCCTTCGTGGCCTGGATGCTGTTCGCCCCGGCGCCGGCCTTCCCCTTCGCTCTGGTCGCGGCGGTCTCGGTGCTGATCATCGCCTGCCCCTGCGCCCTGGGCCTGGCCACCCCGATGTCGATCATGGTCGGCGTCGGCCGGGGCGCGCAGGCCGGCGTGCTGATCAAGGATGCCGCCGCGCTGGAGCGGCTGGAGAAGGTCGACACCATCGTGGTGGACAAGACCGGCACCCTGACCCTGGGCCGGCCGGTGCTGAACCGGGTGGTGCCTGCCGGCGACCTGGCGGAGGACGAGCTGCTGGCGATGGTCGCCGCCCTGGAGCGCGGCAGCGAGCACCCGCTGGCCGCTGCCATCCTGGACGGCGCGCAGGCCCGCGGCCTGACCCTGCCGGCGGCGGAAGGCACCGAGGCGGTCACCGGCAAGGGCATCACCGGCCGGGTGGACGGACGGCGGGTCGCCTTCGGCAATGCCCGCCTGATGGCGGACGAAGGGGTCGGCACCGCCGCCATGGAAGCGGAGGCCGACCGGCTGCGGGACGAGGGCGCGACCGCCATGTTCGCCGCTGTCGACGGCGCGCCCGCCGGCCTGATCGCGGTCTCCGACCCGGCGAAGGAGAATGCCGCCGCGGCGGTGAAGGCGCTGCAGCAGGCCGGGGTGGAGGTCGTCATGCTGACCGGCGACAGCCGCCGCACGGCGGAAGCGGTCGCCCGCCGCCTGGGCATCGACCGGGTGGAGGCGGAGGTCCTGCCGGACGAGAAGCAGGCGGTGGTGAAGGCGCTGCAGGCGCAGGGCCGGGTGGTGGCGATGGCCGGCGACGGGGTGAACGACGCGCCGGCCCTGGCGCAGGCGGATGTCGGCATCGCCATGGGCTCCGGCACCGATGTGGCGATCGAGAGCGCCGGCATCACCCTGTTGAAGGGCGACCTGCACGGCATCCTGCGGGCGCGGCAGCTGAGCATCGCGACCCTGCGCAACATCCGCCAGAACCTGGTCTTCGCCTTCGGCTACAACACGATCGGCGTGCCGATCGCCGCCGGCATCCTGTACCCGGTCTTCGGCCTGCTGCTGAGCCCGATGATCGCCGCCCTGGCGATGAGCTTCAGCTCTGTCTCCGTGATCGGCAATGCGCTGCGGCTGCGCGGCCTGAAGCTGCGCGACTGACGGGTTCGGCCCCTGTCAGCGGGGGGGCGC